>CAJUMV010000088.1 GCA_910587715.1 uncultured Lachnospiraceae bacterium | reverse complement strand
TACGGGGAGATTTTATTTTGTCAAAGTTCAATTTTCATTCTCTATAGGAATGCTCCCAACTCTTCTTGAGCCGTTCCGGATCACCGGTGCGGATGCTGTCCACCTCTCGGACTTCCTGATCGTAGGGATTGTGGTTGGAAACCTGCTCCTGATACTTGAAAACAATATTCGTAAATTCCCTGTGTACCTCCTCCGTTACAGAATGATCCAGATAATTATAATCAGCCGCTTCATGGGAAGAGCAGATTTCCCTGCGGAACAGATTATGCAGCAAAAGTAATTCGGCTATCATATCATCCGCCTTACAGCAGTATAAAAAGGGAAGCTCATCCGCGCCTGCCGGAAACGGTGGCAATTTATACCGACTCTCACTCTCCGTTGCGAGAATGACAGGTCCGACAACAAACACCGCCTCCCCGATATGCACCACCCCATACGATACAAATGTCTCTCCTGTCGCAATGAGCGGCGGACAGTCCGGCTCCGCAAAAGCCAGCAGGTCTTTTGCAAAAGAATCCTCCTTATCCGCAAAGGCAGCGTTTTCCACCAAATCCAGACGCTCGCATACCTTTTCCCAGCTCCCATCCTGCACGAAAAATTTTCTGACAATTGTATGAAGGCGGCGAGATACATACTGCATGAGATAGATAATGTTCATTGAGTTGCCCTCCGTTTATGTGTGCCCCGCATCCAGAGCTTTTATTTCGTGATAATTATATTATAGCAGTGAGAAATGTGATATACAAATGAATTTTATGATATAGGTCCCTATATAATTTACGTAAAATAATAGAAAATAACGTCGGCAACACAAACACAAAAGGAGGATGGAGACAATGTATGTAAAAGGAGTTAACCTTGGAAACTGGCTTGTTCTGGAGAAGTGGATGAGTCCGGCACTCTTTGACGGGACGGACGCGGAGGATGAATACTATCTGCCGAGAAGCCTTTCCCCGGAGGTTTATGAGGCACGCATCAAAGTGCACCGCAGCGAGTATATTTCCGAGCGCGATTTTGCAACGATCAAACGGATCGGTCTGAATACGGTTCGCATTCCTGTTCCCTACTTCATTTTCGGAGACCGCCCGCCGTTTATCGGCTGTATGAAAGAACTAGACAAAGCCTTTTCCTGGGCAGAAAAATATGATATCCGGATTCTGATTGACCTGCACACGGCGCCACTCAGCCAGAATGGCTTCGACAACGGCGGCATCTGCGGCGTCTGCAAATGGAGCCAGAGCCCGGAGGAAGTAGATTTTGTGTTAGATGTACTGGAAAAACTGGCAAAACGCTACGGACAGCGAAAAGGTCTTATGGGCATTACTCCCATAAATGAGCCGGTGACCAAGGAACTGTGGGAAACCATGGATGTCCCCGGTCGTTACCCCCCTGTGGACAAAGAGCTTGCCGCAGGCAGCGCGCCAAACACCATGGAATTTCTGCACGATTTTTACAGCAAAGCCTACGACCGCATTCATCCAAATATCAAAGAAGACGCCTATGTGGTATTCCACGACGCGTTCCAGATGAAGGTGTGGAAAGAATTTATCACGCAGCCACGTTTCGACCATGTGATGCTGGACACCCACCAGTATCTGATGGTTGCCGAGGCGATGGGCTGTGAACAGTCTTTAAACGGCTACATCAAATATATTCAGGAAAATTATGCAAAGGACATTGAAGAGGTACAGTCCTACGTGCCTGTGATCTGCGGCGAATGGTGTCTGTTCAATTCCTACGTGGTCGGCGTGGACACCAAAGGCGGTCAGTCCGTATTGAACGGCATGGATTACGCAGGAAACGAAAACGAGCTGACGGAAGAGACCAAAAAGCACCTGTACGCACAGCTCGCCAATGCGCAGCTCGCGGCATGGCAGAAGGGAAGCGGCTATTTTTACTGGAACTACAAGCTGCTGCTCGACACGGTAAACGAGCCCCACTGGAAAGGCTGGGACTGCTGGGATCTCGGAAAGAGCGTGGACCTTGGGTGGTTTCCCGGAGAAGTATAAAAACCGGTTTCCACCTCTTAACCCAAATATAACCTATAATAAAAAGCAGTAGGTAATTGCGAAACAAGTTCGCAATCTTGATTCCAAACAAGGAAGAAATCCT
>CAJUMV010000087.1 GCA_910587715.1 uncultured Lachnospiraceae bacterium | reverse complement strand
GGAGACAGCCTGTACTATAAAGAAGGGGGTCTGACCTTCTATGAGGACTGCATCGTCATTGAGATGACGGAAGAACTCTATGAGACGTCGCTTTTTGAGCAGGCGTATGATGAACTTCCGTTTGAGGATTTTCCCAGATATAAGAGGTCGCCGCGGCTGATACGCAAGATTCCCACAGAGGCGATAGAGATTGAACTGCCGCCGCCGGAGAAGAAGATGGGACGCAAGGATATCATCCAGACAATCATACCGCCCGTGGTCATGCTCTGTGTGACAATTGGCATCAGTGTCCTCATGAAGAGGGGACTGTTTGTAATTGTATCTATCGTGTCCACCCTTATGAGTCTTATCATGTCCGTGACGAAGCTGATCCGTGACAGGAAGGAGTGCAGGGAGCAGGAGGAGAAAAGGCAGCAGATGTATGAGGATTATCTGTTGTCCATACGCAAGAAGCTGTACCATGCAAGGAAAGAAGAGGCGGAAGCGGTTCATTACAACAGTCCGTCTGTACATAAGATTGAGCAGATGGTGCGTTCTTACAGCAGCAGGATTTATGAGAGAAGCTCGGACGATGATGATTTCCTGAAAGTATCTGTCGGCTTGACGGATGAGCCGGTCAGTTATCCGGTGCATCTGAAAACAAAAGCGATGGGAACGGACAAGGATGAGCTGGAAGAGGAAGCGGGAGAAATCTACAGGCAGTTTCGGGTGCTTGAGAACAAGCCGGTAACGGTGGATTTAAAGAGGGCGCATCTGGGGCTGGTGGGAGAGAAAACGGTCATCCACGAGCAGTTGAAGCTTATTGTTGCACAGCTTGCTTTTTTCCACAGTTACCATGATTTGGAAATCGTGACGGTTTTTCATGAGAAATATAATGATGAATTTCGGTGGATGAACTGGTATCCGCATCTGCGCATCCATGCGATCAATGCATACGGGTGTATCAACAACGACCGTATGAGGGACCATGTGATGGGCAGCATGTACCGCATCATCAAGGACAGGAAGCTCAAGAAAGAGGAGAACAAGAAGGAGAGCCGTTTCCTGCCGCATTACCTTTTTATCATTGATGAACCGAAGCTGATCATGGATCATGCCATCATGGAGTACTTGGATAAAGAAGCGGAGGGGCTTGGATTCTCTATCATTTATACGACGAACATGCGCGCCAGCCTGCCGTCAAATATTAAGACTATCGTTTCACTGGAGAACTCCGGTGAGGGAATCCTTCTTTTGGACGAGGAGGATATGGTCAACCGGAAACTTCGCCTGCTAAGAGCCGAGGGTATCGAATTTGAACGGATGGCACGGGATTTGAGTGTGCTGATCCATGAAAAGGGTATCGTATCGCGTATTCCGGAGAAAGTAACATTCTTTGAGATGTATCATGTGGATTCCCCGGACCAGCTTGAGATAGAGGAGCGCTGGAAGAAGAATCAGGCATATAAATCTCTGGCGGTGCCTCTGGGTCTGCGGGGATATGAGGACTATCTGTATCTGAACCTGCATGAAAAGGCGCACGGACCGCATGGACTGGTAGCCGGCACGACCGGATCCGGTAAATCTGAGATTGTGCAGTCTTATATCCTGTCGCTGGCGGTGAATTTCCATCCTCATGAGGTGGGTTTCTTATTGATCGATTATAAAGGCGGCGGCATGGCTGACTTGTTCAGACATCTTCCCCATCTTTTGGGAACAATTACGAATCTGGACGGCAGCGAGAGTCTGCGCGCCATGGCGTCCATTAAGAGTGAACTTGCCAGAAGGCAGAAGATATTCAGCTTGAACCATGTGAACCATATCAACGATTATAATAAGCTGTTCAAGCTGGGTGAGGTAGAGGAGCCGCTTCCGCACTTGTTCCTGATCAGTGATGAGTTCGCGGAGCTGAAGAAGGAGCAGCCGGAGTTTATGTCGGAGCTGGTTTCGGCGGCGCGTATCGGGCGAAGCTTAGGCATTCATTTGATTCTGGCGACGCAGAAGCCGTCCGGTGTGGTGGATGACCAGATCTGGACGAACTCCCGTTTCAAGCTGGCGCTCAAGGTACAGAATGAGTCGGACAGCCGGGAAATCATCAAGACCTCCGATGCGGCGTTTATCACACAATCCGGTCGGGCATATCTGCAGGTCGGCAATAATGAGATATATGAACTGTTTCAATCGGCATGGAGCGGCGCGCCGTATCACAGCGTGCAGGAGGAAGCGGAGGAACAGCAGCTCGTATATCTGGTCAATGAACTGGGGCAGGGGGAAGTGTTAAATGGCGACCTGAGCGGCAGCGTGGAGAATAAACAGCTCGAGGTGACGCAGTTGGATGCCGCGATAGAGCATATCGCCGTGATTTATGATAAGCAGAAACCGTTGCCGGTGAAGAAACCATGGCTGCCGCCGTTAGAGAGACAGATTGTGAGCAGCTATGTGCAGGAATATTGTATCGGACAGGATATGGAGGCTGTGGAGTTGCCGCTCGATCTTAAGGTGGACATCGGGTTGGTGGACATACCGGAGGAACAGAGTCAGACAGGCTATCGTCTCGACTTGTTCAAAGATGGCAATGCGGCGTTCTTTGCCGCGCCGGGGTATGGAAAATCGATGTTTCTGACCACGGTGCTCCTAAGCCTCGCCTTGAAGAACTCAGTGGACAAGCTGAATTTCTATATCTGCGATTTTGGCAACAGCGCGCTCATCCCGTTAAATAAGGTGCCTCACGTGTGCGACTATATCAGTATGGAAGACACGGAGAGATGCACGAAGCTTACGCGCATCATCACGGAGGAGATGAAGAAGCGCAAGAAGCTTTTTGCAGAGAAAATGGTGCAGAACTTCGAGGTATATAACCAGACTTCCGAAGAACCGCTCAAGGCGATCGTAATCCTGATAGATAATTACGATGTAGTCAAAGAACTGGGGCAGGAGATGGAGGATTTCTTTACCAGACTCAGCAGGGATGGCGTGGGTCTCGGTATTTACATGATTGTGACGGCAACCAGACAGAGCGGTATCAAGTATGTGGCGCTCAATAACTATAAGAATAAGATTGCCGGATATCTGGTTGACAAGACCGAGACGGCAGGTCTGGTAGGAAGGAGCAGCTATCAACCGCCGGAGATAGAAGGCAGAGTGCTCGTCAAACATGCGACGGGCATCAATCTGATGCAGGTGTATTCCATGGTGCCTTTTCAGGATGAGATCGCATACAATGCAGGACTGAAGAGTCTGGTGGACAGGTTGTGCGATATGTACCCGACCAAACGCGCACCCAGAATACCGGTCCTGCCGGAAAACTTCCTATATCCTATGCTTTCTCAGTACGGACAGGCGGCGGAGAACGAGATTCTCCTAGGTCTGCATAAGGAGACCGTAGAGGTGAGAGGATTTAACCGGTGCGCGGCGCCTTTTATCATATTAGGAGATTCCGCGAGAGGAAAGACGAACCTGTTAAAAGTCATTCTGGAACAGATTGGAGGAAAGGACAGGATCTATCTGTTCGACAGTTC
>CAJUMV010000086.1 GCA_910587715.1 uncultured Lachnospiraceae bacterium | reverse complement strand
TCAAGATGAATGATGAGCGGTACAAGGACATCACCGTGCGTATGCTTATGAATCACACATCGGGTATCCCTTTGGGGCTGCCGATAAACAATTATCTTTATGATGATGTTGACAGCTTCGCTCATGACAATACACTTGATATCGTGTCGGGACTGCGTTTCAAAGCCGCCCCCGGGGAATATGCCAGCTATAATAATATGGGCTTTAGTCTTATGGAGCATATTGTGGAAAACGTCAGCGGTATGAGCTTTACAGATTATGTAAGAAATAACATCGCCTCAAAGATCGGCGCAGATCATACGGGAACGGCATGGAGCCTGTATGCGGGCGATTTAGGCGATGCACAGGTCTCTCTTTACCGCGGCTTTCTGCCAATCGAATATCCCTATCAAATGACGGCAGGTTCGGGCGGCATCTATGCCACCGCTTCTGACGTGGCAAATTTCGGCAGCGCTTTTTTTACGGGAAATGATATTCTTCTTTCCGATGAGGCAAAAACACAGATGTCCACCCGCTGGAATGATGACGCAACATACGAGAGCTACGGTCTGGGCTGGGACTTTGTGGAACAAGTCAAATACGAAAAGGAAAACATAAAGGTCATGGGCAAGGGCGGAGACGTGCCATACATGAACTCGAGCCTCCTTGTCGCTCCCGATGAACAGATCAGCATAGCGGTACTGACCGCCGGAAATGGCAGCAGCCAATATGCAGGACTTATGGCGTCTGCTCTGATGGACGTGGCGCTTGCAGAACGGGGAAAAGCGGTAAGCGATCTGACTCCTCCAGAGCCGGAAATAAAGGACATCATCCCCGATCATTATCAAAAATATGAGGGTTTATACTGCTGCGGCATATTCGGAATCGCCGAAATATGCAGGATTACATTTGACGATACCACGATGTACAAGGAGGAATTGGGCACTGACAACACATTGCCCGAAAGATTTAAGATTACCGAAAGCGGAAGTTTTGTCAGGGTAAATGACAGTGGCAGGATGACTGCAGACAGGGAGATCGTTTATTTCGAGGAAAAGGATGGCAAAATATTCATCAGAACGGAGTTGTTCGCCGTATACCCAGGACTTGGAAATAAGTCAGACAGTATGTACACAGGGGAAAAAATGGAAGAAAATCCCGTCTCCCCCAGTGTGCAGCAAAGCTGGGACGAGCTTTCACAGACAGTATTCGTCACATATAACGAAAAATGGACTTCCCAGAACTATGAAACTCCGTTTTACTGGATTGTGACAGATGAGGCATTCCCCGGTTATATTCTGGCAAAAAACAGCAGGGGCGTCACAAAAGCGGAAAAAATAACCGATGAACATCATGCCCTTTTCTTTACTTCCATACCGAGCACTGCAAATAGAGATTTATATGATATAGAGATCACCGAACAAACCTATGCGGACAAAATATCGGCAGCCTCCCTTAATCTGAGCGATGGGACGCGCTGCCGCAGTGTGGACAGCCTCCCTGTGTTTACCGCTGATACCACCGAAATTCCCCTTCACAGCGGTGAAGCCGCATGGTATCGGATCGGGAAGGATATGATCGGAAAGAGTATCGCTGTCGAACGTCCTGACAACTCCGCTGTATTCGTCTACAACAAGTTCCGTGAGCTGCTGTACAGCACCCACATCAAGGACGCAAGCAACACCATTGACCTTCCGCCGGACGGCTATATCGCTTTTACAGGTGAAACCGGTGGCAGTGTGAAAATATTCAAGTAACGCTGTCAAAATCGGGAATGGCAATGTTAAGCAGCAAGAAAGAGATACTTGGCGAAACTGGAAATGTCTTATATGTGGTACTGCTGCCGCTATGGTATCATTTTTCTGCACGAAATTCAGTTGTTAATTTTCTGGAAAACCAATCCTTTTATATTGTATAAAAAGATTAAAAAAGAGTGCCAAAAATTTCTTGACACTCTTTTTTAATCCTTATTCATTTGCAAGCGGCGGTTTCTGATAAAGCTTTCGCTCTATCTGCTTATGCTTTTTAGCGATTGCTTTTAGCGTTTCTTCCGCCTTTTCTTTTTGTGCTATCTCTTCCAGATCTTCTAAAATTGTAAGCTGGTCAAATCGCCGGACACACTACAGGAATTTGGAAGCAAGGTTCGCTTGTATCCGCTTGGAGGATGAAAAAATTTTATGTATAAGGGAAGGTGAGTGACGATATAGTGTCTTTATGCGTTTCATGTCTGTGTTATACTTTGTTCATAATATAAAAACAACATTGACAATTACGCTCATAATACAACATTTGTATGAAGATTTATCAAGGAAACAACACAATGAGAATCCCTGCTTTTACGATCAAGAATGAAAAGGTATACCGAGGAAATAACACAATAGGAATCCCTGCTTATACCAGCGGAGAGAAAAGGAAACCAGCTGGTAACGCTTTCGATAAAGCAGTTTGCACCGCACAAAAAGCTTGCCGAGCGTTTTCAGGATGGAGCGCTGTTAATATTCCGGCTGACTCCGCAGCATTATCACAGATACGGTTATGCGATGGGGGGCAAAGTTCTCCGTGCGCGCAAAATCCGCGGGAAGCTGCACTGCGTCAGACCGATTGCACTGCGTACTGTTCCTGTGTTTGCACAGAACAGCAGGGAATATGAGGTGATCGCAGCAGGTAAATTCGGAATCGTAGTCCAGATGGAAATCGGCGCGCTGCTGGTGGGTAAAATCAATAATTTTCGCGAGAAAACAGATAAAAGCCGTGTGTGGGCAGGAGATGAGAAAGGATACTTTGCGTTTGGCGGCTCGACAATCGTCGTTATGCTCCAGAAAGGAAATGTTGTGCTGAACGAGGCATTGTATGGCAGACAAAACGGCAGGGCGTACAAACAGATTTATTATAACAGTATCTATGTCAGGGCAGACCGCATGGAATCCGTGGAACCGATTCAGAAAGCAATCCGTGACATGGGATTTGAAGCAAACAGCAATACCGAGTGGCTGAAACAGACACAGGAACAAATGCGCACGATTCAGATGGCTCTTGGCGGAATCGGTGCGGTATCCCTGTTTGTGGCGGCAATTGGCATAGCCAACACCATGATGATGTCCATCTATGAGCGCACAAAAGAAATCGGAATTTTAAAAGTTCTGGGATGTGATCTGACAGATATTCATCGAACGTTTCTTATGGAGGCTGGTTTTATCGGTCTTGTGGGTGGATGTATCGGATTGCTGCTGAGCTATGGAGTGTCTGCCATCATAAACATTGCTGCCAAGAGTTCTGCCTATCAGGGAATTTCTTACATACCATTCTGGCTGGCATCGCTGGCGATTGTGTTTTCTGTCGTGATGGGTATGGTCGCGGGGGTTTTCCCGGCATTTCGCGCGATGCATTTAAGCCCGCTTGCAGCGCTGCGGAATGAATAGATTTTTAATGATATAGCAACAAATGTTCTTAATATCGTATAGAACGCCGGGAAATGGAAGTCTGCGGACTGCTGTTTCCCGGTTTTTTGCTTGTTTTATTCGCCTAATCGTATATGATTATATATATATGGCTGTTAGAAAAAACGAAAAAATTAAAATAATTGTAACAAATCGCACTTGAAAAGAACTAACAATATGAGGTGCTGATATGGATAAAGAAAAAATTGATGAAATATATCGTGAAAACGCCGCCATGATATATAAATATCTATGCGGCTTAACGCAGGACAGCGGACTTGCCGAGGAACTGACGCAGGAAACATTCTTTCAAGCAATTAAGGGGATTGACAAGTTTAGGGGAGATTGTAAAATTTCCGTCTGGCTATGCGGTATTGCCAAAAAAATATGGTACAAAGAACTGGAAAAAAGAAGCAGGCACAAAACCGCCCCACTGGACGATACGATACCTTCCACAGAAAATGTTGAAAGTAAAAGCCTTGACAATTTAGAAAAAATAGAAATTTTCCGCCTAATGCACAACCTTGATGATGTAACAAGAGAAGTCATGTATTTACGATTGGCAGGAGAACTACAATTTTCTGAAATTGCGGCTATTTTGGGAAAAACAGAAAACTGGGCGAGGGTAACTTATTACCGGGGAAAACAGAAAATAATGAAAGGAATGAGAGAATGGAACTAAGGGAAAAAGAATTAGCTTGTGAGATTGTCAGAGATTTACTTCCTCTCTATGTTGACGGAATGGTAAGTGATGTTTCTAAAAAGAGCATTGATAACCATTTAGAGCATTGTACAGAATGTAGTGAGATATATCACGATATGGCTTGTCAT
>CAJUMV010000085.1 GCA_910587715.1 uncultured Lachnospiraceae bacterium | reverse complement strand
CTATAATCCGCACTCAACGGTAATCTGACTCCCGTCTTTCGTCTTTCTGACCTTAATCTGCTGTGGAATGTTCTCCATAAGCTCCTCTCTGTGGCTGATGATACCTACCAGCTTATTACTTCCTGTCAGGTTTACCAGAATTTCCATCGCGCTGTCTATTGATTTCCGGTCTAACGTTCCAAATCCTTCATCCACAAAGAGCGCGTCCATCTGTATGCCGCCAAGATTAGACGACACGGTATCCGACAGCCCCAGAGCGAGACTCAGCGAAGCCTTAAAGCTTTCTCCCCCGGAAAGATTTCCAACAGGTCTTCTGTGTCCCGTATAATTGTCCAGCACTTCAAGGTCAAGAAAATTATTGCTTCGCCTGCCAAGGGAATCCTCCTGCCGGTACAGCTCATACTGCCCGTCGCTCATCGGCAGGAGACGCCTGTTTGCAGCGGCAATAATCCCGTCAAAGCCCGCCGCCTGTATGTACTGTTCCAGCGTAATTTTACCGTTTCCAGTTGTGCCTTTGACCAGATTGTAAAGCCGCTGGCAGATCGCATTCTCTTTCTGCGCCTCTTCCAGTTCTCCTCTCTTATCAAGAATCCTCTTTTGCTTCTCTTCATTCGTGGCTATCCTGTTTTCGTTATTGTTACATTTCTTTCTGATCAAATCTACTTCTGCACTCTGCCCGTCACATACCGCCTTTAATCCTTCCATATCTATCATCACTTTTCCTTCTGCATCCACTCTGGCATCTGAAAGCTGTTTTTCATTCGCCGCAACAGCTTGACGATATTCGGCAATCATCTTGTCCGACAATGCAATCTCGTCTTCCTTCACAACGTATGTCAACATCTCCTCTACAGAAGAAAATTCGTTTGCGCCAATTTCCTGATCCAGCTTCGTCCTAAAGTCCGCTTTATCCTTTTCCTGCTGTTCCAGACTGCCCTTCCATGTCTTTAGCTCCGACGTGACGGCGGCAACATGGTTATCGGCTTTTTTCTTTTCCTCCTCTGCTTCCGCAATATCCTCTAATATCCTATTTTTCTTCGTCTCCGCTTGTTTTCTCTCTTTCTTAGCCGTTTCCCAATCCGAAAAGCTCAAATTCTCAAGCGTCTTTAATATTGCCTTTGCTTCCGTCAGCTCCCGATTCACCCTCTGCCTGTTTTCATCGAGCTCTTCTCTTTTTGCATGGAGCTTTTCCGTCTCGTCCCCCTGCGCAGTTTCCAAATCTTTCTCCGCTTTTTTAAGCGTCTTACAATCTTTTTCAAGAGAACTACATTTCTTATGATTTTCTGCTGACATGGTCTCGACCCGCGTTTTTGCCTCCCCTGCTGCCCCGATTAGTTCCTCGAGTGACACTCCCGCCGTCTCCATATCCAGAAGCGGACTTTCCACGCAGTCCAACATCTCTATTCTGAGCTGTTCCTCGCATTCCTCCAGCGATGTCTTTGCCTTTTCCGCTTCCGTATTTGCCGTATTCTTTTTCTCCTGAAGCGCAGTCTCTGCCCCCTGCAGTTTTTTGAAATCTTCTTCCGAAACCGAAGACTCCTTAAGCTTTGCCGGCTCCGGATGATGCACGGACCCGCACACCGGACATTTCTCACCCTCTACGAGTTTTTTCGCCAAAATCCCCGCCCGGCTGTCTTCGAGCATGCGCTCGGCTTCTTCTCTCCTGCCGACCGCTTCTTCATATTTTTCGCGCGCGCCTAAAAACGCCTTCTGTTTTTTGGAAAGCTCCTTCCTCCTTTTTTCCCTTTTCGGAATCTCGTCGTCCAAGACTGCATCTAAATCCGCCAAAAGCCCTGTCAGCTTTTCACTCTCGTTTTTTGCCCCCGCCAGCTCAGTCGGCTTATCTTTCAATTCCTTAACTATTTCCTTAAGCGCCTGTATTTTCTCCTTCAAAGATTTCTCATATTCTTTTAACTCCGTTTCTTCTGTGCTGATCTTTTGATCGAGTTCTTCCAGTTCTTTCTGCTTTCCCGCAAGTTTCTCCTTTTGGTGATATTTCTGCTCCTCGTCATCAATCCTGCTTATCGTCTGCCTGCATTTGTCCGCCTCCGGCTCCCGCTTTTTAGCATCGTCAAGTGCGCTCTGCGCCTGCTTTGCATCCGTTACCGCCGTCTCCAAATCAGATTCCGCTTTTTTAATCCGCTTCCCAGTCAAAACTGCCTCATCGCGCTTTTTCACCCATGCAGTATAAGCCGGATGCACGTTGCGGGTGGCTCTCTTTTGTCTATCCAAAAGCAGACTTATCGCATCAATTTCCGCCTTTCTGTTTTCGAGCTCCTCTTTTTCCTTTTCCAGTTTATCCCTTTTCTCAATAAACCCGTTATTGGTTTTCGCAAGCGCAAGCGCCTCCCTGTTCTTCTCCAGCGCCGCCTCGGCTTTTTGCAGCTCCCCTTTCATCCGCTCTAATTTTTCTTTATCTGACAAAGCCAAACGTTCCAGCAAACTTAAGATTTCATCCAGATTCCATGCGCTTCCGGAGCGTCCGGCTCTGCCCTTAATCTCTTCCAGTTCGTCGAAAAGCTCGTCCTCTTCATTTGCCGCCACATCCTGAAAATGCTGAATCATACAGTCCTCAGCCTTTGCTTTAACCTTGTAGCTTGCGTCCATCCGGTCTTTCAGTCTGTATTCTATGTTTTTGTAGCCGCTTGTCAAAAAGATTGTGCGCAATATCTCCGTTCTCTGGTCCGTTTTCGCATTTAACAAGTCCCAGAACTCCCCCTGCGCAATCATCACAATCTGCTTAAACTGTTTCTCATCAATGTGCAGCAATTTCTTTACCGCAGAATTAACCTGAGTCAGACCCTCTACGGGTGCCTGCCCCTCCTCAAAGAGAACCGCCCTTTCCTTCTCTGTAATCACGCCGGAGCCGCGCTGTTTCTGCCGTTCATAAGAGGGCTGCCGCCAAACATGAAATTCGTGTCCCTGATGTGTAAAATAGAAGTCCACGTAACTCTTCGCGGAATCCTTCGCGTATTCACTTCTCAAATTTTTCGTATCCCTGTATGTTCCGCTGGTCGTTCCGTATAACGCAAAACATATCGCGTCAAATATCGTCGTTTTCCCCGCACCGGTATCCCCGGATATCAAAAACAGCCCTTTTTCTTCAAAGGCGCTAAACTCTATTGGCGGTAACTCTCCCGCATAGGGACCTATTGCGCTTATAATCAGTTTAACCGGCTTCATTAATAACCCCCGCTTCCCGTGCCGCCGTCCTCATAACATCCATTTCTTCTTCCGTAATTTCACAACCGTACATCAGCTTGTAAAAATCTCCAATCAATTCCGGGAATGATTTATTTTCGGCAATTTTGCTGATATCCACCTGTTCGACCTCTCTCGTATGCGAATTGTCGTAGTCAATTCGCACCGTATTCGGATATATCTGCTGAAATATTCCCATCGCATTATTGATGATATCCTCATCCGTCAATGTTGCATAAATAAAATCCTCCGGCGCTTTTACATTCTTTTTATCCAAAAGCTCTTTCAGCGTCCCTTTGATATGCCTTACATTTCTCATCGGCTTTAAGGGCACAAGCTCTATCTTAACCCTCTCCTCTGCCGACACCGTGATCAGAGACACCGACTTCTCATTATTCGCTTCGCTAAGCGAGTATTTGAGCGGCGAACCGGCATATCGAATCTCTTCTCTTCCAACCTTCTGCGGCGAGTGGATATGCCCCAATGCCACATAGTCAAAATCATCAAAGCAGTCATATCCGATTTTTTCAACCAAGCCAACGCTCTGCGTTCCGACGCTTTCTGAGCCTGCAAGCGCAGGATCCTCCCCCTTCCCTGAAACAAATTGATGCGCCACCAGAATGTTCTTATTGCCCTTGTTTATGTCAGTATTTCTGATAATAGTTTGAACCGCATCATCATAGCTTTCTATCTTTTCATCCGGGAAATAATGTCTTACCTGAGAAGCTTTTACAAATGGAAGCATGTATATATCAATCTTTGTGTTCCCGTCTGCAAAGCTCTGCCTGTGAAGCGTACCGTCAAAGACGGCAGATATGAATATCTGATTAGATGCAAACAGCGTACTTCCGTAATTCAGGCGTTCATCCGAATCATGGTTTCCGCTCACCATAAATACTTTTATCTTTCTTTTCGTCAATTCGATCAAGAAATAATCCAACAGTTTTGTCGCCGCCTCGCTTGGAACGGATTTATCATACACATCCCCGGCAATCAGCACGCCATCTACAGATTCTTTGACGGCGATATCAAGAATCTGTTCGAGGATATACCTCTGATCCTCGTTCAAGTCAAACTCAAACAGGGTTTTCCCTAAATGCAAATCTCCTAAATGTAGAAATTTCATG
>CAJUMV010000084.1 GCA_910587715.1 uncultured Lachnospiraceae bacterium | reverse complement strand
TGATGTACTTGTGGTGGTTCTCGGCTTTGCGTTTCTTCTCGTTCTGTTTTTTCTTTTCATTGGCTACACGCTGTTGCGCCTGTTTCAATGCCTGCAATGCCTTTTCTAAGTTTTTGCTTGTGTCATTTTTGCTCTCAATCATTTTTGATACCTCATTCTTTCTGTGCTGTGTTGATAGTTTCTGAAAATAAAAAAAAGCAGCTGATTCTTCCGTTAAGGTAAACCGCTACCAAAAAACAAGCATTATTCAGTTTTTCATATCTCACCTTTCTGCTTTGACACTTTTAATAAGACATAAAAAAGCACTTGGGATTTTCCTAAGTGCTTTCTGTCTCTCTCCCAACAAGTGGGGAATTCATCAAGAAATATAAATAGTACTGCTACAAAAACAAATGTATCCGCTGACACTACTGTTTTAGAAATTCGTCCGTATACATAATCCACATAGTTCATAGATTCACGGGAACTATCTTCCCTGCTGAAAATTCAAAAATATAATCCGACAATTCCTCAATATCACCGGCAATATGGCTTGTAAGTAAAATAAGCCTGTCTGGAGACTTTAATTCTAAAAGCAATTGTTTTATTTGTGCTGCACCTTGTTTATCTAAGCCGTTAAAAGGCTCGTCCAAAATAATAATCTTTTGTTTCTCCATAATTGCCTGGGCTATGGCAAGCCTCTGACGCATACCTAATGAAAAGTTCTTGACTTTTTCATTATTGTCAGGATTCAATCCCACCATTTCCAATGTGGCTTTTATATCTTCATCATGAACGGTATTGTTTATTTGTGCCAGATATTTCAAATTCTCAAATTGAGTATAATTTTCAATAAATCCCGGCTTTTCAATGAGAACTCCCAACTCTGGCAAAAAATCAATATCTTTTCCAATCACTTCGTCATTTAAAGCCACTGTTCCGCCATCGGCTTTCAAAAAGCCGCAGATCGTCTTAAAAAATACCGATTTCCCCGAACCGTTTGCCCCTATAAAACCATAAATATTGCCAAAAGTCAGTTCCAGATTAATATCATCCAAAATCATTCGTTTCTTAAATTTTTTTGATAAATTCGTTATTTTCAGCATATATTTACTCTCCTTCTTTTAATCAGCACATAATAAAAAGATGCCACCACCATATCCATGCCCACAAGCAAGAGAAACAGAGGGGCTACTGCGATCCGACTTTTGAGAATGATAAATCTCACGGTTGACATTGCAAATAAAATGGGCACCGGTAAAACGGTATTTAATGCATAAACAGCAAAAATATACAGGAAACTGTTTTCTAATGAACAACAGTTATTCAAAATAATATATAATAACATTATGCCGAAAAAACCCAAGGCATCCATTAACAAATAAAGAAGATTCGTTTCGGCTTGCCCTAAGCAGAATCCCGCAACACAATAATATACTATGTGGGAGGCACAGAGAAGTATTTCCCCCAACGCGATTACAACGATTGAATATGCGCATATAAACTTACTGTAATCAGTTATTCTGGCCAGAATATATATCATGATGTCATCGGATAATTTATCAGCAATTTTTCCCACTGTGACCAACACAATCGAGATATTCGAAAGCTTTAATAAAACGGTGTTTAACCCCCAAAAAGATATATCATTTCCGCCTTGCCAGAGAATGCCGCTGATCTCGCCATTTAATCGGATACCAGTAAAATTTGCATATATAAAATCTATTAAAACAAACAGCAAAATGGAACGGATGAGATCCCTCCCATACTCTTTCACAATTATTTTAAAGAGCTTCGACACTTTCATTCTCCCAAAACTCCCATCGCTTAGATAAAAAACACACTGTTATCCAGATATGTAATGCCAGGCAGCCAACCAGGTGAATATTATAAGAGAAAATTGATCCCCATAAAACAACGCCATCCATTACTAAAACATAATTTCTACCCGCCGAAAAGTCTAAAATAGGCAGATATTGTCCTTCTGCCACCAGAAACTCCATGGGAGCCGTCAATACAAAGTAAAGGAGAAACGGCAGCACACAAATACTGCCTCCTCTTTTTTGAATGCTCGGAAAAGCATACATAATGGAATAAATAATGTACTGAACCAATAATCCAAGCAATAGGTACCGCGCCAACAGAAAGAAAAAAGCCAACAACATTTCCGGGCTGACAATGGCTGTATCTTTTCTCAATAAAAAAAGCGGAACGGATAATACGATACAAGTGAATATACAAGTAGATACTGCCAAGGCAACATAATCCGCAAAAATCATCCTGCGTTTACTGCCGATTCTTGAAATACAGCTATAATACGTTGAATAAACGCTTACTTTATGCTGAACCACCATGACTGGAATATAAATAATCCACAAAAAGAGATCCTTCTTCAAAAGATTAAAATAACCGGAAACAGCCGTGACTTTATAAGCGTATATGTAAATAACCGAAAAAGAAATCTGAAAAAGCATCATCAAATAAGTGAATGGCGACGCATAAATCAGCCTTATCTTATTTTTTACCAAACATGACGGTTTCATGGATGTCAATTTCCTCTTTTTTGATATATTTTTTCTGATATCATCAATAAGATAACCCCCGTTATAACATAGATTCCGATTAAAACGCCATATCCGCCAATACAAAATGTCCCCCGGTATGGCTGCATTACCACATTTGGCTGCAATGCTGTGGGTAATATCATATCCAACGCGCTCGCGATGATAAAGGGTGCTACGATAACTGCAATTTTATTTTTTAAAAATGACGTTATCCCTGTTGCAAATATTAAAAAGCAAAAATAGTATACAATGTGCGACACATAAATTAATACAAAATACAGCATAGGATTATCTATGAAGAAATCCTCTTTGAAAGACACAATTCCCTGTATGAATTCTATAGAGGTATCATGCTGTGTTAATAATCCGGTAAGAACCGCAAGGAGAAGCTCGGAAAAAGCTAATACAATGGTACCTGACAGCGCGATGGCAAATGCTTTTTGGCAGACATATTTCAAATTTCCCTTTCTGCTGACACAAAAGAACCTAAAACGATTTGTTTTCTCCAATAAATAGGTATTTAAGTAGGGAGCGGCAAGAATCACCGGCGCCAACGCCTGAACCATGTAGTAGGAGTCTTTCCACACCCGATACATATTTCCATAATATTTTTTAAAGAAAATAACATCCTCTATGTTTAACAGGTCTTGAGCAGAATCTGCTCTCAAAGCAGTTTTCCAACCGCCATAATATGCATTAATAATCATTAAACCGACAACAACAATGATAAGGACAAAGTTCAATTTTTTCAGCAATGCCCTTTTCAACTCACTTTTCATGTTATCCCACCATTTCTTTAAATATTCCAATTTATTGAATTGTTTATTTTTATTGTAGCACAAACATATGCTTATTTCCATTAAAATTTGTTTAAAGTTTCTTTACGTTATTCTTCACAAGCATCATCCGCCACGACTATGAAGAATCGCTTTGCCTGTATCCTGCTCCCCTATGCCTTTTCTTCAGCAACTGTAGACTGTTTCTTCTGTTTTTTGCTTCAGCTAACTTTGTTTAAAAATAGAAAAAGACTACAACTGTTACTGTCATAGCCTTCTCCCTAAAATTATGTTACATTACCGCTTGCTTTCTGCCAGACGAATCCATGCTTGCCCTCGGTATGTCCGGCACTCCTGCATGGAAATATATGCCCTTCTCCCTGTCCTCGGCTCTTATCTGCTCCTTTTGCTCGTCCATCTGCGCCTTTTTCTTTGCCTTGATGCGTTCCTCATATTCTTTCTGCTTGCCGTTGGCTTTCCGCTTCAGATAATTTTGGTGCAGCCTGTCCTTTCTCGCTTCTTTCTTTCGCATTTCCTCCAGTTCTTCAGGTGTCGGCTCTTTCTCCGCCATAGTCGGCGGTACGTATTCCCCGATAAAGTTAAAATAAATCTCTATCTTCTGTGTTGTGTCTGCGCTCCCTTTACGGTCACGTTCATGCACAATGATTTTCTCCACAAACTCATTCAGCATTACCGTTGACATTTCTTCCGCATTACTGTATCTCTCAACCAATTTAAGGAAACGTGCGGCAGATTTGTGGTCATTTTCATACTGTGCCTGTTCCGTTTTATAACTGTCTACCTCACTCTGTAACTGCTCCTGCTCGCCCTCATATTGGTTGTAGAGCATGGTATAACGCCTGTCTGACAGCTTCCCCAATGCGTTGTCCTCGTAAATCTTTGCAATCAGCATTTCCAGTTCCCCGATACGCTTTTCACATACATTCATACGCTTTCTCTGTTCGCTGAAATCTACGGTCTGCCTGTCCTCAATATGCGACTGTATTTCTTCCGCAAAACGCCCTTTATCAAGACTGGCATACTGTATGACCTCTTTTATGGTCTTTGCCGCTATCTCCATGACGTGATCCGCTTTGATACGGTGCGCCGACTGGCACAATGTCCCGACTGGCTGTTTCGCATAATTACCGCACACATACATGGGAACACGTTTTCCATTGTTTACCCTGTGAACATACATCTTGCCGCCGCAATCAGCGCAATACATTAAACCTGTGAGTGGGTGCGCTTCGCCCCAGCCGTCAGGATAACGCTTTACCTGTCCTCTGATGCGCTGTACGTTGTCAAAGGTTTCTTGGTCGATAATCGGCTCGTGGGTATCTTCAAAGATTAACCACTGGTCTTTATCCACATAATGGCTCTTTTTGTCCTTGAAATGCTTGCGTGTCTTGAAATTTACCGTATGCCCTAAATATTCATGTTTCTGTAAAATGTGCGCTATCGTGGAGCTTCCCCATTTGTAGGGGTTTTTAATTTCCCTGTTCTGCCACAATCCCACGCCCAACTGTGCTTGGTGGTAGGCAGGAACGGGTATATGCTCGGCTGTGAATTGCGTTGCAATCTGATATGGACCGTAACCCTCAAGCGTCATTCT
>CAJUMV010000083.1 GCA_910587715.1 uncultured Lachnospiraceae bacterium | reverse complement strand
ATACACCAGATTTTCACTTTGCTTATTCTTCCCATTTTTCACTTTACTCACAATTCACACCTGTTAAGAATGTCGTGAAGATGGTTGCAGAACAGATTCAATTTCTTCCAGTGTATCATGACGACCTTACAGAGGTGGAGCGGGTGGGCTTCTATCAAAGTCTGGTTGGAATGATTAAGGGAATGACGTCGCAAGTGCTGAACGATCATCGGGCGTATTACCCACTTTCGACGGAAGATATGGAATATATCACACGGAATCTGGGCACGACAAAAGTGAAACTTCTAAAAAGCTTGAAAAAGTATGACCTACTTTATCTAACTCCATCATCGAAAGGATATCAAACAAATGTTCGACTAAACGGGATGGGAGAAGATAGTTTCACCACATGGCGGTACTGCATTCTTCGAGACGAGGCGTTGGAAAATGATGAGGATTTAGAGTACAGTTACGATTTTTGAATTCGAGAGGGGGGCTGTTTCGACAGCCCCCTCTCAATGCAAAAGTCTGAAAAAATCTGAAAAATTTCTTGCATCCTTTACTTCCCTCTGGTACAATCCCCATAACAAATAAAAAGAAAGGAATCCTTTCACTATTTTACTTTACATATGTATCTAGAGAGGATTCTCTGGACTGGAAGGACTACGGCGTGGACGATATCGTCAAGCGCGTTGTGGAGTCTGATAAATTGAATAACGGGGCGATTATCCTGATGCACAACGGCGCGAAGTACACGGCGGACGCGCTGGAGTCGGTGATTACCGGCTTACAGGATAAGGGATATGAGCTGGTACCGATTTCCCAGCTGATTTACAAAGATAAATACCACATGAAAGCCGATGGGACACAGGTGTCGGGGGAATGAGATATGGTAGACTGAAAGAGGAGAGGGCTGCTTTACTTCGGTATGGCAGCCTTTTTGCTGTATTACTTTTTGTTGTGAAAAGCAATGCGCACGGATGAATTGTTGTATACTAATTATTAATATAGTAGCTTTGGAAGAAAGGATATATATGGATAAGGATGCCTTTTCGTTTGTTGTGTATATTATTCATGCCTGCTCCAACAAATGGAATATGATGCCATCATTGGTTTATCAAAAACTACAGAGCGCAGGATGTATAGAGAGCTATCTTGTGCCGTATTATGATATTCTGCATACGCAGGGTACGGGGTATCTTGTGAATGATGTAGAAAAATATCTGGAAGTGCGGGGCGTGACAATATGATTGTTTATCATGGTTCTAATGTAGCGGCGAAGAATCCTGATGTAGTTCATTCTTATAGAACGCTTGATTTTGGAGCGGGATTTTATGTGACGACAATGAGAGAGCAGGCAGAAAGGTGGGCGAGACGTAAGGCGATTGTTTCGGGGGAAGGTACAGCTTTTGTAAATTGTTATCATATGAGGGATGATATCAGTGATTTGCGGGTAAAATTATTTGACGAGGATTTGATGGAGTGGATTGATTTTGTATGCAAATGTCGGGATGGCGAGAAGGATTACCAGCAATATGATTTGATATTCGGAAAAGTGGCAGACGATAAAGTGTTTCGCGTAGTGGACATGTATCATACGGGTATTTGGGACAAAGAACGTGCGCTTAAGGAAATAAAAGTTTACCCCTCCTATGACCAGATTGCGTTTATCACGCAGAAAGCCATAGATGAATTGCTGCAATTTACATCTTTCGAGGAGGTGTAGCCGATGGATGAGGAAACTTTGGAGAGGGTCTATCAGGAAACTTTGGAAGAGAGAATTATTTTATATCTCTCGGAGATAAGAGGTATTTCACTGGAAACGGCAATGGATATTTATTATCACAGCTCTTTAGCGGAGAAGATACAGCGTGGAGTAGAGGGCGTGCAGTATCTGGATTATAAAGTGCTTGTCCAGCTTTTGTGTGAGACAGAGGAAAGGGGTAATCCGATACCTATTTCCCATGAAAATCTGCATTGTTAAAATGCGGATTTTTTTGTATACTTATTTTTAGTATAGAAACAGAAGAGACAGGATGAGATATGGAGGAGAAATATGCCACGCAGAACAGACATTCACAAGGTACTAATCATCGGCTCGGGCCCGATCATCATCGGACAGGCCTGTGAGTTTGACTATTCGGGGACACAGGCGTGTAAGGCGCTTCGCAAGCTCGGTTATGAGATTGTATTGGTCAATTCCAATCCGGCGACCATCATGACGGATCCGGAGACGGCGGATGTGACGTATATTGAGCCGTTAAATGTAGAACGGCTGGAACAGATTATAGCCAAGGAGCGTCCCGACGCGCTGCTCCCCAATCTGGGCGGGCAGTCGGGGCTTAACCTTTGCGCGGAGTTAAATAAGGCGGGTGTTCTGGAAAAGTACAACGTGCAGGTGATCGGCGTGCAGGTGGACGCCATTGAGCGCGGCGAGGATCGCATTGCATTTAAAAAGACCATGAACAAGCTGGGCATTGAGATGGCGCGCAGCGAGGTGGCATACTCCGTGGACGAGGCGCTTGCCATTGCGGAAAAGCTGGGATACCCGGTGGTGCTGCGTCCCGCTTACACGATGGGCGGCGCGGGAGGCGGTCTTGTCTACAATAAGGATGAGCTGAAGGTGGTCTGTGCCAGAGGACTGCAGGCAAGCCTTGTGGGGCAGGTGCTTGTGGAGGAGTCCATTCTCGGCTGGGAAGAGCTGGAGCTTGAGGTGGTGAGGGATGCGGAAAACAATATCATCACGGTCTGCTTTATTGAAAATATCGACCCGCTCGGCGTACACACGGGCGACTCTTTCTGCTCGGCTCCAATGCTGACGATTTCGGAGGATTGCCAGAAACGGTTACAGGAGCAGGCGTATAAAATTGTGGAATCGGTGCAGGTGATCGGCGGCACGAACGTGCAGTTTGCCCATGATCCCGTATCGGATCGGATTATCGTGATTGAGATCAATCCCCGTACCTCCCGCTCGTCTGCATTGGCAAGCAAAGCTACGGGTTTTCCGATCGCACTTGTGTCTTCCATGCTGGCGGCCGGGCTGACTTTGAAGGACATTCCCTGCGGCAAGTACGGAACGTTGGACAAATATGTGCCGGACGGCGACTATGTGGTGATTAAGTTTGCGCGCTGGGCCTTTGAGAAATTCAAGGGCGTGGAGGACAAGCTGGGCACACAGATGCGCGCCGTGGGCGAGGTTATGAGCATCGGTAAGACGTATAAGGAGGCATTCCAGAAGGCCATCCGCTCACTGGAGACAGGGCGTTACGGGCTGGGACACGCGAAGGATTTCGATACGCTGCCGAAGGAAGAGCTGTTAAGACGGTTGAATACCCCTTCCAGCGAACGGCATTTCCTCATGTACGAGGCGCTTCGCAAAGGCGCAACGGTGGAGGAAATTTTTGAGATCACGAAAGTGAAGGCTTACTTTATCGAACAGATGAAGGAGCTGGTGGAGGAAGAGGAGTCCATTTTACGGCATAAAGGGGAAATGCTGCCCGATGAAATGCTCGTGACGGCGAAGAAGGACGGCTTTTCCGATAAATATCTGAGTCAGCTTCTGGAGATACCCGAGGCGGATATCAGAAACCACCGTCTTGCGATCGGTGTGGAAGAAGCATGGGAGGGCGTGCATGTCAGCGGCACGGAAAACAGCGCGTACTACTATTCCACCTACAATGCGCCGGATAAAAACCCGGTGAATGAAGAGACGAAAAAGATTATGATCCTGGGCGGCGGCCCCAATCGGATCGGGCAGGGCATCGAGTTTGACTACTGCTGCGTACACGCGGCGATGGCTCTTAAAAAGCTGGGATTTGAGACGATTATCGTAAACTGCAACCCGGAGACGGTGTCCACCGATTACGACACTTCCGACAAGCTGTATTTTGAGCCGCTGACGTTGGAGGATGTATTGAGTATTTATAACAAGGAAAAGCCGCTAGGCGTGATCGCGCAGTTTGGCGGGCAGACGCCACTTAATCTGGCGGCGGAGCTTGAGCAGAGCGGGGTGCGGATTCTGGGCACTTCGCCGTCCGTTATCGATTTGGCGGAGGATCGCGACCAGTTCCGCGCCATGATGGAGAAGTTGGAGATCCCTATGCCGGAGTCGGGGATGGCGACGACGGTGGAAGAAGCGATTTCTATCGCATCCGATATCGGTTATCCGGTGATGGTGCGCCCTTCCTATGTGTTGGGCGGCAGAGGCATGGAAGTAGTTTACGACGACGAGAGCATGACGGAGTACATGAACGCGGCAGTGGGCGTGACGCCTGACCGACCGATTCTGATTGACCGTTTCTTAAATCATGCGCTGGAGTGCGAAGCGGACGCCATCAGTGACGGCAGCCATGCCTTTGTGCCTGCGGTGATGGAGCATATCGAACTGGCGGGCATTCACTCCGGCGATTCGGCATGTATCATTCCTTCCGTGCACATTCCGCCGGAGAGCGTGGAGACCATCAAGGAGTACACGAGGAAGATTGCGGAGGAGATGCATGTCAAAGGGTTGATGAACATGCAGTACGCCATCGAAAACGGCAAGGTGTTCGTGCTGGAGGCGAATCCGAGAGCGTCCCGCACCGTGCCGCTTGTGTCCAAGGTCTGCAATATCCGTATGGTGCCTCTTGCCACTGAGATCATTACCGCGGAGCTTACGGGACGTCCGTCGCCGGTGCCGGGGTTAAAAGAACAGGTGATACCGTATTATGGGGTGAAGGAGGCGGCATTTCCCTTCAATATGTTCCCGGAGGTAGACCCGATTCTCGGACCGGAAATGCGTTCCACGGGCGAGGTGCTGGGGCTTTCCCGCTCTTACGGCGAAGCTTTCTTCAAGGCGCAGGAAGCGGTGCAGTCGAAACTTCCTCTTGAGGGCACGGTGCTGATCTCCGTGAACAAGAAGGATAAGGATGAAGTGGTGGAAGTGGCGAGGAGTCTGGCGGAGGACGGCTTTAAAATTGTTGCCACCGAGGGCACCTACAATCTGATCATGGCAGCGGGGGTTCCCGCGACGAAGGCGAAAAAGCTCTATGAGGGGCGTCCCAACGTGGGCGACATGATTACCAACGGCGATTTTGATTTGATTATCAATTCTCCCGTCGGCAAGGACAGCGTGCATGACGACAGCTATCTGCGCAAGGCGGCAATCAAGGCGAAAGCGCCTTATATTACGACTGTCGCGGCGGCGAAGGTGACGGCGGAGGGGATTCATTACCTGAAAACCCACAAGGGCAGCGATGTGAAGTCGCTGCAGGAGCTGCACGGGGAGATACACGATAAGGGGTGACTTTGCAGCGATATGGAGAACTCACTGGAGCTGCGCGCGATATTGTGCTAGTATAAAAAAGCAAAAATTTGTGTGAAAGGATGGAAAGAAAATGAAATTGGATTTAGGTACGGTAGGGAAGTGGGAGTTGTCTCTGAGAGAAGCGGGGTATATGAGCGAAGAGGATCATATCATCGAGCATACAAAGGGCGACTTATGGGAAATGATGTCACCTAATCTCCCGAAATAATTATACACAGGTTGAAGCTAAAAGAGGTCTAAACCA
>CAJUMV010000082.1 GCA_910587715.1 uncultured Lachnospiraceae bacterium | reverse complement strand
TTGCCGGTTTTGTTTTTAGTGGACTTTGGCGCTGAAATCAGGCTTGCATCAACGACAGTACCGCCGTGCATGATAAGGCCATATGGGCGGATTATTTCTACCCAGTAAGACCATGGGATTATTTCATCCATAGCATCGAGAAACTCTTCTCGTTTGGTTTTCTTTTTACGGTTGGAATATTCCATATCTGTAAGTGTCATTTGATTCATAGGCGTACCACCTTTTGTTTGATACTTACATTTTATCATACATCATCAGGAAATACTTAAATTAATCAGTGTTTCCACAGCTATCCGGAGGAAGGATTTGCGGCATTGAGACGGGCTGTTTTTTCCTGTGCGGATTTCAGCTTGAATGATTATCTGAAAAATACGGATCTTTATCAATTTCAGGTCAATGCTTTTTTGAACAATCAGTGCAGGAGCTTGAGACATTTTTTGCGCCACATAAACAGGGAGCGCAGGCCGCGGGCATTACCGTCAATCAAATGCATATGCCTTATCCGAATTATGTTCCTAAAGGCAGTGATGAGCTGAATGTGTACCTGAAAGAAGTGGTGGCGCCTAAATGTATGCAGATATGTTCCTTTTTTGAATGTCTTTATATTGTGGTACACGGTTTTAAACTTTCCTATTTTCTCGGCTCTGAGGAGCAGGAATGAGAGCGGACGGAAGCGTTTCTGGATTTTCTGGCTCCCATGGCAAAGGAGATGGGGATTACTATCTGTATAGAAAATCTCTATGATTCGTTAGGTTCCCATTTGGTGGAAGGACCTTGCTGCAATGCAAAGAAGGCTGTGGAGCGGATTGAGCGGATGAACGAAAAATATCACAGCGAGGTTCTGGGGTTCTGCTTTGACACTGGTCATGCCAATCTGGTGGGGTTAAATTTTGAACAGTTTTTGACGACACTGGGTGGCAGCGGGCGGGAAAGTCAAGGGGTGTTAGCAGGATTTATTACAAAAATATCATAAGAAAAATGAGCGGAAAATGCAATGGCATTTTCCGCTCATTCGTGGTAGGATAATAATATTGAAGTGACAGGAACAAAATTATCATATTTCGGAACGGAGGCATTTATGATTTTAAACTTTGACGAAATCGAGGAACAGGTCATCCCGAATTTTAAAGGTGGGGAGAAAGCGTTTCGGACACATATGTACATGGGCGAGGCGTGCAAGATTATGCGGGCGTCCCTGGAGCCGGGAGCGAGTATCGGCGTACATACCCATGAGACTGACAGCGAAGTCATTTTTATGCTGAAGGGAACAGGCGTGGTTCTCAGCGATGGGGAAAAAGAAGTCCTGCCCGCGGGAAGCTGCCACTACTGCCCGCAGGGACACAGTCACAGTCTGCGCAACGAGAGCGATGAAGTGATTGCGTTCTATGCAGTCGTAGTGTGAAAAATGCGAAAAGTATAGGGATAATAACATGACACAGAAGAAATTCGAGGTGGATCTGCTGCACGGACCGATTCTGAAGGCGATGCTTGTGTTTGCGGTTCCGCTCTTTTTTTTCCGGCGTGTTCCAGCAGCTTTACAACACGATGGATACCGTGATTATCGGACATACGCTTGGGGATGAGGCGCTGGCGGCAATGGGCGCGGCGGGGGCAGTCTACGACCTTTTGATTGGATTTGCGCTGGGAATCGGCAACGGGCTCGCTATTGTGACAGCCAGAAGCTTCGGGAGCGGTGACGGTGATTATTTGAAACGCTCTGTAGCAGCGTCCCTTGTGATTGGCGTGGGCATTACAGCAGTGATTACCGTAGCGGCGCGGTTTATTCTCTATCCCTTTTTGGAGGTATTGAACACACCGGCGGAAATCATAGAGCAGTCTTACGCCTATATTTCCACGATTACGTTGTTTATTGGGGTGATGTTTGCTTATAATCTGTGCGCAGGGCTTTTGCGGGCGATTGGAAACAGTATGATGCCGCTGGTTTTTCTGATTCTGTCGTCGCTCCTAAATATTGTGCTCGATCTATTTTTTATCACGCAGTTACATATGGGCGTGCGGGGCGCGGCGGTAGCCACGGTGATTGCCCAGGGGGTGTCGGTGCTTGCCTGTCTGCTTTATATCTGGAAAAAGGCAAAGATACTGATACCGGGGCGGACGCACTTTGTCTGGGATAAGGAGCTGTATCAGGAGATGCTGGCGCAGGGCTTTTCTATGGCGTTTATGAGCGCCATTGTCCATGCGGGTACGGCTATTTTGCAGTCCGGCATCAACAGTCTGGGCTATCTGGTGATCGCGGGGCATGTGGCGGCGAGAAAGCTGTTTATGTTCCTGATGATGCCCTATATGGCGGTCAGCCAGACGGTCAGCACTTTTGTGGCACAGAATTATGGCGCGGCGCAAATGGGGCGGATTCGCAGGGCGCTTAAGATTTCCTATCTGTGCGGCGCGGTACTGACGGCAGGGATTACGCTGTTTACGGTGCCCCTCGCGCCGTGGATGGTGCAGATGCTTTCCGGATCCTCGGAGGCGGTGGTGATAGAAAACGGCGCGCTGTATTTACAGGTGGTGGCGCCTTGTCTGATGATACTGGCACTGCTAAATCCCACGCGGTTTGCCCTGCAGAGCATCGGCAATAAGATTCTGCCCATCCTTTCCAGTGTGATTGAACTGATCGGGAAATATTTGTTTGTGGCATTTCTTATACCGCGGTTCCAATATATGGCGGTGATTTTCTGCGAGCCGGTCATCTGGGCGTTTATGGATATCGAACTTTTGTGGTCGTTCTGGAGAAATCCGCAGGTGCTTGCGGCGCGTGAAAAATGCGAAAAGTACTTCTAAAACTCAGCAGCAAAGGCTGCTTCGTTAAGAAGTACTAAGTTTCGCATAGGAGAATGCCTGAAAAACGGCATTCTCCGTACAGATTTGGTATAATATTTTGAACGAGGGAGGAGAATAGGGATATGGATGTCAGGGAGAGATTACAGGCGCTTCGGGAGCAGATGAGAAAGCGGAAAATCGCGGCGTATATTGTGCCGACGGAGGATTTCCACGGTTCCGAGTATGTGGGAGATTATTTTAAGACAAGAGAATATTTATCCGGCTTTACGGGTTCCGCGGGCACGCTTTTGGTCATGCAGGAGCGGGCGTTTCTGTGGACAGACGGCAGATATTTTTTGCAGGCGCAGGAACAGTTGTCCGGCAGTGGTATCGAGCTGATGAAAAGCGGAGAGCCGGAGGTGCCGACGCTGTCGGAATTTCTGGGAAAAGAGTTGAAGAAGGGCGACGTGGTCGGTTTTGACGGACGGACCGTGACGGGCGCTTTTGTAAAAGAGCTTGCGGAAAAGACGGCGGAGAAACCGGTCACCTTTTATGGGAAAAGAGATTTGGCAGGTCTGATTTGGGAGGAGCGTCCGCCCATGTCGGCGGAGCCTGTCTGGGAGCTTGCGGTTTCCTATGCAGGATTTTCTCGGGAAGAGAAACTGGCAAAAGTGCGGGAAGAGATGACCAAGGAGCGGGCGGACGCCCTTTTAGTGACGGCGCTTGATGAGACGGCATGGCTCCTCAATCTGCGCGGGGATGACGTGAAGCATACGCCGGTTTTTCTCGCCTACATGTTTATCACGGGAAGGCGCGCGATTCTGTGCGCGCAGACGCAGGCATTTTCCGAGCAGATAAAAGAGGATTTAAAGCGGGCGGGAATCACGATTCTGCCTTACGAGAGCATAGAGGAGCTGGTGGCATCCCTCCCCGCGGGACAACGGCTGATGGCGGATGAAAGAAAGGTCAGCTACCGTCTTTTACATGCTGTGTCTAAGGGAGTGGAAAGAATCGACAAACCGAGTCCCATCGCCTTGTTAAAGGCAGTAAAGACAGAGCGGGAAATCACGCATATCCGTTCTGCCCATGTGAAGGACGGGGTGGCGGTGATCAAATTTATATACTGGCTGAAAACCCATGTGAGCAAAGAAGAGATTACGGAAATCAGCGCGGCGGGGAAACTGGAAGAACTTCGCTGTGAAGGGGAAGGGTATCTCGGTCAAAGTTTCGAGCCTATCGTGGCTTATGGCGCGCACGGCGCGATTGTACATTACAGCGCGACGCCGGAGACGGACGCGGTGTTACAGCCGAAGGGATTGTGTCTTGCGGATACGGGCGGACACTACAGCGAGGGTACCACGGACATTACCCGCACCATTGCGCTGGGAGAAGTGACGGCGAGAGAGAAGAGAGCCTACACACTGGTATTAAAAGGGCATCTGCGCTTGGGGGCGGCGAAATTTATAGAAGGCGCCTGCGGGCAGAATCTGGACGTGCTGGCGAGACAGCCGCTCTGGGAGGAGGGGCTTGACTATAACCACGGAACGGGTCACGGTGTAGGATATCTTTTGAGCGTGCATGAGGGTCCCCAGAATTTCCGCTGGCGTATGAATGATAATGTGGCATGTGTGCCGCTGCAGGAGGGGATGGTGATTTCCAACGAGCCCGGGCTTTATGTGGCGGGGCAGTTCGGCATCCGGCATGAGAATCTGGTGCTTGTCAGAAAGGGTGAAAAGACCAATTACGGGCAGTTTATGTATCTGGAGCCGCTCACGATGGTTCCCTTTGACAAGGATGCGATTGAGGTCAGTCTGCTTCGTCCGTCGGAGAAAAAAATGTTAAACGACTATCACGAAAAGGTGTATGAGACACTTGCGCCCCATTTTACGGGGGAGGAGCTTGCGTGGCTGGGCGAAGCAACAGCAGCGGTTTAAGAGTATTTGTCGGGAAAAAGCAGCGCGGCGAGTAGGGAGAAAAGCTTCCCTACTCGATTTCGTTTTCGATGTCATGCTGCTGGTGCAGGGTCGCGTTCATTTTTTTGATGTTGTGTCTGATGAAGGCATACTGTATCAGCCATATGACGGCATAATTACATGCGAACATGCCAAAATACTTTACAATGCCCGTCAGACTGTGCTCTGTCCAGTAAGTAATATAGGCGATTGGCATCATCAAAACGGTGATGAGCAAAAAGTAAATACCGGTCTGCTTTGCCAACCCCCAAGTCTCCACGTCCCAGACCACGGAGCATCCGGCGCATCCGCCTCCCAGCAGACCGCAAAGGAGCGCCTGCACGATAACGGCGCCTATTTCACTTCCCACCATTTCCACCAGTTCCGGCATACAGGGAGAGTAGTAACCGTCCGCCCAGATTAGGGAAGTGATGATTGTGAAAGTGTAGCCGATGGCGAGTCCCAGGGGAAAACCGTATAGTCCGCGTGAAATAAATTTCTTTAACATATCTGATACCTCACATTCCTAATATTTTTTTGATTTTTGAGACATAACGTCTGGAAACATAAGTTGTCGTACCGTTCGTCAGTTCCACATAGATCGTGCCGCTGAAACTTAAGTCGAAGTTTTTCACTTTTTTTATATGAATGATTTCCGAGTTGGAGATGCGGACAAATCGGGAGGGATTTAACCGCTCCTCCACTTCGTAGAGTCTGAGCCGCAAAAGGTATTCGCCCTTGTTCGTCACCGCAAAAACTTTGCCGCTTGCGGCATAAATGCGAAACAGACTGTCCGGCTCCAGCACCTCCATTTTTCCGTCCCGGCTGCCGGTGAGAATAGGCGGCACATTTTCGGACAGCCTCTGCATGAGGGCATTCACTTCTTCCGTTATGGAAGCGGTGTGAATAATGATTTTCGGCTCGGTACAGGAGCTGTCTATTTTTATTTCAACCTGCATTTTTTCCGTTCACCTCCTTCTGTGTCAGAGTGGTTTTCAGATCTGTTTTCCATTTGTCCTCTGCTGTGATATCATTATAGGCAAAAGAAATATATGCTACAATAGATTTTCGACAGTCGGTCGTATCTGGCATACAGGTGGTTGTTTTAAAAGGAGGAAAATTATGCGGGACGAAAAATCGGTTCGAGAGGAAATATGTGAGATTGGGCGGAGGATGTACGCCCGGCGCATGGTGGCGGCAAACGACGGCAATATTTCGGTGCGCCTGTCGGAGAATGAATTGATCTGCACGCCCACAGGCGTCTCCAAAGGTTTTATGAAGCCGGAGCAGCTCTGTAAACTGGATCTTTCGGGTAAGGTGTTAGAGATGGCGGAAGGGTTCGGACCGTCCTCCGAGGTGAAAATGCACCTGCGGGTCTATGAGAAACGTCCGGATATCATGGCGGTGGTACACGCGCACCCGATTTTTGCCACCAGCTTTGCGGTGATGGGCAGGGCGCTTGACGTACCCATTATGCCGGAGGTGATCGTCAATTTCGGGAAAGTGCCGCTTGCGCCTTATGGCACGCCTTCCACGGCGGAGATTCCGGATGCCATCGAGCCGTATCTGGCGGATTATCAGGCAATCCTTTTAGAGAGTCACGGTGCGCTCACATGGGCGAAGGATTTGCAGACGGCTTATATGAAGATGGAATCGTTGGAGTTCTATGCAGAGCTTCTGTATCGGACGACGCAGCTTGGCGGGCCGAGAGAGCTTAGTGAAGAGAAATTGGAGCGGCTGTACGACCAGCAGGGAAACCATGAGCGACAAAATCAAGCGTGCGCTGAAAAATAAGATACAACAGATGCAAAAAAACGATAACTCTAACGGACTTGGATTCAGAAATACGCTGGCCCCCGGCTTGTAAAAGCAGGAGGCTTATGATAGTATGGAGATACGAAAACAGAAGGGGAAGCAGATGGGAAGATTGACGGTGACGGAACAGATAGACCAGAAACATCAGGAAGATTTACAGAGGCTAAGAGGTT
>CAJUMV010000081.1 GCA_910587715.1 uncultured Lachnospiraceae bacterium | reverse complement strand
TGTATCACCTAATAGCTTAAACCAGTGTATAATCAGACCGGGATTTTAGGATACATCATTCTTTCTACATTGTGCAGATGTAGACATCTCCTTATAGGATATATGAAAATATTTACTTTAGGAGCAAAAAATGTTTTAAAACCCCTCCCTCAATTTCCGCATATAAGCATCATTGATCAACTCCATGGAGATTTCCACCTCGCCGTTTTCAAAGCCGTTTTCCGAGAGGATCTGCTCGTATTTTTCATAGATGTGAATGCAGTGTTTGAAGCTGTCTTTATTGCAGGGCTTCCCCTCGGAAACCTTGGTGGCGAAGTTGTTGATTTCCCAGCGCATATCGTCGATTTCCTTATCTACAAACATGCGGGTAAGTTTCTTGATATCGGAGGAGATTTCCGCATCTCGTCTGTCGGATTTTTGCATGTCGTGTTCATGCTGTGCCTGCAGGGCAGTGAGGTTTCGGGAGGTTCGGATCAGCAGCTCGTGTTCTTCCCGCCTCCGGCGCATCCATTTTGTTTCCAGACCAAGTTTTTCCACAAGCCACTCAAGGAGGGAGAGCGCTGCCTTTGTCCCTGCCAGAATGGCAAACGCGGCGGGAAATAAGGACAGATAGTCTATTCTTAAGAGTTCCGTTATTTCATTCATGTTTTATCATACTCCTTTCCGGTCAGGAGCATCACAGGTCTGTCACGGAGACAGTTCCGTCGGGAACATGTACAACCCACATATATTTTACCTGTTTCGCGAACAGATCCCATGTGTTTTTGAGGCGTGTCTCCTTTGTGGAGGCGGGATCGTTGATATAGACGAAGCCGTTTTCGAAGCGGTACAGAAGAATGAAATGTCCGGCGCTTGTCCAGTTCCCTTTTCCCATGCAGGCGATTACCCAGTCGCCGTTTTGCAGTGCGAAAAGCGCTTTTTCATGGGCGGCGGAGGCGGTTTTCCCGTAGAGATTGGACTGATTTAACCGATCGCAGTGGATGCCGTAAGCGGAAAACTGGGGGACGAAATAGGAGTAGTAGGTTCCCTGATTCAGCGCTTTATAGCCGTGTGACATGGACCATTCCGCGGTGGTGACGGGCGTTACGGACGGATCTTTCAGGGACGCGATCACCATGGCGGAAACGGCGACACCGCAGCCGGAACTGCCGATGGTTTTCCGCTCTCCTTTGGCGGAGTAGTTGTGTGTGTTCCAGCGGGGATCGGTCTGCAGATAGCAGAAGGGTTTCGTGTATGTGGGAGCGGGAGAGGGATTTTGGACCGGAGAGACGGGCATATCGAACAATGCTTTCTCGGCGGCGCGTCTGTTGATAAGACCCTGCAGGACTTTTCCTCCGGCTTTACGGTAGGCGGGGATTTTTTCACTGATCTGCGCGATGCTGCGTGCGCCGCCATCCAGCAGGGTTCTCAGGTTTCCGGCGCCACAGTTGAAGGTAAAGCTGACGAGGGCGTCAAACTGGTTCTGATTCCAGTGGTAAGTATCCATGTAGCGGTTTACCGCTTTTTCGGCGCCTGCGCAGTCGGCGCGGAGAAAGGCGTCTGCCTGCGCCTGTGTAAGGGTCTGACCTTTGGATACGCCGGAAGTGTGACCGTAACCGATGGTCCACACGCCGACGCTGTCCGGATAGGCGGTTAACCGGCAGCCTTCAAACCGCTTGATGAGGGCAAGACCGTTTTCGCTGATTATCTTATTCATAGCATCACATCCTTATTTGTTTTAGCCGCCTGAACGGAGGCTTCTATTTTTAACTGCAGCCAGCTGTCGAAAGAGCCGTAAACGCTGGCGACCGCTTTTTTAGATTCTTCGGAAACCGTGAGCAGGGCGGCATTGTATGCTTTCTGCCGTGCCTCCTCCCATGCGCTCTGCGTAAACTCGCCTTTTGCCTTGAGGGTGTCCACAAAGGTCTGGTTGACATACAGTACGGCGTCCATGACGTCAGACAGCGCGTCTTTTATAAGGATACTCCGGGCTTCCGTTTTTGCGGCCTCCTCGATGAAGGCGCTTTCCCTGATTTTGGTCTGAATGAGATTGACAGTATACTTTGCTGCCACGGGCAGAATGGCAGTCAAAATAACGTAAAGGATATATTGTATTAATTCTGTAAATTCCATAGGCACTCCTAACCACGGTGTGTTTTGCACCGTTTTATTTTGTTGTTTTCTATTGTCGTAAAAAAAAGGGATAACAGATACAGAATGTAAGTGTTATCCCTGAGATAAGGTTTTAGAAGGAAATGATTACTCCTCGATGAGGGTGAGATCGAGAATGTTGTTGTCCTGATCCGCCATCAGATCAGCGGTGATGGTCAGGCTTCCGGGATCGCCGTTGTTGCTGAAGCTGAGAGACATGTTGGACTGGGGAGCGCACTTGTAAGCTGTCAGCTTAAGCGGCACTGCCTCGTCGTCCTCGGTCTTCATAACCGTGTCGCCGTAGACGATGAAATTCTTCGGGAAGCTGGTGGACTTGATGTTGATTCTCTGTACGCCCTCGTTTACTTCCTTCATGTAGTAAACGATGACTGCGCTGCCGCCTGCCAGTGCGGATGTGAGAGTGATGACCTTGTCGGAAACTGTGCACGCCAGCTCCGCGCCGCAGTCGTCGTCCGCTTTGTAGACCACTACGCTGTCCGCCATCGGTGCGTCGGGCAGGGTGATGACGGTCCCTGCTTCGTCCACGGACGTCTCCATTCTGGTCACGAACTTCGCGGATCCGGAAATCTCGCCGCCGGTGATCAGCTGCCAGAGTTTAACGGTCTGAATCTGTGTCTCGATGGTGATGGTGCCGCCTCTCTCGCCGGAGAACTGGACGCGCTTGGGGTGGCCTTTTCCGCCGTGAGCGAATACGGACTCGCCGGTCAGTTCAGTTGTGCTGACGTTGGCGAAATCCAGATTGAGAAAAGGTTTTTTGGTAGTGTAGTCCACGAAAAGCAAATCGCAGACCTCTCTGTTTGCCATGTTAGGGTTTGTCATGATGTGTTCCTCCTTTAAATGTTATAAGTTTTCTGTTTCTATTTTTTTGAACCATGCCGAAGCGTCGAAGGTGTGATTTTTGTCGCCCCACGCCGCAACGCTCATGGATTGAATGTTGTACAGGTTATTGCCGGAAAGTCTTGCGAAGCAGTCCCAGAGCTGGTATACGGTCAGATCCCAGATATTGAGGATATGCAGGGACTGGCTTCTGTTGGCGACGGCTGAAATGATATTTCCCAGCTCCATATTTTTATCTGCCTTTGTCAGCTTGTTCTTTTCGGCTCTTCCCTTTTGAAGCTTTTTCATAATCTCCAGCGCCTTTTTGTTTTTTACCTTCGATAAATCTTCGTCGCGTCTTGGTTTCAGGTAATTGCGCTGTCCGATCAGATCGCACACCGTAAGGTAATTTTCCCTCGTGATCAGCCCCGTCTGTCCGCTGTCACTGCATACCACAAAGGCATGTCCGGACTCGGAGAAGGTGACTGTTCCATCCATAAAAAAGTCCAGCATGTTCCGTATCAGTTCGCGGGAGGGCGGACTGGACAGGAGCAGATCGAACAGGGTCATTTTCGCCTTTTCCTCCTAGGACAGGAGCGCATAGAGTTCGGCTGTGCCGGTCATGGACAGATACGCGTCCAGATCGAGAGAAAGGACCGCCAGATAATGCCGGTAGGTGTTGTAACCAAGGGAAGAAATTTCCCGCAGAGTGGGAGACTTTACGCCTCCGGCCGACGGGACCTGTACCGGGTCGGGAGACAGTAGTTCAAAATAACCAAGCTTCAATGGATCACCTGCTTTCATTTAAAATAGCCGTTCAGTTTTCTGTTGTAGTACCGTGTGATTTTGGGCTTTGTCCAAAGTCTTTCTTTGCAGACGATGGTGTCGTAGGTATGGATTTCCCGTTCGGGAAGGAGGGCGCATTCTAGGCTCAATCCATCCAGTACTTTTACGACGGTATTTTCAGAGGAGGTAGTGGAAGACAGGCAGTTAAAAATGATATCTTCCGCCGATTTGAAAACTCTGCGAACGGTTGCAGGGTTGATCTCTTCTTTGCCGGCTATTTGGTTTATGAGGTTTTCCTGCGTGATAATCAAGATGGTTTCCTCCTGTTCGCAGCCATTGCGCAATGTGCTGTTTCCCTTATACACACAAAGGAAAGCCCACTGCGGATGGCTCTTTGATTTAGCTGCCGTTTTCTTTCGACCAGTGGGGATGGTCTGTTTGCGGACGTTTTGTTAAACGGAACGTTTCTGTTTGCGGTTTCTGTCATACATACGCACATGGGCTTTCTGACATGCGGGGCAGCGCCTGGTGCGGTTGTCTTTGGCGCGGATTTCTATCCATTCTCCGCAGTCGGCGCAGGGGATGTATTTGGTGTCCGGTGTCTCTATATGATTTCTGAGGTTTGACACGAGCTGTTCCCCGTAGCAAAACCATAAAAGCTGCTTGTACCTTTTTCCTCTGCCGTACAGGTATTCTGTCAGCATATCGGCGACAGTTTCCTCGGAATAGCCGAGGGCAGAGAAGGCTTCGCGGATTTTGGCTGCGACATACTGCATATTGTCGGCGTGCGGATCCTTCATGTGAACCGTATAACGATACTGTTTATTTAGGGCGTCGTACAGGGCGGACACCTCGTCGCTGCAGCGGATTTCCGGATCAGCCATCATTTTTCGGTAGTCGGGTGCGTCCAAATGGAGACTGCGGGTGTTGATCGGTTTGTCCGGAATTTTGTCATACAGCCTGTTTACGAAGCTGCCGTTCCGTTCCTGAATCTGCGACTTTTCTTTATCTTTGGCAAACTCGAAGAAGGCGGGAAGCTTGTCGCCGGTATATCCCGCGATCCGCTCGCTGACCTCTTTAGGAAATTCGGGTTTGTATAATGTTTTGGCAAAATCGATCACAAAGTTATTCTGGCAGCAGAGTTGTTTCACGCAGTCGATGGCGTCCTGTTTTTCCGTTTCAGAACCGGACAGAAACACTTCGCTGTTCCAGATTTTTGAGATGGCGTTGCTGTAGATTCCAATGTTTCCGCCGGTAAAAGCGGCGTGCAGTCCGGCGTAGATGTTCGGCTTATTTAGGAGCGCGGGTTTTGCTTTTCTCATATTATAGTAGAGAGGGACGATTCCCCTCATATTGCGCTCTGCGATTTCGATCAGCTTCGGGTCGGCTGTCACGAGGGATTTATCCCCGTCCACGTCGTACATCAAAAGCTTGCTGATTAGATCGTGTGTGCTGGCATAGAGACCGTCTGTGGAAAACCATTCCCGCAGTCTTTCGGCGCGGCCGGAAGCCGTTTCAGACGCCACGTTGTGACGCACGGCATGTTCTCTGTACAGGTGCGGGCTTCTGAGACAATCCAGCTTATCATAGCGCCGAAACAGGTAGCAGAATACCTCCCTGTCAGCCAGAAGACCCTGCGGATTTTCCGAGTTTTCAAACCAATATTCGCAGGCGGCGTAAAAATCGGGAAGCAGGAAGGTATATCTGCCGTTTACCTCGAGTTTTCCGCTTCGGTATTTTTTGAGCAGGCTGTTTTTCACTTCACGCAGAATGTCCTTTGTGTAGGTGTCGCAAAGCAGGGGAGGGTAGCGCTTAACTGCCTGTTGAAAGGGCGTCATGTCCTTGTTGTAGGGGGTTATTCCCAGAACGTCAAACATGGTTTCCTTCGAGGTGCAGATATTGCGGATGCGGTCTGCCGATTTCTGCATCAACAGGTCCATTTCCTCTTCCGTGATGTCGGTGAGCGTCTGCAGCATCTGGTAATTGATTTTCGCCTTTTTAATTCGCTCCTCCTCCACATTGCACTTTCCGGCGCTGCAATTGTATTTTTTAAAGCAGGTTTTGTATTCGTCCCAAGAGTCGTAGTAAGGGTACATTTTAAACTGGCTTTTGGTGAAGATTATTTGAATATCTTCTTTTATAATGTCGTGTGTCCGCCCGTAAATATCGCGTATGACAGGGGAACAGCCGTTTACTTCCACAAATTTTCGGAAATCGAACACGCCCAGCAGTCCCTTGATCCAGGGAGCGCGGAACATGAAGTTTTTGGACGAGACGGCGGGTAGGATCATGCCGGCGCCGTCGGTATGGGGTACGGGAACGGCGTCCGTTTTTCTGGTGATGGAATAGTCCGTTTCATCAACGAAGTCAAAGGAGCCATATACTTTTGTCTCAAAATCTTCGATGACGATGGACTTGTCGATGTCAAATTCCGCCCACTCGTCGGTGGCGGAGTTGGCAAGCGCCATGTAAGCCAGATGTTTGTTGACGTTGTTGCCTCCCCTGGCGTTGATTTTTTCTATGGTCAGACCGCACATAATGGTTTTTTTAATCCGGTTCCAGATGGTTTCTTTCATAAAAACCGCTTTCTTGCTGCGGATTTGTCCGGCGGAGGAAGTAAAATAAATATATTTTTCCCCCTTGTGGACAAAGCCGTAAAAGAACAGATCTTTAAACACGTCAAAATAGTAAACCTGAACAATCATCAGGGATTCGGTCAGTTCGTTTTGACTGATACCGACCGCACGGCTCAGTGCGGAGTCAAAGGCAGAAATTACGTTTGTGTCTGAGAGCGCGTCCGGTCTGAGCGTGCGGATATGATCCCTGCCGTCAGTCAATTCGTTCTGCCTGACTTTATTTGAGAGAAGGGCAAGCAGCTTTTCCTTTGATTCCTTTGCCTTTTCTCTTTTATGCTGAATGAGTCTGATCCAGTGCAGATAAGTGTTTACGGCGTCGGCGCAGGATTCTGTAACGGGCGTGTTCGGGGATTTCCCTTTTCGCAGAAGATGCGGAGATTCTTGCGTGAGACCGTATTGTTTCAGCTTCTTTTCCATTTCTGGGAGTTTGTTCTGTATGTAGTTGCGTTCTTTGCGGTATCTGCAGTTCATTTCATGCAGATATTTTTCGCGGTTGCTGTAAAAATTTCCGGTGTCCACCGAATATAAATGATATTGTCTGTCAAGCATGGAATATCGCTCCTTTCTGTGACGCCATGCGTTTTTCGGGCGCAAGAATAAGCTGCTGTCTGTTCTTTTTGCATGTTTCGTCGAATCGTAAGTCCTGCGCTATTCGACTTGCGGTCAGAGAACCGTTTGTGTGCGGCTTTCCTCTAGATTCCGTGTTGAAATCGGACGGATAGATAACGCCTCCGAAGGTGGTGTGGTCTGTCTGCATGATGCTGTGTCTGTTATATGTTTTCTGCATGGTTTGGTTCTCCCTTCTGTTATTATTGGTTTTTAGGCATTTGCGAAACGCCTCAATCTGCATAAATACGGCATTTTTTGTTTCA
>CAJUMV010000080.1 GCA_910587715.1 uncultured Lachnospiraceae bacterium | reverse complement strand
AGAACAATGGGATTTTCTGGCTTCTTAGTGGTACAAACTTTCAACTGTCAAGCAAATAAACAGTTGGAGAAAAATAAATGGACAGAAAGCAGGCAATTGAGATTATCGCTACAAATGAGTATAAAAAAGTTTCTCCAGAAGATAGGGAAGCAATTATTGTTAATGCATGGGGGCTTGATGATGCAGATGAAATATTTCATTTGCTGTCATTAAGTCTGAGACAAGAACTTTTGAATTTTGAAGAACCACAAGCAGATACAATGTCTCCCCGATATGATACACTGGTCAAACTTCTTTGCGAATACAGTTATAGTGGCTATTCTAACGAAAATTTGGGAAACATGGTATCAAATATATTGAAAAAAACTGTGATTGTATATGGAGAACAACCAGAAGAATATATTTGTCTATGTTGTGGAGAGAAAACACTTTCTACGCGAGGAGAATACGATATTTGTTCAAATTGTGGATGGGAAGATGATGGAATTGTGGAGGAAGAGAAGTATAGTAATCCAAATCATATGACGTTGAAACAGGGGAGAAAAAATTATTTGCTACATGGTAAATGGGAAATTTAAGAAAGTATAAGTTTCTAAAAAACCAGAAAATTAGGAGGTAAACTATGGAACAAAAAATGTCCAGAGAAGAATTGATTGATTTAACGGAAACAATAATGGCTGGGTATAATAAAACAACCAAAAGGATGTTAACTGATGAGGAATTTGATAAATTGCTAATCAAATTTAAGGACAGCATTAATCATTCAAGGGGGACTGATTTGATATTTTATCCCGAATTAGTTGGTTTATCTGATAATCCAAGTGTTTATGAGATCGTTGATTTGGCAATGAAGGGGATACCCGGAAATGATTTTTATCATAATATTGATGATACGGGAAATTTAAGAAAGTATGAATTTTTAGAAAGAGAGGAGATAACTACAAAACAAAAAATGTCCAGAGAAGAATTGATTGATTTAACGGAAGCATTAATGACTATGTATAATAAAACAACGAAAAGGCTGTTAACTGAAAAGGAACAAGATGCGTTGGCAGTTAAATTTGATAAGAGCATTAACCATCCGGGAGTGATACTGGTACGAACCCCATTACCAACTACCACCATTGCTCACAGATGCGCCGCTAACCATTTTGCCACACCATCAGTTTGATTGCTCTCAATGATTCCCGTAGCAATTTCCTTTAGTTCGTCAATCGCATTTTGTGTTGCATACGATTCATCTGCCATTTGAAACATGGAAATATCATTTGCTGAATCACCAAATACAATTACCTTTTGGCAGCCGCATAGCTGTTTTACTCTTTGAATTGCGGCTGCCTTGGTTGCATTTCCCGGACATAGTTCTAACCAGTATTCTGGTCTGTATTTATCCTGTTGAAAAACACAATGGATTCCCGCAATCTGTTTTACACGTTCATAAAGGGGCTGCAATTCATCTCTGGGGGCGATAAATGTAAAATAGCACGTTTTCCCCTCGTATAATTGCTCTTCCGTATCAACCATATGAATACGGCTGTCCGAAGAATGGTTTTGCAAATAATCCTGAAAACCTTCATTTGTTCTTCCAGCCAAGCATAATTTTATTTCATTCGAGCCAAAATAAGCAGTTGCAAATCCGGGGATAGCGGTGTCAGCTAAAGCCTGCCGTATGTGCTGCAATTCTTTTCCAAACACCAAGATCTCGAATTCTTCCTTGGTCAGAGGATTGGCAAGAATTGTTCCGTTGCGGAGAATGACAGGCAGGTGAAAGGAAATACTGCTTGTAATTTCATAGAATTATTCTACCCTTTCCGCAATCATAATATCCATGCAATGCTGATGCGGGATTCCGCCGCTATTGCAGTCAAAAATAACTTCTTCTGTCCTGTGCAGTTTCCAATCATGATAGAGCATAAAAAGTTCTCCGGTAGTCCAGCGAAACCGGTTGGCATCTTTATCCGGCGCAACTGCCACAAACGGTTTATCTACAAATACATTGATTGCATGTATGCCGTTTCGCGTTGTGTATTCTTTCAGGTTTGTGGTAATTTCGTCTCGTATCTTGGGCGGAATAAAGTGAAACACGCCACTGCTAAAAACAATGTCATAGTAGTCGGTTGCGCGAAAATCAGTTATGTCAGCTCTAAAGAAGTCTACATAGGTATGACATTTTTCGGCAAGTTTTTTCCCTTTTTCTATTCCGGTTTCGGATAAATCAAATGCGGTTACAAGATAACCATTTCGAGCAAGAAAAACAGCGTCTTTCCCCTCTCCGCAGCCGATATCCAACACTTTTAACGGTTTCACGGGCGGTCGCAGTTTCATGATTTCATAGCATAAATTATTGGGAGTTATTCCCCAATAATAGTCCGCTGTGTCATAGCGCTGATCATAATCAGAAACCACAAAGGACTTATAGCCCAAAAGGGAATCAATACTTGTGTCCAACACACTTGCAATCATAGGAAGCATTTCCATTTCTGGATAATTTGTTCCATTCTCCCATTTTGAGACTGCCTGAAAAGAAATGTTCAGCTTATCCGCCAAAGCTTGCTGTGTATATCCTAAGGCCTTTCTTTTATTCATAATTACTGAGCCAATATTTATAGAATTAATATCATATCCTCCTTATGCCTTTGGGCGGTTTTCTTTTCTGCTGACTCCATTTTACCATAGTAATTTGAAAAAACCATAACCGTGTCGGTTAGTTCATCAAATAAATTCAACTGGTAGTAGAAAATAAATGCTACTTCACAAAGCAGCAGTAATCTAGGATAACATTTCCCTTTGCATCAGGCGTTGTAAAGCGGGGGCACAGACAGTTCTCAAAAGATCTCTCAATGCCGTTGTCATCAACAGCGATTTGCATACCTGCATTGCGAAGAGATTCCGAGCAATTCCCTACAGCGCCATGCACTTCTTCTTCCTTGCCGTAGACCCAGCAGGTTCCAAGGCTTGACTTCGGGAAGTCGATATGCGCAAACCCTTCTGGTATAGCTGTATTTTCGGGCGTAAACATTCCAATCCAGTATTCCAGAAGCGCACCGTTTTTTCGGCACTCCAAACCGACATACGCCCCGCCGTTTTCCCAGATTTTAAGAATTTTATCCGTTCCGCCCATGCTGTTCTCTATGGTCTCAAACCAGCCGTTTGCAAACCACTCGCCCCAGCCGCTGTAATCGTGATATTTTTTTCCGATGAACCGCATCGCAGGGATTTCTTCTCTGAAAACTTTCTTGATTTCTACCATAATTTTCTCTCCTTTTTGTCTTTCATGATGATAAAGTGTTTCTGAATACTACAGCGAACTTGATTCAACCCTCTTTTCGTTTCCTGATATGAATAAATATCTGTTCCGAAAATTCCCTGCTGCATTCTCTGTATGTCTCAAAATCACAATCGCCAAGATATTCATACGCACTCTGTGGAATCCATTCATGCATGATATAATCCCATGTCCTGCGTATGGTATTGACAAAGGTATACTTGTCTGCCTTAGGTGTGTCAAATACCGCATACAGTCCGCCGTTCACATTGAGCTGTATCGTTCCCGATACGTTTCCCTTGGCATATTCTGTCAGGATTCCAGCGTAATAGTCAAGCTTACCCTGCTCAAAATTCCACACTGAAAAGCCGTAATCCATCTGTGCTGTGCCGCCGGATAATCTCTTCGAAAATCCTCCGCAGTTATATTTGTTCCAAAATCTTGCAGGCTCCTCCTCGTCACTTTGAAACACTGTTGCGCTGAACGGTTCTAGCACTGTGATTGTTGGAACCAATGTCAAAGCATCCTGTTCTGGTTTGTTTCGGTGAAGCAGCTTCAAACTGTTGTCAGTCATTCTATATTCTGATGGACATATATGATGCTCCGACTGAAAGGCTCTTGTAAAATTTTCCTTGGAATTAAACCCATGTTTATAACCAATCTGAGATATCAATTCATCGGTATCTGCAAGATCGCGGGCGCTTTCTGTGATCCTTCGCCTGCGCACGTATTCCAGCGGCGTCATATCAAATGTTTTCTTAAACAAGCGCAAAAAATGATATTTTGAATATCCTGCTGCCGAAGCAAGTTGATCCAGACAGATATCCTCATACAAATTTTCTTCTATGTATTCTAAGACTTTATCAAATGACATTGCAGATTTCATGATCAAACTCCTTACGACCAGTATATCATATCTGTGAAAAAACAGTTGATACGAATTGCGGTTGTGAGCGGTTCACACCACCAAAATTTTATCATAAATAGACATGCGGGACAAGACAGGGGGGCAGTATAAGAATAGAATAAATTGTTGTACGTTTTTCGAAGAAAATGTTATACTATAAATAGGATATAGTGCCTAAGGAAGCTATCAATGAAATAAGAGCCGGAGAATCGGTGTATATTCATGTGAGACAAAATGATGGATTCACTTATGAGGAGGTATAGATATGCAGTCTGTAACATATGAGATTCCTATTCCTTGGAAAGATGAAAAGCCTAGCCTGCATCGGATGATTCGACAAATTCAAACGCGCCCGGGAATGTTTCTTGGCAGTAAGGCGATTACGCCCTTGCTGCATTTTCTTCATGGCTACCAAGCTGCCGAACGCGACCTTGGCGTATGCTGGCGTGGCAATTTGTTTCCGCTGGACTTTCATTTTATGCATAGTTTTACCGATGCTCGTCTGCATACGGAGTGTGTATGTGCCGGGTGGTGTCATAATATGCTCACATACTGTCATGGTGATGAGGAGAAGGCGCTAAATCTGTTTTTTGATTTGTATGAGGAATTTATCCACGTTGAAATGAAGCGTTACTGGCGGGCTGGCTTAACGAAGGAAAATATTGAACGAAATGATAAAATGGAACATTGCTGCGTGATGAAAGAGCATGGAGCTGAACCAATCTATCAAGATCCCATTGCCGTTTATGTTCTGGAATTGACAATACCAGCTTACATGCTGGTCGTGGAGACCGCAGAGGAAGTTCGCACAGAATCTTTATTTTTCTCCTCTGCCGAAGATGCAAAAGGAAACAGCAGCATTCCTAGTGGGGCTGAAACATATTTTGGAAAAATTGATCAATGGGAAGAGATTGAGACAAATAATCTGTATTTTGATAAGGTTATCAGAACATAATAACCTTGCAGATGGTAAATACTTAGAAACTGTTTGTAAATGAGTAGGGGGTTCGCTAAAAGACCCGACTCATGGAAAGGAGAGCGCGGCTGTGTGCGGCAGATATCATGTAGATGAGGAGACGGCAAAAGAGATTGAAAAGATTATCCAACTGACCGAGGAGAATGTACGGAAAAGAGCTTCCATAAATTTTCAGATGCAGGCAAGAGATCTCCATCCGACAGAAATAGCGCCGGTTTTGACGGCGTCAGGTTCCGGGCTGGAATGCAGCATGAAGCGGTGGGGACTTCCGGGCTTTCAGGGGAAACAAGTCATATTTAATGCAAGAAGTGAATCTGTACTGGACAAAAAGACTTTTCAAGAAGGTGTGGCGTACCGACGCATTGTGATACCGGCAGCGTGGTTCTATGAATGGAACCGCTATAAGGAAAAAAATATCTTTTACCGAAAAGGAAAACCAGTGCTCTTTATGGCAGGAATCTATAACCATTATGAAGATGGAGACCGGTTTACAATCCTGACTACACAGGCGAACGCCTCCATGAAACCCATCCATGACCGTATGCCGCTTGTGCTGGAGGAGAGCGAACTTATCCCATGGATATTTGACAGGCGCAAAGCGGGTGAATTGCTTCAAAAAGTACCGTGTCTGCTGGAGCGAAAGGCAGAGTATGAACAGTTGAGGCTGTTTTGACGGAAAATGACGTCAGATCATTGTGTAAAGGAGAGCGACCATGAAACAACAGCCCGTTGTCTTAAAAGACTTAAAAGAAGTCTGTATCCATGGAACGAAATCGTTTCCATGTGCAATATATCGTACACATGCTGCGGGAAAGGGAGTTTTTGTCAAGCATCACTGGCATGATGAAATAGAAATCCTGTATTTTTCGGGAGGAGCATTTCGGCTGGAGATTAACATGGAGTCGTTCATGGTCCAGTCTGAATGCTTTTATTTTGTCAATCCCGGCGAACTGCACAGTATTTCCGCTGAGACCGCTGAGCGCTACTGGGAAGATGCAGTAGTGTTCTCGCCAAACATTCTAGGTTTGGATTCCAGCGATGAGGTGCAGCTTCGGCTGATCAAGCCAATCCAAAATGGAAAGCTTCTTTTTCCGCGCTGCGCAGTACTTTTACGGACATTATGCGCGCTTTTGGACAGAAAATTGAGAAATCTTCTGCGGGGCAGGCGGCGCGTGCGTATATGCCAAACAGCAGTCTGGTGACTGATAATTTGACAAGCCAACTGTATGTCAAGTCCTGTCTGATGTATATTCTTGCCACGCTCTCTGCCCATGGGCTTTTTCTCTCTACGGAAAGAAATTTTGACAGGCGTGTGGAGAGCATTAAGACCGCGCTCACGTATATCAAGGAGAATTATCAAAATAAAATCTATATTTCGGACCTTGCGGGGCAGGTCAATTTGAACGAACAGTATTTCTGCCGCCTTTTTAAGAAGGCGATTGGATATTCTCCGATAGAATACGTCAATGAGTACCGCATCAAGCAGGCAAAGCGGCTTCTGGAAGAGACCAGTCTGCAAGTGACAGAAGTCTGTCTGGAGTGTGGTTTTAATAATCTGGGGAATTTTCTACAGGAATTTCGGAAACATACAGGGACGACGCCATTGCAGTACCGAAAGCACGCAGAATCCATAGAATCAGGAAAACAAAATACATAAAAAGTCATAAAACCGTACTTTTTCATCAGATAAGTGTAAGACTTTTCACGCAATTATCATTAAAATGTAGATAATAAATATCAGGAGGTATGGTTATGAACAAAGTAAGCATGGCACATATTTGTTATAGATGGAAAAGGAAGGGAGAGATACTATGAAGAGAACATGGTGGAAGGAAGCCGTTATTTATCAGATTTATCCGCGCAGCTTTATGGACAGCAACGGGGATGGGATTGGCGATTTGCAGGGGATTATCAGCAGGCTGGACTATTTGAAATATCTGGGGATTGATGTGATCTGGCTCTCGCCGGTGTACAAGTCTCCCAACGATGATAACGGATATGATATCAGCGATTACCAAGATATCATGGACGAATTTGGCACGATGGAGGATTTTGATGAACTGCTGGCGGCTGCCCATGCGCGCGGTATAAAGATTGTCATGGATTTGGTGGTAAACCACACATCGGACGAACACCAGTGGTTTGTGGAGAGTCAGAAATCAAGGGATAATGCATACCGCGATTATTATATCTGGCGTGAGGGCAAAGATGCGCAGACGCCGCCGAACAACTGGGGGTCCTGTTTTGGCGGGTCGGCATGGCAGTATGACGAAAAGACAGGAATGTATTATCTGCACCTGTTTTCCAAGAAGCAGCCAGATCTCAACTGGGATAATCCCAAAGTACGCGGGGAAGTATTTGATATGATGACGTGGTGGTGCGACAAGGGCATCGACGGTTTCCGCATGGACGTCATCAGTATGATTTCCAAGACCAAGGAAATGCCGGACGGCAAGAATGGCGATTTTGGCCCGTACTGTATACATGGTCCCAATGCAGATGCTGCCTACTGGCAGGCGCTTGGAAGAACCCTGATTTATTCACTGATTGC
>CAJUMV010000079.1 GCA_910587715.1 uncultured Lachnospiraceae bacterium | reverse complement strand
TTGAAACAAAAAATGCCGTATTTATGCAGATTGAGGCGTTTCGCAAATGCCTAAATAAAGAAAAAGATAGAAAGGGGTGTTCTTATATGGCAGAGCGATTAACAAGGGAGCAGATGTCAAAAAAATATCCCAATACATGGTTAGGACTAAGAAACATAAAGTATCAAAATGATGATGGGGTAACCTTTGAATCAGCAGAAGTAATTTACACCGATAAAACAGCATCAGAATTAGGGATAATGGCACTGCAAGGTGAGGATATACAGCCTTTATTCACAACTCCAGACGAAGTATTTCAATTAGGGTTTCTTGGAGGGGACTAAACATGGAGATGATATACAGGCTAGAAGATAAAGCCAACAGACCTATTATTAAATTGGATCAGCTTTTTCCGGGCTGTACAGCTTTGTTGGATACTGGAGCAATTATACCTGTCTGGACAAAAGATGTAAAATTACTTCAAAGTCTGGGAGCACATTTTTATAAACAAAATGTCGAATTTGCGGGCTTTGGCGGAAAGACCAAAGGTGATTTGTATAAAATAACTTTATACTTAGATAAAATCATATTTCCGGATTTACCCATTATTGTACACAATAATGATAATATACCGGGATATTTTATATTTAGTGCAACAATGTTTAAGAATATGATTTATACAATTGATGATATAACAAAACAATTTATCGTGGTATACCCGGACAATCAAGTATGCCAACATATTAAAATAATAGATAGCAATGGAAAAATTAGTGTATTAGTTAATCAATAAATTTAGAAAATCAAAGAGACACCACCCATGACGGCTTTTTTATGTAATGGATCGGACTTTCGTGGTTATCAGGTTTTTTGCTGTAAGAATGGAGCAGATCCCGTATCAGGTCTTTGTCACCCCGCATCCACCCCCGCATTCAGCAGCACCTGGCAGATAAACATGCCGTCCTGATCAAAGAATTCCGCGCTGCCGTCATATTTCGCCGCGGTGCTCCGTATACTTTCTGTACCGATTCCCTCATGGTCTTTTGCGCGGGGCAGCCCGTCGCGGAACAGGACTTGTCCGTCGTATGTGTTCCGGCAGTCTAAGAGAATCACGCTGCCCTTTTTCTGCGCTCTGATCTCTGTCCTGTGCTCGTTCGCTGTTAGACAGCCCTTAAAAGCGTTTTCCAGCATATTTGCGAGTATGGAGACCAGATCCACGGATGAGATGCCGGAGATTTCCTGCAGGCGTACGCGGACCTTGAAGTCGATGCCTTTTTGCTCCGCCTTTTTCTGATAGGCAAGAAACAGACTGTTGAGAGCAGGAATCTTGCTGTACTGTGGGACGGTCTTTTCCTCCTCGATGCGTTCATACTCTTCCAGATACGAGAGGATGCCCGCATAGTCCTTCTGTTCGGCAAGGTTTGCGATCACGGTGTTGTGATGACGAAAATCGTGGCGCGTCTGCTCCGCGTCCCGCTCCATCTGCTCGTAGCCGGACAATTGGGCTGTCAGAAGCTCCTCATGCAGCTTGAGCTGACGGAGCTGGTACATGCGGGTCGTCTGTTTTAGGAAATAGAACAGCAGAATGTAAATCATCAGCGCGAACAGATAGGAGATGATGATGACAGGGGCATTCTGCTCGCCGATGGTGGTCAGATGCGCGTGGTAGATTGTAATGGCGGACATGAGCACAAAAGTCATAACGGAGATGACGGTAAGCATTTCGTAACCGCCCTGCATTTCCCGATAAATCTGTTTAAGACGGCCGCGCAAAAAGAAACGGTAAACGAACAGGAAAAAGAGGTTCAGCCCGATGCGCAGTCCCCAGATTGTCGCGTCTCCCGTGCCGAAGTTGCTGTTTGTGACAAGGGAGATGACACAGTAGATAAAAGCCCACAGGCAGAAGTAGCTGCATAGAAGGAACGCGGATTTGGCGGGATGGGAGGCGGAGAGCGTACACAAAAATGTGAAAGTAAGAATCACGGCAAAAAACACAAATCCAAGCAGATACCTCAAATTTATGGGAATGGACAGCGCTAAAAACGCCAGAGCTAAAAACGCCAGAGCTGACATTTCTTCAAATACAGTAAAGAGAACGGAAAAGAAAATCTGTCCCCGTTTATTGTGTTTGGGTTCCAGCGCGAGATGGTAGAGCCAGACGCTGTGAAAGATGTTGTTGATCAGATTCGTGATGAGTGCTTCCGCCATGTCATTCGCCTTCCGTTTCTGCGCCAAAACAGTGATTAAAGTACCAGTCGGACAGAGGCTTGTAGGAGCCACGCGGCAGATAGATTTCTTTGCCGTTGTCGAGCTGCAGCGCCTGCGTACCCAGCCGCTCAATATGTTTCAGATTGATGATATAAGATATCCCCACCTTTATAAATTCCTGGTGGGCGGCAAGCATTTCATAGAGTCGGATCATCGACATATGTAAGATAAGCTGTTCCCCATTTTTCAAATAAATGCATTGCCTCTTGCGCTGGGCTTCACAGTAGACGATATCGTCAGCCGCGATCCGGTGGAGCTGGTTCTCCGCCTGGAAGAGCAGATAGTGGGTCGTTTCCTTCTTAAACCGCGCAAGCGCCCTGTCCAGAGAAGTAAAAAGCGATTTCTCGGAAACCGGCTTGACCAGATAATGAAAGACGTTGAGATCAAAGGCTTCCAACGCGTGATCCTTAGAAGTAGAAGAAGTCAGAAAAATAATCAGGCACGGAAGCTCCATCTCTCCCAGTTTCTTTGCCGCCTCAAGCCCTGACAGCGTCGGCATATAGATATCCAGAAAAATAAGATCCGGCGCATACGATTCCTGCTCGATTGCAAAAAGCAGCGCATCCGCGCTCTCGAACGATCTGACGGAAAGGGCGTCCTTTATGGAATGCCCGCGATAGGAGCGCAGCATCTGTTCCAGCGTATGAAGTTCTGTCGTCTCGTCGTCACAGAGCGCGATCTGGTACATGTCATATTCTCCTTGTCTCGTCTTATGCTATTTACAGCATAATCACTGCTGAGTCTGCATCTATTATCTCACATCCTCTGCGTACAGCCTAGTGTTAAAAACTGCAAATGGTTCCCTCAAAACTGCAATCTGTACCAGATGGGTAGAAAAAACGACTTTCTTGTCATATTATGAATGAAAAATATGGAGGGTGGGAAAGCATGATAAACGAGGTTGAATTTAGGAAAGCGAACAATTATTCGCTGAAATGTATGCGCGTCACTTTGATCGTAATGGTGACAGCGTGGATATTGAACGTATTGCACATTTTTATAGTGGATCAGACTATTATGAACATTGCTCTCATTGGCATGGTTATCTTTGTGGCGCTGGGTCATGTTGTGAAATATGCACTTGGTTTTGAGAAAGCGGTATCCAACTATATCATGATTTTTTTGCTGGTGGCAATGATATCTTTTGTAAATATGGAGCTGGCTTACCACGCAACCCTCTTTATGATTTTCCCCATGGTATGTTCTATTGTCTATACGGAGAAAAAGTATAAAACCTTTACCCTGATATTGACCGTTGGCGGTTTCTTCCTCTCTGTGATCGGCGGATATTATTTGGGACTGTGTGACGCCAACACATTGATTTTGACTACTACAACTGCAGCGAAGGAAGCAGAAACACTTCTGGCAGGCGCTTTTACCATCAATACGAATCTTATCAATATTATTTTGTTCTTTGTATTCCCCAGAATCATGGCGCTGGCGGCGTTTAATGCCGTCTTAAATTACATCAAAAACACCCTTTTGGAAAAGACAAAAAAAGAGCAGGAAGGGATGCTGCTGGCTGAACTGTTAAAGAAGTGTGAATCTGCTTCTGAGGAACTGGTCACTATGGTGGGGGATGTGGAAGAAAATCTGGGAAATTCCCGGCGTGCCAATGAACAGATCGTTTCTTCTGCCTGCGACACATCGGTGGATTGTGACGAAAGCCGTAATCAGGTGGTGCGTATTCAGGAAAGTGTGTCGGAGATGTCAGAGGCGATTGACGGTATTTATCAAAATACCAAAGAAATGTTCCGGATATCCGAGGATGTTACCAACCATACGCTAGGGTTTGTCAAGACGATGGACGTGGCGGTAGAATCCATGCATCAGATCAAAGAAACAGCAAATCAGACCGGTGAATCGATCAGCCAGTTGGAGAATGGAATCGATGAGATCACAGGCTTTGTAGGACAGATTTCCAGTATTTCAGCGCATACGAATCTTTTGGCTTTGAATGCGAGCATTGAAGCAGCACGGGCGGGAGAACACGGCAGAGGCTTTGCGGTTGTGGCGGATAATGTACAGCAGTTGGTGAAACAGTCTAAAGCGGCAAGTAATTCCATTCAGGAGTTAGTCCCCAAGATCCTTGATAAGCTGGAAGGGGTAAAATCGATCAATGAACAAAACCGTTTATCTGTTGAGATGGGAATTGATAAGATCTTAGATGCCAGAAGCAAAGCAGAATCTTTGGGGAACATGCAGAAGAATTCCATAACCATGACCGAACAGATCGTAGAGCGCAGTGACAAGACCAGAACGTACAGCGAGCAGGTGCGCGATATGGCACTTTCTCTGGACGAGCTGGTTTCCAACTTTAAGAGCAGGGCGGATGAGATCGTGGATGATGCAAACAACGAAGGTGAAATCACGGGTCTGACCGAAGCGTCTTTTGCCAGGGTAAAAGGCATTGCGGAGGAATTGCTGGCTTTGTCGCATGCAACCTGATCCGCGTGGGGAAATCCCCTTCCTGTTTTAGGCTATCTATACAAATCAGTTCTCCACCGGCAGCACCAACTGTGAACAGTACTTGTTCGGATCAATTTCTCTCCCCACATAAGGTCCGACCAGGCTGCTTGCCCGGATATATCCGGCGGGAGTAAGCCCACGTTTGCGCACCTGTTCTCCCAGATACAGATGTACTTCATTGAGGTTACTATAGTTGCCGTACACTAGCAGGGATAAAGCGGTACAGGCGGGAATAGAAACCGCATCCTCCGGCGCATCTTCCGGCAGAACGGGAATACAGACATGAAAATCATAGGGTGTGGAAGTGATTTTCCCCTCCAGATAGTCCGTGCGCTCATTGATGATGAAAAATGGCTTTGGCGCGAGGGCAATTCCTTTTTCCACACATTCATGGAAAAAGTCATACGAGGCATGGTATTTATCCTGTACCAGAGCGCCTTCATATTTGCGGACGCAGCATAAGGTTTCAGGTATCTCCACGATGGACAGGGAACTGACGACCTACGGCGGACCGATTGAGGAGGACGAAGAAGACGACGGCAGCGGAGACAGTGGAGACGGCGGCGGAAGTGCGGAAGACGGCACAGAGGACGAGGAAGTGCCAGACCCCACCGTGCTGACCCTCACGGCAGGCGCGGACGGCACCATCCCGATTAAAGAGGAATGGCTGGGCAAGGGCTTCTATATCGTGCGGAAAGGGAACGATAAAGACAGGACCATGAGCCCCGCACAGGAACTCAATATCCCCTTAAGACCCGATGCACCCACACCCACCGGCGAGGATGTGGACCCGTCAAATCCGACGGAACTTGCCAAATTAAAAGACTTAGCGCCGAACACTGCATATGACGTGTCCTCAGACGGCGGAAAGACATGGGCGACCAAGACCACTGACGGAAACGGCGTGATCAAAGGACTGGACGCGCCCGAGACCTACGTGGTGCGCGTCAGCGCCACCGACACGAATTTTAAGGGCAAAGTAAGCGGCGAAATGGAACTGGGCAGCTTCCAGCTTACCGTGACCTTTATGGCGAACGGGGAGAAGCATCAGGAAGTAAAGGTATATTACGCAAGGAAATTGACCCCTGTTCCGGCAGTACCGCCCAAAAAGGACGCAGGCGACCAGATCCTCGCGGGCACGTGGTGTAAGGACGGCTGGTGACCTTAAAGACAGGAAAAGGCTATACCCTGACTGCACAGGAGGGCAGCGGCAGCCTGACCGAGCAGGGGGACGGCAGCTACTCCGTGAAGGTGGGAGGCAGCTTTACCTTTAAGTTCGCGCTGGCACAAGGCTATGAGAAGACCGATAAGTTTGCCGTGAAAGTAAACGGCGTGGCGGTGGAACTGTCGGCGGACGATACCTATACCATAGTGAATATCACGGAAAACCAGACCGTGACCGTGGAGGGCGTGAGAAAGAAACCCGGAAGCAGCAGCAAACCCGGCGGCGGAAATAGCGGCGGCGGTGACAACGGCGGCGACAACGGTGGAGATAATGGCGGCGGCGATAACGGCGGCGGCACAAATCCGGGCGATAACACAAAACCCGGCGACAACACGAAACCGGGCGACGGTACGAAACCGGACGACGGCAAGAAACCGGGCGACGGCACAAAACCGGGCGACGGCACGAAACCGGGCGACGGCACGAAACCGGGCGATGGCAAGAAACCGGGCGATGGCAAGAAACCGGGCGACGGGACAAAGCCGAGCGATGACACAAAACCGGGCAGCGGCACGAAACCGGGCGACGGTACGAAACCGGACGACGGCAAGAAACCGGGCGACGGCACAAAACCGGGCGACGATAAGAAACCCGGCGACGGCTTCAATCCGCCGATTGGCGGCGAGGTGCCGAAGATACCGGTAATTATAGAGGACGGAAAGATTGTCATAGGCGGCATAGGCGGCATAGGCGGTACTGGCGGCACGGGAGCAGACGGCACGGGCGGTATAGGCGGCACGGGCGGCACCGGTGGCACGGGAGCAGACGGTACGGCTGGCGGCAGCGGCACAGGAGCAGACGGCGCGAACGGCGGCACGGGAGCAGACGGTACGAACAGCGGCACAGGCGCAAACGGCGGCGGTATCGCCACAGGAAACGTGCCCGGTATGGCAGGCGCAGGAACCGCTGCCTGGAACGGCGAAAGCGCCATGAGCACCATGCTGCAGCTTGGAGACGGCGCAGTCATTGTCACCGTGGTATGCAAAGGTGAGCATTATATCGCAGGCGTGACCGATACCGTGGCAGTGGCAAACGCAGCGCTGACCCCCGAGCAGATACAGCTTGCGGCAGACGGCGAGACCATAGAGATTCGCATTGACGTGACCGATATCTCAGAGAGCGTGCCCGCACAAGATAAGGAGGCGATAGAAAACGCGATAGAGACATACCACGAGGAACTGCCGGGGATTACCCTTGGCATGTATATCGATATTTCCGTATTCATCAGAGTCGGCGAAGGCGACTGGAACGCCATCAACAAGACCGGCGAGCCGATCGACGTCATTATCGGCATACCGGAAGAAATGCGGGATAAGGGCAGTGCATACTACATCATCCGCGCCCACGACGGCGAGCGCACTTTGATGGAAGATACGGACGCTGCGGAGGATACCATCACCATCCGCTCTGACTTGTTCTCAAGCTACGCCATCGCGTACATAGAGACAGACGGGACAGGAGCAGACGCAAAATGCGGGCTGTGCCATATCTGCCCGACCTTCCTTGGGATATGCTGCTTTATCTGGCTGGCGATCATCTTAGCAGTCATGATTATCGTAATACTTGTGGTAATGCGCAGGAAGAAAGAGGAGGAGCCGGAAGGACATAAATAAGATTAAAAGATGGGGGTGCCGAGGCATCGCCATCTTTTAGCGTTTAAGGGGTTGGCACGCATTACAATCTATACCTCAAAAAGTGCAATCCGTTCCATAACGGTTGTCATTTTATTTCAGAATGATATAGTTTCCTTGTGAGACCGACTGCAAAAGAGAAAGCCGGATTCGGCAAGACTCGTGCAGATGCTGGAAGAGGAAAACAGGCAGCTCTGTGCAGATAACATGGAGCGGTATGCATTCGTTTCATACGAGGGGAAAATTGTGATGATACTGCCGGTGGGTGTGACGCTTAATAAGGAGACGTTGGTGTTTGCGGGGGCGGGAGAGACGGACGCGCTTCTGGCGACGGTGACGCCTGAGAATGCATTGATAAAAGACGTGATATGGAAATCTTCCGATGAGACGGTGGCAAAGGTAGACGAAAATGGAGTTGTGACCGCTGTGGGCGCGGGCGAGGCGGTCATCACGGTGACGACCGTGTCGCCTTACCGCGCAACCGATGTCTGTGCCGTGAAAGTGGCGGTATATCACCGGCTGACAACGAGCCTTGAAAAACCCGGAGAAAACGGGAGCGGGGATGAAGGGACTGAAGAGGCTCTGCCCGGGATAACGGAGAAACAGGACGGAAACAATGCGGCGCATGGTTCAGTGAAGGCGCAGCGTGCGGAGACGGTCAGCGACAGGCGGGGAACCCCTGTGCATTGACTTTGAGAATCTTTTGGAACGCAACGAGGATATTAGGGGATGGGAAGGAAGTCAGGATTTTACAATATTCTACAATATTATAGTGTAAAATGTTGACAGGAGATGGGGGATGGGGTATGGTATAAGGGACTACATAGGGTGGTCTGGCGTGCGGTGACTTTTATTTAGGAGAAGATAATTAAAAGTTATCCGTTGATATTGCGACAGGTAATAGATCATTCTTTACAG
>CAJUMV010000078.1 GCA_910587715.1 uncultured Lachnospiraceae bacterium | reverse complement strand
TTGATCTTCTTCGTTTAAAAGTATTGTGTTAATTCAACTAACTTGACAAAGAGCCCGTATTTTTTACAGAGCTGGGTTGTGTTTTACTGGAGGCTGTCGAAAAGCAGGTTTGGATTATGGGTGTAGCAGAGGACGGAACAACGGTTCTCATTATACATAATTGGCGAGGCTCTTATATTGGAGATAATGAACATGGGCAACTTTATTATGCGACAGGGATAAAAAGAGCATAAATTTAAGTCAGTTTTGTTTAAAAAATATTAAAGGTGTAATTAATACTACAAAAAGTACATATGAGAGTAGGGATTAAAGGGGAATATCCAAAAGTCAAAGTGTTGATATTCGGGGCGATTGTGGTAAGTGTAAAAACGATAGCACGGGGGAGATATTTGTATTAATCTGAACATGCAATATGGCCTGCGCACCACAATTTGATATAATGCATCCAAACATAAGTTTGGGTGCATTTTTTAACGATAGGAATTTTAGATATTTATTGGGAAAATGCAGGCATACAGAAACATCGCATATAATTCTTAAAATAGTGCCATAATAGTCACGATTAGTAGACAGAGCATGGCCCAAAATGGAAGTGATAAATTATACTTTGGAAAGTATTTGGGGAGGAAAAGGCGTTGGAGGCATAGAAAGAAAAAGAACAGGAGTGGGAGTATTTCATGGAAACTTTTTTTACAGAACAGAGGGAAAAGCTGGAGGAAATCAAAGAGTGCCAGGAGGATTTAGTATCTGCACAGGAGCTGCGGCGTATATACAAGGGTATGTGGATTGCGTGCAGGCATTGGAACATATGGGACTTTTAAGAGAGAACGGGGATCTAAAGTGGGATGGGAAGATAGAAATTTTATCATAATGTGGAATTTGATAAAAACATCAGAATTGTTTAGAATCTCGAAAGCAAAAAAGCCATAATTTCATTGACAGCATTAAGGAAGTTGTGGTATTATGTATGAAGTTAGATGAAACTAACTGAGAAAGACGCTACCTCTGGGGCGTTTTCTTTTACATAATAAGTTAGACTTAACTAATCAAAGAAAGGATATATATGGAAATAGTGGACATGGAAAACATATCGGAGGAGCTGCTGATATTCCACTGCTCGCCGACAATGGCAGGGTTAAAAACAGGGAATCTGTTTAATTGTCCCGTTAAAAGCAACAGGATGTTCTTAGAAAACATCCGGAAGATGAACAGACGTCTGATTCCGCGGGGTGTACGGATTGTTCCTTTGAAAAATATGGGACAAAGAGTGTTGGTTTACATGTACCGCCCTGACAGGCTGCGGGAGGACTTGAGCGATAGTGGGGCCAAAAAGATTTTAATGGAGCGGGACTATCCCGTAGGGGAACCGGAGAAATGCATTGTGTGGCTGGTGCGCCGCCTGAGCGATGGGGAAACATTTCCACATGAGATCGGACTGTTCCTCGGCTATCCGCCGGAGGACGTGGACGGGTTTATCAGAAACGGCGCGGCGGGGGCAAAGTGTATTGGGACATGGAAGGTGTATGGAAATGTAGAAACCGCGCAGCGCAAGTTTGCGCAGTACAAAAAATGCACGCGTCTGTACTGGGAGGCATTTCAGAAACACCGTTCATTTGACCGTCTTGTTGTGGGCTGTTCTTAAAGGTGTCTTTTATGATTTACACAAAAGCAATACATATATGGAAAGGATGGAGAAATCTATGAGTAAAGTGGCAGTAGTTTATTGGAGCGGTACGGGAAATACGGCAGCGATGGCGACCGCAGTGGCGGAAGGTGCACAGGAAAAGGGGGCTGAGGTCTCCCTGATTTTCTGTAGCGAGTTTGATGCAGGGCGGATGGATGAGTTTGATGCGGTAGCGTTTGGTTGTCCGTCCATGGGTTCGGAGCAGCTTGAAGAGGGGGATTTTGAACCGATGTTTACCACCTGTGAGGGCAGGCTCACTGGAAAAAAGATTGCATTGTTTGGATCTTACGGATGGGGCAACGGGGAATGGATGCGAAGCTGGGAGGACATGTGCCGGTCTGACGGCGCTGTATTTGCCTGCGACAGCATCATCTGCAGAGAAGCGCCGGATGGGAATTCCCTGTCTGACTGCAAGGCTTTGGGCGCGGCGCTGGCGTAGGGATTATGGATATATTGCATAAAATAATAAGTTAGCATTCCCTAACATATTGGTTAGTATGATGAAACTTGAGTAAGTTATAAAAATAATATTGACAAGGATCAAGGGAAATCATATTATAATATATGGTTAGCGAATACTAACTCTTATGAAACATAAGGATGTCTGATGGAGTCTGACATCCGTTGTTTTTCGCATCAGGTTAGTAAAAACTAATACATATTCAAAAGAAGGTGAATGCATGATGCCGCTTACATTAGCAGAAGTCGGAGAGGAAAACATTATCAGGAAAGTCGGGGGAAAACAGGAGGTTAAGACACATTTGGAAAACCTCGGTTTTGTCGTGGGAGGGGCAGTCACGGTAATCAATGCCATTGGGGGCAATGTCATCGTGAATGTGAAGGATTCCCGTATCGCAGTTAGCAAAGAAATGGCGCAGAAGATTATGGTCTGAGCAGAACATTAAGAAAACTTTTGCGGTAAAGAATACTGCAAGGGGTTATTAAGTGTTTCTAATATCATGGTATTCAAGACAGGGTTCTATGATTGAAAGTCTATTATGAAGTGAGGAGGAAAAATGGAATGAAAACACTGAGAGAAGCAAAGGTCGGCGATACCGTCCGAGTGGTGAAACTCCACGGCGAGGGCGCGATCAAACGCCGTATCATGGACATGGGACTGACGAAGGGCGTGGATGTGCAGATCCGCAAGGTGGCGCCCCTTGGCGATCCGATTGAGGTGACCGTCCGAGGCTATGAACTTTCCATCCGAAAAGCGGACGCGGAAATGATTGAGGTTGACTGACGGGGGTTATCCCCTTTATTTTCAGACAAATAGTTAGCGAAAACTAATATAAAGAAGGAGAGGAAAACTATGAGTATGCGAATTGCCCTTGCGGGCAACCCGAACTGCGGGAAAACGACATTATTCAATGCCCTGACGGGTTCCAACCAGTTTGTCGGGAACTGGCCGGGCGTTACGGTGGAAAAGAAGGAAGGAAAGTTAAAGAGGCATGACGGCGTGACCATCACCGACCTTCCGGGTATTTATTCCCTTTCCCCTTATACACTGGAGGAAGTAGTGGCGAGAAACTATCTCATCAGCGAGCGCCCGGATGCCATCTTAAATATTATCGACGGCACGAATCTGGAGAGAAACTTGTACCTGACTACGCAGCTTACCGAGCTTGGCATTCCTGTGGTGGTTGCCATCAATATGATGGACGTGGTGGAGAAAAATGGCGATAAGATCAATACGGAGGAACTGGCAAAGGCTTTAGGCTGTAAGGTTGTCGAGATTTCCGCCCTGAAAGGCAGCGGCATTATGGAAGCTGCGGAAGCGGCAATTGATGCGGCAAAGAACGGAAAGACAGTTCCGATGCATACTTTTGCAGGAACGGTCGAGCACGCCCTTGCCCATATCGAGGAGGCTGCGGTACACGGACTGCCGGAGGAACAGCAGCGTTTTTATGCCATCAAGTTGTTTGAGCGGGACGATAAGATTTTAGAGCAGCTGAAGTTAAACGAGTCTGTTCTTTCCCATATCGAGACGGACATTAAGGCGGCCGAGGAGGAGATGGACGATGATGCGGAATCCATCATCACCAACGAGCGGTATCTCTATATTGGGAACATCATCAAAGGATGCTTAAAGAAAAAATCTGCGGGAAAGATGACAAATTCCGATAAGATTGACAGGATTGTCACCAACCGTTTTCTGGGGCTCCCCATTTTTGCGGCGATTATGTTCCTTGTGTATTATATATCCATGGTGACGGTGGGAGCCTCCGCGACGGACTGGGCAAACGACGGAATGTTCGGCGACGGGTGGCATCTGCTTGGCATCGGTTCCTCTGCTTATGAAGAGGCAGCAGGAGAATATGGCGACGCGGCGTTGATCGTGGACGGTTATGACGCCTATGTGGAAGAAAACGGCGCGGCGCCCACAGGTGATTTTCCTTATGAGGTGGCGGATGATGAGACACTGGAGGTAACGGTGGAAACGACATCCCTTACTGATTATGAGGCTGCGCTTGCAGTGATGGAGCAGTATGGCGAAGAACCCGATCCCGCAGCCTACGGCGTATGGGTTCCCGGTATTCCGGTGCTTGTAGGAAATGCGCTGGAAGCTGTGGGCGTGGCTGACTGGCTTGCGGGACTCATCAACGACGGTATTGTAGCCGGTGTGGGTGCGGTGCTCGGCTTTGTGCCGCAGATGCTTGTTCTGTTCCTGCTCCTTGCATTCCTTGAGGCGTGCGGCTATATGGCGCGTATCGCATTTGTGTTGGACCGTATCTTCCGTAAGTTCGGACTGTCTGGCAAGTCCTTTATCCCGATGCTCATTGGTACCGGCTGCGGCATTCCGGGCATTATGGCATCAAGGACGATTGAGAATGAGCGTGACCGCAGAATGACGATCATGACAACGACTTTTATTCCCTGTGGCGCAAAAGTGCCGTTTATCTCAATGGTTGCGGGAGCAATCTTCGGCGGTTCCGCATGGGTGGCGACCAGCGCGTATTTCGTTGGTATGGCGGCGATCATTATTTCCGGCATCATGTTAAAGAAGACGAAGATGTTTTCCGGAGATCCGGCTCCTTTTGTCATGGAGCTTCCGGCTTACCATATGCCCACGGTGGGCAATGTGCTTCGCTCCATGTGGGAACGTGGATGGTCTTTCATTAAAAAGGCAGGCACGATCATCCTGCTCTCCACCATTGTTATCTGGTTTACGACTTATTTTGGATTTACTGCGGAAGGCTTCCGGATGCTTGGCGAGGAGGAAATGGATCAGTCGCTCCTTGCCGCGATCGGCGGTGCGATCGCATGGATATTCATACCGCTCGGCTGGGGAAACTGGCAGGCGGCAGTGGCTTCCATCACGGGACTTGTGGCGAAGGAAAATATCGTCGGCACGATGGGAATCCTTTATCCCGGCGGATGGCCTGAAATTGGTGCAAACTTCAGTCAGGTTGCGGGATATTCCTTCCTTGTGTTTAATCTTTTATGTGCCCCCTGCTTTGCGGCAATCGGCGCCATCAAGCGGGAGATGAACAACGCAAAATGGACGTGGTTTGCGATCGGCTACCAGTGCGGATTGGCTTACGCGGTGGCGCTGATGGTTTACCAGATTGGCTCGGCATTTACGGGAAATCTGAATGTGATTGGCCTGCTTGCAGCCATCGTAATCCTCGGCGGTATGATTTATATGCTGTTTCGTCCGTATAAGGAGGCGACAAAGCTGACAACAAATATGAAACTGAAAATGGCGAAATAACAGTGTGAAAAGCATTTCTAAAAGGCGTCCCGCCATAGGACGGGACGTCAGGCTTTTCATTTAGATTTATAACAGGGAAACAGGAGGGATTTCAATGCTTGCATGGCTTATGGAAAATATGGCGACAATCATTATCAGCGCAGTTTTAGTTCTCTTGGTGGCTGCCGTCATTACCAGTATGGTACGCAGTAAGAGAAAAGGAAAATCATCCTGTGGCTGCGGGTGCGCGGGCTGCGCCATGAATGGCGCCTGCCATCCGGCAAAGCCGGAAACTATGGGAAAATAAGAACTTAAAGATAGAGGAAGGTTATAAATTATGAAGAGACACCGATTCTGGGCATGGGCGATGATCGCCTGCCTTTTTATGACGTTATATACCGGTTATAAACATTTATAGGAGGTACATTATGTTTGGATTTTTAGATAAGATAGACTGAAAACGCATGGGCATTTTTGCGGCGGGCGTTCTGTTCGGCACGACAGGGATTAAAATTCTTTCAAGTAAGGACGCCAAAAAAGTATATACACACGGCACGACTGCTGCGCTTCGGGCAAAGGATTTCTGCATGAAGACGGTGGCGGCCGTGCAGGAAAACGCGGAAGATATTTATGCGGAGGCTGTTCATATCAACGAGGAAAGGGCAAGACAGGAGGCGGAGCAGATGTTTTCCGACGAGGATGGCTGGGATGAGGAAACGGTTTCTGAGGGAAAGGATGATCTGACGGAAACAGGGCGGAGCTGATCCAAAAACTGCGGGCATTTTCCTGTGGCAGCGTGACGGTTCCGGAAAATCACCTGCAGCATTCCTGCAGGGAGCTGAATGAAACATATAAGGAAAAGCTGGTTGGCAAAGTGCTTCTCAGATATGGGAGCATGTTATTTGTTCCCTATTCTGTCAGGGCAGGGATTACCATATTGAAATCTTTGCGTTATATCAGGTTTGGAATTAAAACGCTTTGCCGCAGAAAACTGGAGGTGCCGGTCCTGGATGCGACGACAATCGGCGTTTCGGTACTGCGCGGCGACATGAAAACGGCAGGATCCATCATGTTCCTGCTTGGAATCGGTGAACTTTTGGAAGAATGGACACACAAAAAGTCGGTGGGCGATCTGGCGAGGAGCATGTCCCTCAATATCAGCAAGGTATGGCTGCGAAAGGATGGGCAGGAGATACTGGCGCCGGTGTCCGATATCGCAGTCGGCGACGAGATTGTAGTGCGTATGGGCAATGTCATTCCCTTTGACGGCATGGTGGTTTCCGGGGAGGGAATGGTCAATCAGGTATCCCTGACCGGAGAATCCGCAGCGGTCTTTAAACAGGCGCATGGATATGTGTATGCAGGGACAGTGCTGGAGGAAGGGGAATTGGCCGTAATGCCACAAAGGCATTATCGGCGCTGCTGCACAATACATCAACCCTGGCAATCAGCCTGAAAAGTATGCAGGATTTACTGTGACAGTTCAGTCACGCCCCAAAACGGACAGGATGCATTTTTTCATTGCCTCATAGCTTTCCGGTGTGATGTCATGCTCCATTTTGCAGGCATCGCCCGCCGCGATCACGGGGTCAACGCCGAGATGGACCAGCCAGTCCGTCAGCAGGGTGTGGCGTTCATAGACGCTTTCCGCGATTTTTCGCCCTTCGTCCGTCAGATGGAGATACCCTTCTTCCGAAACGGTGATGTATCCGCGGTTTTTCAGGTTTTTGACGGCGACGCTCACGCTCGGCTTTGAAAAATTCAGCTCGGTCGCCACGTCGATGGAGCGCACCACAGAGAGGCGGCTGCTCAAAATCAGTATTGTTTCGAGGTAATCCTCAAGGGATTCCTCGGCTTTGTGTCGGATATAACTCATGGTATCACTGTACTCCTTTCTGGAACGGAATCCCGCCCGTGAGCTATAGTAAACGACATAACAAATTTCTGTTTCCGCCTCTTGGAGAATCCATATACGGTAGCTTCTGCAAGGCCGAAAACGTAATTTCTAATGTCGTTATCTATCATCCTAACACTTTAGGGAGGGCGGCGCAAGGTCTGACGTCAAAAAGGGTGTTATCAAATTTTATTAAATTATCAGCGGCCACTGGCAGGTGAGCCGCATTTTTGAAAAGCAAGAGTTAGATTTAACTAACTTGAGAGGGAAGAGAGGGATGTTTTATGGTTAAGATCACAGTGGGTATTGACGGGATGGCGTGCGGTATGTGTGAGGCGCATATCAAAGAGGCGCTGGCAGAGATCAGAAGGGTGCTGAAGCCGGGTGGTATCCTGATAGTGCCAACTTTCACGGCGTCGGGCAGTATATCCGGCAGGATGAGAATCTGGTTCATGGAGCTTTCCGGATTTAAAGTGTATCATAAATGGACGTCGCAGGAATATTTGGATTTTTTAAGGAAAACGGATTTGAAATAACTGGCAGAAATATTTTCGACGACACCCTGAAACTGACCTATGCCGAAGTGGTAAGGGGACAGGGATGAAAAAATACATTATGGAAAATAACGGGTTCTGAATGGATGATAACGTTACAGTTTGGCAAGGCTGAACTGCAACATAATAACATGGGAGAAAGAAAATAATTTTGACATAGAGAAAACAGGACAGAAGGAGGTGCAGGCTTGAAACAGAAAAAATCGCTGGAGGAGGAAGGCTATATTCTCATGGATGATGCGCGTGAAGTCCACCTGACGGAAAAGGGTATGCGGATTGCGGAAGAAACCTATGAACGGCACAATACGTTCTGCCAGCTTTTGACGGAACTTGGCGTGGACGAGAAAACGGCGTCGTCAGATGCCTGTGAGATGGAGCATGCGGTCAGCAATGAAAGCTATCAGGCGCTGAAGGCGCTTGTGGCGGAGGGAAGCGGAGGAACATAAGAATGAATACGTTACAGAGTGCGGCTGTTGCAGCTGCAACGGCTTTTCTGGTACTGGCTTTCTGCACTGGAATAAAGGCAGCCTGCCGTAAAAAGCTGAAGCGGGATAAAAAACGTCCGTTTTATCCAGGGAGATGTGGGGAAACTGCCCTTTGGGAATGAAAATTTTGACCTCGTGCTGTCTCTGAACGGTTTCCATGAATATTCTAACGCTTCGGAGCCACCGTTTTATAGCTTGAGAGCCACCTCAGATTTTAACACTTTAGAGCCACCACAAACACAAGATATAGTAATGGAGCCATGAG
>CAJUMV010000077.1 GCA_910587715.1 uncultured Lachnospiraceae bacterium | reverse complement strand
GGCAATCCATTCAAAACTTTTCACTTTTAGACTTGACTTTTAATAGTTAGTCTAATTTTGAATTTTTTATGACATTCTTATTGTATAACCTACTCCATATGCCTTCTATGCATTTCCTCATATAACAACGATTGCGTGACAGATGATCCACCATCTTCCGAAAGTTTCTTTTCCATCTCCCTTAATTGCTCGTCACTACTTGCGCGTAGATTCCTTCGACACTGATCTTGCGCACCGCCTACCGCTTTATTTAATACTTTCAGCGCTACGCCATATGCCTTGTTAGCCTTTTCAAAAAAGTCATCTAAGCTCACTCTCCATCCTCCTTTGTTTTTTATTAATAAAGGTTCTAATCCACCTCTCCGTATAATTAAATTCCTTTGCAAGCTCTTTTAAGTTACCGCCATTGTACCTTAGATTCACCTCCTTTATTACATAACTCTTTTTAAAAAGCCTTGTTGGAAAGGTAATTTGTTGCCCCTTTAGCTCATTAAATATTGCCACCGTCGCTTCAACCCCTATTATTTCTGCAATTTCCCCATATGGTTCCTGCAAACTGGAGATATCGACTACCTTCACTCCTATAACCCCCAATCCCCTAAATATCTACAAATATATCATTTCTACATTGAGTATTCACTTCCTGTAATTCATTGAATTATTCCTTGTAAAATTCCGTTTACCCCTTAAACAACCTAATAAATCTAAAATAAACTTGGAGGTTTTACAAATGGAATTTGATGATTTTGGCGATATCCTCTTTTTTAACGATGTACGCTACATTTTAGGCATAAGCAAATCCACTCTTTTGAAATTATTGCACAGCGGCACCATACCAGCCTTTAAGGTGGGTAGACAGTGGCGTTTTAATAAGGAAATGATAATTGCCTACACCAGACAGCAAAACAGGTCTCAGAAAGGCTTATAACGCCCTCTGAGACCTATTCTTTACTAAAGAAGCTCATATACTGGCATCTTATCCATTAAATTATACTCCATCAAAAACTGATTATCCCTTTGCATTTCAATTTCTAACTTCATTCCCAGCATATAGAGCATATCGGGGATCACCACAATCGGTTCTTTGGCACTGATCGAAACCAAATTGATCCGTCTTTCCCCTAACTGATTAAGGATATCTCTGGTAGTATCATAACCGAAAAGTGCGGTTTTTCCTCTTATACATTTGCAAAAATTTTGATGAATCGCCACACCCTCTGCAAATTTCATCATATTTTCCAGTTTGTTTCGTTGCCGCCTTGATCCTCCACCTCCCTTCATCTCTTTCCTCAAAATCTCTTTGGTTGTGCTAAGTTTGACGTAAAAACCTTCACAAAACACATTTTGGATTTTTATTACAGCATATTCCCGTGCTTCGAGCAACCGCGAAAAATCCAACACATTACTCATAAATATCTGCCGCCACTGATCCGATATGTTTATGCGGACTTCTATCCGCATCACCCCTTTCATCCTCGCGCTCTGCTTATCACCCCGATCTGCACTTTGCTTTTCCTTGTTGTAAACAACAACCTCGCTTCCTTCTTGATCCTCGATATTATAGGAATTATTATAAATCTTGTCACCGTAAACCTTATTATGGTAATACCGTGGTGCACCTGTTCTTATCAATAGCCTAATAACCGTATCTATTATTTCTGACCTTTCAAACCGTACATCCTGCGTAAAATCCACCCGTGACATTCTGAATCCCCATAAACCAAGCTGAAACCTACTAAGAATCTGATCAACTCGCGACAAACATTGTAATAATTCAACTTCGTTCACATTAAAAAGCGTTGCATCCTCCTGTATTCCTAATACCTTACAAGGTGTAATCTGCAAACATAATTTACCCCTCCCTTTATATCTGTGCCAACATGTGATAATGATTACTCCACTCCCCGCAAACCCATAATATCTAAGTCGCGTGTAAGATTCTCTTTGTAACGATTCAAACTGAATGCCCTTTAGTCGTTCAAATACCCACATCATTTTATCTTTCGAGTCGATATAACTTTGCATTTCAAATGTATGTATTTTTAACATATCAACTCTCCCAAATATTCTTAGCTATACTCAATTCAACTTAGTTAGACATTAAGTAAAACTAAAGTATAAGAGGTAGACAATACAATATAAACGATATATCCATGCTTTATAGACAATTCATTACTAAATTATCTTATATTTTCATCATATATTGCTCCTATCTACCTCTCCTGCTTCTATTCCTTACCAAGCTCTAATTGATTACATAAATTGTCCACGCTCCTATTAAGGGTCTGATCCATCACATGAGCATAGATATCTAAGGTGGTACTGATCGTTGAATGCCCCAACAACTGCTGAATTACTTTTGGATTTTCGTTTGCATTAATAAGCAGACTTGCTACTGTATGCCTCAGATCGTGAAAGCGTTTGCGCTCCAATCCCGCCTTCTGCAATAATCGCTGGTACTGGCGCAGAAACTCTCTAGGACTGATATAGTCCCCATCCAGCTTGCAAAAAACCATCCCCAAATCACGATAATCTTCCCCATACAACCTCTTTTCACGCTCCTGCTCCTTCTTATGCCGCAATAATTCCTCCACCATAAACTGATTCAGCGGAATAGTCCTTTTTGACGATTCTGTTTTAGGGGTAAGCAAAACCAGCTTATACTTTGATTCGGCGTCCTTATCCGTGTTATTGACACGATAAAGATTATGTATCACCTTAAGCCGTCCCGCCTTAAAATCCACGTCCTCCCATTTCAAGCCTAATATCTCTCCCCTTCTCAGTCCTGTCATCATTTCCAGAAGATAGAGCGTATACAGCCTGTCACTTTTTGCCGCATCAAGAAACCGCAGAACTTCCTCCCGTGTAAGCGGTATAATCTCCACTTTCCTTTTCTTTGGAAGCACAACCCCGTCGGTTACATTTTCTCCTATCATGCGATTGTTGACAGCTTGTTTGAGCGCACCTTTAATGATAAGATTGATATAGCGTACTGTTGTTGGCGATAATGTTTGCTTTTGATTTTTGCACTCACACTTTAACTTAGCATTATAAAAGCGTTGTAAATCCGTTGTTTTTAGCTTACTTAGCGGTATTTTCCCTATTTCCGATCCTTTAATATGGACGTTGATATATAACTCGTAGCTCTCCCTTGTCGTAACCTTTAAATCGGGCTTATAATTGGCTATCCAGAGTTGCATCCAGTCCTCTAACGGCATACTTGACGTTTCTATCAGCTTGCCGCTCCGACAGCCCGATTTTAGCTCCGCGATTTTTTCCTTAACCTCCTTTTGCGTTTTACCGTACACGGTCTTTCTCTTATAGCCGCCGTCCGTGTCAAGAGTCACCTGTCCCATCCAGCGTCCGTCACTCCTTTTACATAAAGTTCCTTCTCCGTTGCTCCGTTTTCCCATTGCGTCTCCTCCTTATTTTTGCGCACAAAAATAGAGCAACCACAACGGGTTGCTCCGCTTGAGCCTTATTATTTACTTAGCATTTCATCCAGCTTCACCTTTGGAACAATAATTCTGTTCGCCAATTTCACGGATGGAATATTGCCCTCCCGAACCATCCGATAACACAGGTTCCTTCCGATGCCCAAATACTTTGCTGTTTCCTCTACCGTGAAAGTTGCTTTTTCGTAGTTTCTCATAATACCATCCTTTCCCACGATGTCCACCTATATCGAATTAATAATATATAAGTTTATCTCGTGCTTTTTGATTTATCGGAGTGTTATTTGAGGTCTAAAAACTTATTCAAATCATTTAGAGTTTTATTTAATTCTATATCTTCTGCGCCTCCACCACCAATTTTACGAATTTTTTCCCGCGCATGACACCACGCATCGAGCGGTTCTTTCTTTAATTCAGCAAAATACTCTAGCATTTTCTGTTCATCATCTATGTATACACGAACCATCTGTACCTTCTTCTTGTCGAAAATACCAATTTCCCCACTTTCACCATTATACTCAATCTTAGGATAATTGATAATTTTATCAAAGGTATCGTCACTCCTTTTATGTACCAATAATCTTCGTTTGTTAAGCAAGCCTGTCAAAATCTTTTCATCCGTATAATCCGATTCATAAAATACGATATGCCAATTATCTTTCTGCGCTCTAATTTCTTCTCTTATTTCCGCGCAAATAAGCTCCTTGTTCATCAGCAAGATATCTTCTTTCCCCATATTGATTAGTATGCCCGCACATTCCTTATTCAATTTCAATAACCAAAGTTTTTCCTTGCGCGAAACCCTTGTAGTAAAACTTATCCCATCTTTATTCTCTCTAGCCATTGCAAACAAACAACTCATATCTCCTGTTCTAGCATTTAGATAGTTTTCACCATAACGGCAATCTTTGATATTAAGTTTTCGTATGATATTATTAAAAGCCAAATCAAGAATTGGCTTGTAGTCCAACCCCTTAATCCACGTCTCCATCACAATTTGCACGATAGTCTCTTTCGCCCGTTCGTAAAACGCTTCAATCCGCTCTTTATCCTTTTTACAAAGAGAATCAAATAAATACTCCCGCAAAATTTCCGTAGAAAAGAAGAGAAGAGAACATATTTCTATCATCCTCGGTCGTAACTCTTTTTCAAAATTGCCCAGCCTTTCTTCTGCTTCCTCGTGGCTTCCCATCAGTTTATCCCCAAGCTCCGTTCGATATGCCTCATCATCGGTTTTCTTTAGCAACCACGCGATAAATGAACACATAAACTGATTAAAATAGTACCTATCGTCTTGAATGCGCTTTAGTGCTTCACTGTTTTCCCCGTTCTGTACAAAATCTCCCACGTTAAGATAGACTAAACGGGAAATAGTTGACTCCTGCTCCTTAAAATACTCGCCCGTGATGATGGCATTGGTATAAATATTAACGTCGTTGACTAACCCCGTATAAACCGATCTGACTACTAAATCAGTTTTCTCCTTGACAGCATATTTAATACTACCTTCTTCCTTCTTCACATCATCAAGCACAAAGATACCATTCCGATACCTAACCAACTCTACTTCCAACTTCTTAAGTTTTATTTTGGTGGTATGCAGATGGCTAATCTTATCGCCTCGACTATTTCCGCACTTAAAAAAATTTCCTAAAGCCACCGCCAGCTCTGTCTTACCGCTTGCCACCTTCCCATCCACCCATAAGGTCATGCCAGCCCGTTCCCCAAGTTCATCTAAAAAATGCCCCAATACAGTCATAACCGCTATACAATGGAAAGGATAGAACGTCCTTAGATTCATCGAGTTATACCGTACTACTTTTTCAGCAACCTCCGCATTATCCATATTCTCTTGATAACCCAAATCAAAGCCCTCTTGTAAAGCCACAACATCATACCGTTTGCCATCTTTGGTGATAGCACAGTCTGATCCGACATAAAAGTATTGATTCCCGACCTTATGAAGCCCAGCCGCATCAAAAAAGATAGCGTTCGTATCTTCGGGAATAATTTCGCTGATAATCTGCTGATATTTCGTCCTTGATATCACAAGGATTTCTTTTGCCCCCAAATTACCCAGCCATTTCTCATTTCTATACTCGCTCTTAGAAAGTTGCACCCCGTAAACATTGTCCCCTACCAATACACTGACTCTGTAAACATACTCTGGCATTTGATTGTCAGATACATATAAAGGTATACTTGCAACCTCAAGTAATAAAAATTTAATCTCTTCGCGACCGACTACATAATGCATTCGGGAGTTGACATAAATATTTGCCTTTTCTTTTTTTGCTTTCTCTGGCTCAATCTGGCTCTTTAGCCACGGGTTTGTAGTGTTAACCTTGATGGTATGTTTCCCTAAACAATATTTTTCATAAAAAAGAATTTCCATAAAAATTTTCCCCTTTCACATATAATTCTATTTCTATTATATAACAGAAACGAAAAAACGGGGTCTTTATATATTTCTAATTTTTTTATGTAAGTTGCATTTTTCCCCTTTTTTCTCCCGTTGCTGTCAAAATTGCTGTCAAACGCAAAAAATAAGGGCTTTCAAGACACTCCAAATGTCTCGAAAGCCCCTATTTATGCGGATAACAGGACTTGAACCTGCACGGTCTCCCACTGGAACCTAAATCCAGCGCGTCTGCCAATTCCGCCATATCCGCCTGCCAGGCAGCTACATTTGTGACATTTATGTCACTTCTGTCCGCCTGCCCATGTATCATATCATTTTCCCTGCGTCATGTCAACGATTCCGCTCCTTATCCAGTGAGCTTGCGGCAAAATATCTATCTGTTTCGGCACGCGCCGCTGTCTCCTCCTCATATAAATAATAGGTTGCGGTATTCCCATATCGTCCCAGAAATTTATAATCATTGAGCAAAGGACAGATACCCATAATCCGCTCTACTGCTGCCGGATTTTCCCCATCCGTTATGACAATCAGCTCATCGCACAAAGACAGATCCATCGAGTCCAGTTGCCCCAGGTTCTCCTCTCTCAAAAATGTTACACTGCGATAGTTGGACACCTCGTAATAAGCAGGCAGAATATGCCAATCCCTGTCATAAATAAAAAGGCAGTCATTTTTTCCATGTTCCGCGGCTGCGTTAAGCAATGACTCTGAGGATTGTTGTAAGTAAGTCCACTCCTCGTTTTTCAATCCATTCACAGTTATGATCGTCACCAAAAAAATCATAACGTATAAATAATAATCCGCAAAAATTTTTTTCATCCATCTGCTGGTCAAATAGAATACCGTCAAAAACAACACCGCATATACCGGCGTCATATACCTTTCAGACAAGTATGCCGAGCTGACAGAGACAACCAAAAAATACAGAACTTCCGCCATAATAACGCAAAAACATCTTCCCGCCATGATTCTGTTTTCTTCTGCCAGATGATTCTGAGATCTCAGTCTCCCCAAAACCAGCAGATAAATAACCGCCCCCACAGCAAGATAACCTGCTATACTGCCAAATAACTGTATATCCAGCTTATTTATGTAAGTTACAATTCTTCCAAAACCCCCATTCGACATCCCCTGTCCCAAATTGTCAAACGCTTCTTTTCCGCGATACCCTTCAAAATATTCTCAAAGGAGCATTATGCCGAATTTAAAAACCATTCAAATAGGGGAACAAATAAAATATTACAGACATTTAAAGAATATGAGTCAGGAGGCTCTGGCTCTTTCCGCCGGGAATCACCCTTGCCTTTGTCGGACACATCGAGAGGGGCTTACAAAGCCCCACCGTGAACACATTACAAAAAATAACTTCCGCACTGGATATCAGTCTCGTAGAATTGTTTACACCAATAGAAACAGCGCAGAATCCTCCATCCAGGATCCGCTCTCTCGACATGGAACGACTCCTTTTTTCTTTACAAGATTTAAGCGACGAGGAGTTTACGCTGCTCACACAAATTATAACGAATGTTGTCAGATTTAAAAAAGGAAATTAATCCTCTCCAATATGCCGAATCACCCTGCTGTTGACCCGAATCAGGAATATCACCGTCATCGCCAGCGACATCACTTCCGCAATCGGAAAAGCCCACCACACATATGTCACTTCACCCGACAGGGCGAGCAGATACGCCGCGGGCAGCAGCACCACAAGCTGTCTGGCAATGGAGACGAACATGCTGTAAACCGCATTGCCGAGCGCCTGAAATGCCGTACCGCAGACAATGCCGAATGCCGCGGGCAAAAAGCTGATGCAGATGATACGCAGCGCAGGCACGCCAATCCGCAGCATCTCATCCGAAGCCTCAAAAAAGCCCAGCAGAACCGCCGGTATACTCTGGAAAACCACCACGCCTATCGTCATGATGCACACCGCATACAAAATGGCACACTTCATTGCCTGAATAAAGCGGTCTCTCCTGCCCGCCCCGTAATTATACGCCAGAATCGGCACCAGTCCGTTATTTAAACCAAACACAGGCATAAAGATAAAGCTCTGCAGCTTAAAGTACACGCCGAATACCGCCGTTGCCGTGGGGGTAAAGGAAATCAGAATCAGGTTCATGCCGTAAGTCATTACGGAACCAATCGCCTGCATGATCATAGAGGGCACACCGATTTTATAAATCATCCCCACAATCTCCGGCTCCAGCCGGAATCCTTTAAAATGAATATGAATATCCTCATTTTTCTTAAAGTTAATCACAAGGGCAATCGTGCCCGCGATGGTCTGCCCCGTCACAGTTGCAACCGCCGCACCTGCAACGCCCATCTTCGGCATACCAAACAGTCCGAAAATAAAAATCGGGTCAAGTATGATATTGATGATCGCGCCCGTTCCCTGCGTAATCATAATATAGAAGGTTCTGCCCGTGGACTGCAAAAGTCTCTCAAACACAAACTGCGCGAAAAGTCCAAAAGAACAGCTGCACACAATACTCAAATACTGCACGCCGAACTCCACAATCTGCGCATCATCCGTCTGGCTCAAATAGAAAGCGCGGGTTACAAACAGCCCCACCGCCAGAAAGAGCACATAACTTACCGCCATCAGCACAATGCCGCTGACTGCCGTATTGTCTGCACGCTCCTGCTCTTTTTCCCCCAGCGCCTTGGAGAGCACCGCATTAATACCGACACAGGTGCCGCCTGCCACCGCAATCATCAGCGTCTGGATAGGGAATGCAAGTGACACGGCTGTCAGTGCATTCTCGTTGATGCGGGAGACAAAGATGGAATCCACCACATTATAAAGCGCCTGCACGAGCATGGATATCATCATCGGCAGGGACATGGTGATTAACAGTCTGTTTACAGGCATGGTGCCCATTTTATTTTCTTTTGTCTGTTCCATACCGTCCTCCTTATCCTTTTTCATAAATAGTTTCAGTGAATAAAAAAACATTTGAACTGCAGAAATTCCGCTGCAATCAAATGTTCCGGCTAAGTAAAGCCATTGAAATTTTAAAAAGTGAACCACGGGGGATTCGAACCCCCGACAACCTGATTAAAAGTCAGGTGCTCTAC
>CAJUMV010000076.1 GCA_910587715.1 uncultured Lachnospiraceae bacterium | reverse complement strand
CAGAAGGTAAAGCACTGATGAAATGCTTTATCTCTTACACTTATATGGTACTAAATGAACCCTGAAATGAGTGTTCCCCATGCCAGAGTTCCCTTGCCTATGCTATGACACATAAAAGCACGCCACATTTAATTTGTCCGGGCATTTTGCGCTTTCACGCGCTGGTATTCCTCCACAGTGACATCCAGCCCTGCGCACGCTTTTTCCAGACTGATCCCAAAATTCTTCATAGCCGCTTCAATATTATGCATCAGGCTTTGTCCTCTTCCTTCTTCCTTTCCTTCCTCTTTTCCCCGCAAATAACCCGCAGTTTCTCCGTCCTCATAGGTCACACGCATCGCATATTCTTCATTGTACTCATAAATCGACATTGCAACCACCTCGTTTCTCTGCGTCACAAGAAAATCTTTCAGAATATCCTGCCGAATACATTCTGTCACTGCATTTCCCACCGCTTTTGGCAGTTCCATAATCTCCAGATTTTCCCTTACCATAGATACAAACTTTGCATAACCATTTAAAGTCGGACACTTTTCAAGCAATTCCCTGTTATGCCCATAGTTGATGTTGTATGTCCTTACCGTTACTTCAATACAGCCTTCATCTCCCGCAAAAGATTCTGACAAATACTGTGTAAACGTTTCTTCCCGTCTGTCCAGCCCATTATAAAAAACCACATATCGGGGTGTCGGCAACATAATCTTACGGCTTGTACTCAGCTCCGTGTCCCCTAGATACTTTTTATACAAATCAGCAAAATATAAGAATCCCCGAAGCGGCATGTTCGGACAATAACCCGACTGATGCTCATACAGACACATATCACAGCCAAGTATCATCGAAACGTCATTCTTCATTTTCATATAAATGACATTTTCCAGTGTATTGACTGTCAGTTCTGCCACGTCTGTATATGCCGTTTCATTCAGCGCATTATACAACTCCAGCAGCCGTTCTTTTTCCTTAAACAGCATTCTGAATACCCGGTCCTTATACGTCCGATAAACCGGCGTACACCCGTCCACTTCCTGCATTGCTACATTTTTTGTCTCCATATTTTCTCCTTTCGTCTGAGGCGGCAAGAAACTTCTCCTACAACGAAAGTCTGTTTTAGTCCCCGCCTGCCCGGTCATTGAATTATAAGCAAGGATTCTAAAACAGATAGGACACCATAATAGCGTCTCAAAGAAAAATAGATTGTTTGAACGTTTTTCCGTTAGAATTTCATTGCTATGTAAAAATCATAGCAATGTTATTTACAAAAGTCAAGCATTATTTCCCCTTTTTCTTCCCATACCGCATCGGTTCCACCAACGTCCTGTTAAAGAACGCGATTAACTGTCCCATTAAGAACGCCGTCACCACCGTACCGAAGCCCGGCGCCCCCACCGGCAGTATCTTGAAAATACCGTGCGTAAACACCTGAAACGGGTCAAGACCCAGCGCCGAGAAATTGAACATCCCGACGCTGAACCCGCAGATCAGCACCCCGCATATTGTCATTAAAATTCTTCTTGTACGCTCCTGCATCTTTTGTACCTCTCCTTTGCAAGAACTCACTATCTCCTAAAATAACATACTCCCATGAAAGTTGCAAACGCAACTCAGTCCGCGCCCATTCGCAAAACTAAATGATAATGCACACCATTCCCCCGTTGCAATCGTTGACGATCTTCTGCATGGTCTCCTGGAGTTTGATCTGGCTCTCCTCATTGATCATGGAAAGTTTGCCGGTGATGCCGTCGTTGACAAGCTGTTCCACGGTCTTGCCAAAAATATTCGTCGCCCAAATGCCTTCTTCTCCGGTATCGGCATCGGAGATAAACTGAATCAAATCCCTCGCCTGCTCCTCCGTCCCAACGATTGGCGAGATCTCCGTCTCAATGCTCGCCTTGATCATGTGAATGCTGGGGCTTTCCGCCTTGATCTTCACGCCGAATTTATTGCCCTGCTTGATCAGCTCCGGCTTCTCCAACATGATTTCCTCGCGGTCCGGCATCACCACGCCGTAGCCCTTATAACGCACCGCCTCCAGCGCGTGCAGCACCTTCACATACTCCCTCTTCATCTTCGCCATCTCGCGAAGGGTGGCGAGAAGCTGATACTCGCTCTCTATGGGCTCTCCCACCAGATCACTGAGCATCTCATAGTAGTAAGCGTCATCCACGTCCAGAATAATCCGCACGCTGCCGTCGGACATATTGATGCCGTCCAGCTTGCATTTCTTGATATACTCGCTCTCCACGGTAAATCGATCCACCGTGATATCCCGAATATGGTTCAGATTGCTCATCAGCGTTTTCAGCTGTGCAATGATATCCTTCTTCATCTTGTGGTCAAAGGGCAGCATCTCCACCCACTTCGGCATATAAAACTCGATCATGGTGAGCGGGAACTCATAGAGGATGTTCTCCATTATGTGGTTGATATCCTCTTTTTTCAACTGCTCGCAGTTGATGGGCATAACCGTCACCTGATACCTCTCGCTAAGCTCGTCGGCAAGGTTTCTCGTCTCCTCCGCATACGGCTTCTCGGAATTTAGGAGCACAATATAAGGCTTCCCAAGCGCCTGCAGCTCTTTGATTGTCCGCTCTTCCGCTTCCAAGAAGCTTTCCCTTGGCAGCTCACCGAAGGAGCCGTCGCAGGTCACTACGATACCGATGGTGGAATGGTCCCGAATCACCTTTCTCGTGCCGATTTCCGCCGCCTTCGTAAACGGAATTTCCTCCACCGACCACGGCGTCTTGACCATTCGCTCCTCATCCTTTTCCATGTGTCCGGCAGCGCCCTCCACCATGTAGCCCACGCAGTCCACCAGCCGCACTTTCACGTCGATATCCGCACCCAGCCTTACATGCGCTGCTTCCTTGGGAATAAACTTCGGCTCCGTGGTGGTGATGGTCTTTCCCCCCGCGCTCTGGGGCATTTCATCCTGCGCCCGCTCCCGCTCATGCTCATCCTCTATGTAGGGAAGCACTAAAAGGTTCATAAAGCGTTTGATAAAAGTAGATTTTCCCGTCCTGACCGGTCCCACCACGCCAAGGTAGATTTCTCCGCCCGTCCTGCGCTGTATATCTTTATACAGGTCATATGTATTATTCTGTAATATATCCATAAAAAATCCTCCTGCTTATACTTGTAAATGTATATGCAGAAGGATTCCTGTCTATACCGTTTTATGCTTTGAGTTTATGGAAAATAATGCAGTTTGGCTGCTCCACCTTAATCTCCTTACCATTCATCACAAGAAGCCCGTTCTTCAAATCCACGGTAAAGAAAGTCATGGTGTCCGATTCGTGATTCAGGGAAACGAGATGCCTGTTATCCGGAAACAGATTCGCATCCTTCGGATAATCCCCGCTGATCGGCAGGCATAAAATCTTGGACAGCATCCCCGTCTTCTGGTCAACCTTATAGATGGTCGCGCTGTTGTCCCCGGCATTGGAGCTGACTACATATTTAAAGTCTTCGGAAATGTTGAGCGCACTCGCCGCGGAGCCGCCCGCATGATAATCGTTCAGCGTAGAAATCGTCTGAATCTTCTCAAACTCCGGAATGCCGTTTTTCTCCTCATATGTGTAGACATCAATATAATTTTTCAACTCATGGACAATGTAGAGAACACGACCGTCCTTGGAAAACTTCAAATGGCGGGGTGCGGACTCCTGCTCGCTGCGAATCATATCGATGGGCTTCAACGTCCCTCTTTCGTGGTCTACCCGGTATACGTTCACATGGTCCAATCCCAAATCGGCAGCGCACAGATAATGATTATCCCTCGTCATCTTCACGCAGTTTACATGGGGACGGAAATTCCGCTCCGCAATACTGCCAAGCCCCTTATGATACACTTCATCCGTAATCTCCCCGATGCCGCCGTCCTCTCTCAAGCGAAGCACCGTGATCTTCCCGTCGTGGTAACCGCCCACAAAAAGCAGTTTGTCCTCATAATCCGTGGACAGATAACACCCTCTCATGCCGTTGATCGTACCCTGATTGATGACTTCCAAATCTCCGCCGGGTAAAATCTGATAGGCTTCCACCCCGAAGTCCGTAATGGAATAGAGATACTTTTCGTTGTGGGAAATGGTGATGTAAGAAGAATTGGTAATCTCCACCTGATTCTTCTCCGTCATCCTGCCGTTTTTCATATCCACATCATAAATTTTGATACCGTAATTATCTTCCTTCGCCGTCGTATAAGTAGACACATACGCCACATATTTATCCTGACTCATTCTGTACCTCCCTATTCAGGCACGTCTTCTCTTTGCCAAACGCCTTGCCTTTAGCAGAATTTTACCATAAATTCCGAAACTTGTTAATCCTTTTTACGCGGATTCTTCTCATTTTGTCAAAAACATACCGTATTTTTTATTTTTCCCATTGACATACGTCGGCAATCTAGTATAATGGATTTCAATGCATGTTTAGTTTTAGTAAACTTTTAGTTTATTTTTACTGAATTGCGGCACACAAAGAAAAGGGGACATTATGGATAATACATCCGCCCGGATGGAGCTGGGCAATAAAATTAAGGAACTGCGAAACAAAAAAGGATTGACACAGGAAGAGCTTGCGGACCGATGCGAGCTTTCAAAAGGATTTATCAGCCAGTTGGAAAACGACCTGACCTCGCCTTCCATCGCCACGCTGATGGATATTTTACAGTGTCTCGGTACCAGCCTGAAAGACTTTTTTAACGATGCCGGGGATGAACAGATTGTTTTTGGCAAAAGAGATTATTTTGAAAAAATAGATACGGAGCTGCATAACAAAATCGAGTGGATCATTCCAAACGCCCAGAAAAATAAGATGGAGCCGATTCGCGTCACGCTCGAAAAGGACGGCTCCACCTATCCCGACCTGCCCCACGAGGGCGAGGAGTTCGGCTACGTGCTCTCCGGCTCCATTACCGTTATCGTCGGGAACCGCAGCATAAAAGCATCCAAAGGGGACGCGTTTTATTTTACGCCGGACTCGGAACACTACATTAAGGCGAACGGCAAGAACGGCGCTGTCTTTTTATGGATTAGCACACCGCCTAATTTTTAGTTAATACTCGAAGCTTTTTCGAGCGTGCACTGCGAATGAAATCACACACGATATCGGAGGAACTACTCTCATGAACAAAGAATTGATTCAACTGATTGATATCTCAAAATCCTTTGACGGGCAGATGGTTTTAGATGAGCTGAATTTGAGCATCCATGAAAACGAGTTTGTCACACTGCTTGGTCCGAGCGGCTGCGGCAAGACCACAACGCTTCGCATTCTGGGCGGGTTTACAAATCCCGACAAAGGGCGGGTGGTTTTCGACGGGCGGGATATCACGCAGATTCCCCCGAACAAAAGACAGTTAAATACCGTTTTCCAGAAATACGCGCTCTTTACCCATATGACCATCGCGGAAAACATTGCTTTTGGTCTGAAAATAAAGAAAAAGCCACAAAGCTACATAAACGATAAAATCCGTTACGCGCTGAAGCTGGTCAATCTGGACGGCTACGAAAACCGTATGCCCGACTCCTTAAGCGGCGGTCAGCAGCAGCGAATTGCCATTGCCCGCGCCATTGTCAACGAGCCGAAGGTGCTCCTTCTCGACGAGCCGTTAGGCGCCCTTGACTTAAAGTTGCGTCAGGAAATGCAGTACGAGCTGATTCGCATGAAAAACGAGCTTGGCATCACTTTCGTTTACGTCACCCACGACCAGGAAGAAGCGCTTACCATGTCCGACACCATCGTGGTCATGAATCAGGGTTATATCCAGCAGATCGGAAGCCCGGAGTCCATCTACAACGAGCCGGAAAACGCGTTTGTAGCGGACTTCATCGGGGACAGCAATATCATCCCCGCCACCATGGTTGAAGATAAGCTGGTAAACATCCTCGGCACACGCTTTGCCTGTGTGGACACGGGCTTCGGAACTAACCGTCCCGTGGACGTGGTCATCCGCCCGGAAGATGTGATTCTGGTGGAGCCTTCGGAAGGAATGATTCAGGGTGTGGTAAGCCACCTGATCTTTAAAGGCGTCCACTATGAAATGGAAGTACAGGCAAACGGTTTTGAGTGGCTGGTACACTCTACCACCCTGTTCCCGGTCGGAAAAGAAGTGGGGATTCATGTAGATCCTTTCAATATCCAGATTATGAACAAACCGGAATCGGAAGACGAGGAGGCGGTAATCATTGACATCTAAAAACAAATGGCTTTCAGCCCCTTATATTCTCTGGTCCGTAGTGTTTATCATCGTGCCGCTTGGCATGATTCTCTACTACGGATTGACTGACAGTACAGGCGCTTTCACTCTGGAAAACATTACCGCAATCGCTTCGGCCGGACATGCAAAAGCGCTTCGTGTATCGCTCCTGCTCTCCCTGGTGAGTACGCTGGTCTGCTTTTTGCTCGCCTATCCGCTTTCCATGATTCTGGCAAGAGTGCAGGTAAAGCGGCATAACTTTATCATCCTGGTATTTATCCTGCCCATGTGGATGAATTTTTTGCTGCGCACGCTGGCGTGGCAGACATTGCTTGAAAAAACCGGTGTCATTAACCAGCTTCTCTCCTTTTTGCATCTGCCTGCTTTAAAGATCATCAACACGCCGGCGGCAATCATTCTTGGCATGGTATACAATTTCCTGCCCTTTATGGTGCTGCCCCTATATAACGCGCTGGCGAAAATTGATAGTAATGTGATAAACGCTGCCCACGATTTAGGCGCCAATAACTTCTATACCTTTTTCCGCATTATCCTGCCCCTTTCCGTTCCGGGCATTATCAGCGGCGTTACCATGGTATTTATTCCGGCGCTTACCACCTTTGTCATTAGCGCGCTGCTGGGCGGCGGAAAGCTTCTGCTGATCGGAGACGTCATCGAACAGGAATTTACGCGCACCTCCAACTGGCACTTAGGCAGTGGTCTGTCCATGGTACTGATGATATTTATTCTGATCAACATGGTGTTATCCGCTATTTTTGACAAAGATGGGGAGGGCTCTATGCTATGAAAACCATTGCGAAGAGAATTTACATAGCTCTGATTATCTTATTCCTGTATGCCCCCATCGGCATTCTTATCGTGCTCTCTTTTAATAAGAGCAAAACCCGTGCCAAATGGGGCGGCTTTACCTTTCAATGGTATGTCGAACTTTTTCAGAATGAGGAAATTCTGCAGGCGCTGTTTAATACACTGCTCATTGCAGTTGCCTCCTCCCTGATTGCCACGATAATCGGGACGGTTGCCTGTATCGCTATGACTGGCATGAAGCGCAGGGCGAAGTCCATCCTTATGGGTGTCACGAATATCCCCATGCTGAATGCGGATATTGTGACCGGCATCTCCCTGATGCTGCTCTACATCAGTCTGGGAATTAAATTCGGAATGGGAACCATTTTGCTGTCCCATATTACCTTTAACATTCCCTATGTGATTTTAAGCGTAATGCCGCGCATGAAGCAGTTAAATGTCAGTACCTATGAGGCAGCGCTTGACCTCGGCTCCTCTCCCTTACATGCTTTTTTTAAAGTGGTGTTCCCCGACTTGCTGCCGGGTATCCTCTCCGGATTCCTGATGGCGTTTACGATGTCTTTGGATGATTTCATTATCACGCATTTTACCAAAGGCGTCGGCGTGGACACGCTTTCCACAAAAATATATACCGAAATTAAAAAAGGAATTAAGCCGGAAATGTACGCGCTTTCGTCTCTCATCTTTGTGGCAGTTCTGACATTGCTTGTTTTAATCAATCTGTCACCGACAGACAAGAAAAAGAGCAGCTAGTGACTTGCGTACGGCGAAAGGAAAAGAAACATGATGAAAAAGCACCAAAATTATCCTGTCAGACGAATTGTTGCTTCACTGGCTCTGACCCTGCTTTTGCCAGCCACATTATGTGGCTGCGGGTCCGACAGAGGGGTAAACGGGCAGGTCATTGTCTATAACTGGGGGGAATATATTGATCCGGAGACGCTTCGCATGTTTGAGGAAGAGACCGGCATCAAGGTAATTTACGATGAGTTTGAGACGAACGAGAGCATGTACCCAAAAGTGGAATCCGGAGCAGTCGCCTACGATATCGCCTGCCCTTCCGATTATATGATCAGCCGCATGATTGAAAATGGGATGCTGTCGGAAATTAATTATGACAACATACCCAACGCGAAAAAAAATATCGGCGCCCAATACTATGAGCAGGCAGCGGGTTTTGACCCCGAAAACAAATACGCCATCCCCTACTGCTGGGGAACCGTCGGCATTCTCTACAACCAGACCATGGTGGAAGAGCCAATCACCCGCTGGGAACAGCTCTGGGATGAAAAATACGCGGACAATATTCTGATGCAGGATTCCGTGCGGGACGCCTTTATGGTGGCGGAAAAGCTGAACGGGGATTCCATGAACACATTGGATGCCGGGGAACTGGAGGACGCCAAAAATCTGCTGATTAAACAGAAACCGCTTGTGCAGGCATATGTGGTCGATCAGGTGAGGGATAAAATGATTGGCGGCGAGGCAGCCATCGGTGTGATTTATTCCGGCGAAGCGATTTATACCCAGAAGGAAAATCCCGATTTGGTCTATGTCATTCCCGAGGAGGGAACAAATGTCTGGATTGATTCATGGGTGATTTTAAAAAACGCGCCCAACAAGGAAAACGCGGAGAAATTTATCGATTTTATGTGCCGCGAAGATATCGCGCTGATGAACTTTGACTATATCACCTACTCCACGCCGAACGTGGCGGCAAGGGAACTGATCGAGGACGAAACCATCAAAAATTCCGAAATTGCCTTTCCTGATCTGTCACAGTATGACAATCTGGAAACCTATATATATCTCGGTGAGGATGGGGATTATCTCTATAATGAATTATGGAAAGAGGTGAAGGCGTATTAGCCTTCACCTCGATCTTTCTCGTTTCCATTATCTTAAAGCCCATCTGTGAAGATACCGCTTGTCACAGTCTCATTTTTCTTCAGCAGTCTAAAAGTTTCCAATTCGGCGTCCAGTTCATCCATCGTCATATCCAAATAAGAATATCCTCGTATTATATAGACATAGCCATTCTTTACCTTTTCTACAGGTCTGGCTATA
>CAJUMV010000075.1 GCA_910587715.1 uncultured Lachnospiraceae bacterium | reverse complement strand
TAAGGTCAGAAAGACGAAAGACGGGAGTCAGATTACCGTTGAGTGCGGATTATAGCGTGAATGAGGCACACAGAAAGGGGGATGGCATCGTTTGACGTGGAGAATGAAACCGTCATCCGGTTAATGTGTAAATCATAATATATTCTTCTTCATTCTCCCTTACAATTTCAAACCCCACCTTTACATACATCTTTGCCGCATAATTGGCTTTTTGAACAGAAAGAGAAACGTAGCTGTACCCATGTGATTTAAGCAGTGCAAGAATTTCTTTCATCATAGCGGTTCCAATGCCCAAGCCCCGGTATTCTTTATAAAGGGAAATCGCCAAAGAGGGTGTTTCATCATCTACATGTCCGTAATCGTTCATAATACGGACCCAAACAGCGCCGACAATTTTACCGTCAACCTCTGCGACTAATCCCCAATCATCTTTTGATTTTCCAAAGTGCTCAATATAAACCCGCAATTCAGGAGAAAAAATAATATTTTTGGGTGGAGGTTCGATACCCTCTGGAACAAAGATTGCTTCATATAGAAAATGATCCAATAACGGATATTCCTGTTTTTGTATTTCGCGTATCGTTATGTCCATTGTTGACCTCTCAATTGCATATTTTCCATATATTTTAGCACATTCAAATAATATGGCAACAAAAATTTTGTGGTAAATCGAAAAGGGAAGTAGTATAATCAAAACATTAATGTGATTGCCAAATAGAAGAATAGAGGAAAACCAATAATGAAATCCATTCGCGTAGTTGCAGCAATTATCTGCGATAACATGGCTCATCCCACCCGAATTTTTGCCACAGCCAAAGGCTACGGTGAATTTAAAGGGAGATGGGAGTTCCCCGGCGGAAAGATTGAGGATGGAGAAATGCCGCAGGAAGCTTTGCTTAGAGAGATTCAGGAAGAACTTGACACGAAAATCACGGTGGGAGAGTTGATTACTACCGTAGAATATGACTATCCCGCGTTTCATTTGTCTATGGACTGTTTTTGGGCGCAGGTGAAGGAAGGGGAGTTGGTACTTAAGGAAGCGGAGGAAGCCAGATGGCTTACGGCGGACAATTTGTATGATGTGGAGTGGCTTCCGGCGGATATGGCGCTGATAGGGATGATTAAAAAAGCGATGAACTAACGAAGAATTAAAATAGGGGATTCGGGATGTTTACAATAGATGGATATATGAATGGGCTAAGAAGGTTTCGCAGCCGCCTGTCCGTTTAAGAAAGGGTAGAGATTTATATGAGTGCTGCAGAAATCTTAAAAACATATTTCGGATATGATACTTTTAGAAAAGGGCAGGAAGATATCATTGCGTCTATTTTGGCGGGCAATGATGCGCTGGCAGTCATGCCTACGGGCGCCGGAAAATCTATCTGCTATCAGGTGCCGGCGCTGTTACTTCCGGGCATCACAGTGGTGATTTCGCCGCTGATTTCTCTGATGCAGGATCAGGTGAAGTCGTTGAATGCGGCGGGGGTTCATGCGGCATATATCAATTCCTCACTGACGGAGAACCAGATAGCGAAAGCCTTAAGTCTGGCGGGTCAAGGCGTTTACAAAATCATTTATGCTGCTCCTGAGCGGCTGGAGAGTCCGGGTTTTATAAGGTTTGCATCAATGGGCAGCATTTCGATGGTGACGGTGGATGAAGCCCATTGTATTTCGCAGTGGGGGCAGGACTTCAGACCCAGTTATCTGAAAATTGTTGACTTTATTGAGCGCCTGCCGGACAGACCGATTGTTAGTGCCTTTACAGCGACGGCAACGGAAGAAGTAAAAACAGATATCGAGTGCATTCTGCGATTAAGGAATCCCAAGGTAGTCGTGACGGGATTTGACAGGGAAAATCTGTATTACAGTGTGGAGTATGTTGCGGGAAAGAAAAAGGATGATTTTGTGGCGGATTATATTGATAAACATCCTGATGAGAGCGGGATTATCTACTGTGCGACGAGAAAGAATGTGGATAATTTATATGAAAAGCTATCTTCCCGAGGCGTTCCGGTGACGGCATATCATGCCGGGCTCGACAATGGGGTAAGAAAGAAGAATCAGGAGGACTTTATCTATGACAGGAAACCTGTTATAGTGGCGACGAACGCCTTCGGCATGGGGATTGACAAGTCAAATGTGAGGTTTGTCATACATTACAATATGCCGCAGAGTATGGAAAATTATTATCAGGAAGCAGGGCGCGCGGGGCGTGACGGAGAAAATGCCCGCTGTATTCTTTTGTTTGCGGCGCAGGATGTGATGATCAACAAATTTCTTCTGGACAGGAAGGAATTTGAGGGCATGGAGGATGCGGATATAGAGCTGGTACGCCAAAGGGATAGCCACAGACTGCATGTCATGGAGGGCTATTGTAAGACGACGGGGTGCCTCAGAAACTATATTTTGGAATATTTTGGTGAAAGCACCGGCGCTCCCTGCGATAACTGCGGGAACTGCCACCGGGAATACACAGAAGTGGATATGACCGATGATGCAAAGCGGGTCATCAACTGTATTGCGGAGACAAGAGGAAGATATGGACAGGCTGTGGTAATCGGGACTCTGGCAGGCTCCAATCGTGCCAGGCTGAAGGAAACGGGTGCTACGGCTTACAGATCTTATGGAGCGTTAGCCCACAGGAGCGATGCGGAGCTTCGAAGGCTGATTGCTCATATGCTGGAAGCGGGTTATATTGTTCAGACTGACGGAGAGTACAGTGTTCTCCAAATGGGAGATATTCGGGCATTAAGGGAAGAAAATGCCCGTGTTATCATTCGGACATTTGAGGAGCGCAAGGAAGAGGCAGGCGGAAGCAGACGGAAGGCGAAAAGCAAAAGGGGCACAGATTCCCTTACGACAGCAGGTTTTGAACTGTTTGAAAAGCTGCGTGCGCTGCGGCTTGAGATCGCGAGGGTGGAAGCGCTGCCGCCGTATATTATTTTCAGTGACAAGACGCTGGTTGATATGTGTGTCAAGACGCCCGGGAATCAACAGGAGATGCTTACTGTTTCTGGTGTAGGCGAAAATAAATTTTTTAAATATGGGCAGCGGTTTCTTGATGAGATTGGGGAGTTTATGATAGACAATCCCGATGCGGTTCTTAGTATAGAGCAGGGGGAGGAAGCGTACAGGCAGCAAGAAAAAAAGGCTAATGCGGGGCAGGCATGGTTGGAAGAGGAAGACCGAAGACTGAGGGAAGAATTTGAATCTGGTATGAAGATACCTGAAATCGCGAGGGGACATGGACGGACGAATGGGGCGATCAGGGCTAGGTTAAAGAAGCAGGGGGGTGATAACTTTGGAAAATGAAGTGAATGACTACGCATTACATACCAGAGAATTTCTTATAAACAAATTAGATTATTTAGACGGTGAGCTTCTGGAATTTGTGCCTGCCGACAACGGGAAAAACGGTGTCGTTGCCATGGATGTTAAGTGGAAGGGCGGCGTACATTTTATTGTTTACCAAACCCCTTGGTGCGTATATTATTATGCGGAGCGAAATCATGGGCAGATTTCCCACACCTTTCGCGCGGGAGAATTGAAAAATGATTCAGCCACATATTTCCAAAGACTAATTAACGATATCAATAATTGTCGGTACGATCATAAGCTTACGCCCGGTGAACGCCATTTAAAGGATGTGCAGGAAAAAGGGTTGACCGGTTATATGAATAACACGAAATGGGGGAAAGTCTTTGATGTGATTGGAAGCATAGAGGAGGAGACCGGTCGGCAGATATCCATCATGTATAAGTATATTTCTGATGACGAAGCGCCTGTTTATTACTGGACAGTCAAAGAGGATGAAGAGCTGTATAAGGGGATGTACAAATATATTGAGTGGTTAAAGGCGCAGCCGGTCGTCTGCGAATGTGAGTACCGGGGGCGTCTGATGGAACCTAAGTATACATATTACGATTATACTGCTTTGTTTTTAGAGAAAATGAATGCGGCTAATTTACATTATGAATATTTGCAGCAGGAAGAAGCCTATATTATTTATGGGTATCGCTGAAGTGATTCAGATGATAAGTAACTTTAAGGTTCGAAATTTATATTTGGAAAGCGAGGGAAACAGATATGCCATACATTACGGTGGAAAGCGGTGCATTATCAGACGGACAAAAAGAGGAATTAATCAGGCGTTTAACAGAGGTGTCCTCTGAGATTATGAATGTCCCGCAGGAGTTTTTTGTTACAACGATTAAAGAAGTGTCCGATAAAAATTTTGGCATTGGCGGAAAAACGATTGATAAAGTGAAAGAGGAGTATAGGAACAAACATCAATGATGATGTTTTGGTGTCGTTGGGATATGTGGGCAGTTATCTTTTGGCTTCATTACTGAAAACATACCGCAATTCTATTAAGTCTTTTCCGCCAACATTGATCGCAAGGCGCTCACCATTCCATAAAAAGTCATGTTTCTCATAGAATTTTCTGGCGCGGTGGTTATCCTCAAAAACCGTCAGATATATGTTGGTATATTGTTGTTCAAAAAGCTTTTCCTTGACGAAAGCAAACAACTGATGACCATAACCCTGACCGATCAGATGCGGAAGCACAAAAACGGAAATGATTTCACCCCAGCCCTCAAAGGCGCTGTCCCTTGCGGGGGCGATAGAAGATGTGCCGAGAATGTTTGTTCCGTCCGTCAATACATAGGCGCCGTTTAACGGCGGCGCCCAGTCGTCTAAATTCATGGTGTCAAGGTAAGGCTGGGGGACAATTCCACGAAAAGCGTTCTGCCAGCCCAAAATGTAAATTTGCCGTACCTGCTCGATGTCTTCTATGGTCATTTCACGGATGAAAGTATTCAAAATGTGCTCCTTTTATCATCATTTCATAGCAGCGGAAGTGTGTGCAGCAATAACGTGAATTGAAAAGTAACATTAAGGAAGCGCGGGGAGCCCTCTCTCGATAATGCCGAAGCCAAGTGGATATGGTCCCGTGTGCACGGCGATGGTTGCCCCGATCTGGTAAAGGGGGATTTCGTCTATGGTGTACCCCTTTTCGCGCAGGACGGAAAGCGCCTGATCGCGGAAGGCAATTCCCTCTTCCCGGTCATAACCGTACCCAACGGCAATGCTGTAACATTCGATTCCGAGAGGACTTTCCTGCAAGTATTCCAACAGAAGGGACATCACTTTTTTCAGCGTGCGTCTCCGTCCGCGGTCGAGCCCGGAGGGAAAAATTTCTCCCTGTTTCAATGTAATGATGGGGCGAATGTCCAGCGCGCCTCCAGCAAGAGCCGCCACTTTTCCGATTCTGCCGCCGTGCTTTAAATATTCCATGTTTCCCACGGTAAAGAAAATCCTGCCGGTGCCCTTAATCGTTTCCAGCCGCGCGACGGTGTCCTCGTAGCTTGCGCCGTGGTCCCGCAGGCTGGCGGCTTCCAGAACATACTGACCCTGCAGAACGGTATTGATGGTTGCGTCAATCACGGTGATTTCCGCATGGGGATATTTTTCCAGAATCAGTGTTTTGGCGTTAAGCGCGGACTGCATGGAACCGCTGAATTTTGTGGTGATGCAGATGCATATGACAGGAATGTCATTTTGCGCGAAAGGCAGAAAAGCTTCTTCATAATCTTCAATGGAGGGCATGGAGGATTTAGGGTATACGCCTTTTTTGTCCACCATCATCTGATAGAAATCCCGGACGGAAATGTCCACTTTTTCCTTCAAATACTGCTTCTCGTCAAAAGACACATAAAAGGGTACGACTGTAATATTTTTTTCCTGTACCAGTGCAGTAGGCAGGTCGCAGGAACCATCGCTGATAATATGAAATGTTTCTCGCATATTGCATATCTTCCTTACAGTATAGATTTCGGCGTGTCGCCGGACGCCGGTGAGCCGTCTGATTACTGATATATAGAATACTACGTTTGGGAGGTAAATGCAATCCGTGGGGGTTATGACACCTATTCTATACAGGCGTTGTTGGAAATGACAGGTTAAATCTATTGTATGCTTTGAGATTTTATGGTCTAGAGACAATCATGTTACATCTGCTCCATAATTCGTTCTGATACGCAAATACATTTTTATCAACGGCTCTCTCGGTAAAGCCGACTTTTTCATAACACTTTTTCGCGGCAGTATTTTCTTCAAATACATTCAGTTGAACTGCTTCTGCCCCGGTAATCTGAAAGGCGTATTGCAGCGCTAGCTGCAGCATTTCTTTCCCGTAACCCTTTCCACGTTTTGCCTGGTCAATGATTACGAATTTCAGAAAACCGGTATTGTCTTCTGTGTTGACCGAATAGCAGAAAAAGCCCACCGGCTGCCCGCTGTTTTCGGTTGCCACATAAGCGTTGTCCGTCCATTTTACCGCGTTTTTCTCTAAAAAGTCATGGAAAGATTCCGGGGTTATGGGGTAAGGGAAGCGGTTGGCGCTCCAAAAGGCATGGGTTCTCTCATCGGTAACCCAAGTGGATAAAAATGCATAATCTTTGTCCGGTATGTACGGCCTGATTCTCATAATTGTAATGTCCTTTCTTTTCCCGTATTTTAGCATGATGCAGATTGCATGACAATGTAGCTGTGAAAACTTAATGGTAAAGCTATGGTGTTGTGGCTGTGCATTATTTATTTGTGGTAAGCAGAGTGTGGAAATGATATAATGTATCCGGGCATCTGTGTTGTCATTCTTTATCACTTGGAAGCCGCTATCCGCGGGTGTGAGATTAAGCAGCTGGAGGATGATTGTAAAGCGGATCTGAAGGCGTATTTTAAGCAGCTATAAATGGGAACGCGTGAAGGGAAGACAAATGGACCACCCCCTGTTGTTGCGGTTTTGCCGGTTTTGTTGATACAATTTGGCATGTCTTGTCTGGGAATACTGATTGTTCTATTAAAAAATAGGGAAAAACTCTCGGTATACGGTCTGGTTCGGTATCATGCAGGACAGTCGCTGGCGGGCTGTATTCTGGTTTCTATTCCGACGGTGGTCTTTCTTTTTGCAACAAATGAAATGCATGGTTTTTTGCCATTTCAGGGAATGTTTTTGACAAAGGAAATCTTAAATGCGTCTGTGCCTTTTAATGTGTTTGGTTATATGGTAATCGCATTGACATGGGGATTTGGCGAAGGTCTTTTTTACATAGTTTTAGCAGATAAAATCAATCTGTTGTATAACCCTGTTGGATTTTTTAATCAGGGAGCCTTTCTTTGTGCAATTATATCGATTGCAATTCATGGAATGTTCGGATTCGACTTTATGACGCTGTTGGAAGCGTTGGTGACTTTCGTGCTTATGTACGGCTCCTTGGTAATTTGGCAGAGAACAGAAAACGCGTGGGGAAATATACTGATATTTTTTGTGGTCTGGAATGCATTATGAGTTATATCTTTAAGGTTTCAAATTCCCTTCAAACGGAGAAATGGATGAAAAGGATACATGACATGCAAAACACCATCACTTACAACCGAAAAAATAAAAACATAGAATACATTTATTATCAAAACGCTACCAACTCCTACCCCACCCACACCCACGCCGTCCACCATACATTCGGCATCATCTCAGACGGCGCAGTCTGCATTATCTTAAACGGCGAAAAGGAAACATATCGTGCGGGACAGTATTTTTACATTCCGCCGGACACACCTCACGCGATAGAAACAGTAGAGGACGAGATGTATTCCATGGTATGTGTTTGTGTACCCGCAGACGAGTTGGAGGAGCGAAACAGCATGGAAGCGTATGACATAAAGCGGTTAAAGAAGCTGATTCTGGATACGCCGGAGAACGCGCTTTTTATTAAGGATATGGCTGAGAACCTCTGCGTGAGTCCTTATCATATGATTCGGCAGTTTAAAACGGCTTGTGGTCTGACACCGCATCAGTTTCAGATACAGTGCAGAATCAGAAAGGGGCAGAAGCTGTTGGAAGAAGGGAAAAGCGTGACCGAAGCGGCTTATGCCACAGGTTTCTGTGACCAGAGCCACTTCGACCGCTGCTTTCGCAGAATTGTCAGACTGACGCCGAGTGAGTACAGGCTATCTGTTAAGGTGTGACGGCAGCCCATACGGAGAATGCCGTTCTTACGCTGGTATGAATTTGGCGAATAAAAACAGCCCATCCTCGCCTGCATTCACCTCATGGGGGACGCCGGCGGGCATGATGGAGATAACGCCGGGTGCATAGGGAATGGCTGTGCCGTCGTTGATACAAACGCCGGAACCGGCGATTACCTCATGCGTCTCCAACTGTGTTTCGTGAATGTGATTTTGAATACTTTTGCCCGGCGCAATGTGGACAAGATGGTAGCTGAACTGTCCGTCGGTATCTTTGGCGGAAACGATGTGTTTGAGTTCCACGCCATCGAAAGCGGGGTGCTTTGCCCATGGAATGTCGGCAAATTCTGTTGTTGCGTCCGGCAGTCTGAGAGAGCCATTGTCAAAGTTTTTCCATAAATCATTACCCATCATTGGGAACCTCCTTTGTTTTTGATAAGTAAATGATAAGAGCTGTGAAGGAGGAAGGATTGGATAAAATTGCGGAAAATAGAATTTCATGGAGGAAAACAATAAATGATACGACGCGCGACGACAGAAGATGCTTCCAGAATTGCGGAAATATTAGTGTTTACGAAGCGTATGAACTACAGAAGAATTTTCCAGAATGATAAAGTGTCCTTCGGGGAGATACAGGTTTATCCTCTGGCGAAAGCCTATGTGGAAAACCCGGATAAACTGGAAGGTGTCTGGGTTTATGAGGATGAGTTTGTCAAGGGGGTTCTGCACATTGCAGAGGACAGAATTGAAGAATTGTATGTGGATACGTTTTTTGAAAATTGTGGAATCGGCGGCGAGCTGATGGCATTTGCCATAGAGCAGAAATGCCGGTATCTGTGGGTGCTCGAAAAAAATACGGATGCCAGACGGTTTTATGAAAGACATGGATTTGCTGTTACAGGAAAGAGAAAACTGCAGGAGGGGACGACGGAATATATTGTTGAGATGAAGCGGCAGGGGAAAGATGAATGGGGAATGTTTTGGTAACATATGGAGGCTTGCGGTGGAATTGTCAAAGTTTTGCGGTTTATAATCGCAAAACTGGTTACTTGAGAGGAATAGTTGCGGTATACTGTAGAGGGCTGGAGGTGACAGTATGATTGACAGACCTTTATATGTTGAAAAAATTATGGCATATTCGGATACACCGTTTGTTAAAATTCTAACGGGCGTCCTCCGATGCGGCAAGTCTACGATTTTAAGAATGATTATGGAAAAGCTACGTGTCGAGAGAGGGATTCCGAAGGAACGGATTGTCAGCTATCGCTTTGATTCCATGGAATACGAGGACATGAGCGCGAAGCAGATGTATGCGGAACTAAAGAGCCGTGTCTGTGCAGATGGAAGAACTTAGAAGCTGTACCAATAGGCTAAAACCGCTTGAGTAAAGTGCTGAAGGCAGCAATGGTGCAAACAGCTTGTGCAGAACGGACAGACACTTCATAGTCTTTGGAAAGACGGCGGGAATTGTTGATCCAAGCCAGAGAGCGCTCAACGATCC
>CAJUMV010000074.1 GCA_910587715.1 uncultured Lachnospiraceae bacterium | reverse complement strand
CTCGGCTCTGTCCTTAACAATGTCTCCGCCATCGAGACTGCTTATCAGTCGGCGGGGAACGCTTCCGGCTCCGCTCTGGCGGCGCAGGAGGAATATGAACAGGGGATCCAGTACTCTCTTGACCGTCTGAAAGCGTCCTTCCAGCAGTTCGCGGACACGCTTGCGGGCGACGGTCTGTTAAAGGGGATCGTGGATTTCGGGAACGGCACGGTAAATGTGCTGGATTCCATTACCGGCTTCCTTGGTCCCCTCGGTTCTGCCGAACTGGCTGGCGCAGGAATTGGCATCACAAAATTCATTAAAAACTTAGATTGCCGAAAGGTACTTAAAATTGCCTAAATTTTAAGTTGGTCTAACACAGACAAGGAAATGATAAAACGGTTCACGGTACAAGTCTGTGCGTTTGGGAGTTTTAAAATAAACCAACGAGGAGTAATTGCTGGGACACGTCCATGAATATTCTACTAAAGCAGAATTGGCGACAATAGATGCGACAGGGCGAAAGCGGAAAAAACAGAATATTCGGCATATGGCAACAACTGTGCAAACAGGCGGTACGCCTAAGTGCTGTTCACAAGACGCAATCAGCTTCACACATTCTCAGGATTTCATTCTAACGGCATAACCCCTATAGACGGGACTAAACCCGTGCATGAGAATGGATGTTCAACGACTACCGATCCTCGGAGTATTTTCTACCTTACTGAAAATGCTTCTAATGTATAGTGTGATATGGAAGTTTCGCAGACCCTTCCTTATCACCTTCACGGCATGTTTCTGCCGCCCTGCTAGAAAAAATCTGCCGGCACATCCAATGCCGCACCGTGTCATACTTATGTATGTTGCTGACAATGCCTCACTTGTGTTGTCCGGGTTGGATAAAGTGAAGGCTTTAGAAAACCTAAAGCCTGTGAAGAGAGCATAGATTCAGAAATCGGATTTACACTGGTTGCAGTGCCACTGTTTGCCTACTTTTCCCATGGCAAACACGCCAAACAGTGCCACACTTCCCGCCTTGGAAAAGCCGGATATCTTTTTTGTGTTTTTGGAATGACAGTAGGGACACTCTGCGTTGTTTCGGTACTTGTATTCCTCTTCTCTCTTTCTATACTCTTGTAGGGCTCGTTCCTTTTCACCCATTTCCCGAGCTTGCAGTATTGGGTTATTTTCGAGAGAGCCAAAGTCACGCATTAAATCAACCCATAATAAATTAGCGGTATCCTCATCACATGCTGTTAATTCTTTAATAAACTTCAATCCCTCTTCCTTTTTAGCATCGGTAACAGCCATATAAAGATTGTTTAAAGGTTCCTCTGGAATTTTAACATTGATATCGCCATTATACAAATATTGTTTTGCTTCATTATAATTCATTTATTATTCCCCCTATTTATTATGGTTATTATATCAATTTCACTATTTGCCAGCAACAAATATCGAGCTTAAAGAAAAAATATGCAATATAAAAATTTAGGTGCCTCAATAAACGCAATTTCAGATCTTGAAAAAATGATAAGTACACTTTCTAGCATAAAAGAAGGCTATGCCCAAACAAAAAAAGAAATTGAAATGCTTGATTCCATCTCTTCAAAATATTCCACTGAAGTCCTAAAACTGGCATCCGCACATGTTACACTTACGGAACAACAAGCCATAACCCGCTTCACTTCTAAAGGGCTTAAAGCTGCCGAGCTAGAGCAGGCAGTAGCAACTGCTACCCTCTCCGCCTCCGAAGCCACTGCCACCGGCACCACCACAGGTTTAAGCGCCGCCTTTCAGGGACTTGCCGCTTCCCTCGGTATTTCCACCGTTGCCCTGGGGGCATTAATCGCCGCGGCTGCCGCTGTCGGCATAGCTGCTGTCGCTTACAGACAGCATAAGCAGCATCTCGAGGAAGTCAGGCAGGCTACCGCGGAAGCCGCCGATGCCTACAAAAATTCTTCCACCTCCATAGAGGAGTATGCTTCCAGATACCAGTCCCTGCACAGCGCACTCCTTGCTGCCAAAGGCGATGAGGAAAAGACCTGCCAGATCAAGAAACAGCTCCTTGACCTCCAGACAGAGCTTAATGACAGGTTTGGCGACGCATACGGCAACATAAACCTTGTCACGGACGCTTATAAAGACCAGACCGATGCCATCCGGGCCTACAACAAAGAAGCGGCACAGACCTTCCTCAACGAAAACGCAGATGGAATCGAAGACGCTGCAGACGCAATGACCAGCAAAAAGCATTACAACCTTTCCTATACGGGAATCTCTTCCTACACAGAGAAAGGAAATGCACTGAAACAGGTTGTAGAAAAATATGCAGAACAGGGGATGACCCAGCTTGATGAAAGCGGCGATGGAAGTCTCTTCTCCGTCCATTTATATGCGGATGCCCAGTCCGCCTATGACACCATCAATGCCTTTGAGTCAGAACTGCGGGACAAGGCTAAAGAGCTTGGCGATGAACACATGTTTGATGATGTTCTCGAAATCTCCTCGTCCGAACTGAACAACGCCAAATCCGTCATAGAAGATTATGGGGAAATATTCAACCGCTCCCTGATCGCCGAGATTGCTACGGACGATGACAAAGCCATGGTCTACAGTAACGCGCTGAACGCCGTGGAAGAATACAACAGCGCCGTCTTAAACAGCGAAGATCCTTTCAGCGATAAAATCGTGGAGAAAGCCCGGGAGAATCTGGCAGAAATAAAAGACCTGATTACCAATGACAGTGAATGGGACAAATATGCGCCTGTCGTAACCGGGGTCTTTGAACAGGCTGACACGAGACTGCTGGACTTCAATGACAGGATGCAGACCGATACCGGCATGAAAAAACTTGCACAGAATCTTTCCGGCATGGACAGGACTGAGCTATCCTCCTTAAACCCCGGCGAAAACGCCTCCTTTGACAGGCTAACGGAATCTGCTAAAAAATGTGAGCTGGAGGTTAATGACGTAATCGATACGCTTATCAGGCTCGGGTATATACAGGATGAAGTGCAGAATGCAGCGCCTGCTTCCAAAGACCTGACCCCGTCCTTCTTCCACGATGATATCATAGATGGTCTGGAAAAGCAGGTAAAACCTGTCATGTCCGCCATCGAGAACGCATGGAAAGATGCCTATAACAGTGAGGGAGAGTTTGCACTCGATCCCGACAAAGCGCTGGACGCTGTCAGCAGCATCAAAAATGCCATCGATTCCATCAACAGCAATGAAGCTCTCGAGATGGAAATCGACACCTCTTCTCTGGAAAACCTTTCCAACGTGCTGACCAATGCAGAATCCACCAAAGATCAGGTCAGTGCCGCATACAGTCAGGTTGCCGATGCGGTAATGAATGCATTTCTTCCCGCCATGCAGGCTATGGACGGCCCTCAGTTCCCGCTCATGCAGTCTTTTCTGGAAAGCATGGGTATTATGAACGCGGAAGCGCTTATGATCCAGTCTCTTGGGTACTCCTACGAAACCTATACAGCCGCGAAGGAGGCCGCCGCCAATACCGGTGCCAGCCTCAACGCCGATATCAACGAAACGGCAGCCCTGTTACAGGCGGAAGGACTGATGGCCTCGGACGACGCGCAGCAGATCATGGAATACATGCTTGCCAAGTATGCCGCAGGCGGCGGAACCATCGGCGTAGATGATACCATCTTCGAACTTGCAAAGGAATACGGCTGGCTTGCAGACATGATCGACCAGTGGGGACTCTATGTAAAGGCGAAGAACGGCATGGGAAATGTTGCCGGCAATAAAAATCTGGGTGTCGGCAACTATACGCCCGCCGCTGTTGCCAGTCCTAAGAAAAATGAACAGGTTGAACACCCCAAATCCCCTAAACTTCCCTCTGCGGGAAACAGGGGCGCCGCCAAATCCGCCAAAACCGAAACCGACGCCCTCTCCGGCTTGAACTCTGAGATGGACAAACTCCAGTCCTCCTACAAATCCCTCTGCGACATCAGGGACACCTACAACCAGAGCGGGAAGATCACCGTGGACCAGTATCAGGAACTCACAAACATGGGCTTCACCTTTCTCTCCCAGCTCATGGATGAGAACGGGCAGCTGGGCTTAAACGCCAGCGCTTTCGAGCGGCTCTCACAGGCAAAACTCGAGGAAATGCAGATCCAGATGGCAAGAAATGCCGCCGACACCATCAACGGCTTAAAAACCGAGGCAGCGGCGGTGGAATATCTCACCTACGCCAACGAACAGCTCCGGGACGCGGCGCTGGGCGCTGCGGAAGCACAGCTTGCCGCCGCCGTAGAAGGCGCCGAAAAGCGGGGCGGGAAACAGGCGGAAGCCGCCAAACAGATTTATCAGGGCTATCAGGCAGCGAAACAGATGGCAGGAAAGGTGGACTTTTCCTTTACCCCCGCCTCCTCTCCCGCTGCTTCCCCTGCGAAGACGGAACCCGCGAAAACCGAAGCCGCAGCCAGTCCCATGGATGCCTACAACAAGGAAAAATCCCTCTTAGAGCACATGCTGGCAATGGATCAGATTACCAAAGCGGAATACTACGAAAAACTGCTTGCCCTGGCAAAAAGCTCCTTTGAAGGCGACGAGGAGCATCAGGACCAGATCTGGGACGCCGAGGAATCCTACCACGATTATCTGGAATCCATCAAGGAAACCTACAACTGGATCGAAATCTTTCTGGAAAACCTCTCCAAAAAGACTTCTGCGCTGATCGATAAGGCAGGGAAGTTTATTACCTGGTCAAAAAAGAACGCCATGATCAACCGGGCGGTAAAGGCTGCGGACAAACAGATCACCGGGCAGAATAACGCTTACGTCTACTATGCGGAAAAGGCAAGACGGGTAGGCTTAAGCAGCGCCTATGTCAGCAAGATCCAGAACGGCACACTGACCATGGAGGACATGCAGAACGAATCCCTTTCGGATAAGATCGAAAAATATCAGGAATGGTATGACAAGATGACAGCCTGCGGGGATGCCGTCTCAGAACTCTATGAGCAGGAGCGTGACCTCATCAGACAGAAACTGGACAACGTGCTGGATTACTACAGCGATCTGGACTCCTACATGTCCTCCATCGTCTCAAAGATGGACAGCTTCATCTCCCTGACAGACGACATGGGCAGACGCAGTTCGCTCTCCGACCTTCTGGAGCAGTTTGCCGCCGCCAATGAACAGGTCGCACACTTCCAGTCACAGACAACGGCTGCCGGGGAAACGCAGGAAAAGAACCTCTTCGCGCCTTCCGAACGGGTAAAGGCCGCGGAGGCGAAAGAAAAGCAGGAACTGACCGCCTCCCTGGACGCCCAGAAAACCCATGCCGAATCCGGCGTCAAAAATACGGGAACCTACAAAAGGATCGAGCGTGAAATCCAGAAGGCAAAGGACGACGAGGAAAAAAAGCTGGCGCAGCTGGATGACGCCAAAGCAAAAAACAAGATTAACGATAACGATTCCACAAAAGTCAGAAAGAAGAAAGAAAGCAGAATCGCAGCCAAACAGGACGCCTACGACAAGGCAAAGAAAAAGCGGGAAGATTTGGAGAAAACACTGAATCCCAAGCTGGAAGAGCTGAAAAATAACGCCACCGCCAACACCGCCGCAGAATACGCCAGGCTGTATGATACGGAACAGACCCTTTTAGCCAGACAGAAAACGAAAAAGGCGCAGGGAAAAGACTTATCCAAGGCTGACGCCAAAAAGCTGGCGGACACACAGGCCAGAATGACGGAAATCTCCAACACAAGGACCACTGCCATTGATGAACTGGCGGACCAGCTCTCCATCGTAAAAGGCGAAAAAGCCGGTGAGACGGAAGCCGACAGGCTGAATGACCAGCTTGCTGCCATCCTGGGCTCCGGCACCGACGAAGAAGGAAATCCCAATCCGGGTTCCGGCATCGAACAGTCCGCCACCTACCAGAAGCTCTTAAAGGATATCGAAGAAAAAAAGCCCAGATTGACAAAGAAACAAGCAAATATAACGACAAAAAGGCAACCAAGGCACAGCTTGCCAGACAGCAGAAAAATCTGGATAAGATGAACGCACAGCTTGCCGCCTGCAACACAAAGAAAGCGGAGCTGGAAGCTCACGCCACCGCCGACACCATCGGGGAGTACAGCAAGGTTTACGATTCCTGGCGCAAGCTGCAGGATAAGCTGGATAGCGGAAAAGTCCTGACTACTGCGGAGTGGAAAAAATACAATACCTACGAAAGCCAGCTAAAGCAGTTCGCCGACGAGAGGGATGCCACCGTCAAATCCTTAAGGGAACAGCTTGACAAAATCCAGAACCCCGGCGACAAAACGGAAAACATCAACCGCGAATATGAGGAGGCATCCGAGGGCATCCGTGACAGCTACATGGCACAGATTGACGGCATCGACTCCAGCATGAAAGCCTCCGCCCAGTACAAAAACCTGCTCGCCAACAAGCAGCGTCTGGAAAACAAGCGTGACAGCGCAAAAGGGCTGACCCCTGCCGAGGAAAAGGCCCTGCGCAAATACACGGCGGAGCTGGAAGCGCTGGAAAAGGGCGCCACAGGGGACAACATCGAAAGCTACATGAAAAAATGGGAAAGCTGGTACGCGCTCCAGCAGAAAATTGACAGCGGAAAAACACTGAGTCAAAAAGAAGCTGCCAAATTCGACAGCCTGAAATCCGACCTCGAAAACTGGAACACGGAAAAACAATCCCGGATCAACGACCTCCTGTCCCTTATGGAGGACGATCTGGAAAAACTGCGCAAGACCAATGAAGAAAATCTGTCCGACGCACAGGCCGAAGTCAACAGCTATTACTCCAAAGTGTACGGGCTGGCGAAACAGATCGCCGAGTACAATTTAACCGCCTTAAACGAACAGCTCTCCTGTCTGGATGCCTATATCAGCTACTACAGCGATCTGGTTTCCCTCTATGACCGGTTCTCCGGAGACAAGCTTTCCCGCCTTATGACCGATTTGGACGAAAACGCCTTCTCTGACCAGATCAGCGTGTATGAAACGTATCTGGACACACTCACCTCCAAGTATGATGCCACACTTTCCCGGATCAACGAGTACAAGCAGCTCCTCGAAGCCCTCGACACCAACGATTTCCAGTCCTCCATGGCGCTGTTCCAGAAAGCCATGGAAAGCTATCAGGCTTCCGGCAATACGGAGATGGCGGACAGACTGCAGTCCGTTCTCGACCTCTTAAACGAACGTGCCGCCGACGCGGACAACTGGGGCGAATATGCGGATCTGTGGGTCAGCGAATGGGAACAGGCTCTTGCGGATGCCAGATCCGGTCTGATCGAAACAGCCGGTTCCATACAGGAGATCAACGACGCCCTGCGGGAAGTCCGCTTCTCCGGCATCACGAACGCCATCGAAGAATTAAACCGGGCGGACGGCATTCTCTCCTCCATGTCAGGGCTGATCCAGGATGCATGGCTTTACGGGGACGACGGACTTACCGAGTATGGAAAGGCAAAAGCCGCCCTGCTCGTATCCCAGCTCGAAAATGCCCAGAACAGGGCGGAAGAATATCTGGAACTCACAAAACGGACCAACGAAAATCAGGATACCTACGCTTCTGATACCGCCTGGCAGGAAGCCCTTGCCGAGGCTTCCCAGAACTACTACAGCACCCTCTCCGACGCCGCCTCTTTGGAAAGCGCCATCATGGATCTGATGCGCCAGTCGAAGGAGGAAGAGGTGTCAGGCTGGAAGGATATCATTTCCGCCAGAAAGGAAGCCCTGCAGGCGAAGAAATCCTACTACGACTACGACAGAAACGTAAAGGAGAAAAACAAAAACATCGACTCCCTGCGGGCGGAGCTTGCCGCCTTAAACGATATCAGCACGGCGCAGGCAAAGGCAAAAAGAGCCAGGCTGGAAGCCCAGCTTTCACAGGCCGAAGAGGAGCTGGAAACCGTCAGGACCGAGCACGAGTACTCCATCAGTATGGACGCCTTGGACGATTACGCAAAAACGCTGGAAGAAGCGCTGGATACATCCACGCAGACCGTACAGGAAACGCTGGAATCCCAGAAGAAAGTAATCGAGGAGGCAAAAGAACTGTACCGCACTTCCACGGACGCCGTGGAGGAAACCATGCAGAAGGTCACCGACTTTTACCGCCTTGCCGGGGAACGGATGGATGTTTTTCTTGCAAATCTGCCGGAGTCGGACGTCACTCCCAATCTTGTCAGTCTCCCCGATACCACAGGCGCATGGGAGGCAATACCCTCTCCCGACCGGGAGTCCGTGGAAATCGTCAACCACTACGATGCGCTGCTTCGCGTAGACGGCAGCGTTGACAGGGACGCACTTCCCGGTCTTCAGGATATTCTGGAGAAATCCTATCAGTACACCACACAAAAACAGTATACCGATCTGAAAAAAATCGGCTATTCCTTACATTGACAGAAGCAAGCGGAGGGCGCGGGGGATACTAACCCGCCCTCCCTGAAAGGAGGCAACAATTACATGTCATTTTTAGATGCAGATTCTTTTATCTTTGACAGCCAGAGCAGCGATTCTTACAACCTGATGATGTGCTGGATTGACGACACTGCGAACATTTCCGCAAACGGGCTTCGAAGGACCATCGACAGCGGCGGCACCAGCCACGTCCGCCTGAAGACTAACAATTACGGTGTGAGCTTTGACGGAAATGTCGAATTTTCCTTCTATGTGATCAAAAAGGACGAGACACCTTTTACCAGACAGGAATCTATGGCAGTCAACCGCTGGCTTACCGCTTCCACGGTGCCGAAGGCCTTATATTTTAACGACAACGCGCTCCCATCGCTCCATTACTATGCCGTCTGTACGGAGATTGAGGATAAAGTGTTTCTGGAACATCAGGCGAAAAGACTGGTATTCAGGACAAATTCCCCTTTCGGCTTTACAGATCCCGTAGAAAAAAGGTTTCACGTTACAGGCGAGGAAGTCTTTTCCGTGGATAACCTTGCCGATACGGTAACCGGCATCTTCTATCCCCGGATTCTTTTATCAGCCAAAAGCGCCGACGGGATTGTCATCGAAAACGTGAGCGACCAGAAATCCGTGACTTACTCTGTCTCTGAGGCAATCCCGCCGGACAGTTCGGGGAACCGGATACTTCTAATCGACAATGCGCAGATGAGGCTGCTTGACGTAAACAGCGGCAACCGTCTCGTGCCGTTTCATGAGGTCGGCTGGACGACACAGTATTCCAGCTATGTCTCATCCATTGACAGTTACATGGAATCCATCTATTGGTTCCGACTCATACCGGGAACAAACACCGTTAAGATAACGGGCGACTGCGAAGTTACCTTTATCTTTGAATTTCCCAGAAAGGCAGGATGCTTATGATTTATCTGGCAAAACCTACGGGTGAAATACTCGGCAGACCAAACGGTCTCCGGGAGGAAACCTGTAAGGTGAAAAAAACGTTGACCGACATGTGGGAGCTTACCTTTGACGTCAACAAATATACGGATGAAAACGCTGACTTTTCGTCCTCCGATTTTTACGAATCCCTCTCTGAAAACATGTATCTCGTGCTGGAGAGCGATACGGTCAGCGCTCTTTTTCTGATCGACACAAAGCCTGTCGTCACAAACGACGGCGTACAGGAAACCAAGAGCGTCACGGCACACACGGCGGAATGCGAGCTGCAGCAGAAATTTCTCCGCGGCTTTTACATCAATAACGGCACTGACGAAAGTCAGGAATACCTGGCGGATGACAACATCGATCCTTACACCGGTCTGCCGAAAGAATATATCCGCCTTGTCAATTTTGAAAAACCCGGACTCTCCCTTCTGCATCTGGCATTACTAGGCATTTGCGAAACGCCTCAATCTGCATAAATACGGCATTTTTTGTTTC
>CAJUMV010000073.1 GCA_910587715.1 uncultured Lachnospiraceae bacterium | reverse complement strand
AAGGGATATTTCTTTTTGTCGCCGTCTGCTCCTGTCACGCCATGCGTTGATAGCCGCAAAGCGTATGACGGTCTTGCAATAGCCATTGAAAGTATACATGATGTGTTCTCTGTATGCTTCTGTGCAAGGCATAGATGATTTCCCCTTTCTCCCACATGGGGTGTTGCATGGTTTATGGTTGCTTTTCACTGTCATTGATAGTTCTAATAAATTGTTGAATTTCAAAATTTACTTGTTCTGGATTATCCCCATTTGCGAAATGTTTAGCATTTTTAATAAAATGTAACGGATACCCTGTTTGTTTTGCCCATTCTTTGCAATATGCCTTTACTTTGCCTGTACTATCTCTATCCCCGACAAATATCAGCACAGGAAATTGGAACATAACACTTCTATTTTCATGCGTAAATTTTCCATATGCTATTCTCATTTGCTCAATAATTTCTGACTTTGAAAGCGGTTTTAGCATTGACATCATCTTTTGGTAAGAATAGTCTGTTTCAGAAATTGACTTTGCCATACTTTTTTGTAAAATAGTTGCCGGAAACCACTTTGCCATTGGTGCCACTTGTTTTAACCACCATAAATCCGATTTTGAATAGTATTGCACTCCTAATGGAGTTGTATCTAACGCTACAAGTCCTTTTACCATGTCGGGGTATATGGCAGCAAAATGTTGACTTGGATAACCTCCCATAGACATTCCAACCAAAATAGCTCTATTTATATTTTCTTCTTGAAGAATAGAATGTAATATTTCCGCCGTATCACGATAGGAAAATTTCTGATAGGGTCTTGATAATCCATGCATGGGCACGTCCCAAAGAACTATTGTATATTTATCAGAGAAAAACTCTATCTGTTTCTCAAACATTGTATGATCTGCCGTTACACCGTGAGTAAAAACAATACAATCAACACCATCATCTTTTTTGTCAATCCAATAATGGACATTTCCTCCCTGTGCTAAAATTTGCTTATGCTGCATTCGTCAATCTCTCTTTCTGTATATATCTTTTTCCATAAATCAATAAGTTCCGCAATCTCGTTTTCAATTTCAGCAGGAATAATTTGCCCGGAATGATATTTATTTAGCATATATCCATCAACTGCATAAAATATCTCTGAATACATAGATTTCAAATCTATATCTTTCCGAAAAATAGAGGTATTTATTTTTTCAAATACAATAGTTTCACTTGCATTACTTGTTTTAGAATAGCTCTTTTGAATAGCTTCCTCTATTTCCGGGTAGTTTTCATAATATGCTCTTAATGAGAACGCATATATGTGTGGGTATTTCCGCATAATAGAACATTTAGATAACAGACTCCTTTTTAACATTTCAAAAAAATCAGATGTTTCTAAAGTCTTGTATTCTATAGTTGCTTTTCTTGTCATTTCGATAGAATTTTCCCACAAATACATATACAGTTCTTTTTTGTTAATGAAATAGTGAAATAGTAATGCTTTTGAAACGCCTCCCTCATCTGCTATTTCAGACATAGGTGCTTTTTTATAGCTATTTTCTGAAAACACTTTATAAGCAGCATTGACAATCCGCTGTTGTTTTTCTATTGATAAACCGAAAAATTTACTGTTCATAATATCCTCCGTATTAACCGTTTCGGTTAATATAAGCGCATTATAATCCCGTTGACCGTTTTTGAGAAGAGGGCTATATATAAAATATCAATAAAATGTATTACACATATAACTAACATTATATGATTACCCCTTTTGACGCTTTAATCATTATATAAAAAATACTGATAAATAAAGGGTTTTTTAAAGTAATACGTTGTAATGTAATACATTAAAATTTCCCTTTCGGATAGATCCGGAAACAGCCGAAAAGTTAAGGGCGCTGTCAAAGGATTTCTCCAATCAGGATTCTGTATTTAATGCGCTTATTGCGGCATATGAGCACGAGAACCTGATGATGGCGCAGCCTCAGTTCAGTGAGGATATCCGCCAGTTTGAGGAATACCAGAGATTTCTGGGTGCGAAATACACCGATATGCTCAACGCCCTTGCCACGGCAGACGAGAGGGCAAGGGTCGAGGTGCGGGAGCTTCTTGCGTCAAAGGACGCTACCATACAGGATCTGCAGTCCCAGCTCGAAAAGGCAAAGAGCAGCCGGGAGACATATGAAAAATTCTACCATGACAGTCAGACGGAATGCGATGCAGTAAAAAAAGAATTGGATAATGAGCGGCTGGTTTCTCAGGGACTGCGCTCTGAAATCAGGGAGAAGGAGGAGCGGAACCAATCCATTATTTCAGACAAGGACAGGCTGAATGATATTTTGAGCAAGGCGGTTGATGAAAAACGAGGGAACTGGAAAAGCTGGCAGAGTATCCGCAGAAGCTGGAGGAAAAAGATGCGGAAATTGCTTCTTTAAAGGAGCAGATTGGCAGGCTGCAGGATCAGGCAAAAGAGGATGCTTACAGCCATAAGATGGAGCTGTTGGAAAAGGAGCGTCAGACGGAGCAGACGCGGGCGGAGATAAGGCGCGAAATGGAGGCAGATGCCGCAAAGCAGCGTGAGAAGTATGAGGCGGAGCTGGAAAGAATAAGGGAAAAATATGAGCAGACACAAAGCAATATACAGGAACTGATGGAAAAAGAAAACCATGCAAAATAAGATTTGGAAAAAGTTATTATTCATCAAAAAGGGAAACATTTCGTAAAGCGGGGTGTTTTTCTTTTTGCGTTTATTTTCTGTAAAAAAGAAATATCTTGACAGTAAGCATGTGGGGTGCTATATTGATAATTGGATTATCGGTAATTTAATTATCAGTATGGAGGTGAGAAGATTGGCAAAATCGGATCATTCGCTGGATTCCCCTATCTTAGAGAGCGCAAGGCGAGAATTTTTGGATAAAGGATTTGAAAAGGCGTCCTTGAAAGAAATCTGCGACAATGCTCATGTGACGACAGGGGCGTTGTATAAGCGTTACAGCGGGAAAGAGGAGCTGTTTTCTGCGGTGGTGGCTGACACCGTGCGAGATCTGGAGGAAATCATTGAACAGAAATGCCTGACGGACAGGAAGGGGATTTCCGACGAGGCGCTGGTGAAAGCGTGGGAGATGGACAGTGGGTACATGATGTGGTGGTTCCGGTATCTTTTTGAGCGGTACGATGGTTTTGTGCTGCTTTTAAAATGCGCCGAGGGTACGCGGTATGCAAACTTCCAGCATGACTGGGTGGAGGGGATGACGAAATCGACTTATGCCTATTATGAGGAGGCGTATCAAAGGGGGCTGTGCAGCGTCCGGATTTCGGAGGAGGAAATGCACGTTCTTCTGACGGCATTTTGGGCAACCATTTACGAGCCCTTTATCCACGGCTGGCAGATGGAACAGATCGAGGAGCACAGCAGGCTGGTCTGCGCGCTGTTTGACTGGCATCGGACAATCGGGTTTGAAGACGGCAAAATCAATGGAAATGAGAAAACAGAGAACATCGTAGAATAGGGAGCGATTGCCTTGGCATCAGCTCTTTTCTTCAGGATTTGAGTTAGAAAAAACTAACTAATTATGTGTAAAACAGGTGGCATTTTCACCAGAAGGAGGGAAAGAAATTGTTCAAAAAAGTATTGGAATATGCAGGGGAATACCGGAAGCTGACCTATGCATCCATTATCGTTGTGATGCTTGGCGTGGCGGCGAGTGTTCTCCCCTTTCTGTTTGCATGGCAGATTATCACACCGCTTTTGGGCTACGGGGAGATGGACGTATCGTATGTCTGCCTGCGGATTCTGGCAATCGGCGTCTGTGGTATTCTGTATGCGCTATTGTATGTGAAGGGACTGCAGATGTCCCACAGGGCGGCTTACCATATACTGAAAAATATCAGGGCTTCTCTGCAGAAGAAGATGGAGAGTCAGCCCCTTGGGACGATACAGGAGAAGGGCGTGGGCGTGATCAAAAAAATGTTCGTTGATGATATCGAGTCCATCGAGCTTCTGCTCGCCCATGCGCTGCCGGAGGGTATCTCCAACGTGGCGGTTCCAGTGTTCGTATTTATCGCCATGTTTTTTGCGGACTGGAAGCTGGCGCTTTTAAGCCTGCTGTCCCTACCGCTTGGCTTTGTGGCGATGGGGGTGATGTATAAACAGGGAACGGGAAAAGTGGGCGCGTATTATGGTGCGGCGCAGAAGATGAATGGAACCATTGTGGAGTATATCAACGGCATGGAGGTGGTCAAGGTCTTTAACCGGGACGGGGAATCTTACCGGCGCTTTGAAACGGATGTAAAGAATTACCGGGATTTTACGCTGGACTGGTATAAGGTCTGTTGGCCGTGGATGGCGCTCTACAACAGCCTGATTCCCTGCATTGCGCTATTTACGCTGCCGGTGGGGGCGTGGTTTGTATTAAAGGGGTGGTCTAATCTGGCGGATTTGGCGCTGGTGCTGTGCATGAGCTTTGGCATCGGCGCGCCGCTCCTGCGTTCTTTGAGCTTTCTGTCCACAATGCCGCAGGTAAATTATAAGATTGAGAGTCTGGAAGCGCTGATGAGCGCGCCGCCTCTCAAGCAGACCCCAAAAGTGTTTTCGGGGAAAAACCATGATATTTCCTTTGAAAATGTGCGGTTTGATTATCAGGAAGGCGCCGCGGAAGGCGGAAATGCTTCGGCAGCGGAAATATCAGGCAGGGAGAAAAAGAAGCAGGATACCGAAGTGCTTCACGGCATTTCTTTTACTGCAAAGGAAGACAGTCTGACGGCGCTGGTAGGGGAATCTGGGAGCGGCAAGTCCACGCTGGCAAAGCTGCTGGTGCATTTTTATGATGTGACGGGCGGCGCGGTAAAAATCGGCGGGCAGGATGTGCGGGATATGAGCATAGAGGCGCTAAACCGGGAAATATCCTATGTTTCACAGGAGCAGTTTCTGTTTAATATGAGCCTGTATGACAACATTCTTTTGGGAAAACCGGATGCCACAAGAGAGGAAGTGCTTGCGGCGGCAGAGAAGGCGCAGTGCATGGAATTTCTTGCCCGGCTGGAAAAAGGGATTGATACGATGGCAGGGGACGGCGGGAAGCAGCTTTCCGGCGGGGAACGACAGCGGATTTCCCTTGCGAGGGCAATCTTAAAAGACGCGCCCGTTGTGGTGCTGGACGAGGCGACGGCATTTATGGACCCGGAGAATGAGGAGAAAATGAATGCGGCGATTGCAGAGGTGATTCAGGGGAAGACGGTCATCGTGATCGCGCACAGGCTGCATTCCATTGTGGCGGCGGACAAAATTTGTGTACTGCAGAGCGGTCAGCTTGCTGGGGAGGGAACTCACGAAGAACTGTTAAAGGACTGCCCTGCTTATCAGAAGCTGTGGGCGGCGGCAGAGGGCAGCGCGCGCTGGAGCGTTTCCGCACAGGAAAAAGACTTTGCGATGGAAGGAGGATTTGCATGATTGCTTTAATGAAACGGATTGTTGCGGTATCGGGGAAGTATCAGGGGAGGATTCGGCTGGCGTTTGTTTTCTCGTTTCTCAAATCCCTGTTGTCGAAGGCACCTGTCGGGTTGGCATTTTTTACCTTTGCCGCGTTTTTGGACGGACGTGTGGACGGTCGTTTCTGTCGGTGGATTGGTATAGGCATGGGCATTAGTCTGGTTTTACAGATTATCTGCCAGCACGCGGCGGACCGGCTGCAGTCGGCCGCGGGATTTATGGTGTTTGCCGAAAAGCGCATGGAGCTTGGCGCGCACCTGCGCAGGATGCCGATGGGGTATTTTACGGAGGGGAATATCGGAAAGATCAGCTCCGTTCTGTCTACGGACATGGTCTTTATAGAGGAAAACTGCATGACAGCGCTTGCTGATATGATGAGTTATATTTTCGCGGAGGGGATTATGCTGGTGTTTATGGCGGTATTGAATCCCTGGCTTGGACTCTTGGCAGCGGCATTGGTGGGCGTCGTCCTGCTTCTGGCGAAAGGGATGCGGAAAGAGGCACTTGCGGATTCCACGGACAGGCAGGAGCAGAGCGAGAACCTGACGGAAGCGGTGTTGGATTTTACGGAAGGACTCGGCATTATCAAGACTTATAACCTGTTGGGCGAAAAGTCAAGGGAGTTGACGGAAAATTTCCGTAAGAGCTGCGAGACGAATATCCATTTTGAAGAGAGCCATTCCCCGTGGCAGCGCAGGCTGAACCTTGTTTATGGGATAGGCGTGGCGCTAGTGGTGGCGCTTGCCATGTTCTTTTATGGGAAAGGAATGCTGGAGGTATCCATGTTAATCGGCGTTATGCTGTTTGTATTTGACTTGTTCGGACCGTTAAAGGCGCTTTACGGGCAGAGTACCCGTCTGACGGTGATGAACAGCTGTATGGATCGGATAGAGGAAGTGTTTGCGGAGAGCGAGCTTCCCGATATGGGCAGCGAACATATCCCTGCGGCAGATAGGCTGCGGGAGGGCGTGCCGGAAGTGGAGTTCCGGGATGTGAGTTTTTCCTATGGAAAGGGCGGTATTGCTACAACAAAAGCCTGTTCTGAAAATGCCGGCATGGAAGCAAAAGAGGCGTTGCGCCATGTCTCATTTCAGATGAACCGGAATGAGATGACAGCGCTGGTGGGACCTTCCGGTGGGGGAAAAACCACCATAGCCAGCCTGCTTGCACGGTTTTGGGATGTAAAGTCGGGAAAGATTTTGATCCGCGGGACGGACATCCGCAAGGTGCCGCTTTCGGATCTGATGGACAGCATCAGCATGGTATTTCAAAGAGTATATCTGTTCCAGGATACGATTTACAATAATATCATCATGGGACGACCTGATGCCACGAGGGAGGAAGTCATGGAGGCGGCAAAAAAGGCGCGGTGTTATGATTTCATCATGGCATTGCCCGATGGGTTTGATACGATGGTGGGAGAAGGCGGGGAAAGCCTTTCCGGTGGGGAAAAGCAGCGCATTTCCATTGCCCGCTGTATTTTGAAGGACGCCCCCATCGTTATTCTGGACGAGGCGACCGCCAGCGTGGACGCGGATAATGAAAGCTATATTCAGCAGGCAATCAGCGAGCTCTGCGTAGGAAAGACGCTTCTGGTGATTGCGCACCGCCTGAATACCATACGCAGCGCGAATCAGATCCTTGTCATTGCGGATGGGGAAGTGGCACAGTCCGGGACGCACGGGGAACTGATGGAGGAAGGCGGCATTTACCGTGATTTTGTACAGGTGAGAGAAAACAGCGGCGGATGGAACCGGAGAGCCGGGTAATAATAATAAATAAATTCACAAAGGGTAGCGTCTTGTAGCGTTTTTTGGACGATACAGGAGCTGCCCTTTGCGGTATTTCATTGAAATTTCGCTGGAGCAGTGGTATACTACTGGGGTTAGTGTTGACAAACTGGAGGCTTAGGGGATTTAGTGACGGATAAATTGAAAATCACAGCGGTTGCGGTAGGTACAGGCATTGGTATGTGGGCGGAAGAAGCCACGGCTGTGATACGAAAGGAAGACGGCATAAAGTCGGCGGTAGAGGCGATAGAGGAATACTGCAGGGGAACCTGATGTTGTGGCGGTGATGGGAGGAATGAAGATGAGTCAGATCCCGGTTATGGGCGAAATAAGCGCTAATCCGACGGAAGACGGTGGTGGCAGCGTATATCGGTTCCAAAACGAAACGGGCGAGGGAACCATCACCATCTACGAGGTTTTTCCCGGCGTCGCGTTTTCTTATAACGATTTTCACATGCGGTATTATGACAGCAAATTTCAGCCAGACCGTGACCTTTTCTGCATCGACCACTGCAGGGAGGGGCGGCTGGAATATCCGGCGGCTTGTGATGCCTATTCCTATGTGGAGGCGGGCGACCTGAAGCTGGACAGGCGGCTCACCCATACAGGGCATTTTGAGATGCCCCTGTCCCATTACCACGGCGCGATGGTGTCTTTTGATATGGAGACTGCCTGTCAATCCCTGCCGTTGGAGATGAAGGATTTTCCCGTGGATCTGCGGGCGCTGCAGAAAAAGTTCTGCGGCGGCATTTATCCGTATGTCGTGCCGGGAACGGCTTCCATCACACATATATTTGCGGAACTGTACGCTGTGCCGGAAAAAATCAGACGTCCGTATTTGAAGGTTAAGATACTGGAACTGCTGTTGTTTCTGGACGCTTTGGAGCTGTCTGCAGGCGTGGACGGCAGGGGGACCGGGAAACCGTATTTTTATAAGGCGCAGGTGGAAAAGGTCAAGGCGGTCGGGCAGTTTATCACACAGAATATGGGGGAGAGCTTTACGCAGGAGGAATTGTCGGAGCGGTTCGACATCCCGCTGACAACGATGAAACAGTGCTTCAAGGCGGTGTTCGGCGCGCCAATCGGCAGTTATCTGACGCAGTACCGGATGAACCGAGCGGCGGTCTTTTTAAGGACGAAACGGGAAATGAGCGTGGCGGAGATTGCAGGGCGCGTGGGGTATGACAGTCAGAGCAAGTTTGCGGCGGCGTTTCGCAGGCAGATGGGGATAACGCCGGGGGAGTACCGGCGACGTTTAGAATGAGATATATGAAAATGAATGCTATTGCTTGCTATATCATTCATTTTTGCGCATATTAATATTAAATATGGAGGCTTTTGCCAGATTGGAGGCGTCAGGGAAGGCGTTTGGACAGTCTTTGGATTACGATAAAGAGTGAGAGGAGGCAATGGGTGCAAAATACATTATGACGGCAATAAAAGATTATACAGTTCATATTGACGATAAGAAAAGAATAAGACCTTAACTAAATGATGCAGAAATGTCTATTTTAAAGAGTTTGCCGACAAGATAAAAATTTGTCCAATCGGGACCAAACGGGCGGATTGGGGTAGAAATCAGGTCATGAAAGCGATAGAATAATGGTGGTTAGCGAAAACTAATCACCATTATTTTTTTGTGGAGGAACTTGTATATGAAAGAAAAAAAGCAGAATTTTTTATCCTGTCTGCTGTCTTATGCCCGGGAAGGGAAACAGAAGCTGATCTTATCGGTGATTTTGTCCGTGGTCAGCATCACGGCGGGGCTTGTGCCCTACTATTGTTTTTACCGTGTACTCTGCCTGTTTTTAGTCGGGGCGGTTTCGGCGGCGGATATCTGGCAGTGGAGTTTTCTTGCGCTTGCCGCCTATGCGGGGAGGGTGCTTTGTTTCGGGCTGTCCACTACGGCGAGCCATTACGCGGCATACCATATTTTGGAAGGATTGCGGAACCGCGTGGCGGAGCGCTTTCTGCACGCGCCTCTGGGGGAAGTGACGAAACACAGCATCGGAGAAATCAAGGGAATTATGGTGGATAAAATCGAGGACATCGAGCCGCCCCTTGCTCATCTGGTGCCGGAGGGGAGCGGGCATATCGTACTGCCTCTTGTGAGTATGGCGGCGCTTGCGGCAATCGACTGGCGGCTGCTCTTGGCGTCCCTGATTACGTTCCCGATTTCTTTTGTCTGTATGGGACTGACCTTTAAGATCAGCGGGAAAAACTATGACACCTACAATGAATCCCTGTCACGGATGAACAGCAACATTGTGGAGTATGTGGAGGGCATCGAGGTCATCAAGGCATTCGGCAGGGCGGGGGAATCTTATGAGAAGTTTTCGTCCGCCATCCTGAATTACAGGACGTTTGTGGTCAGATGGCTTTCTTCCACATGGGTGACGATGAAGCTGGCGTTTGCCCTGTTTCCGTCCACGCTGTTAGGGGTTCTGCCGGCGGCGCTCCTGCTTGGGGCGGACGGTGTGATTACGGTGGCGCAGGCAGCGCTTGCGGTCATGCTTTCTATGTCTATGGTAGGCTCTCTTGCGAAGCTGGAGGTGTTTTCCAATGAAATCAAAAAAGTGCAGATGACGGTGGAGGAATTGAAGGAGTATTTGGAAATGCCTGAACTGTCGGAAAAGGAGCAGGAGGTACAACTGAACAATTATGATGTGGAACTGCAGAATGTCTGTTTTTCCTATGATAAGGATGAGGTTCTGCACGGCGTTTCCTTAAAACTGCCGCAGGGCAGCTTTACCGCGCTGGTGGGACCGTCGGGCGGTGGAAAGTCCACGGTGGCAAGGCTGGTTTCCCGGTTTTATGATGTTTCTTCTGGCGGTATCTCCATTGGCGGCGTGGATATCCGGGAAATGCCTCTTTCACAGCTTTCCGGTATTGTCAGCTTTGTGGCGCAGGATAATTTCCTGTTCCGCTGTTCTGTCAAAGAAAATATCCGTATGGGAAACCCAAATGCGAGTGACGCACAGGTGATCGCGGCGGCAAGGGCGGCGCAGTGCGAGGAATTTAGGAATTGTGCAAAAATAAATTTACACTTTCATCCATTGACAATTACCTTC
>CAJUMV010000072.1 GCA_910587715.1 uncultured Lachnospiraceae bacterium | reverse complement strand
TAGCCAGACCTGTAGAAAAGGTAAAGAATGGCTATGTCTATATAATACGAGGAGAAAAACGCAAATGAACACAAAAACAATGAAAAAAGACTTTTCAAGCATCGGCATCCGGATGCTCATCAGCACAGCAGTCATCACCTTGCTGCAGCTCGTCGCGCAGACCTTTGCCCTCACGCTTTTTCCCGAATGGCAGAATAATTTCAACATCCTGTTGGCCGTCACTATGGTACCGCTCTACGTGCTGGGTTTCCCGATTTCCTTTGCCCTGATGCGGAATAAAGACATGCCCGCCATCGAAAAGCATCACATGAGTGCAGGGCAGCTTTTTCGCCTTTGTCTACGTGAAGACCGGCAACCTGAAATATACGATCCTGCTGCATATGGCAATAAACTTCTTTGGAAGCGTTCTGGGCGGCATCCTACTGCAGCTTGATCAGACGAAGCCTTCCACCGTCATCTTCTCGGCAGTCTTCTCCCTGTGCGTATTCGGAATGGCAATCGCCGGAATTGTAACGCTCATCGTGAAACGCCGCGCTTTTGCCTTAAAGCCGGGAGAAATTATCATAGAAAAGGGGCAGCGTTTCAAGACCTTGATCCTGAATGTGGGAATGACTCTGTACTGCCTTGTCTTTCTGGGGATTATGCTCTGGCAGGCATTTCTTGCCTGACAGGTTCAGATTGATTCGACAGTTCTTTACGATACCGGCAGGACAGTTACCTTGCCGGTATCGTTATTTTTTCTCGCCCGGTGACAAAAAAGCAGGCGCCGTCATAGGCTCCCGTCTCGTATAACTTACTGATGATTTCAAGCATCCGCCGGTTCAGCCTGTGATAAATGGTCGGCTGCTCCCAGCGGATGCCTGTTATATACTCCCGCTGTCTGCTGTTCAGACAGCCTAATTTTTCCTCCGCGGCAGTTAGCATTTCTCCAAAAGGACAGGATATATAACTGTATGTTTCTCCATACTTTTCGCATTTTTTATGTAACAGCTCTGTCAGTTTTCCATCCCGCCTGGAATCATACACAGATTCTTTCCATAAAAATCCCTGTATTTGCGGCGTTCTTTCCCCTTGTGACAACATTGTCAAATACGGCATATTTGTCATATTGGATTGACTATCACAGTCAGCATTCACTTTCCGCATACTGCGCCTTCCGTAAGCGTCCTGAACCTGCACAAACTGCTCCTTTGCCGCAAACAGCCCCTCCGAAGGCTCCTCCCGCAAGAGCATATGACTTTCATACAGATATTCCATCATAATCCGCTGTACCTTCGCCCGGGACGCCGGATAGTCCAGACGCCCGACAATCTGATTCAGCGTATAGCCGCTGTCCGTCAAATGCCTGACCGCACCGCCACATGCCGCGTCCGTGACGAAATTTGACAACGCATTTTGAAAGTAATTTGTCCCGTCCATAAGACGCCCCTCCTATGTCCCGCATTGTTCTGGACACCGATTGATTCCCGCAGTCTCTGCGCCGCCCAAAGCTGTCATCCGCGTTAGATATTCCGCTTACAGATATCCGCAAGGCAGCATTTATCACAGTAGGGCGTTGTCCTTGCCGTGCAGACTTCCCTGCCGTGCATGACAAACCGATGGCACAGGTCGCTCCCCTCCTCGGGCGGAACAATCTTCCACAACGCCATCTCCACCTTCTTCGGCTCCTTTATGCCGTCCACCAGACCGATACGGTTACAAAGCCGGATACAATGAGTGTCCGTGACAATGGCGGGCCTGCCAAACACATCCCCCATAATCAAGTTGGCGCTCTTTCTTCCCACACCGGGCAGCTTGAGAAGGGCGTCAAAATCATCCGGCACCTGCCCACCGTACTCCTCTTTCAACCGCTTCATGCAGGCGCTGATATCCCGCGCCTTGCTGTTTCCCAGCCCGCAGGGGTGCACAATGGCTTCTATTTCTTCCACCGGGGCTGCCGCCAGCGCGTCCACATCGGGAAATTTCTCATAAAGCTTCTCTACCACCACGTTGACTCTGGCATCCGTGCACTGCGCCGCCAGCCGCACGCTGACCAGAAGTTTCCATGCCTCATTGTAATCCAGGGTACAGCCCGCGTCAGGATATTCCTGTTTCAATCGCTCAATAACCGCGAGAGCCAGCTCCTTTTTTCTCATGTTGTGTTTATCTCCTCTTTTAATTGAGGGCTAAAAGCCCGCTTAAGATACCGCTTTAGCAAAAATGCGCAAAAATAGGGGAATGTATAAATCTTTCCGTCAAATCCGATATTTCCGTTAATCAGCTTTATCCCATAATGGATATCTTCGTATTTATCACTCTCTATCAGTGTTCTCAGTGATTTTGCCCTGCCGTTTGTGGATTTTACCTCAACAGGAATCAGCTCCTTTGCCGTCCTTACAAAAAAATCCTCCTCCAGTGTGGAGTCCTCCCGCTTGTAGTAATACAACCCATACCCGCTCTTAACAAGCGCTTCTCCCACCACATTCTCATAAAGCGCCCCCTTATAGACACCCAGATTCCGGTTGGCACGCAAATCTTCCTGCGCTTCCTCATCGAGCATCGCCACAAGCAGTCCGCTGTCCGCAAAATACAGCTTATATTTCGCCTCGTCAAAATTCCCCTTTAACGGCAGTTCAGGATATTTCATACAATAGCAGACATTTACAATCCCTGTATCCGACAGCCACTCAATACAACCGCGATAGTCCTTAAACCGCGCACCGGACGCCACTTTCGAAATCTGGAACTTTTTGTTTTCCTTTGCGAGCTGAATCGGAATCTGCCGGAAAACATTGAGAATCCGCGTCTGGTCTACACCTACCGCATATTTACGCATATCCTCCTCGTAGTCAGTAAGAAGCTGACGCTGTATTGCAAGAGAGCCCTCAAAGCTGTCCCTTTCGATATACTCCCTGACCACGGCAGGCATTCCGCCCAGGATACAAAAATCCAGAAAAATCGCGTTGAAGGCAGACAATTCCGTCTCGTTGAAGGGCTGCTGCTCTATCATATGCGCGAGCATTTCTTCTATAAAATCTGTATCGTATCCCTTCGCCCATAAAAATTCCTCGAAATCAAGCGAATGCATCTCGTAATCTGTCTTATAGCCGACGCTGTTACTCTCGATTCTGCCATAATGAATCCCCAGCAGAGAACCGCTGCATATTACGTCAAATCTGCCGTCCTGCTCAAAAAACTTAAGCGCCGTCGCAATCTCTGGAAACTCCTGCAATTCATCAAAAAAAAGCAGCGTTTTCCCTTCCACAAACTGCTTTGCCGGGTCAATTCTGGAAATATTACGAATCAAATCCGCTGTTTTATAGCCATCCTCTATAATCTGCTTGTACTTCGGTTCTTCCACAAAATTAATTTCAATTACATGTTCATAATGCTTTTCCCCAAAATTTCTGATGGACTCCGTCTTTCCAATCTGTCTGGAGCCCTTGACGATCAAAGGCTTCCTGTGCTCATCCTGCCGCCACGCTTCCAGATACCCGTCTATTTTCCGTTTCAGATATTTCATAATCCCCTCATTTCAAAACAGTCGTTAGTTTCCTTTTCTCATACCGCCTGCCTATAGTATATCCATTTTTTAGGTAAAATACAATGATTTCACAAAAAAATGAGGGAATTATCTTGTGATTATTACAAAAAAATGAGGGAATTATCTTGTGTTTATTACAAAAAATGAGGGAATTATTCTATTACCCTTACAAAAAAAATGAGGGAATTATTATTCGCCCACAACCTCCACCTGACACATCTTCATCGCCTCCAGTGCATTTTTATGGCTCTCCGGCGTGACTCCAGCGCAGCAGTCAGCATTGACCCTTACAGTCACTTCCGGCAAAAACGCCTTAATGACAAGCGCATTGGAAATGACGCAGATATCCGTGCAAAGCCCGACCAGCGTAACACTCTGAAGCTCCGGCATATTTTTCAAATATTCCGCCAGCTCCACGGAACCGAAGGTCAGCTTGTCAAAGACCCTTGTCTCCCCGGCGCACGCCTGACTCACCTGATTCCGAATCTGCCACCCTTCCGTGTCTTTGATACAGTGAGGCACAGGAAGCTTCTTTCCCTCCTGCGTGCCCAGATACCCCTCGATATGAGTGTCCCTCGTGTAGACCACCTCGCCGTCAAAATCCCGAATCTGCGCCGCCACTTTCTCCACGATTGCCTCCGCCTCTTTCGTGCCGAGCGCGCCGTCGATAAAATCATTCTGCATGTCAATCACTGCCAAAACATTTTTCGCCATCGTCTTCTCCTCCTCTGTAACTATCTTATTTGTCTGGCTGTCCGCGCCGTATCATCCACGCTGCCGCCAGACTCACCACTATGTACCCGATAATCGCCACCACCGAAGATTCTATGCCAAACTCGCCACCTGTCAGCAGAAAATTGCGTGTTTCCAGTACATAACTGCTGACGGAATACTCATTTACCTCTGTACCGATGGTCGGCCCGCCGCCTATGATGATCATATTCCAAATCCCATGTACAATAGCGCTGTTCCAGACGGAATGTCCCTCCAGCGCAATCAGGGAAAACATTACGCCGACCATGGTGCCCGCCACCATCACCTGCACGCAGCTAAGCAGGCTGAAATTCATGCCGATAATATGGAGCGATGCAAAGAGCACGGAAGGCGCAAAAATACCCGCGACCCTGCCCCACTTTTTGATCACTGCATTCATCAGCAGCCCACGAAACAGCAGTTCCTCCACAACACCCGCTCCCACGCCCGCAAGAAAAATACCCCTTGTCACGAACGCAAGCTTTGTTCCGGTATTCAGCGGATTACTCTCATAGCTCCCGGGGAAAAACAGATAAACCGCACTGACCAGAACAGGCAGCAAAACCGCCGCCACTGCCCACTTAATATGAATCCGGCACTTGGGGATACAGAACGTCTCCATCTCCTCTTTCAGATATTTGGCGCAGTAAAGCCACACCAATAAATATGCCAACGCCGCGTAAAGAAGCCCGCCTGCAATATGATAAAGCCACGCGGGAACTCCCACCGTGGAAAGCAGCAGCATTGCCAACTCCTGCGCCACCGAGGCAAAGAGCAAAAACCCGACGCTGACTATAATAGTCAAAATCATTTTTCCCGTTTTCATTTCGTTCTCCTCCTTTACCAGGTATAACGAAATACCACCCCGGAAATCTTCAAACGCCCCTGTTATTTTACCTGCGGGATATCTGTCCGAACTGAGACAGCCACTTTGCCACCCCGTCCTCGTCATTGGAGGCAATCTCGCCAGTGGCATGTGCCTTTAACTCCGGCACCGCGTTTGCCACGGCATAGCATTCGTCGGAAATTTCAAACATGGGAATATCATTGACGGCGTCCCCAAAGGACACCACCCTGTCACAATGCCATATTTCCTTTAACCGCTTAATCGCCTCCGCCTTGGAAGCTTTCTTCGGCATGATTTCCAGAAAATACTCGGGACGGTACAGCTCCTGCTGCAAGGTACAGCGAAACCGCCCATCTCCGGCAAAAATTTCATATAACGGAGCCAGTTCCTCCCTACCCGCAATACAGGTGAAATAAAAAATATTCCCCTGATACAAACAGGTTTCATCTGAGAGCGGACGAAATCTCCTGTCTCCCTTTCTGGCGTCCAGATAATGCCGGATACCCTCATTCTCCCTGCCTGTCACATAAGACACCCGCTCCACGCCGTCTACATAGGCATAAACAAGGGGATTGCCGCCATTTTCCTGCAAAATGTCTCTCACATAACCCGCTTCCTCCTCCGAGAAAGAAAGCGAAGAGATTACCTCGCCCGTATCCGGGTGGATAATCAACGCGCCGTTATAAGCAATGACCGGAATGGTCGTCGATAACCCTTTCGCCACCACAGATGCGGACACGAGAGAACGGGCGGTAGCATAAGTAAACTGCATGCCCTTTGCCACCAGCCCGTTGATTGTTTGGATACTGTATTGACTTATTCGGTCATTACTGTTCAACAGCGTACCGTCCAAATCTGTAACGTAAAGCGTATTCACAAATCGTTCCTCCCTATCGACTACGTTTCCTTTACAGTTCCTTACACTGTTACAGCAATTTGTCCTGATTAAGAATCGCTTTACAGATTCAGCTTGGAAAGCAAATCCCCCAAACTTGTGGAAACCGACTCCCCGGACGTGTACTCCTGCGGCTCTCTGTCTTCTTCCACATCCTCCATGACCTCTTCTAACGCCTTCATGCTGAGACTGACCTTGTTGTCGTTGGTATTAAGAATCTTGACTTTGACTTTCTGCCCTTCTTTTAAAACCTCGCTCGGCTTTTTAATCCTTCTCTGGCTGATTTGGGAAATGTGTACCAGACCGCTGATTCCGTTGCCCAGATTTACAAACGCACCGTAGGGCATCAGACTTTCCACCACGCCCTCCAGTACGGTCCCCGGAGCCATCATGGAAATCCGGTGTCTGCGCTCCTCCGCTTCTTTCTCGCGTGCCACCGCCTTGCCGGAAAGCACCACCTTCTTTTTCTCCTGATCCACGGTAATTACTTTGACCTCAATCTCCTTGCCGACCCAGGAATCCACATCTTCCACATAGTCGGTAGAAAGCTGGGACGCGGGAATAAATGCCCGCATGCCCTCCAGAAAAGCCACCACGCCGCTCTTTACGCTCTCCTTGACGCGGACCTTCACGACGGTTTCCTGCTCCAACATGTTCTGCAGCCTGCCCCACGCAAGGACGTCGTTGGCTTCTTTCTTGGAAAGCTCAATGTTCCCTTCCCCGTCGTCCATCTTAATCACCGTCGCCTCGACCTCATCACCCACAGAAATCTGTCCTGAAGCAAGAAAATCCGGATCGTTGCTCAAATTTTCCGCCTTGATAATGCCCTGCGCATAATATTTCAAATCAAGGATGACTTCTTCCTCGTTCACATCGATTACCGTGCCCTTGATGATATCGCCCTCATCAATCTTGCGGAAAGAAGCCTCCAGCTCACGCTCATAGTCCTTCATGGTCTCCGTAGTGCCGGTTTGTGCCGCTTCCGCGTTCTGCGCCGTAACACTCTCTTTCCCTTCCATTTCCATCCTTCTATCCTCCCTGGTATATATGATTTTATCTTAATCACTACAATTACACGAAAGATTCCCCGCCTTCTCCATCCAGCAAAATCCCAGCACCGCGCCCAGAAACAGGGTGGCGCCACCGAAACGACCAAACACGTTCAGCCGCAAAAACAGACTCTGAAGCTGTCCCGGCATCAGATGTGGAACCGCCGAAGCGTCAAAACTGCCCTGCATCTTCATCGTTCGTTCCGAAAGCCACCAGATATACGTTAAGTCCAGCGCCGTCCACAACGCCAGTACGGCAAACACTGTCAAAATAACAGCTGCTATATAAAAAACAAACCGCGCTGCCTTTACAGTCCGTTCCGTTCTGCCTTCCCATAAATGAATCCCGGCAAATGCTTTACCCGCCTCCGCAATGCCCCATCCAAGCAGCGTCAGCACGAGAGGGCGAAACACATACTGCAACAGATAAAGAGGTGCTATCTCAAACCTTTTCCATCCATACTGCTTCGCGAACGGAGTAAGAACCTCTATCGCCGTAAGCAGCACACATGCTGCTGCAAGCGCCGCCACTGACCTGATTTTTTGCCGCTTTCTGTCCTCGCTTTTTTTCGGGCCATAAATCAGGTCGTTTATTTCCACACCCAGCACATCCGCAAGCTTCATCAAAAGCGTAATATCCGGCTCACTTTTTCCGTTTTCGTAATTGCTGATGGTCTGTCTGGTGCAATGCAGACGTTCCGCCAAGTCCTCCTGCGTCAGATTCTTCTCTTTTCTGATTTTTTTAATATGCTTTCCTACCTCTGCCATGTCAGTTTCCTCCGGTCAGACTTTTTTACCTGTCATACCCTGACCATAGCAGTTTCCATCTGAAAAGTCACGCAAAGAATCTTTGCATATGGCTCTGTTACTTCTTCGCACTATCCTTTTTTAAAAGCCCGTCGATATATTTCTTGATATCCTCCTCCGGCATGGTCTTAAGCAGATAACCTCTGGGTTTTAAGGACATCACATTTCTGACACTGTCCGCATCCCCTCTGCCTGTCAGGAAAACCACAGGGATATCCGCAATATCCTCGTCGGAACGTATCATCTCCAGGGTCTGCCTGCCGTCACAGACCGGCATCTCATAGTCTAGCAGAATCAAATCCGGTCTATTGACCGCTATCGTCTTAATCGCTGCCACGCTGGAATTGCTCTCCAGCATCTCATAGTCGTTTCCCAGCAGCCGTATCATATTGCTGCGCATAAAATCGGAATCGTCCACAATCAAAATCTGTTTCTTGCGCGTTTCCCCTTCCAGATACTTTCTTATCTGTCCCATGGCGTTCTGCGCATTGATCGGGGAAACAATCTTTCCCTTTTCCACCGAGTTACTGAGCACGCTGAACGTAAAATATCCGGCTCCCGTGTCAAACAACAGGCTGCAGAAAGGCGGTATCCTGTCAAACGTGGCTTCCAACTGCTCATGCGTCAGCAAGGACTCCCCCTCCATCTCAAAGGCTTCCAACTGCGGGAAACACTCCCTAATCTTTTCAATCATCTGCCTTGCAATATAACGGGTGATATTAATTACCATATCATCCACTTTCAAATACTGTGTGCCCATCAGGTCTCCGACTACCTTTAGCAGAAGTCCCTCTTCAATCCCCCATATGATTTCCCAGCGTTCTTTTTTGCTTCCATGGTAGACAAAGCGATAACAGATGGTCTTTCCAATCGCTTCCCCGCCATACTGCCTGCTGATAGCCTTCGCCTTTATCTGGAACATCTCGCTCATAAGCTGAACAATCGTCTGCTCCAGCGCGTCCAGCTCCTCCTCGTGAGGAATGCTCACCCATCTGCTCAGCTTTTTTCTGGCAATAGCCAAATCCTCTGTCTGCGTATGGGCTACCATCCAGCCGATGCTGACGCCCAGGAAATGGCGCATAGCCTCCTCCGAATAATTTGTTTCCTCCAGCTCAGCCTCCAATGCGGGAAGCGTGCTGTTTTGGAAATCGTCATGCAGACGCTTATGTACCTCGAAATCAGCGTAATCAATGGAACGCATATAGCCTTCTTCATGCTGGAAATGTTCCACCACATGATTTTTCAGATACTTAACGCCTTCCCTGCACACCCACTCCTTTTTCTCTTCATCTTCCCCAAGGGTAAGCAGCTTATTTATCATGCCAAACAATTGCTTATGCTGCTTATCAATAGACTCTACACCGATCTCATACCTTTTGTTCCAAGGAATCGTCTTCACGTTATCCTCCTTCGCGCAGGCGCTGCGACCGCCCTCGCCAAATCAATTTATTTTCCTGCCCCGATTGCAGGAATCGAAATTCGAACCATTATCGTATATTGTACACCAAGTTTGGCGTCTGTGCAAATATTTCTCTGACTCATTTTTCACACTCATTTTTTCGCACGGGTCCTCAATTTTCTCTTCCCTCTTTCTATCACGTAAGATCTAAAATATATTTTCCTTTTTTCCACGCTGCCCCTTGCCCAAAACCAGCTCCCCCTCCTCATTCCGGTGATATTTCACCCATGGAATATACACATACTCCGCTTCGGGAAGCAGCTTAAAATCCGGTTTCGCGCTGCCGTAAAAGGAAAACCGCTTAATCTTCGAACAATATATCAAAAAAGAAAAGTCCGTTACTTCCCGCGTATCCAGAGAAAGACACTCCAGCTCTGTACAGCTTTTCAAAACCCCGATATCTGATATTTCGAAGAATCCCATACTGTCCAGCGTCAGTTCTTTCAAATTGGTGCGTCCCCGCAAAAAATCGAGATTTTCCACTTTCTTTCCATAGTTTATGATAGTAATGGATTCCAGATGGGGCATCACCGAAAGAGACGAATATTCCGGCTGGTTAATACATAAATGTATGTTCCTAAGTGCGGGGAAATTAACCAGATCCGCATAAGAAAACTGCTGACCGACATCCAAATCTACTATTTCCTCATACTCATTTATGCAAAAACGCAGCGTCGGTTTATAGGTTGTATCCGCATTGCTTTTCCTGCTGAACCAGATGGAAGTCACCGCCTCCATATCGCTCGCCATAACGGGTCTTGCCATAAACTGCGCCTGTTCCGTTTCATCCATCTGCTTTATTGTAATCAGCGCACGCCGGACAACCTCCTCCATAATCGGTTCTTCCCAAGCAAGCGCATGATCCTCCTCCACCTCTCCCTCCACAAAATAGGCGAGCTTCTGTCCCGGCTGAATGTAGTCGGGATTTGTGAGACTATCCCGGTTCTGCGCGAAAAGCTGCGGATACCGATTCCCGTCACCCCACAATTTCTCCGCAATCTTCCACAGGCTATCCCCCTCCTTCACCTCGTACATGTCGATTCCGAGCACCTGTCTTTCTGACACCTCACCCTCGCCCACGGATTTTTCGACAGACGAAGGCTCCTTCTCTGCAGCGTTAGCAGAAAAGGAGTCCTCAATAAAAATAACACATATTATCATAAGTGCACTCAAACATCTTCGCACGATTCTATCCATTTGTTCTTACCTTTTTTCAACTGCTTCCAGTTTAAAGTCTTGTATTATCCAGTTTCATTGTATACTGCTTCATAACACGCCCACCATTCCAAGCTGTAAATAACCTTCTGGATTCGTATGCCGGGAAATAATCGCCCCTTTCAACACCAATCTGGTTAGCTCTGATTTCGTTTTGTCCGTATATTTTACAACCGCAGACTCTACAGAAATCCCATCATCATTCTGATACTGAACATCAACTAATCCAACCCATTGATTGGGATATTCTTTTTGTATTTGTTCCCAAGTCATTCGCTCTGTCACAAATGGCACATCCCTTCTAAAATTTAAACGATTCACTTATCCCAACAGTTTCTGTCAATATTATTATATCATTACACCCAAAATGCCACAATCGACATTCCACTTACACCAACACTTTAATCATAATTAAGCATGGATTTTCCTCGTCCCACATTTCCGTTAAAGTAATGAGCGTCTCAAAGCCAACACTTTTATAAAAATTACGTGCAGACTGTCCGAAAACTCCGGAAAACATGGAGTCAAGGTTTGGGATATGGTAT
>CAJUMV010000071.1 GCA_910587715.1 uncultured Lachnospiraceae bacterium | reverse complement strand
ATTATATAATCTTTGAAAGAGGGAGGAAATCCACCCCATTACTTTGCGCTTACCAAGAAAAGACATTTTTTCTATTGGGATGCTGATGATCCTAATAATCAAAAACCATTTTCACATGATGATTTATCAGAAATGAGTCATGAACAGGTGGCTAAATATACATATGGCAAACTTTCTAATGAGAAAATGGAAGAACCAGATTTAGAAGAAGGTATGTTTTGGATATGACATAAGGAGGAATTAATTATAAATGGCTATAAATGAACGAATTACAACTGGTCGCAAATTTAGAAGATTAATAGATAGGGAATCAAAATTGTGGCAACTCATATCTTGGTGGACAAAAGCATCTGATGTTGAATTTGATGATGGGAAAACAGCGGAAACAAAATTAGGCAATATTAATGGAATAACAGACGATGTTTATAACAATCGATCAGATATGGCACAAAGTTCTTCTGGTGTTTTTACAATACGAAATGCATTAGATCGTGGTATAATTAACAATAGAATACAATTTGTTATTGATGACGACGGTAATTTAGGTTGGAAAAAGGATGGTGCCGATGCAGTAATAAATTTTAGCAATGTTGTTGGTCTTTGTGATAAATTAAAAGGTTTTTCAAGACAATCCTTACCTGGAAATGATTGTGTATATTATCTTGATGGTAGTTGTATTCCTATTGTTGTGTGGGGAGGCGCACATCATGAAAATGGCGTAACATATCAGGATGAATGGGACATTTTAAAAAAAACCAATTCAGGTGGTGTTCGTATTATGTCAGTTACCCCTATAGCGTCTTATACAACTAAAGAAAATTCGAAACATGTAATGGTTGTAGATAAAATTGTTGAAGCATCAGCTGGAGACACTATTGTCGGTTGGAAGATTGTTGGAAAATCATTAGATAAGGGGGATACACCAGGAGCAGGCGGGTTTAATTGTTATTATATAGACGGTCAAAGAAATTTGAAATATGATAATCTATATAAGGAAAGACCAATTATTGAAAAAGATGGAAGCCCATATCCACTGGTATAGTATATTAAATATAGCTAACTTTGGAACATAAAACTTCGTATTTTATGTTCCTTTTTTTTACGATTTTTACTCAGATTTGTAAATATGTACACATTAGACACCTTTATTAATAGGATAAAGAGTCATGCATATCAAATTCTATTGTATCGCCTTCTTGAATGTATTCTGTGAACCATCTCCTTGCAATATCAATAATTGTCCCATCATCAAGTTGGCAGTTTACTATTCGATTTTTGATTCGTAAGATTGTGAGTTTCATTTTTTAGACACCAATATACTTGATTAATTTGTTTTATGATTACAAGAATATTATAGACATGTTTATAAGGAAATTTCAATAATAAAAAAATTTAGTAATGAGAATCGAACTCATATATAACACCATCTGTTTACTAAAGAAAAACAAGTCACACACGAAAGAATTTCTCCTTTCCTGTAGTTTTTTTGTCGAGTTATCAAGAGTTATCAAAACTGAAAAATAAAAATCTTCCAAAAACGCCCATTTTATCAGTGTTTCAAGCATTTTTATCAGTGCTGGTGGTGGGACTTGAACCCACACGTGGTTGCCCACAACAGATTTTGAGTCTGCCTCGTCTGCCATTCCGACACACCAGCTCTCATTTTAGCCCGGCTGCAGTGACCGCCTGCCTGAATCACCATCTGCAACCAAGCTATATCTTACCACACCACAGGCTTGTTGGCAAGGATTATCCGAAGGAATTTCAACCAGTTTCATTTCTAATCGTTATCATCTAAATGCTCATATGCGCGCCGAGCCCATGTTTTATTAGATGTATGCGCAGCAATTTCGGCATCTCTATCAAAAATCTGATCAATTTTACTACGTCTAATCAGTATATACGCTTGATTCTTCGTAATATTATATTGTGTAACAAGTATATTCTGTATAGATGCTAACGCGGTATGTTTCAATCCGGCATTTTTTTTCTGCATTGACATCATCACTCTATTCATACCTTTACCTCCTATTATATACTAGGCAACATCGCTTATTCGCATCATTTTTAAGTATTGTAATGAATCTTTCGTATGAAATGAATACTGTTTTGAATTGATATCAATATCACCTATGTTAATAGACATGATATTCTTTAAAATTTCGTTTCTGGCTGCCTCCATAGGTATCCTTCCCTCATCTAAATCATCCAGCAATCGGTCTATCCGATCTGTAACAGCAGATATTCCCGCATCAGCCGGAACGTCGACCACCACATCATAAAAATAATCGAGATTATGTATTTTTTGCGAAAAACACAAATTCATTAAATCTAAGTGTTCAGAGCCCACACGATTAAAGGCGACAAAAAATTTCCATTCATCGGTAATATCATCAAACCGTAAGATATTTAGCTTTCTTCCAGCCGCATCCTCATCAAAAAACATTTCTATTACAACTGGTTTTTGAGGTAAAAATGTCATAACAGACGCTCTTGTTTCAGCAAATTTCTTATCATTTGTCAAATAAAATCCTCTTGCATTGTCAGTGTAACAATCAGATTTTCTAAAATCAATCCCTAAAGTAACAATATTCTCTGCACTGCAATTATCTGTTCCGTGATACAAAAGCATTAATAACTCCCCTCATTTGTACTTTTATCATATAGTATCCCGCGCAAACTGTCAAACACCTCACATTTTTCCAATAATATTTTTGTCAATTCGCGGATTTTTATATAATTTCCACTCATTTCAAACATTACTAACACTATAAATTAAATACTTCCCTACACCCCCAGCTTCCCATACACCTCAAACCCGTCAAGCGTCGCGAAATAATCCTTCGGCGTCTCCGCTCTTCTGATGAGCTGCACGCTGCCGTCCTCTTTCAGCAAAAGCTCCGCCGACTTCAATTTCCCGTTATAGTTATAGCCCATAGCGTAGCCGTGCGCGCCCGTGTCGTGGATCACCAGATAGTCCCCTTTCTCGATCTCCGGGAGCATCCGGTCAATGGCAAACTTGTCGTTGTTCTCGCAGAGAGACCCGGTCACATCATACTTGTGGTCGCAGGGCGCATTCTCCTTGCCGAGCACCGTGATATGATGGTACGCGCCGTACATGGCGGGACGCATGAGATTTACCGCGCAGGCGTCCACACCGATGTACTCCTTGTGGATGTGTTTCTCGTGAATCGCCTGTGTCACAAGCGCGCCGTAAGGTCCTGTCATAAAGCGCCCCATCTCGGTATAGATCGCGGTATCTCCCATGCCCGCAGGCACAAGTACCTCGTCAAACACCTTATGCACACCCTCGCCGATGGCTCTGATATCGTTCGCCTCCTGAGCGGGCTGATAAGCGATGCCCACACCGCCGGAAAGGTTGATAAAGGAAAGCTGCACGCCCACCTTCTCCTTGATCTGCACCGCCAGTTCAAAAAGCTGCTTCGCAAGCTGGGGGTAATACTCATTGGTCACGGTATTGCTTGCCAGAAATGCGTGGAGCCCGAAACGCTTCACCCCTTTTTCCTTCAAAATGCGGTACCCCTCAAAAAGCTGCTCCGGCGTAAACCCATACTTGGAGTCTCCCGGATTGTCCATAATGCCGTTGCTTAACTGGAACACTCCGCCCGGATTGTAGCGGCAGCTCATGGTTCCAGGCAGTTTCCCCAGAATGCCCTCCACAAAGTCGATATGCGTGATATCGTCCAGATTGATGATGCCGCCCACTTTCGCGCAATATTCGTACTCCTGAGCCGGCGTATCGTTTGACGAAAACATAATGTCGTCTCCATTGATTCCAAGAGCGTTGCTCAGCATCAGCTCCGTCAAGGAGGAACAGTCGCAGCCCGCGCCGTACTCGTGCATGATCTGCATCAGAAACGGATTCGGGCAAGCCTTCACCGCAAAGTACTCCTTAAAGCCTTTGTTCCACGCAAACGCCTCCTGCACGGCTTTTGCGTTCTCCCGGATGCCTTTCTCGTCATAGATATGAAAAGGCGTGGGATAGGTCTTTACGATCTCCTCTATCTGCTCCTTTGTCACAAAAGGTAATTTACTCATGTCAGCTTTCTCCTCCCGTAATGTTCTCTATCTGCCAGTCAATCGGTTCTACGCCGTTCTCTTCTAAAAAGGCATTGCACTGGCTGAAATGCCTGCACCCGAAAAATCCTCTGTATGCCGACAACGGACTCGGATGCGGCGCCTTTAAGATCAGATGCTTCGAATTGGTCAGCATCGGAATCTTGCTCTGCGCAGGGCGTCCCCAAAGCAGATACACGATCGGTCGATCCTGCTCGTTCACCGCCCGGATCACCGCGTCCGTGAACTCCTCCCATCCCTTTCCCTGATGGGAATTTGCCTGATGCGCCCGCACGGTAAGCACCGTGTTCAAAAGCAGTACGCCCTGATCTGCCCACTTCTGCAGATACCCGTTATCAGGTATGTAACAGCCCAGATCGTCCCGCAGCTCCTGATAGATATTCTGCAAAGACGGCGGAATCTCCCTCTGATCCGGCAGCACCGAAAAGCTCATGCCGTGCGCCTGATGTTCATTGTGGTAAGGATCCTGCCCCAGAAGCAGCACTTTCACTTTACCTAGCGGTGTAAAATGAAAGGCGTTAAAAATATCGTCCGCCGGCGGATAGACCACCCGTTTACTGTACTCCTCTTTCACGAACATGTAAAGGTTTTTGTAATAAGGCTTACGAAATTCACTGTCCAGAGCCTGCACCCAGTCGTTTGCCAGCATCGCCATAATATGTTCTCCTCTTCTCTTTCGTTATATGCGCCCCTGCGCATAAAAAGGGCATAGAACCACCTCTGTCCTGTTTCTATGCCCCTTTGCATACCCGAATCCACAATAATAAATCTATACGGAAAATGCCTCACTTCCGGCTTTCTCCTTCGCTATAATCTCACCGAGATACCTTTTTCCCGCAGATATGCCTTCAAATCCCGTATTTCCATCTCCTTGAAGTGAAAGAGGGACGCTGCCAATGCCGCCTCCGCCTTTCCTTCCGTGAAAGCCTCGTAAAAATGCTCCATCGTACCCGCGCCGCCGGAAGCAATCACCGGAATTGATACATTCTCCGCAATGGCTCTCGTCAGCTCCAAGTCATACCCTGCTTTCGTGCCGTCTCCGTCCATGCTTGTCAAAAGGATCTCTCCCGCACCCAGCTTCTCCGCCTTCATAGCCCATTCCACGGCATCTATTTCCATATCCACGCGTCCGCCGTTTTTATAAATGGTAAAACCTTTTCCGTCGGCACGTCTCTTCGCGTCAATCGCTACCACCACACACTGGCTGCCGAATTTGTCCGCCGCCTCACTGATCAAATTCGGATTCATAATCGCCGCCGAATTGACGGAAACCTTGTCCGCGCCCTCCCGCAGAATTGCCTTGAAATCGTCCACGGTACGGATGCCGCCGCCCACCGTAAAAGGGATAAACACCTTCTCGGCAACCTTTCTCACCATCTCCACAGCCGTGTCCCTCGCGTCGGAGGAAGCCGTGATATCCAGAAAAACAAGCTCGTCCGCTCCCGACTTGTCATAAGCCGCACCGACCTCAGCCGGATCGCCCGCATCCTTAAAATTGATAAAATTAACGCCCTTGACAACCCTGCCGTTTTTCACGTCCAGACAGGGAATAATCCGCTTTGTGTGCATCGCCGCTCCATTCTGCCCCTGGAGTTAATTTTCGAAGAAAATTTACTCCTTATTTTTCAAAAAATTCTGCAATATCTTAAGTCCCGTCTCCGAGCTTTTCTCCGGATGAAACTGGCAGGCAAAGAGATTGTCCCGCTCCACCGAAGCATGAATCGTCGTTCCATACTCCGTAGCTGCCTTCACAATCTGCAGATCATCCGCTTGCAGATAATAGGAATGCACGAAATAAACATAAGCACCCTCCGTAATTCCCTGAAATAGCCGTCCCGGATTCGGAAAAGTCAGGGAATTCCAACCGATATGCGGAATTTTCAACCCTTCCCCGTCGGGAACGCGCAGGATTCTTCCGGGCAGAAGTCCAAGCCCTTCCACACCCGGCGCCTCCTCGCTGCTCTCAAACATAAGCTGCAGTCCCAGGCATATTCCCAGAAAGGGAATTTTTTTATCTGCCGTCTCACGAATGACCGAAACAAGTCCGTATCGGTGCAGTTTTTCCATAGCGTCGCCAAACGCGCCCACGCCGGGCAAAATCACATGATCCGCAGAGAGGATTTCTTCTCTGTCTCTCGTCAGCACCGCCTCATGTCCGAGCAGTGCCACCGCCTTCTCCACACTTTTGATGTTGCCGGCGTCATAATCGATAATCGCTACCATCATTCTGCCTCTTCATCCACATTCTCATCCGTCGGCATATCTTCACCCTCAGACCCATTTTCTCCTTCGGTTTCCTCTGCCGGCGTCTCTTCTCCCGTCAATTCCTCCGGCAGCATATCCTCCGGCGTCTCATCTATATCGGCTTCCAGCCCGTCAATCCGCTCGATGATCTCCTCTTCCTCCGGCAGCACATCCTGTCTTCCCGCAGGCACATCCTCGCCGTAAACCGCACCACTTATAATCGCTTCCAGTCTCTGCGAATAGGTCACATCATCCTCCGATGCAATGATATCCAGCGCATCCTGCTCCGACACACCGAAATCCGCCGACAGCCGCTCTAATATCTGCGCATAAATATCACTGACCTCGCCCACTACATTGTAAGCTTCCGCTTCCGGCAAAATCTCCTGATAGCGAGCCACACCTGTTATCAATGCATTCAACGACTCCAGACGCATATCAAGATTACCATAATTTTCATAAGAGGTAAGCTTTCGATTCATCTGTAAAACCAGATTGCTTCGCTGGAACAAGACTTCATCCTGCTCATTTAACTTCTTCCCATACAAAAGTTCATACACTTCGGCATACTCCTGATGGTCGTATGCCACCTGTGCCTTTTTCTTCTCCGTATAATCGGGAAGAAAGGATGCCAACAGCACAATACATGCCGCAATCGTGCCGCAGAACACAAACACCGTTATCACCTTCTTTTTGGAAAGTTTCTTTTCCGGCTTTGCAAAAAGATCTACTTCTTCCTCTTCTTTTTTCTTCTTTTCTTTCTTCTTTTTCTTCTTTGCTTTCTTGTCTTCTTCGCCCTCGGCGCCTTCTTCTCCTTCGCCCTCTCCCTCTTTACCTTTCTTGCCCTTCTTCTTATCTTTCTTTTTCTTCTTTTTACCCTTCTTATCCTCTTCCTTCAATTCCTCCAGAAGAGCCTTATTCTCGTCGGTGACTGTTCCCGTCTCGCCGGCATTATCCGCCAAAACCTCCGCCGCGACAGGGTCTTCGTCCTCATCCGACTCCAGCAGGAAATCCATCAGCCTTGCAAAAACGCCGGGCTTCTTTTCTTTCGTTTCTTCCGGTGCCGGTTCCTGCTCTGCGGTTTCCGCTAAAAGCGCTTCCAGCTCATCTTCTGGCTCTTCGGCAACGGCTTCCTCATCACCGCCCTTTTTCTTTTTCCCAAAGAACCTCTTCCGTTTCTTTTTCTCTTTCTTTGGCTTTTCTCCGCCATCTCTGGCTGCTATCTCCTCCGGCGTAAGCTCACGGATGCTCTCTGCTTCTTTTGCCGCCTCATCATTCTCAAAGAAATCAAAGCTGCTGTCGCCGCCATCCTCCGCGCCTTCTAACATCGCCAGGATATCGTCATCGGGCGAGACACCCTGCTCAGCCCCTTCTAACAGATCGTTAATCTCCGACAAATCTTCATCGTGATCCATCCCCGCCAGCAACGCAGAGAGGTCTTCATCGCTCTCCCCTGTTTCCTCTAATGCAAAATCATCCGCGCCGCCTTCTCCATCAGATAAATCACCATTTAACAGGCGGTCTATATCTTCCTCAGACATCAGCCCGTCCATGTCATCTAATGACAAGTCGTCTGCCGCCGCGTCATCACCGCTCTCGCCCAAATCCAAACTATCTAATGACAGCTCATCCAAGCCGTCCGTCATACCTTCTCCGGCTTCTATCTCTTCTAAAGCAAAACCATCGGACGCCGCGCTCTCTTCCATGCCCAAATCATCCAGTGACAGGTCATCCAGCGACAAATCATCCATTCCTGCATCATCGCCGCCGCTCTCACCCAAATCCAAACTATCTAACGACAGGTCATCCAAGCCGTCCGTCATACCTTCTACGGCTTCTGTCTCTTCTAAAGCAAAATCGTCGGACGCCGCGCTCTCTTCCATGCCCAAATCATCCAGTGACAGGTCATCCAGCGACAAATCGTCCACTCCTGCATCGTCGCCGCTCTCGCCCAAATCCAAACTATCTAACGACAGGTCATCCAAGCCGTCCATCATACCTTCTACGGCTTCTGTCTCTTCTAAAGCAAAACCATCGGACGCCGCGCTCTCTTCCATGTCCAAATCATCCAGTGACAGGTCATCCAACGACAAATCGCCCATTCCTGTATCGTCGCTGCTGCTCTCGCCCAAATCCAGACTATCTAACGACAAGTCATCCAAACCGTCCGTCATGCCCTCTCCGGCTTCCGTTTCTTCTAAGGCAAAGTCGTCCGACGTCATACTCTCTTCCATGCCTAAATCATCCAACGCCAGATCCGCATCTCCGGAACCCGCATCAGAACTACCGGCATTATGCTCATTCATAAAAGCAAGCATCGCTTCCATGTCTTCCGCTTCTGCGCTTTCCTGTTCCTGTGGTTCTTCTTCCGTACCGCCCAGAGTGCCCATGGAAACCAGCATCTCCTCTATCTCTTCGGAAGACATGGCTTTTCCGCCGTCTGCTGGAACCGTCTGATTATCTGCGCCTTCCGCCCCGGATGCAGCATCTTTCTCTCCGTCCGATTTTCCGCCTCCCAGTATAGAATCTAATAAACTGTCTAAATATTCTTCACTCGAGCTCATACTTTCTCCCCATTGGTAACTATTCATTACCTTCCTAGTTACCCGCAATGATTTATGTCACACTACCTCATATTTTATCACATCTCATTCTATTTAACAAATCCCTTTTCCAAAATTGGGCGCCCACTAAAAATTTCCTAATGAGCCCAGAAAATCCACTGGATTTTCCGCAATTCCCCTGCTCCTGTCCGCGATTTCCTCCCCCAGCTGATAAAGCCGGGGATGCACACGATATAAAAACGCCTTTTGGTTATAATAAACCATCTTCTCAAAAGGGAATCGAATAATGCCAGGATAATTCATCCCCACTCCAAGCTCCAGCACACACAGTCGTTTATTCACAGTGCCCTGCAGCCATTTTGTGTAGACATTCCATTGCTCCAGATACCCTTCCTGCGCATATTTCTCCACACCGAGCTGATTAAACCGCAGCTTTTTGCCGCATTTTTTGCAAACCGGCTCTTTCAGAGCCGACAATGGAAGCTCCCCTCTATAATATTGTAAAACCGCTTCATATACCTCCTCCGGTATCTCCGATAATTCGCCCGCACAATTTTGTTCACACTGCATCCTGCGGAAACCGCCGCAAGGCGTCACCAGTTTTTTTTCGTCAAGCCCCGCCTCGTACAAATAATCGTCCATGCAGAGCGAGACCACAAAATAATTTTTATCCTCCACAAGCGCCTTCAACGCCTGATACGCGCGCGTCCACCTATCCTCCCGCTCCCGGCGCAGTACCATCTTCTGCAAAAAAGGCACAATCCAGACATAACGCTCTTCTCTCCCGATTTCTTTCTCAATCTCCTGATATCTTTCATCCTGCAAAAGGGCGCCCCAGCCATATTGAAATCCTTCTCCGATTCCTACAAGGACAAGTTCCGCATCCTGTATCTTTTCTCTCACTTCCTGTAATTGTGTATTCATCCTTCCGGTTCCTCATATATCCATTCATGCAGACATGATATCAACTTCACACGTCTTCCGACGCCATTTATACGCGCATAAGATAAGACCGGGAAACTCCCGGTCTCTACCTTTTCCTATATCCTACCTGCTTACTTATTCGCTAAGACCAGTTCATCAACCACGCGCACCAAATTACCGATTTCCGGCTTGGAAAGCTGTGCGTTCGCCCCAAGAGCTTCTCCCTTTCTCTTCATATCATCATTCACCAGCGATGAGAAAATGACAATCGGGATATCCTTCGTCTCATCATCGGACTTCACCAGCTTCGTTAGTCTGTGACCATCCATAAGCGGCATCTCGATATCAGTGATGATACACTGTACATGCTCCCTAAGCGTACCCTCTTTCTTGCACTCCTGAATCACGTCATAAGCCTGCTGTCCGTTCTCTGTATGAATCAGATTCACATAGCCCGCCTTATGTAAGGAGTCCACAATCAGCTTATTCAAAAGCGGCGAATCCTCGGCAATCAAAATCGGCACATCAATCCTGTGTCTCTCGCCCAGCTCCTCAATATCCGCAAGCTTAAGACCGGTCTCCGGGTTAATATCCGTCACAATCTTCTCAAAATCAAGAATGATAATGAGTCTGTCATCAAATTTAATGATACCCGTCGAAACACCATCCTCCGACGTTGACACCGTAGAACCCGGCTTGATAATCTCTCTCCATGAAACACGATGGATTCCCACTACAGAGTCCACATGAAATGCAATATCCAACTTATTAAAGTTTGTAACAATAAAGAGACCGCCCGGCTCAGATACGCCTCTCTGTAAGCAGTTCTTCAGGTCAATCGCTGTAATCATCACATCTCGCGGCATAAAAATACCTTCAATACTCGGATGCGCGTTCGGTACAGGCGTCACTTCCTGATAATTAATGATTTCCTTAATCTTCGCCACATTGATACCGTAAGCATTTCCGTCCAGCTTAAATTCCAGTACCTCCAGCTCATTTGTTCCATTTTCAAGCAGAATCTTTGTATCCATGCAATCCACCTCACGTTATATATTTAGAAAATACCCTCACATCTTTCCGATTGCTCATTCATTTCCCTTAAATATAAACAAATTTAGCCGCAATCTCAGATTTATCTTATTATATCACAAATATTCTAAAAAAAAAACACTAATTACATTTTTTTGTAAATAGTGTTTAAAAAGCTTTCACATACCCTCAAAACCAAATACTGAATCTCCGTTTCTTTCTATCCGTTTGTCTCT
>CAJUMV010000070.1 GCA_910587715.1 uncultured Lachnospiraceae bacterium | reverse complement strand
TATCGGTTTGCAAAAATAATTTCAATACAACAAAGGCTGCCGAAGAACTCCACATCACACAGCCCGCAGTTAGTTTTGCTATCAAGGAATTAGAGCAGTATTATGGCGTAGTTCTATTTGACAGAATCGGAAAAAGGCTTAAAATCACAGAAGCAGGGCAGCGGTTTTGTGAGTATTCTATCCATATCACCTCCATGTTTGATGATATGGAAAAAGCAATGAAAGACTGGGATTCTTTTGGCATTATAAGAATCGGAGCAAGCATAACGATTGGTTCACAGTTTCTTCCCTACTATGTGAAAGCATTTTATAATCGTTATCCCGGTACAGAGGTAAAAGTAACTATCAGTCCATCAGAACAGTTAGAACAGAAAATATTGAACAATGAACTGGATTTTATACTGATTGAGGGTATTTCCCATACACCGACTTTTGTTTCAGAAGAATATAGGGAAGACAATCTAACTGTTATCTGCCCTACAAACAGTGGTTTTTATCCGGGGCAGTTGCTTTCCGTTGAAGAATTTCGCCAACAAAATTTTCTTCTTCGTGAACATGGAAGCGGCACACGCGAAACCTTTGAACGAGTAGTTGAAGCTGCGGGATTTTCTGTTTCCCCTATCTGGGAAGCTATGAGTACTACAGCTTTAGTAAATGCTGTTATCAATGGGCTTGGAATTGCCGTATTGCCACATCGTATGGTAATCGGGCCAATAGAACGTGGCCTTGTTGTTGCTGTCCGTGTAAAAGGACTTAGTTTCAAACGAAAATTCCATATCGTCTATCATAAAGAAAAATTCCTTACTTCATCAGCGAAAGCCTTTATGGATTTGTGCCGAAATTATGATATGGATTATCCGCTGCCCAAATATAACGGATTGTATTAGAATGAAATCCAAGTTCTATCATCAGCTTCATTTCTTGCTTTCGTAAAAAACATACGGAATTATGGGTAATTGTCAATCAAACTATATATAAAGATATAAAGGAATAAGAGATTCCGTAGTAGTCGGCATTGTGGGAAAATCCAAAAGTTTTGATTTTACCACAATGCTTATCTTTTCAAGTAGGGAATCTTTTTTATGATGCCCGCCAGATCTCCGCCCATATAGTTTTCCCTGGTCGGAGAAGTTCCCCACATTGCCGCATCTGCTGGATCATTCCCGTATTCTCCGTTATAAAAACGTTCCGGAAATATCTGGTAATAAATCATGCCTTTTGCCCAGCCGGGCGCAGCTATTACATCGTTTCCGTTGGCGTACAGATACTCGAAAAATCCGCTTTCCGGCACTTCTTCACTTACTCCGTACACCGAAAAGTACCACGCTTTTCCCTCCGTATCTTCCAGAGAAAAATAATACTTTTGATATCTGGCAATTTTAGTAAAAATTACTTTGCACTGAAAATAATCAAACAGCCCGTCTCTGGCATAGCATTCCATGCTCTGTGTTCTTTTGACCGCATCATTCCTGTTCCAATAAATCAGTTTACAGCTTTGTATTTCCTTTTTGGCAGTTCGTATCCTGAACACCAATTGATTTCTGGCTGTCGGATAGACAAAGTCCTCTGTGCCGTTGTGCAAAACTGCCTCTCTGTTCAAACACTACCACCTCTTTTCCGTAGATTTTCTTGCAATCATCTTTGTCTCGATTAGAATCGCGCCCTCCTTTCTGTCCCGATGCTTTATCATATCAAACAATGTACTGGCCGCCCACTCACCTAAAAGATAGGTGTCAATATCAACCGCAGTAAGGGGCGGATCAAGGTATTCCGCAAGCGGGTAGTTATTAAAGGTAATGATCCCCATTTGCTCCGGCACAGAAATCCCTCTCTTTTTCAGTTCACGCAGTACATGATATGCAACAATATTGTTTGTACAAATAACGCTGTCAACCTCCGACTGATTTTCCAAAACCAGTTTCACTTTGTCCGCAATGTCCTCTCCATTCGCCCTGCTTTCTATAATATCGCCTGGGGCAGGGGACAGACCATTATGTTCCAGCTCCGCTATAAATCCCTGGATTCTCTTTTTTTCAAAAATATTGCCCTTGTTTTCTATCAATAAAACCGGATGTCTGTAGCCGCGCTGCAGCAAATGTCCTACCGCCAGCCGTGCCCCTTCCTCATTATCCATATCCACCCAGTTCTGTCCAAAATAAGTTTCATCCGGTTCTCCCATCACCACGAAGGGAAAGTTGTTTTCCTGCAAAAGAGTGACCAGATCTTCCGTAATCCCGGATACCGGTAAAATAACGCCGTCTATCTTATGCTCCAAAACCAGATTTTTCACGGCGTTTCCCTCTTCCCGCTCTGTGTTGTTGGCAATCAGAAGATTGTACCCCAAACGCTGCGTCACTTTCTCTATTGCGCTGACAGAGTTGATAAAAAAAGTATTGGCATAAGCGTCGCTGTTTCCGGCATCCATCACCAGACCGATGGTAAAGGCACTGCCGTTGACAAGGCTCCTCGCCTGAATGTTTGGATGATAGTCCAACTCTTTCATCGCCGTCATAATTTTCTTTTTCGTCTCCTCGGATATCGCGGCCGTCCCGTTGATTACTCTGGATACCGTCGAGGGATTCACGCCCACTCTTTTTGCAATGTCCTTGATTGTAGCTGCCATAGAATTCTCCTTTACGCAAACGTTTGCATTCTTGTCCTAAAAGCAAGTGCAAACGTTTGCACTTGCTGATTAAACTATATACGATAAAGATAACTTTGTCAACTCTGTCTCTCTGGAAATATTTTCACACGCCCTTCAAAACAACTGATTTCACCTAAAAAACACAAACGCTTGACATACCGCTCTGCATCATGCTACGCTATATCCATCATTTACATTTGGTCTGTATGGCTGTTCCAAGCCATATCTGTCACGGCATTTCGCCGGGAGTTTCCAAGTAGATGCAGTAATTGACACACGTGTTCATACGTGCTATAATAATTTCACTTAAGAAAAGGAATAATACAAGATGCCAATGACTTGAAAAAGGGTATGAAGCAAGCCATTTTGAAACAAGCCGGTCTGAAATAATATCATCGACAAAAGGAGTGATACGTATGCAAAAATTATTCTACCCTGCGATCTTTCACCACGCGGAAGAAGGCGGTTTCTGGATCACTTTTCCCGATCTGCCCGAATGTATGACACAGGGGGACGATATGCAAAGCGCTTACGAAATGGCTGTCGATGCTCTCGGGCTTGCCGTTACAAGCCGAAAAAAAGAGAAGCAGGAAATCCCTGCTCCCTCCCTTCCTTACGAAGTCGCGCTCTCTGCAAACGAATGCTGTGTTATCATTGAATTTGACATGCTTGCCTACCAGAAACGCACAAACGCCAAAGCTGTGAAAAAAACACTTACAATTCCGGAATGGCTCAACGAGGAGGCTCTTTCTCTTGGACTCAATTTTTCACAGGTATTGCAGGAAGCGTTATTACAAAAAATAAATACAACCCTTTAATCGCCGACACTAAAATACCGCATCCGTCGGCATACGCATTTATCCCTCCAAAATCTCATCAATTTCCCGTCTCTCCTCCTCACTAAAAGACGTATGCCCGATCATCCCGATATTATCCAGCACCTGCGACGGACGCGACGCGCCAATCAGCACACTGGTGATATCGCCGTCCCTGAGAATCCACGCCAGCGCCATCTGTGCCAGAGACTGTCCTCTCTGGGCGGCAAGCGCATTCAGTTTCCCTATTTTTTGAAGCATATCTTCTGTTATGGCGCTCTCCTGTAAAAAGCGCCCGTCTGCCCGCGCACGGCTGTCTTCCGGAATACCATGCAGATAGCGGTCTGTGAGAAGCCCTTGTGCCAGCGGCGAAAAGGTGATCACACCAATCCCGTGAGCCGCCGCGTAGTCCTTGAGCCCGTCCTTCTCAATCGTCCGGTCAAGCATGGAGTATCTTCTCTGGTTAATAATAAACGGCGTTCCCATCTGCTTAAAAAGGGCGGCAATCACCTCCGTCTGCTCTTTATCATAGTTGGAAATGCCCACATACAGCGCCTTTCCGCTTCTGACTATGCCGTCCAGCGCCCTTGCTGTTTCTTCCAAAGGCGTCTCGGGATCGGGTCTGTGGTGGTAGTAAACATCCACATACTCCAAACCCATGCGGCGCAGGCTCTGGTCCAGACTTGCAACCAGATATTTCTTACTGCCCCAGTTTCCATAAGGACCCGGCCACATATCATATCCGGCTTTCGTGGAAATCACCAGCTCGTCCCGATAAATCCCCAGACTCTTTTTCAGAATCCTTCCGAAATTTTCCTCCGCCGCACCGTACACAGGTCCATAGTTATTCGCCAGGTCAAAATGTGTAATCCCATGGTCGAAAGCTGTATGGCACACCGCCTCCATGTTTTCAAAGTTTCCATTGGAACCAAAATTATGCCATAAGCCCAGAGAAACCGCCGGAAGCAGAAGTCCGCTGCTGCCACAGCGGTGATAGGGCATCGTTTCATATCTCTTTTCGTCTGCAATATACATCGTATACCCCCCTATGGAAAATCAACAGTTATCTCCGTTATCCTAACATATATTATCAGCGCAGACAACTATGCGTTTTTCGCACAGACTACCGGTTTATTGCCAAACGCAGCATAAAAAATCCGGAAAACAGGCAGAGCTTTACACCGTCCTCGAATCCCCTTATAATAGATACCGTCAATAAATCTTTGTAAATAGGGATAGCAAATAAAGCAACCGAATAGAAAGGACCCCACAATGGAAATCGAACGCAAATTCACAGTCAAAACCCTCCCGGTCAACTTAGAATCCTACCCCTGCCGCATCATCGAGCAGGCATACTTAAACACTGACCCGGTTGTCAGAATCCGCCGTGAGGACGACTCCTACTATCTGACCTACAAAGGAAAAGGACTGCTTGCCAGAGAGGAGTACAATCTCCCCCTAAACGAAGAGTCCTACTATCACCTGCGGGAAAAGGCGGACGGAACTGTCATCTCCAAAAAACGGTATGTCATTCCCATCGACCATCCGAAGTTTGACCCGACATATGTGTCGTCCACAGGAAATGTAATTGACCAGCTCAGTCTGTGTGTGGAACTGGATATTTTTGAGCCGCCCTTCGCCCCTCTTATCATCGCGGAAGTGGAGTTCCCGGACAAAGAAACGGCGGAAGCGTTTCTCCCTCTCGACTGGTTTAGTCAAGACGTCACAAACGATCCCGCCTATCATAATTCTAATTTGAGCAAGGCCCGGTAGAATCCCGCACCACAAGCTTTGCCGGAAACACAATCTGCTGATGCTCTTTGCGCTCCCCGATTACGTCTAGCAGCAGACGAATGGTCTTTTTCGCCATCTCCTCCACCGGCTGCTTGACGGTGGTAATTTTGGGATTATAATACTCTCCCATCTCAATACCGTCATATCCCGCCACCGAGATATCCTCGGGAATCCTTTTGCCGGTCTCCAGCACGGCGCGGCATACGCCGATTGCCAGAGAGTCCGACACCGCATAAATCGCCGTAAACGCCTCGCCGGATTGTAACAGCCGTTTCGCCGTCAGATAACCGTTTTCCATGGAATAATGGTCGATATCCTCCTGCACGTAGTAAATCAGATTCTCCGGGACCGCAAACTTTCGTTTCGCGTAGGCTTCCCGATACCCTTGGGTACGCAGGCTGCCAATCGGACCTGTCTGCTCCGTAATCAAGGCAATCTTCCGATGCCCAAGCCCCAGCAGGTATTCCGTCATCTTCTCGCTCTCCAGCCTGTCATCCACCGCGATATTGGAAAAATCCGCTTTGCCTGCCCGGTCTATCGTATTGACTCCTATGGTACTGAAAATGAAGGGCACTTTCAGCTTCTCCAGCTTTTCCTCCGTATGTTCAAACAGCCCTCCCAGAAATACGATTCCCCGCAGCCTTTTTTCCTTCTCCAGCTCCAGAGCCACGTCTATCTCATCCTCCTGCTCTTCCACATGCCGGAGAACAAGCGCATATCTGCTCCGCTGCGTCTCCTCCTCAATAATCTTGATCATGCTGCTGAACAGAGGGTTTGTGATTCCCTTTACAAGCACGGCAATGCATTTGGCATCCGTCCTCTTCAAGTTTCTGGCGCTGTTGTTTGGGATAAAACCAGTCTGGTCAATCACTCCCAGAATCATTTTCTTTGTTTCCGGATTGATATCCGGATGGTTATTGATTGCCCGGGAGACCGTACTGACGCCCACGCCGCACTGTTTCGCTATGTCTTTAATCGTAATCTCCGCCATCTGCATCCCCCGCCGCACATTATCCCAACCTACCGTAGAGCTTCGTCATCTCCAGAATCCGCCCCGCCAGCTCTTTCGTGAACTGTCCGGTCAGCATCCGCCACTTCCAGTTCGTCCCCAGCGTGGAGGGCATATTCGTTCTCGCCTCTGTCCCAAGTCCCAGATAATCCTGCATCGGAATCACGCAGGTATCGGATACACTCGCCATCGCCGCTCTGATAAACTCCCACTGCACATCCTTGTTTGCCTTTATGTTCAGATACCTCTTGGCAAAAGCCTTATCCCTGCGGTTCAGCTTCTCATACCAGCCCATCGTCGTATCATTGTCGTGGGTTCCCGTATAGACAATACTGTTCGCCACATAATTGTGGGGAAGATAATCGCTCTCCTCTCTGGAGTCAAAGGCAAACTGCAAAATCTTCATACCGGGATAGCCGGTCTTTTTCACCAGATTAATGACTGATTTGGTCAAGAAGCCGAGGTCTTCCGCAATAACCGCTTTTTTCCCAAGCTTCGCCTTCATGGTCTTAAAGATATCGTAGCCGGGTCCCTTCTCCCAATGCCCAAACTCCGCCGTCTCGTCGCCGAAGGGAATGGAATAATACTCGTCGAACCCTCTGAAATGGTCGATTCGCACCACATCATAGAGCTTATAGCAATAGCCGATCCGCTTCATCCACCACTCGTAATCCGTCTCTTTATGATATTCCCAGCGGTACAGCGGATTTCCCCAAAGCTGTCCCGTAGCGGAAAATGCGTCCGGCGGGCATCCCGCCACCGCCACAGGCGTCAGCGTATCGTCCAGCTGGAAAAGCTCTGGACTCGCCCAGGTATCAGAGCTGTCAAACGCCACATAAATCGGAATATCCCCGATAATCTCGATTTTCTTATGGTTCGCGTACTCTTTCAGCGCAAACCACTGTTTTGCGAAAAGATACTGCTGGAACTGATAAAACGCCACTTCTTCCGCATACTTTTCGGCATATTTCTTCATCGCCTCCGGCTTGCGCAGCTTAATATCCTCATCCCACTCTGCCCAGCTCTTTCCGCCGAAAGCATTCTTCACTGCCATGTAAAGGGCGTAATCTTTCAGCCAGTAGGCATTCTCCTCCACAAACTTCTGATATGCCTCGTCCTTCTCAATATGACTGTTCTCAAACGCCGTCTTTAGCACTTTAAAACGGGACAGATAGATTTTTTCATAATCGACATAAGCGTCGTCGTCTCCGAAATCATACTGCTCACAGTCTTTCTTCGTCAGATACCCGGCTTCAACCAGCGACTCCAGATCAATATAATAGGGATTTCCTGCAAAAGTGGAAAATGACTGATAGGGAGAATCCCCATAGCCCGTGGGGCCAAGCGGCAGTATCTGCCAATAGGACTGCCCCGCTTCTTCTAACAGATCAATAAAGGTATATGCCTCTCTGGAAAATGCGCCAATCCCGTACCTTGACGGAATAGCGGAAACAGGCAGCAAAACACCGCTCTTTCTCATAACATCCACATGTCCTTTCCTGTCAAACATTCCGAATCCGTTCGGAAATCGATTTCTATAAAAATATTACAATATTTTGTCAAAATTGGCAAGTTCTATCAGTGATTTTGTCTCCTGATATAATTTGAGGGAGCGGTGATTTCATCAGCGCTCCCCCTATGGTCCAAGCGGAGAATCCCGCATCTCGCATTAACCTTTTACGGCACCTGCGGCAACACCTTTGATAATATACTTCTGGCAGGACAGATAGAAAATGATAACCGGAATAATACTCATCAGGATCAACGCCATCGTCGCGCCCAGATCCACCGTACCGTAGCTTCCCTTCAAATACTGGATATGAATGGGAATCGTGCGGTATTTATTGATATCGAGCACCAGCACCGGCAGCAGATAGTCATTCCATACCCACATGATCTCCAGAATGCCTACGGAAATCATGGTCGGCTTTAACATCGGCACAACCACCTGGAAGAAGATTCTTACCGGTCCGCATCCGTCGATGGACGCCGCTTCCTCCACCTCCAGCGGAATCGCTTTTACAAATCCGACAAACATGAAGATGGCAAGCCCTGCGCCGAATCCCAGATAGACTATCGAGATCGACAGGGGCGTATTCAGGTGCAGCTTATCCGCCGTTTTGGACAGCGGGAACATGACCATCTGGAAGGGCACCACCATGGAGAATACGCACAGGAAGTAAACTGCCTTACAGAGAAGGGAATCCACTCTTGCGATATACCACGCCGCCATGGAGGTACAGAGCAAAATCAAAAAGGTAGAAAGCAGCGTAATCTCAACACTGTAGAGCACGCTCTTCACAAAGGGATAGTTACCGAAGGTCATACCCTTCACGAAGTTGCTGAACCCGGCGCTCATTTCCCCGGTGGGAAGCGCAAAGGTGTCGGTCTTTACAAACGTATTCTGTTTAAACGAGTTCATCACCACAGCCAGCACCGGAAGTATATAGACAATGCTGATCACGGACAATATCACAGTAAGAATGGTTTTATGCCGATTCGCGGCAGAAAGTGTATTCTTTTTCATTACTGCTGCACCTCCCTCTTACGCGTGTAGCTCAACTGAAGCAGTCCAAGTCCCGCCACCAGAACGAAGAAAACAACCGCTTTTGCCTGCGCCACACCCTGAGAAGTCGTGTTGGAGCTGTAGAAAGTATTGTAAATGTTAAGCGCCAGCATTTCTGTCGTCTTAATGGTCGTTCCGCCCGGCTGGATGACGAACGGCTGACCGCCGGTCAACGCCAGGTTCTGGTCAAACAGCTTGAAGCCGTTTGTCAGGGAAAGGAACATACAAATGGTAAAGGAACTCATCACGTTTGGAATCGTTACTTTAAAGAGTGTCTGCATGGAAGTCGCGCCGTCGATGCGTGCCGCCTCCAGAATATCGCCGGGCACGTTCTGCAGTCCGGCAACATAAATAATCATCATATAACCAATCTGCTGCCAGCACATCAGAATAATCAATCCCCAGAAACCGTATTTGCTCTCTAACAGGATGGAAGTCTGATAACGCCCGAGAATACCGTCAAAAATCATTGACCAGATATAACCCAGTACAATACCGCCGATCAGGTTCGGCATAAAGAATACGGTACGGAACAGATTGCTGCCCTTAATTCCCAGCGTCAGAATATAGGCAACGATAAACGCCAGCACATTGATGAAGACAAGGGATACGACCGCAAACATTGCCGTATACCAGAACGCATGGCGGAAAGAAGCATCCTGAAAGGTCTTCACATAGTTGCCGAAGCCGATGAATTTCGCGTCGGAAATCAAACGGAACTGGCACATGGATAGCCAGATACCCTGGATAAAAGGCCAGATAAATCCGATGAAAAATGCGATAAGTACAGGTCCCATAAAGAGAAGTCCCCAGCGCTTTGTCGCTTTTTGAAGGGAATTTGTGGCATTTTTTTTCTTGCTTTTCATGGTGTCACCCCCAGATTTATGAAAGGGCGGGGCGGATAAAACCGCCCCGCCGCTTGTTTGTTACATCATTCTGAATTTTTTGCTATCTATTCTTTTTTCTTAGTTTACTGGTTTACTGCGTTGTACTCTGTTGCCCAGCCGTCTACAAATGCGGTGCGTACGATTTCCCAGTTTGCATCGGACTGGTCTGCGTTGTACTGGTTCAGAGCGCTTACCAGAGTTGCACGGTAGGAATCTACGTTGGGCTGGAAGTTGGTTGCCCAGTTCATAACATAGCATCCGTCTGAGGTGTACTTGTCAGCCGCTGCGAGGAATCCGTTGGTGGACTCTGCCGCGGACTTGTAAGGCATAACGCCGAAGGTGTCAACCAGCTTGCGGGAAGCGTCAGGGTCGGTTACACACCAAACCATGAAGTCCATGGTCGCCTGCTGATCCTCTGCGGAAGCCTTGCTGTTGATTGCCCAGCAGTTCTCTGTACCACAGTTAAGACCCGCCTTCTCCTCGCCTGCAACGCCGCAGTAGTAAGGAATCATCGTAGCGTTCGGCACGTCAGCCTTCACCGCTTCATATTCCCAGGAACCGTTTACGAAGAATGCTGCCTGACCTGTCTTGAACTCGTTCTCTGCATCATGTCCGCCGGTTGCCAGCTCCTTGGGGTCTGTCAGGCTGTTGTTGATGCAAAGGTCATACAGGTTCTTGAAGTTGTCCATATACTTGCCAGAGATGGTCGGCGGGCACTCTGTCCAAGCCTTTCCTTCCTGCTCGTAGTAGTACTCAAGGTTTGCCATATGTCCCGTGAATCTCCAGGAAGAAGAATCATCCATATCGGAGGAAGAGAAAGCGTCGAAGCCAAGCTCGCCTGCACGTGCGTGAATGTCCTCTGCCACCGCCTTTAAGCCTTCAAAGTTCTTAATCTCATCCATGGTGTGACCCGCTTTTTCAATCAGGTCGGGATTTGTGATGATACCGTAGCACTCGTAGCAGTAACCGATGGAAACTAACTTTCCGGTCTCATCATAAAGGTTATAAGCGTCTGTGTTCAGCTCATTGGCAATCGCCGTGCCGTTCAGATCCAGTGCGTAATCCTTCCAGTCCTTCACGCCTGCAGAGTTACCAATGATAAACAGTGTCGGAGGCGCGGATTTGTCCATCTCGGATAACAGCGTCTGAGAATACGTACCGGAAGCCGCGGTCACTACCTTTACTTCCACGCCGGTCTTTGCCGTATAATCTGCTGCAACTTCCTGTAATACCTCATCGGACTCGGGCTTAAAGTTCAGCCAGTAAACCGAACCGCCGCCTGCTGCCGGAGCTGCTGCCTCGCCTGCGTCTGCGCTGTCATCTGCTGCCGGAGCTTCCGTTGCGGAATCATCTGCTGCCGGAGCCTGTGCTGCACCGCCGTCGTCAGAACCGCCGCCGCAGCCCGCTAACATGGTGGAAATCATCGCTGCACAAAGTAATGTGCTTACCATTTTCTTTTTCATTGTTTTCCCTCTCCCTTTCAGTGGTTGAAATGTTAGTTGTTGTGGAAACGATTTCGGTAACGGTTTCGGTATCGTCCCCGGTAACGTTTCCGTTTGCTTGAGTTAAGTATATAACCTTAGTGCAACTTTTGCAATAGTTTATTTCATATAGATAGCGTAAGTTTATTGTAGGAATAGGACAGACAGAATAGCCCCTTGATCCGGT
>CAJUMV010000069.1 GCA_910587715.1 uncultured Lachnospiraceae bacterium | reverse complement strand
GGCAATCCATTCAAAACTTTTCACTTTTAGACTTGACTTTTAATAGTTAGTCTAACTTGTCATAAATATCTATCAGTTCGGACTTTCTGATTCCCAAAATCTCTGCCGCACCGCCGTGCGATATTGTCTGATTTAATATATATGGATATAACAAAAGCGCATTTCTGGTAAGTTCTGTTTCTGCTTTTTTATTATTATACCGTTTTGCAGGCTATGATACAACTTCGATTTCAATTTTTCTCCAAAAAGAAAGAGGAGCCATCCATGCCACAGCACTTATCCGCCCCTCTTCGCAATTCATTTTCTTGTTATTCACTGTCTTCTGGCATATTAATCCAAACGTTTTTCCTTCTGTCTGATACCCATAATAATGAATACCAATGCAAAAATAAACGAAAGTCCCGACCAAATCCTAAGGTCGGAATAAGAACCTGCATTTGCCATTCCCAGCAATCCGCCAAACGTATAAAATCCGCCTGATACAAAACTCCCCGTCTTAGATTTTCTTGCCGCAATACCTACTATTCCAGCCACAAGCATACAAAGAGCAAGAAGAAAGCCTGCCGAACCACTTACCTCACCATTGTCTGCCAGTGCATTTCCCACTCCCGCTGCACATGACTGTAAGGAAACAATCAAAAACAGAACAATGGAAATAATACCAATAACCATACGTGACGTTTTCATTTCACAATCCCCTCCTCTATTTTTATTAATTCACATGAAAACTGATTGCTCCTGTATCTGCAATCGATTCATATGTTTCAGCATCATAAATATGGAAATTCACTTCAATATCTTCTACGGAATTAATTCCGTTTTCTTCTAATTCCGTAGATAAGAGTGTAATATCATCAAACGCTTTTTTGCCATCATAAACCGTACTGCTAAATAAAGGTGTGACCATAAATCCATTGACAGACATGTTATCACAGTTAATGCCGACTCTTTTCCCTGAAGCATTTTCTATATATAGCAATACTGCCGTTCCCCAAAAACTATTATCATCCACATATTGCCCAACAATACGGATACCATTCTGCGCATACAATTCCTGCCCATCTATTTCTAACACATTATCCATACTTTCATAAGCAGTCGTAGTAATCACCGTAGCATCCGAATCAAATAGTGTATCCCAACTGTCTGAATCATATATATGAAAATATATTTCTATCTGCCCGACATTAGAAATACCTGCCGCTTCCAGCTGTCCGGAAGACATATATATAACCTCATTCGCCTTCTTTCCTGCTGCCACCGATGTCGAAAACAAATCACTTAACATGTAATCGTTTACAATCAGGGCATTACACCCAACACCTATATTTTTATCTGAATCATTTTCGACTAATAGTTTTATTCCCTTTCCCCAGATAGAATCTTCCACCATCTCCAGAGCCGTTATTTTTATATTTTCCTGTTCTAATAAAATCTGTTCTTCAATTCTTTCCAATCCGTCCTCCCCGGATATACTTTCCTTTATATCCGAGTCACTTGCCGCCATGGTTTCCGTCAATGTCCTCTCACCTTCTGCCGTATCTGATGCAGGAACCTCCTCCTGTGCCGTTTCATTGACCTCAATGTTCCTGTGACTTTCTTCCGTTGCTCCACAGGCACACATAACTATCATTACAGCAACAAGAAATAAACTGAACCAATACCGCCTGTCATCTTTCTGAATAGTTTTGTTTTTCATCCTTTTCCTCCTCATAATCTTTATCATTTATATTATATCAGTATATTTTCCATAGTCAACTATAAGTTAATATTATTATAACTAATAGTTTATTATAACTTTATTAACTTGTAGGTAAAATAGAAAAAAAGAACAAAATGGGAGTTTTATTATGAATCGTATTGCATTGGGAAAACGCTTGCGCGAAGAACGCTTACACTGCGGTCTCACACAAGAACAGGTAGCAGAAGCCATTAATGTCTCGACCACATACATTGGTCTGATTGAGCATGGCGAGCGCTCTGTTACATTAGATAAGTTAATTGCGCTTTCCCTCTGTTTTCATGTAAGTGTTGACTACTTATTACAGGAGGACATTCCTCTCACCAACTCCACCCAAGAAAAACAGCTCCTTTCCCTATGGCATAGCGCCAGCACACAGCAACGCGAAATGATTTTATCTGTCATTCGGTCTATTGTTCACCCGCCCCAACAAAAATGACTTTGCTTACACCAATCAGTATAAGCAAAGTCATTTTGTTTTTGGTCTGCTCTCAGCAGACAAAATCATTTTATGGCATTGGCAGACCGGTTGCCAAGCTTTTTACATAATTTTCTATGGCGACCCCTCTCTCAAATAGCACCATTCCCAAAATAACCCGAATTACCATTCGGAGCATCCACGGCAATTTCCTTAAAAAAGGCAGCTTCCTATCCCAATCTGCCACATTGACAATAACCATTGCCGCCATCCATATATATAGAAATAGCGCAAAAAATTCAAGAAAAAATGTTTCTACGGACACGGTATACTGCTCCATATAAATATAAGTGGAGAGAAGCATCATCCCATATCCCAAAGATGCCACAATGTTCTTCCACAAAATACCCGTCCGAAATCCCGGCAGCCACTTGACACAGCTTCCTTTTCTTTTTATTACACTTTTATTCACATTGCTATCCGCATTTCCAAGCATTTTCTCTAAATCTGCCACAGACTGAAAGCGCTTCTCCGGATCAAACTCTGTGCACCTTTTTATAATATTTGCAAAAGGTGCCATTGCATATTGCCGCTGTCCTGTATGATCTCCTGTAAGCATTTCATTCATTAGAACGCCTAATGCATAAATATCCGCTCTTACATCTGACTGCAAAAATCCAAACTGCTCCGGTGCCGCATAACCCACCGTACCCAGAATCACCGTGTCTCTTTTCTGTTCCGCCTTAACTTCCCTTGCAATTCCAAAATCAATCAGTTTCACCACACCATCCCCCGACAATATAATATTATCCGGAGTTAGGTCTCTATGTATAATTCCCTGCTTATGGACGATATCTAATACCGCACACAATTCACCCACTATACACATTGTCTCTTCAGTCGCAAGCACACCCCGCTCTTCCATATATGCCCTAAGCGTGATACCGCTTATATATTCTTCTATAATGATTCCTTTTTCACCGTTTGATACAAGCTCATAGATCTCTGCCAAATGACAGCTTTTTATCCCTCTCAATTTCTCATACAGTAATGCAGCATCAGCAGTTACATACTTTTTTACAACAATCCTTCCATTTCTTTTCTCTTTTGCCAGAAATGTCTGCCCGCCTTCCTTTCCAAGAGACGTCAATGTTTCATATTGTTCTTCCACATACTGTATTTGCAAGCTGTTTGTTCTTGTCATTGACTTTTCTCCTTATCGACCTTAATATAGTTAATATACCATATGGAGAAAACTTTGTAATGAAAAAAACAACTTGTGAGCTTCTTGATATTTTAAAAAAAGCACCGAACATAGAATCATATATGGACACATCCTCTGATGATTTCATAAAAAAAATTCCTCTCGCTGATTATTTGAATACTCTAATCATAGAAAAGGAATTTAAAAAAAGTACGATTATCAATCATTCAGGACTAGATCGCAGCTACGCATACCAAATCTTTGACGGACTAAGAACACCAAACCGCGACAAAGTTCTTTCGCTCTGTCTGTCCATGAACCTTAATATTAAAGAGACTCAGCAGTTGCTAAAGCATACCGGCTATACACCTCTTTACGCCAAGTTCAAGCGGGACAGCATCATCTTGTTTGGTTTAGAGCATGCTTTATCAGTCATAGAAATAAATGAACTGCTCTATGAAATGAAAGAAGAAATTTTAAACTAACCTACAGCTTCTGAAACGCGCTGCTCATCGCCGTCGCCGTACTCTTATCACTCATAATAAAGAAAATCACATCCCCGCGGCTCTCAATTAACATGCTCTCCGCGCTGACGCACACCCACTTATCCAGATTGGCGTTATCCTTAAGCGCCTGCTTCGCGCTCTCCACGTCCGCCTCGTCCACCCTAAGCAGCACACACTGATACGCGACGGAGGACATCATGGGCATGGACACCACGCCCTCCGTGTAGGTAATCTGATCCGTTCCCAGAATGGATACCTCCAAATCATCTGTCAGCTCCATCGTCTCATAGCCATCCAGCGCCTCCTTAAAATCCGCGTCCAGCTCCGCATTGGCATAGAGAGACGTCATCATATCCTGTAACGAGCCTTCCAGCTTCTCCGAATCCGCACTCCCGCCCCCGCAGGCACTGCAGACAAGTCCCATAAGTAAAATAAAAAATCCTGTCACAAACATCGCTTTCTTTCCGCTTCCCATACGCTCCTCGTCTCCTTTTCCCTTTAACTCCCCTTTTTATCCGAAAGAAGGGGCTTGATCGTCTTATAAATCTTACTGGACTTTTTATTGTCCGCACTCGGATATTTTTTCATCAGCGCATTCATAATGCCCTGCTTCGTCTTATACTGCTGGACAATCTTCAAAACCTCGTCCACGCTCACGTCCTTTTCCTCTTTCAAAATTTCCTGCAGCTTTTCCGACAATTTCCCCTTCAGTTCCTGCGTCTCATGGTCGTGGCTGCGTCCCGTAATATCGGCAATCAGCGTCACCGAAACGTTCCTGTTCTTCCAGTAGCCGCTTAAAATCTCAAATCCCTTATCCTTGCTGACAATGTAGTACATGTCAGCCGCCTGATTCGCAATCAGGAATCCGAGCTGTGTGGCAAGCTGAAAATCAAGCGCATTCTTACTGCCTACATCCACTTTGCAAAACTCGATATCCGCCGGGGATTCGATAAGCCTTCTGTGCTGGTCAAAGGTAATGCTATCCGCATTCTTACTGTAAAAAATGCATACCTTATCTTCTCTCCCCAGCTTGTGAATGCCGTCCAGACCATCCTTTTTTACGTTCTCAAAATCTACTAAATAATAACTCATCGTTTCCCTTTCCAACTCCTTTTATACCGTCGCCGCCTCACCCAGTTTCGCTTGGAAGAAACCGATAATCCGCTGCCACAGTTCCTCTTGGAAAAACGGCATATCCGCATGATCCGCTCCCTCTAAAATGAGAAGTTTTACATCAGCTCCTGCCGCCTCCAGCTTATCATGCAGAAGCTCTCCCTGCTCGAAGGGCACAGTGTGATCGTTGTCCCCGTGTATAATGAGAAACGGCGGCGCGTCCTTCGTCACATAGGAAACCGGACAGATTTTCAATGCCTCCTCCTTATGCAGCGCAACATTTTTCCCGAACAGCAGGGATTCCATAGATGCAGCAGCCTCAAGCGGAGAGGGATACACAAATCCGGTCACATCCGCAGGCGGATACCACGGACATGCCGCCTGCACTTTGCTGGAAAAATCCGTAAACGCGCCCACATCAAATGCAGGGTCATCCACAAGCGCTGCCATAGCCGTCAGATATCCGCCAGCCGACTCTCCCATCACGCCAATGCGCGCAGGGTCAATATGATAACGGTCGCTGAGCGCCCTCAGATAACGGATGCCCGCCTTCACGTCCTGCAGCTGTATTGGAAAACACCCTTCGTTGCTCGTGCGGTACTCCACACTTGCCACCACAAAACCGCTTCTGGCAAGTTCAGACAAATAAGCCGTATGCGCGCTGCGATCCAGCCGTATCCATGCGCCACCACAAATCCACACGACGCAAGGGTATTTTTTCGTTTTATCCTCCGGATAAATAATATCCATTTTCAAATCCCTTCTCGTATGGTCATACCAGGCATCCACCTGCGCAAACGTCACCCCTGACACAAAACTGTACTGCGGCGCAGTCACTTTTACCTTCAAATTTTCTCTCATAATCTGTCCCCTTTCTAACTATTGCTGTGAATCTTCTCCTGCGGCATCCAATGCATCATAAGCCGCTCTAACTTACTCTGGTCAATGGGCTTTGCCAGAAAATCATCAAAACCCGCTTCCATATACTGCTCCTTGGCTCCCACAATCGCGTTCGCCGTCAGCATGATCACCGGTGTGTCTTTGCAGAGATTATCCGCCATTTCCCGCATACGCTGCATCGTCTCCATGCCGTCCATTTCCGGCATCATATGGTCTAAGAAAATCATATCGTAATGCTTCTGACGAATATGGTCCAGACACTCCCTGCCGCTCCCCACGTCCGTGATTTTAATCTGCGTCTGTTTCAAGAGACCACAGAATACCCGTCTATTCACACGGTTATCATCCACGAGAAGGATTTCTCCCTCCGGTGACGTAAAGCTTGCGTGATAACTGTGTTCTTTCGCCGCCTTTCTGGCACGCTCCTGAAAATTGCCGATGGGCTCCGCATTCACAACGCCCTGCCGCAGCGCAAAGAAGAAACGGGTGCCCTCGCCGTAAACGCTTTCCACATGCAGATCCGTATTCATCAGCTTGAGGAGCTGCAGAGAAATATTCATACCCAGGCCTGTGCCCTCAATATTCCTGTTCTTCTCTTCGTCAATGCGCTCAAAGGCAGAAAACAGTTTCGGAATATCCTCCTGCCTGATGCCAATGCCCGTGTCGCGCACCGTAAAGTGCAAAACCACATCCGCGCCGTCACGCTCTCCCGTCACCTCAAAGCTGACTGTTCCCTTGCGGGTATATTTGACTGCATTGGTCAGTAGATTTACAAGCACCTGACGGATACGGAGATCGTCTCCGTAAAGTTTTGAAGGAAGCGACGAATCTACGGACACATCAAACCGAAGTCCCTTTTCCTGCGTGCGCAGGGAGAAAATATTATACAAATCATTCAACATACTGTTAAATTCATATTCTGCCGGCATAATCTCCATTTTGCCTGACTCGATTTTAGAGAAATCCAGAATATCATTGATGACGCCCAAAAGCGCATGTGCCGACGTCTTGATATCCATGGAATACTTTTTGACATCCTCCTCCGTAGACTCCCGCAGCACCATCTCATTCATGCCAAGAACCGCATTGATTGGCGTTCTGATTTCATGGGACATTCGTGCCAGGAACTCCGATTTGGCACGATTCGCTTTCTCGGCGTTCGCCTTTAAAATCTTCATCTGCTCCAGCTGTTTCCTGCTCTGTGTCATATCCACAAATACAATAGAGTACCCCACAAGCACACGGTTGTTCCAGATTTTATTCGCATGTACCTCAAAGGTATGGTTGCAGCTGATATGTTCAAAATATGTATTGACATCAAAAATCTCTTTTAAATTCTCCTTGCAGACCTGTTCTCCCCGTTTGAATCTGCCCAGACTCTGAAACAGCTCTTTCGCCTTATCGTTCGCCTCCAGAAACCCGCCGTCCGCATCCACAATCAGCACAGCCTCATCCATGGATTTAATGATATCCTCATGGGCGGTAATGGTAATATCAAAGATATGATAAAAGATTACAACAATTCCAAAAGCCAGAATGCCGAGTCCCTCGCATGCCGGCACCGCATCATATCCCTCTATCCACTGCAGCTCATCGCAGACAAATCCCAAAATCGGAAAAATACTGCAGGCTCCCAGCGCTATCATATTGACATTCTTTTTCCCTTTTCCCACTCTCCTGTTCGCCTGTACCGTGAAAACGAAGCTCCCCACCATATGGAACATCATCTGTGCAAGAAACACATAGTGAAGCGGACCTTTTTCCAGTATCAGATGCGGGAAAAGACCTTCCGTCACGAAGGAGACTCTGGCATAATAGACGGGCGTATAGCGATATCCCCAGATACACAAAAGCACCAGCCCGTCCAGACAGAACATAAGGGCTTCCAGCTTTGCCGATAGGCGGTATCCACAGTATTTTGCCGTGAACACAAAGAGAAAAGTAGTGATAAAAGCGCCGCCCATAAACTCCACACGCACAGCAATCATCGCTTCCCCAATATCCCGGGAAAGCAGTTCCAGCAAGTACCCGGCGTTTTGGATTGCGCCAAGGAAGCCGATGCAGAGCATCAGCTTGGAGAGCGCACTCTCCCGCTGTCTTGTCATAAGAATGACAAAACCAAAGCATCCCAGAACCGTCAGAATCTGTAAACTCACTAAAAAATGAAACATATCTTCCTCACATCCAAACCATTGAGTAGGAGAAATCTCTCTTAAAAAGTATTCCTCCTACTCATGTCCAATCCGGTCGTCAGCTTTTACGCCATCGCGTTTGCCTGCTTATACTTGTAAAGCATCTCCGCGTGATTCTGCTCCTCAATCTGTATGTCGGCAAGCAGTTTCCTCAAGCCCGAATTATCACAGGAGAACACATTGGTATTGTACTCTCCCGATACCAGTTTCTCTGTACCGATACAGTCCGTGGCAAGAAAGCAGTCGTGCTCCTTGTCCGCAGCGTTCGCGCCGTCCTTGTATGTGCCCTTGGGCGCATAATTTTTCCCCTGCGAATCATTGCAGTCGCATTCCGGCACATTGCCATGAAGCGCCTGCCCGATGGACTGGTAATGCTTCTGCTCATCCTGCTGCAGTGTCCGAAACAGGCTCTGCAGCTCCGTGTCCTTCGCCTGTGCGGCATACTTCTCATACTTTGTGATGCAGGACTTCTCCTGTGTCTGCAAGTCCCGCAGCGCGGTCGTCTCTTTCTCCGTCAGTATCATGGTCAACACTCCTTTCTTTCGGGCGGTGCAGCAGTATGCGAAAACATACACTCTCTGCCGTCCTCTGATAGCAAGTATTACCATTCCACTGAAAAACCATTCACGCACACTTACACATTTATTATACACGCTTCCACCACGGAACACAAGGAAATATGCCGCTTGTAACTATTCAGCCTTCGGCTTCCTAGTTACGGAATCCAGACATCTAATCATTTTCGGAACCGCATAACCCATATTGTGGTCAATCTCCAGGACGTATGCCGGCTGATCCGCAATCCTGCCGTCCCCGTCCTCATAAATATAATAGTATTCCAGAAATCCGTGGGTAATGTAGCCGCTCTCATAAATTACCCGCTCATGCGTATCATAATAACTGTCCAATCCCTGCAATGTCGTTCCAAACGCCTGATGGGTGTGATAGTAGTCCCTGTAATACAGCGTGCCGTCCTCCCGATAGGTAAATTCGATCCGCAGGATATCCTGCATCTCATCCTCAGCAGACCATCCCTCCACCCTGCCTCTTGACACAAAGCAGTCCGGCTTCCCAAAAGCATTGTACGTCACGCTTTCCTCATAATCCTTAACGTACTCCTTTTCCTCCCCGGTGGTTCCATATACTGACTGAAAGGCAAAAGAATCGTTCCCTTTCCATTTTACCTTCGGGATGGAACACAGGGTAAACCCCTCGCTTACTTCCGGCACCTTTTCCAGATCGCTGTTTGTCCTGTTTGTGTAGACAAGGCCGCACACCTGCTCCCTGTCCTCGTCCAGGTATAATTCCACTCCCAAATTGCCTCTCTCATCAAAACACCGATACACGGGCTCACTGTCCGCAAACCCGAAATCCGCGAGAAGCGCCTCCCTGCTCTCATATTTTTCCGTATGCCCCGAATTGCCATACAGAACATACTGCACATCCTCATAACTGTTAATTTCAACAGCTTCCCCCTCTTCCCGCGGCTCCGGCTCTTCTCCGACCCATACACGGATTGGTTCTTCCTCCCTGTAATCGGATAATATCGGACGCTTTCCCCACAAGAGCGCGTCAAAATATTTCTCGTTCACAGGATTTCCCTTCTCATCCAGCCGTGCTGTCCCCTCAAAGAGATAGCGTTTTTCGATTTCATCCCAGATCGTAAGCTCCGCCGTGTCTTTGTGAAGGATATAGCTTCTCGCCTTCTCTGTCCTGTTCCTGTCCTCATTTAAAAAATATAACTCTTTTTCACAGACCGCTTCGTCCTCCGCCACCGTAAGCATGGTAGAGCCGCGGCACTCCACATATCGCGGTATGCCGATGGGCGTCGTGGAAAAATGGTCATCCTTCCAAATGAACAAAAGCCCCGTATCGCTGTCTTCTGAAAACAGCTCCAAATCATACCATGAAGCGTATGACAACCCGTCAAAGGAAAAGGTGACAGGCTCCGTCAGTTTCCCGCAGAAAATCTGCTGCAAAAGCTTCCCGTCCCCGTCATAATAGAGCAGTTCATAGGCATTCTGTCCCTCCGCCGGAGCCGCCAATACCAGCCTGTGACTTTCCCTCTCACCATAAAAAGGAAAGGCAATGGAAATTTCCCGTCTCTTTTGCGTTACCTCCGCCGGTGCATCTGCTTCCGCCAGCTCCTGCAATTTTTCTGTTTCATAAAAAGTTTTTGTTTCTTCCGGTATTTCTACCGTACATGCCGTGACCGTCAGTATCACTAACGCCGCTATGCAGATGGCAGCACGCAGACATCTTGAAAGAAACGTTTCTTTACAAATTCCCACTGTTTCAATCCCCTCACACAAAGATTGTCGCACAAAAAAGGAGCTTTTCAGGTTGTGCTACAGTCTGAGAAGCTCCCTCTTTTAGACTATTTTAAATATTTGTTGATTATTCTGTCAGTTTTAGAACTTCCGACAATTTCTTTAGAACTTACCTGCCTTAGCGGCTTCCTCGATAAGGACCGCTACAGCTACCGTCGCGCCTACCATCGGGTTGTTGCCCATACCGATCAGACCCATCATCTCCACGTGTGCCGGAACGGAAGAGGAACCCGCGAACTGTGCGTCGGAGTGCATACGGCCGAGCGTATCTGTAAAGCCGTAGGATGCGGGACCTGCCGCCATGTTATCGGGGTGCAGGGTACGGCCTGTGCCGCCGCCGGACGCTACGGAGAAGTACTTCTTGCCTGCCTCAGTTCTCTCCTTCTTGTATGTACCTGCTACCGGATGCTGGAATCTGGTCGGGTTGGTGGAGTTACCGGTGATGGACACGTCCACGTTCTCTTTCCACATGATAGCCACGCCCTCAGGCACGGAGTTTGCACCGTAGCAGTTTACCTTGGCGCGAAGACCCTCGGAATAAGGAGTTCTGCTCACTTCCTTCACCTCGTTGGTGTAAGGATCGTACTCGGTCTCCACAAAGGTGAAGCCGTTGATTCTGGAAATGATCTTCGCAGCGTCTTTTCCGAGACCGTTCAGAATGACACGAAGAGGTTTCTGACGAACCTTGTTTGCCTTCTCAGCGATACCAATCGCGCCCTCTGCAGCCGCGAAAGACTCGTGGCCTGCCAGAAATGCGAAGCAATCCGTCTCCTCCTCAAGGAGCATCTTGCCAAGGTTACCATGGCCCAGACCTACTTTACGGGTATCAGCCACGGAACCGGGAATACAGAATGCCTGCAGGCCCTCGCCGATTGCAGCCGCAGCGTCAGCCGCCTTCTTGCAGTCTTTCTTGATCGCAATCGCCGCGCCTACCGTGTATGCCCAGCATGCGTTCTCAAAACAGATGGGCTGGATTTTCTTCACCTGCTCGTAAACATCCAAGCCGGCGTCTTTTGTAATTTTTTCCGCTTCTTCGATAGAAGAAATGCCATAGCTGCTCAATACGGAATTGATCTTATCAATTCTTCTCTCATATGATTCAAATAAAGCCATCTTATCTTCTCCTCCTAGTTATATTAAAGGGTATCTTAATTTACTACTCTACTCTGGGATCAATGATCTTAACCGCATCGTCCACGCGACCGTACTGACCGCAAGCCTTCTCGTACGCTGTGTTCGGGTCGTCGCCCTTCTTGATGAAATCTGTCATCTTGCCGAGGCTGACAAACTTGTAACCGATAATCTCGTCGTTCGCGTCCAGAGC
>CAJUMV010000068.1 GCA_910587715.1 uncultured Lachnospiraceae bacterium | reverse complement strand
CGTTTCTCTGTTGAGAAACTCCAATGCACTCAACAGGGTCTATCCGACCCATAATAAAAAGGATCGCAATAGCGACCCTTCCCACCTATTCGTATCATGATTCCTTCCCTACCGCACCTCAATCACTTCCGACACCACGTCCCGTTTCGCCACATACAGCGGAAAATCGTTGCCGTTGTAATCCGTGTCGGACATGGTGACTTCCACCCGCACCGACTCGTAGGCAAGCTCCGGCAGATTGTTTTCTTTGCTCAGATGCCCCAGCACGATCGCCTGCATCTTGTCATGCAGCAAGCGGCTTAAAAGCTTTCCCGCCGACTCGTTGGACAGATGCCCCCGTTCTCCCAGAATCCGCTGTTTCAGATAATAGGGATAAGGACCTACCTGCAGCATATGCACGTCATGGTTTGCCTCCAGATACAGAAGGTCCAGACTGCGCAGGCACTCCACCGTATAATCATTGTAACAGCCAAGGTCTGTAAGAATCCCAATCCGCCGCCCGTCATGGTCGATTCGGTACGCCACCGGATCCGCCGCATCGTGGGAAGTGCGCACGGGGTAGAGCGAAATGTCCTTGATGATACATCTCTCATCCGGCGTAACGATCCGAAAAAGCGATTCGTCAATCCGCCCAAGCGAGGCGGTCTTTTTCATCGCCTCCACCGTTCCCTTTGTGGCGTAAATCGGCACGCCGTACTTTCTGGCAAGCACCCCCAGCCCGCTTATATGGTCGGCGTGCTCATGGGTAATGCAGATTGCGTCAATATCTTTCATGGTCAGTCCCAGCTCGGCAAGCCCGCTTTCCGTCCGTTTGCCGCTGATTCCCACATCCATCAGAAGATGGGTGGTATCGCTGCCCACATAGACGCAGTTCCCGCTGCTGCCGCTGGCAATACTGCACAGTCTCATAATTATGTAAACCTATTCTTTCCTATTTTTTCCAGTAAATCTCAATCACGTCGCCGCTCTTGATGCTCTCCATATACTGCGCGCCCCTGCCGTTTAGATTGGTCACAATCCCGCTTCCTTCCGGCTTTGACAGGTCGAAGTCAATATACTCGAACACATCCACAAACACGTAATTTTTCTTGCCGACTAACTTAACCGGGCTGCCGTTCACCATCACCGTGATGGGCATGGGCAGATTTTTATTCAGGAGCTCTTCCCTGCGTTTTTCCTCCTCCGCTTTCGCCCGGGCTGCCGCTTCCTCCTTCGCTCTCGCCTTTGCTTTCGCTTCCTCCTCGGCGCGCTTCACGCCGGGTCCCATCACAATTCTTGCTCCCTTCGGTTTCCGCTCTTCTCCCGCAGACTGTTTCCCTGCGCCGCTTTCGGATGCATCCGCATCAGCCGCATTTTCCCCTGCCGTTTCTACGCCCGCGCCATCCGCTGCTTCGTTTTCGGATACATCCGCCGCGGAAGCATTCTTCGCCATAGAGAAGCCCGCCGTACCCGCCGGTCTGTCCGCCTGCCCGGAGTCCTCCTGTTCATCCGTCTGTGGCTGTTCGTAAAACTCCACATCGGAAAGCTGCAGCTCCTCCAGCGTCCAGATTACCGAAAAGTTTTCATATACTTTCGTCTCCATATCCGCAATCTTATTATTGACATAGATATTCATATTCCAGTCAATGACCACATCCATGAACTCGGCTATCTGGCGCACCGTATAGTAACCTAAAATCTCAATCTCGTCGTTTTCCTGAATCTCGTAGTACTCGGACTGCAATTCCCCGTTGACACTGGCGAACTTGGGCAGATCCACCTTCTTCTCGTTGACCTCGACCCACATCTTAGCGCCAAACTCCGGCAGTTGTCCAAGCGTCATCCGCGCCGCTTCGCCCGCCGTGGACTCTACCACTCGAATCTGGTCGTTGGCATGAATCTGCGTGTAAATATCCGCCTCGTTGCCGTTGACGGTAATCCGCGCTGCCTCCCCGAAATCCCCTCTGGCAATACGTGGCTTTCCGTTCACCGTAAAGTTCAGCTCTTTCCCACGCTTCGGAAACAGACCGTCGCTGGCAAACTCCGCCTGCATCGCCGCGTCCACCACCGCCGCCTTGGTATTATCATATATCTTAACGCGCTGATCATTAAAGTAGACAAAAATAAAGTTATTGCTCTGCTCATAGAAACTTAAGCAAATACCGATGGGGGTCACCATCAACGAGTCCTTTCTGGCGTCCGCCTCCAGAAATTCAATGCCCTGCATCACTTCCTCGCCTCTGACCGCCACACGTTCGCTCTGGATATCCAGCTTCTCCGCTAACGCCTGCGTATAGCCCGGCAGCTTGCCGCCGCCGCCCACTACAAACACGGCGCTGACGGATTTGTCCCCGTTTAGCTCCTTAATCTTAGCCGCCACCTGACTGGTCATATTCTCAATCACATCCGCCGCCACACGCTCCACCTCCTCGGTGGTGATCGTCTGTGTCAGTCCCATGATATCCTTGTACTCAATCACATCCTTCACGCCGGTATCCCGCTTAATCTGCTCCGCCGTGGCAAAATCTACCAGACAGTGCTTCGCCACCACCTCCGTGAGCGCGTCCCCCGCAATGGGAATCATGCCGTAAGCGATGATGCTGCCGTCCTTTGTGACGGAGATATCGGAAGTGCCCGCGCCCACATCCACCAGCGCGATATTCAACATGCGGTACATCTCCGGGATCGCCACCTGGATCGCCGCAATCGGCTCCAGCGTCAGGTTCACTACCTCCAAGCCCGCGACGCCCACCGCCTTGTAAAGACCGTCCACCACGTCCTCCGGCAGGAAGGTGGCAATCAAATCCGCACCGATGGTCTTCGCCTTGTGCCCTTCCAGATTTCCTATCGTATAGCCATTCATATAATAACGCACTACCGAATATCCGACGCAGTAGAACTTTATATCCATATCGTTTTTTTCCAAAAACTCCTGATAGGCCTTCTCCACGCCCATGGAATCCAGCGCATAAATATCCTCGCCTGTGATTTCCCGGTCATTTTCCAGCTCCTGCTCCACACGCAGCGTCACGGTCTGCAGGACACGTCCTGCCGCCGCGATACAGACATCCTTAAGGGGTCTGCCAATCCGTTCCTCCAGCTCCGCCTTGACCTCCTTGATGGTGCCGCCCACCTTGTAAATATCGTGAATCTGCCCGTCCAGCATGGATCTCGTCCCGTGCTCCCTGATGCTCTGCGTCACCACATGAAATTTACCGCCCGTGCGGTATCCCACCGTACCTACGATACTCCTTGTCCCGATATCCAGACCAAACACCGGCTGTCCCGGAAATTTCATCGCTTCTGCCACTGTTCTTCCCCCAATTCTTTCTCTATTTGTGTGTAAACACATTCCAGTGTTCCGTTGTTTTCTATCACCACACCGCAGTGCTCGCGAAACGCCTGCGCCGAAAGCTGCTTTTGCAAAATGGCGTCAATCTTCTCATCCGAATAGCCTCTCGTGTCGCGAAGTCTCTGACGCCTGACCTCTTCCTCCGCGTGGATATACCACAGCTCGTCTAAAATCCCGGCATAACCTTCCTCAATCAGAAGCGCCGCTTCGATAAACAGCCAGGAAAATCGCCCGGCGACACGCTCCTTTTCGATCTGCTCCGTCAAATACGCTTTTACCGCCGGATGCACGATGCCGTTTACCTTTAACAGCAGTTCTCCGTCCCCGAAAATCCGCGCCGCCATCTTCTGTTTGTCTATCTTTCCCGCCGCATCCAGAATCTCTTTCCCCAGCAGCGCCGTCAGCGGCTCATAACAGACTTCACCCGGCTCTTCCAGCTGATGTGCCACCCGGTCCGCCATAATCACACGGCAGTCCCGCCTTCGTTCCAGATAGGCAAGCACCTCAGATTTCCCGGCTCCCACACCGCCCGTGACTCCTATCACTTTCATATGGTTATCTTCCTGCCCTTCTCATACGGAGAATGCCATTTTGGGGCATTCTCCCGCGTGAAACTTAGTGCTTCTTGGCGTCCCGTCCAATGGCGGGACGTCTTTAGAAGCACTTTTCACGCTGTTATTTTGCCTCGTACCAATCCGTTCCCGTGTGCAGGTCAATCTCCAGCCGCACGGAAAGCTCCGCCGCCTGCTGCATCTGTTCCGTGAGAATCCGCCGTACCTGTTCTTCCTCTCCGGTCTCCGTCTCAATCAAAAGCTCGTCGTGCACCTGTAAAATCAGGCAGGATTTCAGGTTTTCGCTGTGCAGCTTCTCCCACACCCGAATCATGGCAATCTTCATAATGTCCGCCGCCGTCCCCTGAATCGGGGAGTTCATAGCTACCCGCTCGCCAAAAGAGCGCTGCATGAAATTATTGGAAGACAACTCCGGAATCGGACGCCTGCGCCCGTACATGGTGGTCACATAGCCCTTTTCCTTCGCCTCCGCCACCATATGGTCCAAAAACCGCTTGACCCCCGGATAGGTCTCGAAATACTGCTCGATATATTCCGCCGCCTCCTTCTTGGAAATGCTTAAGTCCTGACTCAGACCGAAGGAGCTGATGCCATAGACGATGCCGAAATTGACCGCCTTAGCATTGCGCCGCTGCAAGTCCGTCACTTCCTCAAAGGGTGTATGAAATACCTTGGCGGCGGTAATCCGGTGAATATCCTCCTCCATGCGGTATGCTTCAATGAGCTGTTTGTCGTCGGACATATGCGCCAGAATCCGCAGCTCAATCTGGGAATAGTCCGCATCCATGAAAAGATACCCTTCCTTCGGCACAAACACCTTGCGGATGCGCCGACCCAGCTCCATGCGCATAGGAATGTTCTGTAAATTCGGCTCTGTGGAACTGAGCCGCCCGGTGGCGGTGATAGTCTGGTTAAAGGTGGAATGAATCCTGCCGTCCGCGGCAATACAGGACGAAAGCCCTTCCGCATAGGTGGACTTTAACTTCATCAGTCCCCGGTATTCCAGTATATCAGATACAATCGGATATTCCGGTGCCAGCTTTTCCAGCACATCCGCCGCCGTGGAATACCCGGTCTTCGTCTTTTTGCCACCTTTGATCCCCATTTTTTCAAAAAGGATTTCCGCAAGCTGCTTGGGCGAATTGATGTTAAAGGTGCAGTCCGCCTGCCGATAAATCGCCTGCTCCAATTCCGTGATCCGCCCGGTCAGCGCCTCGCCGTAAGCCTTAAGCGCCGCAGGCTGCACCAGCACGCCGTAACACTCCATATCATAAAGCACCCGTGAAAGCGGCATCTCGATTTCATAAAAAAGCCCGTCCATCCCCTGTGCTGCGAGCTTTTCCCGCAAAAGTTTCCCTGCCGCCAGACACACATATGCCTGATAGCAGGCATACTGCGCAAATTCCTCCGGGCTCTTCTCATAAGCCTGCGCGTAAGTGCCTTTCCCGCAGACCTGTGTCCTGTCCGGAATCGTCAACGCCAAATATTCGCTGGCAATATCCTCCGTCTGATAATCACTCTTAAGCGGATTGATCAGATATGCCGCAATCAAAATGTCAAAATATTTCCGTGCACGGTAAGGCTTCCCCACATCCTGCGCGCCAGCCTCATCCCGCCACATGCTCTCCTCCCCCGTCTCCTCTATCATGTCATAAAGGGACTTACTGTCAAACACGTTTAGTTTACATAACTCGTTCCGGTTCAGCGCTGTTAACTGTTCCCGCAGCCAGCTTTCCGTCACCCCTTTCTGACAGGGGATAAACGCCACTTTATTTTCTTCCGGCGCAAGCGCAATGCCCATACAGCCGTCCGGTTCTTTCCTGTCCCGAAAAACCGCAAGCCCAATCTCGCTGCCGTTCTCCGCCTTTTCCTGACAGACCGCAAACAGCGCTTCCACTTCCGCCTTCTGCGTCACGGTATGGAAGTCCGCCTCCTGCCTGTTCGACACTGCTACATCCTTGGAAAAGCGGGATAATATATTCTTGAATTCGAGCTGCTTACACAGCACATAGGCTTCTTCCGTATAAAAATCGCCAATCTTCGCCTTTTCAAAATCAAAGGCAATCTCCGCGTCCACGTTAATGGTCGCCAGCACCTTGCTCAAATCCGCAAGCTCCCTGTTCGCGAGCAAAGACTCCCGAATCGACTTTTTGGAAATTTCCTCAGCATGGGCATAAATATTTTCAAGGGAGCCGTAAGTGACCATCAGCTCCGTTGCCGTCTTCTCTCCCACCTTCGGCACCCCGGGAATATTGTCCGCCGTGTCCCCCATCAGCGCCTTCAAATCAATAAACTGAATCGGATTTACCTGATACGCCGCCTCCACGTCCTTCGCATAATAATCCTCCACCTGCGTCCTGCCGCCCTTGGTCTTGGGAATGCGAATCCGTATATGGTCTGTCGCTACCTGCAGCAGATCGCGGTCGCCCGACACGAGAGAGACTTCCATTCCCTCACGCTCCGCCCGCTTTGCGATGGTTCCGAGAATGTCGTCCGCCTCCAGCCCTGCCTGCTCCACCACGCAGATACCCATAGCGAGAAGCAGCTCCTTCATCACCGGCACCTGTTCCCGAAGCTCGGTGGGCATGGGCTTTCTCGTGCCCTTGTACTCCTTGTAGATTTCATGCCGGAAGGTAGGCGCATGGACGTCAAAAGCCACCGCCAGATAATCCGCCTGCTCCTCCTCCAGAATCTTAAACATAATATTCAAAAAACCGTAAATCGCGTTCGTGTGGAGCCCCTGCCCGTTGGTCAGTTCCGGCACCCCGTAAAACGCCCTGTTCAATATGCTGTGTCCGTCTATCAAAACCAGTTTCAAAGCCATCTGCCCTTAAATCTCTCCTTCAGATTGATACGAGAATCACCGCCGCAATAATCACCACCACCACGGCAGCCTCCAGCACCAGAAGCGTATGCCGCAGAATACGGTTCATACGAATCTTGTCGTCCGCATCCTCCAGCTTCCATGTCAGCGCCTTCTGCAGATTAAAGTTATTGCCCTGCTCGAGCTGCTCAAGCCCCTCGGCAACCAGAAACTGAATGGATAACTCCTCCATGCATTCCGGACAGTCCTCGATATGATCTACAAACTCCGCAAGATCCCTTCCGTCCAGTTCATCATTTAAGAAGGACGGTATTTCTTTCTCTGCCTCTTTACACTTCATTACCCGCCCACGCCTTTCTGACCGCGGAGAATGCCGCTGCCCATACAGATTTTATTATATACCATCACCAGAATATTTAAAAGAGGTTTTTCACGACAGAAATCACCCGACAGAAATAGCCGTGCTGCAAACACAAACAGAAGGATCCCGGTATTCGCCGACATCCTTCTGTCATCTGTCTCTTTCTTCTGAATTTTCTGATACCGCCTCATGCGCCATCTGCGGGCGCCGCTTCCTGCGTCGTTTCAGCCGCCTCTGGTGCAGCTTCCGCCGGAGGCGCAGCCAATGCCGCGATCCCGTTTCCGTCCACTGTGTAGTCTGTGCCGTCCACGTTTACCGTCACATTTCTCTGCAGCGCGCCCGTCGCCGGGTCGTAATAGTATACGTTGCCGTCGGGTCTGGTCACCAGCCCTCGCTGCATCACCGCATTTTCATCAAAGTAATAGTCCTGCCCCTCGATTGTCACATCCTCACGCAGCGCATGACCGTCCTTCGTTGCCAGGAAATATCTGCCCGTCTCGTCCTCGAACCAGCAGCCCTTCTGCACAAAGCCGTTCTCGTCCAGATGATACTTCTTATCTTCCCAGCCGACCCAGCCGTTTCTCTGCATCCGATACCCCGCATAAAAAACCGTCTGGTCGCCGCGGGGCGCAAAGCCGTCCGCCACAATTAACGACGCGTAATCTTTAAACTGATAATTCATATCCACCCGGGTAGGAATCCCCGCCACACTGCCGTGGGAAGTGTTCTGCCAGAACGCCGCGCCGCCGTCATATTCAAGAACATCCGCATACTGCGCAATCCACTTGTCATACCCGATATTGCCAATCTTGTCACGGAACATATTCCGGCTGGAATACACCACCGGGTAATAACCGTTTGCTTCAATGATAGAACAGAACGCATTGATCAGCTCCTGCAGCTGCGCCTGCGACATATTCTTGTGACAGGGCGCCTCCACGTCGAAGACCACCGGGTAATTTACCGTATAATTGCCAATCCACTGTACAAGCTGGTTCGCCTCGGCTCTCGCCTGATCCGCATTCGCCGCGTAGGAATACAGATACACCCCCGTCCGCAGCCCCGCCGCATTCGCACCCCGCATATTCGCGTCAAAATAAGGGTCAATGCCTGAGTTTGTGCTGCCTGCCTTTACAAAAACAAAAGATACCCCCGAAGAGGGCACCTGACCCCAGTCAATACCCAGATTATGCTTGGATACATCAATCCCTCTGGCAATGGAACTGCCCGCTCCCACTGCTTCCGCCTGCATCCCCGGCGCGAGTGTCAGGACACCCGCCAGACACAACGCGGCAGCCCGCTTCATTCCCCTGCCTGCTCTATGTAATAACACGCTATTTAATTTTATCATTTGTACTTTTTATCCGCTTGCTGCACCGGATATTTTCCTTTCGTTTTTTCGCATTTCTGTTTTCTTTTGCTTCTTTTCCTACGGACTGCTCCTCCATGTGCACGTTTGTAACATTTTTGTTGCAAAATATTACGTTTTGTCACATTTTGTAACAATCCTTAACAACTATATCATGTTTTTATGGAATTGTATAGGGATTTTTGCGAAATACTGGTGGGAATTTTTGGAATTTGAAACCCCAAAATGTTGTACCTAATTGCGAAGGATTTCCAATCGCCGTCGAAACATTTCCCGCCAGTCGGCGTTCTCTCCAAACCATTCGTCCTCAACTTCTTCCATCTGATGCAAGCCAATCTGCCGCACTGCGCAAAGTGCCGCCTCACGCTGTGAAAGCTGCCTGCCCGGAATCGTCTGGCACCCGGCTCCGTCCACCGAATCATATGAAGAAAACGCCTGATTAAAATCCATCAAATCATGCAGGCGTAACATTTCCCCGGTCTCGTTGTCCACAAGAAATCCCCAGTTTCCCCAATGACGGTCTGTGTTCCCCACCAGATAATCCAGAATGTTCATCATGTAAAACGAATAAGAATCCAACGCCAAAATGTACTGCGTCACATCTATTTCCTGATTCGCCGCATAAATTTCAAACGCCTCCCGCGAAACAATGCCGTAGCGCAGACTTGTCATCAGTCTGCTCTTTGAGACCGTTGTCTCCTCATATACAAAGGGCTCGTACCGCACCTGATTACATCGAAAGCAGCGGCAGATCCGACTTGCCAAAAGCTCCCGCTCCACCGCCTCCGGATCTCCGTCCTTCAAAAGATAAAACCCGTCCGCTTCCCTGACCCATGCTTTCGGAAAACAGCCGTTTGTGGAAGTATCTCCCGCCAAAAGGTGCGCATTTTGAACCGTCATCTGCCGCCCCCGCAGGGCAACGTCCACAAAAGCGTTGCTCAAATGGTTCTCATACAAATTAATTTCCGCAAAAGTAATGTTTTCTCCCGCTTCCCGCACCCAGTAAATATCCGTCAGCGACAGACAGTGATAAGACAGCGCGACGCAGGCACGCTCCCTGTCCGTCACCGCCTGTCCCATTCCTATGCTGTTTAAAATCTCTTTGGCGTATTTTCTGTCAAGCGTAAGCACACGCGTGGCACACCAATAATAAAAATTCGTTACATTATTAACTCTCCCGTCCAGTTCATCCGTCTGCTCCAAATATAAATTGCAGGGCATCAAGCGAGCCTCATAAATCTCGCATTCTCCCTGCAATGTGATGGATGCCGCCAATTTTTCCCCGTGCAAAATCTCATAAGTCATAATCGCTTGTTCCGCCTTTTAACCTTCTGTTTACCGTTAAAAATATTATCGCCTCTCTCCTTAAAAATGTCAACTGCGCATTCCCTCATGAATAGAAATAAAGAAAACTGCGAAATCACTCCCGCAGCTTCCTTTCACGTACGAATAGGTTTCCATACGCGTTCCCCTTTTACAGGTTACATAATATCACATTTTTCGCAGGTTGGATAGTGTAGGTTATCGCGTAAATATCGCGCAAACCAAATAATCTCTCCATTTACATAATATATTTTCCCTACTTCCTAAACCCGCGAAGACACAAGACTGACAATTCCCACAATGAGCAAAATCGGAATTGCAATATAAACCAGTCCTGCAACCAGCAGTATCATCAAAAACAACGGTACAAAAACAAAACAGACTACAATCTTCGTAATACCCCATGCGGCGCGACACGCAACTACCGCCAGTTTGCCGAATATCGCTAACATCAGCATGAAACATAAAAATGAAATCATTTTCTCTCCTCCCTACTCAAAATGGCTTTTTCGTCAAGCATGTTTTCTGTCGTTCTCTGTGTCCCTGATACGCTGCGTCAACTCCCTTCCTCGGAATTTTGACACGTCCCGCACGCCTATGGCGGCGCAGTACGCTTCCTGTTCTTCGACTTTTTCCAGGAAACGGCATAGGGAAATTCTTTCGGTTATGGTCATGTTCACTCACCCTTCCATATTTCCGTTGACGACTGTTATAACTTTATTTTAATGAACGGGCATGATAACATAAACCCTTATAAAAGCGAAAAACCTGCGCCTATTTCATCCGTTTTTGCGAAATAACCATTGCCTTCTCTCCGGCGTAATTCTCCTTGCTTCCCCTTACACCTTTCGCTATAATAATCATATACATTTTCGCTAAGAAAGGAACTCCTCTAATGGGCAAAAAATCTACAAAAGAGAACAAAAATATATACTTTCAGAGCAGGGAAAACGCCGGACTGACAAGAGCTCAGGCAAGCGAACTCATCGGCTGTATCTCCGAAAGTAAAATCGAGAAAATAGAAAATGGAACGACCTCTCCCCAGCCGGAAGATGTCGTTCTCATGGCTGATGCCTATAAAAATCCCCGTCTCTGCAATTATTACTGCACCCACGAGTGCCGCATCGGGCAGGATTATGTTCCGGAAGTACAAATCAAAGGGCTGCCCGAAATTGCCCTTGGGCTGCTCTCTTCTTTAAATGCGCTGGATAAATGTAAAGAACGGTTGATTGAGATTACGGAGGATGGTGAAATCACATCGGACGAGTGCAGCGATTTTAAGAAAATCCAGGAGCAGCTTGAGAAAATTTCTGTTACTGTGGAGTCGTTGAAGATGTGGGTGAGGGATAGTGAGGTGGGGAGAACTAAATGAAAATAGGAACTGCAAATAAAAGAAACTGCGAAATCTCTCCCGCAGCTTCCATTCACGTATGAATGGATTTCCATACGCATTCCCTTTTTATAAATTATATAATATCACATTTCGCAGATTGGTTTGTGTTGGTTATCTCGAAAATATCGGGTTGAAAATAAGCTCTATCTGCTATTCAAGCATATCATTCATCCACATACGAAATCAAATTATATTTATCTAATATTTCATACAGCTTTTTATACTCCGAATTAATCAAGTTTTTCTCCCCAATATAATTATTGGCTTTACCTTTTTCACGATTATATATCAGATAAACAGGATTTTGACTAATATATATTTTTTGTCTATAAAAATCAGCATTCTGACTCACACATAGATTCAGTTCCCCTATACAGTTTATGTCTGCTTCCACTTTTTTCTTAGCTTTTTTACCTATTTTTCTTGATAACTTTTTCCTAATATCTATCAAGGCATCATAAACAATCTGTGTTGTCTCCAGAGCCAATTCATCCTCATTAACAACAGCCAGATTCCTTTCCGCCTGCCGTATTTTTTTCAATAGCAATTCCTTTTCATAGGCATCTATCGAATCTATCCTAAAATCCCGGTCTGATTATACACTGGTTTAAGCTATTAAGTGATACAGT
>CAJUMV010000067.1 GCA_910587715.1 uncultured Lachnospiraceae bacterium | reverse complement strand
CTGCTCCGAACATCTGTCTGAATGCCAGACGACCGATACGGCCAAAACCATTAATCGCTACTCTTACTGCCATTTTTCGTTCCTCCTGAATCTTGTTTTTTTGTTACTTTGCTATATAATTTCGCCAATCAAATTGGATAAGATTGACAAAATTTTGTCAACGACTATATTTTACCCAATTTGTCCTAAAAATTCAAGACGTAAATCAAAAATATTTGGGAAAAGTTTGTATTTTTTCCCCGCATCAATTATACTTGTAGTAAAAGTAATAAAATCGTTTTCCGCCTGCGCGGAGAGGAGTTTTCTATGCCGATTACAGCAGATTTCCATTTACATTCCTCCTTCTCGGGGGATTCCGACACGCCCATGGAGCAGATGATCCTTAAGGGAATCGATCTGGGGCTTACCGAAATGTGTTTTACGGAGCATAACGACTTCGACTATCCGGTGACCGAACGCGAGACGCCCGGATTTTTTGAGGTGAATCCGGACGCCTATCTCTATGATTTTCTGAAACTGCGCGAGAAATACGCGGACAAAATCGCCCTATTTTTCGGCGTCGAGCTGGGATTACAACCCCATCTTTCCAGAAGGAACGCGGCGTTTGCCAAAGAACATGACTACGACTTCATCATTGGCTCTTCACACCTCTGTCATGGAAAAGACCCCTACTATCCCGCCTTCTACGAGGGACGCTCTCAGGAGGAAGCTTATCGGGAATATTTCGAGTCCATTTTGGAGAATTTGAAAGGTTACAGCAATTTCGACGTCTACGGGCATCTGGACTATGTGGTGCGCTACGGTCCCACAAAGGATCAGGGGTATTCCTACGAGATGTACCGGGAAATCTTTGAGCAGATTTTGACCACACTGATTGCCATGGAAAAGGGCATCGAGATCAACACCAGCGCGCTGGCAAGGGGGATGCGGGAGCCCAATCCCTGCACTGGCATTCTGAAACGCTACCGGGAACTTGGCGGTGAGATTGTCACGGTGGGCAGCGATGCCCATGTGCAGGGACAGATTGCCCATGCCTTTGACCGTGCTGCCGATATGTTAAAGGACTGCGGTTTCCGCTATTATGCCACCTATGAAAAAAGAACCCCTTCTTTCCACAAATTATAAACCGACGGAAAACCAACAGAGGATTCTGCCATGAAAAAAATTAAAAAACCGACCCGTAAAACTGTTTTTAAGACGCTGCTTGTCGTCTACGTGCTGATCAGCATCTGCTTCACCACGCTTTTCATCGACGGTATGTTTTCTCACGATTATGCCGATATCTCGCAGTGTGTCCTCCTAAACGACGGCTGGGATATCACGATTAACGAGCGTTCCTGGCAGAATGTTTCGCTGGATGACTTCCGGTTTGACCCGGTAAACAAAAACGATACCGTTACCATGGTAAAGACCTTTCCAGCTGATATGGACTGCACCGGGAAGGCGCTTGTCCTGCAGCTCAAACAGGCAGCTGTCATCGCCTATCTGGATGAGGAACAAATCTACGAATACGGCTGGGAGCGGATTAACCAGGGAAAAACCGTGGGCAGCGGCTATCTGCCGATTGACCTTCCGGACAACTACGCTTCAAAAACGCTGACTCTGCTGTTTACCGTGGCGGAGGATAAGGCTTTTTCACGCTTTGACCCCATCCGCATCTATGAGTGGAAAAATATTTACCGCATCATTCTGACGGAAAACAGGGTACCTCTGTTCCTCGGCTGCTTTCTAACGATTTTCGGACTTGTCATCTGCTGTATCACCGTTTTTGCCATGCTGTTTTCAGGGAAATTTTCACGTATTCTATGCGTCTCCCTGTTCTCCATATGCATCGGGCTGTGGACGCTGTGTTACTATAATGTACTGCTCATCTTCTCCATGCCGCTCTATACCATCAGCCTGTTGGAATACCTGACGCTTTATCTGGCGCCCATCCCGTTAGTCATCTATATGCGCGAGGATGTGAAAGCCTTAAACCACCCCTTTATATATGTGGTATACCAAGTGCTCCTTGCGGTGCAGATTCTTGCAACCACTGTGTTTCTGGGGCTTCACACCATAGATTTGGTACACTGTGCCGCCACACTGAAATACATGCAGGTGTTGATTTTGTGCAATCTGCTCTATTTCATTCTTGTAGAATTTATGAATCTGCGTATCAGCCGCCAGCTCGTCCACCGTCTGTTTCTGATTGGTATGCTGGTGCTCTCGGGCTGTGTGGGCTACGATCTGGTCTTCTATTACTTTAACCGCTATCTGGGCATATCCATTTCCTCCACAAAGGGCATCGCCTCCGTGGGACTGGTCATCTTTATCGTCATGATCCTGATTTCCTTCTACATCAATCTGACACAGAAAATGATGCAGGAAACGGAGCGGAACTTCCTGATTAAAAGCGCTTACACGGACGAACTGACGCAAATACATAACAGACGTTACTGCATGGAGTACATGACCCGCATCAAGGAAATGGAAAATGTGGACTACACCGTATTCTGCTTTGACTTAAACAATTTGAAGGTCACTAACGATACCCTCGGTCATGCACAGGGTGATATCCTGATTCGAAGCGCCGCCAGCGTGATCGTAGATGCTTTTGAAGCGCACGGTATCGTCGCACGGATGGGCGGCGATGAGTTTATCGCCATCATAGAAACAGCTGATTCCGAAAAAATCTCTTCCATAATAGTAGAGTTTCGCAATAACATTCAACAAAAAAATAAGGAGATCCCCAATCTCAATCTTTCCATTGCCTTCGGCTATGCGTCCTGCAATCCGAAAGAATATAATATCGAAAAAATCTATCAGATCGCGGACGACCGCATGTATGAGAACAAACAGCAAATGAAGAAATCGAGCAAAAAACCGCTCGATTCAGAGAATGCTGCGCATTCTCCCGCTATGGTCTAGGCTGTCGTACATATTGAGCTGCGCATTCTCCCGCTGTGGTTTAGGCTGTCGCACATTAGGTTTACATAATTGTCCCTCCACCCAGCACATAGTCATCCTCGTAGAATACCACAGCCTGTCCCGGTGTAATCGCCCGGACGGGCTTTTTGAATGTGACACGGATCTGATCCTCACCCGTTTTCTCAATCACACACTTTTCCCCCGCGTGGGCGTAGCGTATCTTGGCGGTCACCTCCCTCGCTTCCGGCAGATCCGCCATCCCCATATAGTTAATGCGATCGCAGTACAGGGTATCGCCAAACACGTCCTCCGCCTCACCGATCACCACCTCGTCCGTCTCCGGTCTGATCTCCGTAACAAACACCGGTCGTCCCATTGCCAGATTTAAACCCTTGCGCTGTCCTACCGTGTAGTGGGTGATGCCCAGATGCTTTCCCAGCACCACCCCGTCCTTCGTCACAAAATTGCCCGGTTTCGGCACCCGCTCTCCCGCCGCCCTGTCAATAAAGGCGGCATAGTCGTTGTCGGGGATGAAGCAGATTTCCTGACTGTCCGGCTTATGCGCCACGGGCAGTCCCGCCTCCGCCGCTATCTGCCGGATTTCCTCTTTCGTGTACGCCCCCACCGGCATCAGCGTGTGCGCCAGCTGCTCCTGTGTCAGACTGTAGAGGGCGTAAGTCTGATCCTTCTTCGCGGTCACCGCATTGCGGATGGCGTATCTGCCGTTTGGCAGTTTCCCAATCCCCGCGTAATGCCCCGTGGCGATATAGTCCGCCCCGATTTCCAGACTCCTGTGCAGCATAGCTTCCCACTTCACATGGCGGTTGCAGGCTATGCAGGGGTTTGGCGTCCTGCCCGCCAGATACGCCTCCACGAAGTAGTCCATGACATGCTCCCGAAATTCCCGCCTGAAATTCATGACATAGTGGGGAATATCCAGCACCTCCGCCACCCGTCTGGCATCCTCCACAGCACTGAAACCACAGCATCCGCCCTGCGCTGCCGCCGTCTCCTGCGTTTCCTCCTGCCAAATCTGCATGGTGACCCCCACCACGTCATAGCCCTGTCTTTTCAATAAAAGAGCAGCCACGGAGGAATCCACACCCCCGGACATGCCTACCACCACTTTTTCCGCCATTCTGCCCTGTCTCCTGCCATCCCGTTTTCACATTTCGCACCCAATCTACGACTACATCTCTTTCTTCACATTCTCCAGTACCCTTCGCAGATACCCTTCAAAGGCGAGTATCTCCTCCGTGTCAAAACCCTTGAAATAGACCTCGTGCATCTCCAGAGAAACCTTGTCGTAGCATTCCTTCAGATTCTCCGCCTTTTCGGTCAGCGCAATCAGGTTTTTCCGCCTGTCCTTCGGGTCCGGCAGACGCTGTAAAAGTCCCGCCGTCTCCATCCTGTCAAGCATACTTGTGAGCGTCGTGTTTGCGAGCCCCGTCTGTCTTGACAGCTCTATGATGGAAATATGGTCAGTCTGCCACAAAACGTACAGAATCTTACCCTGTGCGCCGTTAAATTCCCTGATGTTTTCCCTTTGCAGGATTTTATCAAATACCCTGCCTCCAATCTGTTTTATCTGTGTAATCAAAAAGCCTGCCTGCGTTTCCATCTCGTTTCCCCCTGCGCAAAATAATACTATATCGTATCAATACCGTCAATGAGGAATCGCCCCTCAAACATTCTATTTTCCTGCATAATGACATAAACATAGACCATACCCAACACTGCGATGGTGCCTTATGACGTTTAAAAAATGGACTCACCCTTTGGTGACAGGAACCGTTATCCTGACTATAACCGGATTAGTGAGCCGTTTCATCGGCTTTTTTTACCGTATCTTCCTATCTAATGTATTCGGCGCGGAGGGCATGGGACTCTACCAGCTCATCTCCCCCGTGTTGGCGCTTTCCTTCTCCCTCACTGTGTCCGGCATCCAAACTGCCATCTCCAAATATGTGGCAAGTGAGACGAGCACACACGATTACAAAAACTCCTTCCGCACGCTCTGGACGGGTTTTCTTCTGGCAATGGCGCTCTCCGCGGTCTGTGCCCTCGGCATTTATGTGTATGCGGATCCGATTGCGGCAAACCTTCTGTTAGAAGCGCGGACTGCCCCGCTCTTACGCATCATCGCGCTCTCCATCCCCATGGCGAGCGTACACTCCTGCATCAACGGCTATTTCTACGGCATCCGCAAAACCGGCATCCCCGCCTTTTCCCAGCTCGCGGAACAGGTCTGCCGGGTGGGAAGCGTCTATGTGATTTATTTTATCTGCCAGAAACACGGGCTTACGCCCACTATCAGCTTCGCCGTGGTGGGGCTTGTGATCGGCGAAAGCGCCTCCATGATCGTCTCGGTGGTGGCGATTCTGGCGCGGGCGCATCAGGTGTTTCCGGCAGACAGGCACGTTTCTGTGCGGGAGCCGTCTGCCTTTCCGGCAAGTTTCAGGCATACGCCCGCGTTTTCCCTCCGGCAAAGCATTTTCAGTTACCGCCGTAAGCATTCTGCCTCGGGACTGATCGGGATATACCGACGCATTACAGGACAGCTTTTGCAGCTCGCCGTGCCTCTGTCCGCGAACCGCCTGGTGCTGAATCTCTTACAGAGCGTGGAAGCAATCTACATACCGAACCGCCTGATGGCATACGGTTTAAGCAACGCCGACGCCTTAAGCATCTACGGCGTGCTCACCGGCATGAGCCTGCCGCTCATTCTGTTTCCCTCCGCCATCACCAACTCCATCTCCGTACTGCTTCTGCCCATCGTATCGGAAGCGGACGCAGGCGGCAACCAGAGCGCGGTGCGGCGCGCCATCCTTACCTCCATCCGTTGCTGCCTCCTTCTGGGCTTTGGCTTCACCGCCCTGTTTCTCGTATTCGGAAGGCTTGCCGGACGATTGCTCTTCCACTCGGAGCTGGCGGGCAGCTTTATTCTGACCCTCAGTTTTCTGTGCCCGTTCATGTACATTGCCAGTATGCTCAACAGTATCTTAAACGGGCTCGGCAAAACCATACGCACCTTCCTTTACAGCGTGGTAAGCCTTCTTCTGCGGCTGCTGTTCGTGTTCTTCGCCATTCCGCATTTCGGTATACAAGGGTATCTCTGGGGAATGCTCGCCAGCCAGATGCTGCAGACGCTGCTGTGCACCGTGTCAGCGCTGCGCATTTCGCGCAGGACGTACAGGCAGTAACTGTTGTTCTCACTCTAATCAGTGCGGAGAATGCCGTACTTTAGGCATTCTCCTGCGTGAGACTTAGTACTTGCGATTCTCTGCTTAATATACTATAATGTAGGTGTTTTTGCGAAAGAAAACAAAATATGATACAGACGAAACGGTAACCCCGTTTTCGCCGGGAGGAAACCATGTCATTTCAATATGTAGCCAAATTACCCACCCCTGACGAGATTCGCGAGCAGTTCCCTATGCCCGCCCATCTGGTAGAGGTAAAAAGAGAAAGAGATATTGAGATTCGGGACGTCATCACCGGAAAGAGCAAGAAATTTATCGTTATCATCGGTCCTTGCTCCGCCGACAACGAGGAGGCGGTCTGTGATTATGTAAACCGCCTGGCAAGAGTCAACGAGAAGGTGAAGGACAAGCTGATTCTCATTCCCCGGATTTATACGAATAAGCCCCGCACCACAGGCGAGGGTTATAAGGGCATCGTCAGCCAGCCCGACCCGGAGAAGAAACCCGACTTTACAAGCGGGCTGATCGCCATGCGCAAAATGCACATCCGCGCCATCGAGGAGACGGGCTTAACCGCCGCCGACGAGATGCTCTACCCCGACAACTGGGGCTATGTGGAAGACATTCTCTCCTACGTCGCCATCGGCGCGCGCTCCGTGGAGGACCAGCAGCACCGCATGACCGTCAGCGGCTTCGACGTGCCCGCCGGGATGAAGAACCCCACAAGCGGCACCCTGTCCGTGATGCTAAACTCCATCTACGCGGCGCAGCATCCCCACGACTTTACCTACCGGGGCTATGAAGTCAGCACAGGCGGCAACCCACTGGCACACGCGGTACTGCGCGGCTCCACGAACAAGCACGGCAGGAGCCTTCCGAACTATCATTATGAAGACTTGAACACCCTATTTACGCTGTATCAGGACTACGACCTTGTCAATCCGGCATGTGTCATTGACGCCAACCACAATAACTCCGACAAAAAGTTCGAACAGCAGATTCGTATCGTGAAGGAGGTCATGCACAGCAGGCGCTTAAACAGCGACATTCACCGCATGGTCAAGGGCGTGATGATTGAAAGCTATATCGAGGAAGGCTGCCAGAAAATCGGCGAAGGCATTTACGGCAAGTCCATCACCGATCCCTGCCTGGGGTGGGAGGATTCGGAGCGGCTGATTTATGATATTGCGGAGTATGAATAGTGCTGGCACCTATGTCATAAAAGTCTGCCCTTCTTCCCACAGGGCATTATCATGCAGGACAAAAGCACAGTGCCTTAAATTGCGCTGTGCTTTTGTCTTGTCTGCTGACAGGTAATATATCCTTCCAGATTTGCCAGACGCATTTTAAAAGCCTCATCCAGTCCAGCCAAATCTTCTTTAAGCGTCAGCGACCTTTTCCCTGTAAGTTCATAAGAAACGTCACGGTCTCCCTTTTCATGTTCTTTCACGATTTCATTATAACGGACCTCATATGTATCCATGATTGATTTCCTTACATCTTCCACATTATAGTTTCCCTCTTTTAATGTCTGGCTGCTGATTCCCCTCATTGCCGTATAATGTTCCCATGCGACCTCATTTGTATTTTGTATTGTCAGCTCCCTTGCATTGACATAATCCGAATCAGGCTCAAATTTGTTTACCATTTCCCGCAGCATATTTCGCCCCTCATCAGAAATAGAGAAATTAACTGGCTGCTGCGTCACTTTCTCCGCAGCCTTTCCCGCGAATCCGGCATCTGCCCGCTTTTCTTCCTTCCTTACATTTTCATAGCCTTTTGCCCCATAATAACTGCCATAAACTGTACCTACTTCCATTGTCACATTCTCCTTCCTTTTTCCGTCACACCATCTTCAACTAACTTATCGGAAAAATAAGTGGGATTTCTAACTTCTACTTCGTGAATGGTTAATCTGGCTGTGTGAATCGCAGATTTTGTTCTAAAAAGCCCTTATTATTTCCCCTTGACTTTAGTACGAAATCGTACTATGCTTGTTTTCAGTACGTTTTCATACTATTTTTATCTTATAGGAAATTGCAGCGGTGTTTCACGCGAAATGCCCGGAACACGCAACATGAGGAGTAAACAATGAATCAAGATTTTTCAAAAGAACGCAAACGGTGCAATTATCTGCTGAACGAGACCGACGCCGCCTACCATGAAGCCGCCATTCGATTTGGTCTGTCCGACAGCTGCATGATTGTTCTCTACACCATCTGCGATGCGGGAGAGCCCTGCCCACTACGGGATATCTGCCGCTATGCCGGGGTCAGCAAACAGACCATCAATTCCGCTCTGCGCAGGCTGGAGGCGGACGGTATGATTTATCTGGAAAACACGGACGGAAAAAACAAGGCGGTTTATCTCACCGACGAAGGACGAAAGCTTGCCGAACGGACAGCCGCAAAAATCATTGCCATAGAAAATGATATCTTTTCCTCATGGACGAGGGAAGATGTGGCGCAGTATCTGGCGTTAACAGAACGCTATTTACAGGATTTCAGAGAGCATCTGCAGCATCTGACATAACAGAGGCAGTCCCGTCAGCGTGCGCCCGTAGTAATGAGTTTACATAAAATATTTTATAAAAGGAAATAAATAGAATATGAAAAAATTCATCCAGTTATCAGACCACTTTACCTATCATAAATTGTTACGCTTCACCTTCCCCTCCATTGTCATGATGGTATTTACCTCCATCTACGGCGTGGTGGACGGTTTCTTTGTGTCCAATTTTGCCGGAAAGACCGCCTTCGCCGCCGTCAATCTGATTTTTCCCTTTATCATGATTCTGGGCGGTATGGGATTTATGATCGGCACCGGCGGCACCGCCCTCGTCTCTCTGGTGCTCGGCACAGGCGATAAAGAAAAAGCGAACCGCTATTTTTCCATGATGATTTACCTGGCAGTTATTCTCGGTGTCGTCCTGTCGGCTGCAGGCATCCTTTTTACGCGTCCCATGGCGTCGTTTCTGGGGGCAACGCCGGAAATGATGGAATACTGCGTCGATTACGGACGCGTTGTGTTCCTCTTCCTCGCCACATTCATGCTGCAGAACGTGTTCCAGAGCTTTCTGATTGCGGCGGAACGACCGAAACTCGGACTGGCGGCAACCGTAGGCGCGGGCGTAACGAATATGGCGCTGGACGCCCTCTTCGTGGGCGCGTTTCGCTGGGGCGTTGCCGGGGCGGCGCTTGCCACCGGCATCAGCCAGTGTGTGGGCGGTCTGTTCCCCCTGATTTACTTTCTCCGCCCCAACACCAGCCTTCTGCGGCTCACCCGGACCAGGCTGGAACTAAAGCCGATTATACAGGCATGTGCCAACGGCTCCTCCGAGCTGATGAGCAACATCTCCGGCTCCATCGTCAGCATGATTTATAATTTCCAGCTTCTGCGGTACATCGGTGAAAACGGCGTATCGGCATACGGCGTGCTGATGTATGTGCAGTTTATCTTTATCGCCATCTACATCGGCTATTCCATCGGCGCCGCGCCCATTGTCAGCTACCACTACGGCGCGGGTAACGATAAGGAGCTTAAAAATATGCTAAAGAAAAGCGTGCTGCTTATGACAGGAGTAAGCCTTGTGCTGACTGCTGCCGCCTTCCTGCGCACGCTCCTTTTCCAAACTGCGGCTGTATTGATCCTGCCGCTTGTTTTCGACGTGGACGGCATCTGGCTGGCTGTCACGGTGGCGGAGGTGTTCGCCTTTGTACTCTCCGTGGGTTTCCTGTTTGCGAAACGCGGGAAGTATCATTACATGTAACATTTTTTGGCTTCATTTCCCCAAAAAAGAGAGACTGACTCCGCTTACTGCCCGGAATCATCGTGCTCCAACTGCGCAATCAGATAGTCCAGACATGCCAGCTTCTCCCTCTTCTCTTTCAGCTCTTCGTTCTTTGCCCTGCGGAAGCGGCAGACCAGCCTGTACTGTCTCCGGATGGTAAACGGCGCATCCTCTTATTTCCTTTCCTAAACAGAAACGGAATATCGCCCTTCTTATTCCATCGCCCAATTCTGGCTCTGTGTCTGGAGCTTCACCATGCGGGCATAGATGCCATCCTTTTTCAAAAGCGTATCGGAACTGCCCTGCTCCGCCACTGTGCCTTCCGAAAGGACGACAATCTTATCCGCCCCCGCAACGGTACGCATACGGTGGGCAATGATCATGACCGTCTTATTCTCAATCAGCCTTGACAACGACTCCTGAATCAGCGTTTCGTTTTCCACATCAAGGCTTGCCGTCGCCTCATCCAGCAGGATAATCGGAGCATCCTTCAGAAATGCCCTGGCTATCGAGATACGCTGGCGTTCCCCGCCTGACAGCTCGCAGCCATTCTCACCAATCAGTGTATTCCACTTGTCCGGGAGTTTCTTGGCAAATTCATCCACATTGGCAAGCCTGGCAGCCTCAAGCACCTCCGCATCGGTCGCATCCTTTCGCCCTAGGCGGATATTCTCCATGACCGTGATGTTAAACAGCGTCACATCCTGGAACACGATGGAATACAGAGACATAAGCGTCTCGGGTTCAATTTTCGAGATGTCCATACCGCCTACCGTAATCTTGCCCTTCTGTATATCCCAGAACCTTGAGGCAAGGCGGGAAACTGTCGTCTTTCCGCCGCCGGAAGGCCCGACCAGCGCAGTGACCTGCCCCTGCGTTGCGGTAAAAGACACATCTTTTAAGACCGTTTCCCCGCTGTTATAGGAAAATCCCACATGGTCAAAGGCGATGTCATATCCTCTGTTTGTCAGCTTCTCTGCTCCTTCCTGTTCCGGGTGGCTTAAGATTTCATCCATCCGCCTGCACTGGATATTCCTCATCATAATGACTGCGCTTAAATTATCCAATGCGGCGATCAGCGGGTCATATACACGGGAAACGAGAATCATAAAGGCAAAGAATGTGAGCAGAGTAATTTTTCCGTCTGCTAACAACGCGCCTCCCACCAGCACGGTCGTGGCGATGCCTACTTTAAGTACCATGCGCCCGCAGGTATGGAATACCGCATTGGTAAGCTCGCCTATCACTGTATATTTCTCCACATCCTTTATTTTTTTGTCCAGCCCTTTTAAATATCCCTCCTCCGCATTATTTGCTTTCAGGTCGCGCAGCGTTTCCAGGCATTCCTGGATGCCGTCCGAACACGCAATGGACACCTCGTTTACCTTTTCCTGCCTGCTGCGCATGACTCCCGCCGATGCCAGTATAATTCCGAAGGAGACAGGCAGCACCCACAGTGAGGCAAGCGCCATGCGCCAGTCGAAGATAAAGAGCCCTGCCGCAATCAAAAGGGTGGAAATTACAGAACCGATAAATTCAGGAACCCAGTGGGATAATCCGCTCTCCAGTGTCGCGCAGTCTGCCATAAGCACGGTTGTCAGGTCGGACAGATCTTTTTTCCCGAAAAACGACAGGGGAATTCTCCGCAGTTTTTCCGCAAGGGAAAGCCTGCGCACGCCGCTCTCCACATAGGTGGCGAAAAAAGTGGCATTGTACTGGATATAGTAGGTCAGCATGATAAGCCCAAGTGAAATGATAAGCCCCACAATATAAAATGTACTTTTCTCTTTCGGGATGCCCCCGCCCAGCAGGTCTCTGATGAGGTTATATAACAGCACCACCGGAACCATCAGGGAAAGGTTATGCAGAATGCAGGCAAAAAACGCCCCCACCATATCCTTTGCGCCCTTGTCAGACAGGGCAAACGTGTGCTTTAACTTTTGAATCATTAGCATAATGATTTGCATTTTGAAACACCTACCTTCCATTTTGCGGCTTTGTTGTACTGCCTCCACATTTCGG
>CAJUMV010000066.1 GCA_910587715.1 uncultured Lachnospiraceae bacterium | reverse complement strand
GCAACGACTACTATATCTAAACCACTATTAAATATATTTTCGTGTAGCCGGTAACTCTCTCTCACCAGTCTGGCAAAGCGGTGCCTGACTACGCTGTTTCCCACTTTCTTACTGGCGGAAATCCCCAGTCTGTTTATGTTTTTGTTGTTTTCCATTACATACATCACCAAATACTTATCGGCATAACTTCTGCCATTTTCATAAACATTCCGGAAATCCTGATTTTTCTTTAATGACTCGGAAAATACCATCTTGCTGCCTTTCTGAGTAATGAGAAAAATAGACCACATAAATGTGGTCTATGCTGATAATCTCTTTCTTCCCTTTGCACGTCTTGCAGCTAAGACTTTTCTTCCACCTTTGGTACTCATTCTTTTCCGAAATCCGTGAACCTTAGCTCTATGCCTTTTTTTAGGCTGAAACGTCATTTTCATTCCATTGCACCTCCTTCTCAAAACTTTTTCTGAATTTTATAAGGGTAACCTAAATGTTATCAATTTTTGGAAAACAACATGTTGATTATATATAATTAATGGGAAAACGTCAAGTAAAACAGGGGATATTTTTGATTTTTTCTATCTAAAATTTTATTATACACGTATCTCTGGCTTAACATAACTAATCCACAATATGTTGATAATTATGTGGATAACTTTTACCCGCATTGTTGAAAAATAGGAAAAACGCATATTTTACCCATGTGAAAATTGTTTACATCCCACCTAATAATTATTCACATAGATTTATCGTTATCATAGAATTTTTCAACCTGCCTTTCTGTTATTCACCGTTATTCACATACCCATTCTTCTCGTGGATAACTTATCATTTGAATTTTTTTAATGTTTGTATTATTATATATGGTAGGGTAATTTCGATATGGCATAAATTATCGGAAACGATATCAAAAAGCATTTTATAGGGAAAACAATGAGGTTATGGATATTATGGATTCTATCAAAGAAAAATGGGACGAAATCAAAGAGACAATCAGAAAAGAATATGAATTTACTGATGTTTCCTATGATACCTGGATCAAACCTCTTCGTTTTTATGATGTGAAAGATAATGTAGTTATCATTATGATACCTTCCGATCAGGCTCATGCCCTTAACTATATTTCTTCCAAATATAAAAACTTTTTTAAGGTCATTGTTTCAGAAATGATGGACCATACTTACGATATTTCTTTTATATTGGAAAAAGAAGCCATGGAACAGGAAGAAAAATCAAAATCCAAGGCGAAACCTTCCAATCATACAAATTATGAAAATACGAATCTGAATCCAAAATATAAGTTTGATACCTTTGTTGTTGGCAGTAATAACAAATTAGCACATTCCGCAGCCTTAGCTGCAGCGGAGTCTCCGGGAGAAGTTTATAATCCCCTCTATATATATGGAGGAGCCGGTCTCGGAAAAACGCACCTGATGCATTCCATCGGACATTTTACTTTGGAACGCAATCCCGGAATAAAGGTTTTATACGTCACTTCTGAAAACTTTACCAACGAAGTTATTAGCTGCATCAGAAGCGGCGATGCCATCAAAATGAACAAAATGAGAGACAAATATCGGACGGTAGATATCCTGATGATTGACGATATCCAGTTTATCATTGGTAAGGAAAGCACCCAGGAGGAATTTTTCCACACCTTTAACACGCTGCACTCTGCGGGAAAACAGATTATTTTATCTTCAGACAAACCGCCGAAAGATATGGAAACATTGGAAGAAAGGCTGCGTTCCCGATTTGAATGGGGTCTGATTGCAGATATCCAGCCGCCGGACTATGAGACAAGAATGGCAATTCTTCAGAAAAATGCAGAAAATTACAACAAAGAAATAGACAATGAAGTTTTATCCTATATTGCAGAAAATGTAAAATCCAATATCAGGGAGTTAGAAGGCGCGTTAAATAAAATTTTGGCTTTCTCTAAATTAAATAAGGTAGATATCAATCTGGCATACGCGGAAGAAGCCTTAAAGGATGTTATTTATCCGAATAAAGCAAGAGAAATCACCCCTTCCTTTATTATAGAAGTAGTAGCGGAACATTTTGGCGTCAATCCAGAAGATATCGCTTCTAAAAAGAGAACGGCAGAGTTGGTACAGCCAAGACAGGTCGTCATGTATTTTTGCAGAGAACTGACATCTAATTCCCTGCAGAATATAGCGAAAGCAATCGGTAAAAAAGACCACACCACAGTTCTGCACGGCATTAAAACTATTACAAAAGAAATGGAAAGCAATGAAGAATTGAAAAATAAGGTAGATATCATCAGAAAGAAACTCATGCCTTAATCATTATACACATTGTTTTCAACATCCCTTGTAAAAGTAATGTGAATGATTGTACTATGACATTAATGTCATTTATAAAAGGAAAAAAGTGTTGTTGACAACTTTTGATTTATCATCAGGTTATCCGTAATTATCAACACCTTATCTTTTTTTCGAAACACGGATAAAAAACAGAAAAAATGAGGTTATTCACATATCTACATCTATTATTATGATTACTACGAAATACTTATTAAATAATTAACCTAAGACAGAACTTGAAACCACCCAAAAGCAGGAAAGGAAGTTATTCACAGATGAAAATTGTATGTACAAAATCCAATTTGTTAACCGGCGTACAGACAGTATCAAAAGCTGTCCCCAATAAGACTACCATGTCTATTCTGGAATGTATTTTGGTAGATACGACAAACGGAGATATCAGGCTGACGGCAAATGACATGGAGCTTGGCATTGAGACTGTTATTGAAGGAGAAATTTTGGAGAAAGGCATGATTGCGCTTGATGCTAAAATTTTTCTCGAGATTGTGAGGAAGCTCCCCGACAATGATATCACCATTGAGACGGACTCTTCCTTTAAGACAACAATTACCTGTGAAAAAGCGAAATTCAATATTATAGGAAAATCAGGGGAAGATTTTTCTTATCTTCCTGAGATTGAAAGGAATGATTCCGTTGTTATTTCCCAGTTTACATTAAAGGAAGTAATCAGGCAGACTATTTTTTCCATAGCGGATAATGAAAATAATAAGCTGATGACGGGTGAGTTGTTTGAAATTGCAGATGATATGTTAAAGGTGGTTTCTTTGGACGGGCATCGTATTTCCATCAGAAAGATTGCTCTTAAAAATTCTTATGGAAATAAGAAAGTAGTGGTTCCTGGAAAGACATTAAGTGAAATCAGCAAAATTTTATCCGGTGATATGGACAAGGATGTCAATATCTTCTTTACGGACAAACATATTTTATTTGAATTTAATGATACGGTCGTTGTTTCCCGATTGATTGAAGGAGAGTACTTTAAGATTGACCAGATGCTTTCCAGCGATTATGAGACAAAGATTAAAATGAATAAGAGAGAGCTTCTTGACTGTATCGACAGAGCGACTCTTCTTGTGAAGGAAGGGGATAAAAAGCCTGTTATCATTGATGTAAGGGATACTTCTATGCAGCTTAAGATGAATTCTACCGTCGGAAGCATGGATGAAGATATTGATATTGAGAAGGAAGGAAAGGATTTGAAGATTGGATTCAATCCAAAGTTCCTGATTGATGCGCTGCGTGTGATTGAAGATGAAGAAATTATGCTTTATATGGTAAATCCGAAAGCGCCCTGTTTTATCAAAGATGAAGAAGAAAGTTATATTTATATGATTCTTCCGGTGAATTTTATTAACGTTGAATAACAGCGTGAGAGAATGCTAAAAAACAGCATTCTCTGTAGGTTGTGTATAAGGTGGAAAGAAATGGAAACAATAAGAATCAGGGATGAATTTATCAAACTCGGGCAGGCTTTGAAGCTGGCGGATCTGGTGGAATCGGGCGTGGATGCAAAAATAGAAATACAGGAAGGATTTGTAAAAGTAAACGGCGTAGTAGAAGTGCAGCGCGGTAAAAAAATACATCCCGGTGATGTAATCGAGTATAACGGACAACAAATTAAGGTAGTAGACGAATGATTATTAAATCGTTGGAATTGGCGGATTTTAGAAATTATGATTCTCTACATATTGATTTTAGTAAGGGAACAAATATTTTATATGGCGACAACGCGCAGGGAAAGACTAATATTTTAGAAGCCATTTTTTTATGCGCCACCACTAAATCCCACAAGGGAAGCAAAGATAAAGACATTGTCAATTTTAACAAGGAAGAAGCGCATATCAGGACTTATCTGGAAAAAGATGAGGTTGAGATTCGTGTAGATATGCACCTTCGGAAAAGTAAAACGAAGGGAATTGCGATTGACGGTCAGAAAATTAAGAAAGCGGCGGAGCTTCTGGGATTATTAAATGTTGTATTTTTTTCGCCGGAAGATTTATCAATCATTAAAAACGGTCCTTCGGAACGAAGAAGATTTGTGGATATGGAATTGTGTCAGCTTGATTCTTTTTATATCTACAATCTGAATCATTATAATAAAATAGTGAATCAAAGAAATAAATTATTGAAGGATATGTATTTTAATCCGTCTTTAAAAGAAACTTTAAATATCTGGGATTCCCAGCTTGTTTCTTTTGGAAGTAAGATTATTGAGAGAAGAAAACTTTTTGTCGAGCAGTTAAATGAAATTATTTTTGAAATTCATAAAAAGCTGTCGGGGGATAAGGAAGAGCTTGTTATCAAATATGAGCCTGATGTTTTGATTGAGGATTATGAAAAATCACTTTCCGCCTGTCAGGAGAGGGATGTGAAATTAAAGCAGACGACTGTTGGTCCTCACAGAGATGATTTTTCTTTTATGGTGGGAGACATTGATATCAGAAGATTCGGCTCTCAAGGTCAGCAGAGAACGGCGGCTCTTTCTTTAAAATTGTCGGAGATTGAGCTTGTTAAAAAATTGACAAAAGAAAATCCCGTTCTTCTTCTTGATGATGTGTTGTCGGAGCTTGACAGCAACAGACAAAATTATCTGCTCAGTACGATTGGTGATATCCAGACGATCATTACCTGTACGGGATTGGATGAGTTTGTAAACAATCGGTTTGAAATCGATAAGGTTTTTAAGATAGAAAACGGAAGTATTGTAGAATAATGGTGTGATAAGGGGTTTTACGTTTTTAAGCGGAGGGAAAAATGGCAGATAATTTTGAAGAAATGAATAACAGTGAATATGGTGCGGACCAGATACAGATTTTGGAAGGTCTGGAAGCGGTCAGAAAAAGACCGGGTATGTATATCGGCAGCACTTCCTTAAGAGGGCTTCATCATCTTGTTTATGAGATTGTTGATAACTCTGTGGATGAAGCGCTTGCAGGTGTCTGCACGGAAATTCATGTGACGATCAATCAGGATAATTCTGTTACCGTAGAAGATAATGGACGAGGCATTCCTGTGGGAATTAACCACAAAGCGGGTATTCCTGCTGTGGAAGTAGTATTTACGGTACTTCATGCAGGCGGCAAATTTGGCGGCGGCGGATACAAAGTGTCAGGAGGATTACATGGTGTAGGCGCTTCTGTGGTAAATGCTCTCTCCGACTGGCTGGAAGTAGATATCTGTCATGAAGGCAAAGTGTATCATCAGCGTTATGAAAGAGGACATGCCTGCAATAAACTGAAAATAATCGGGGACTGCGCGCCGGAAAAGACAGGCACCAGAGTGCAGTTTAAACCTGACGGCACGATTTTTGAAGAGACGGTATTTGAGTACGATACCTTAAAAACAAGACTGCGCGAGACGGCTTTTTTGACCAAAGGGTTAAAGATTGTTTTAAAAGATGACAGAGACGAACAGAAACAGGAAAAGACATTCCATTATGAGGGTGGTATCAAGGAATTTGTTACATACCTGAACAGAAGCAAAGAATTTTTGTACGAGCAGATTATGTATTTTGAAGGTACGAAAAACGGCGTTTATGTGGAAGTTGCGCTGCAGCACAACGATTCCTACAATGAAAGTGTTTACACCTTTGTAAACAATATTAATACGCCGGAAGGCGGTACCCATCTGGTCGGTTTCAGAAATGCTCTGACGAAAACTTTTAACGATTATGCGAGAAATAATAAACTGTTAAAAGAAAGCGAGCCGAATCTTTCCGGTGAGGATATCAGGGAAGGTTTGACAGCGATTATCAGCGTAAAGATTGAGGATCCTCAGTTTGAAGGACAGACAAAGCAGAAGCTCGGCAATTCCGAGGCGCGAGGCGCGGTGGACAGTATTGTCAGCGAACAGCTCACTTACTTTTTGGAGCAGAATCCTTCTGTTGCGAAAACCATCTGTGAAAAATCGATTTTGGCGCAGAGAGCAAGGGAGGCGGCAAGAAAAGCAAGAGATTTAACCCGCCGTAAGACAGCCCTGGAAGGAACTGCTCTTCCCGGAAAATTGGCGGACTGTTCCGATAAAGACCCTAAAAACTGTGAGATTTATATCGTTGAGGGAGATTCCGCGGGCGGTTCGGCAAAAACTGCGAGAAGTCGTGCGACGCAGGCAATCCTTCCGCTGCGCGGTAAAATTTTGAATGTGGAAAAAGCCCGTCTTGACAAAATATATGCCAATGCGGAAATTAAGGCGATGATAACGGCTTTCGGAACGGGAATCCACGAGGATTTTGATATTACAAAGCTGCGTTACGATAAAATTATTATCATGACGGATGCGGATGTGGATGGCGCTCATATTGCAACGTTGATGTTGACTTTTATCTACCGTTTTATGCCGGAACTGATTAAGCAGGGTCATGTATATCTGGCGAAACCGCCTTTATATAAGCTGGAAAAAAACAGGCAGATTTGGTATGCTTACAGTGATGACGAGCTGGATGCTATCCTTGCGGAAGTAGGACGCGACCAGAACAATAAAATCCAGCGTTATAAAGGTCTTGGTGAGATGGATGCGGATCAGCTGTGGGAGACTACGATGGATCCTGAAAGAAGAATCCTTCTCCGCGTGAATTTCAATGAGGAAGAGGAATCTGAAGTAGATCTTACCTTCAACACACTGATGGGAGATAAAGTAGAACCCCGCAGAATTTTCATTGAAGAAAACGCTAAGTTTGTGAAGAATCTGGATATCTGAATATTGATAGAGACATTACAGTTATTGTAAAGTCTTTACAGAAAGTGGAAAATTTTGCAGTAATCAGAAAGGCATATAAAAAATGGATGATAAGATTTTTGATAAAATAGAGGATGTCGATCTTAAGAAAAAGATGGAAGATTCTTATATCGACTATGCTATGAGCGTTATTGCTGCCCGTGCGCTTCCGGATGTAAGAGACGGTCTGAAGCCTGTACAGCGCCGTGTCCTTTATTCCATGATTGAATTGAATAACGGACCGGATAAGCCTCACAGAAAGAGCGCCCGTATCGTCGGTGACACCATGGGTAAATATCATCCTCACGGTGACAGTTCTATTTATGGTGCGCTGGTAAATATGGCGCAGGATTGGTCTACCAGGTATCCGCTTGTTGACGGACACGGAAATTTTGGTTCTATGGATGGTGACGGCGCGGCGGCCATGCGTTACACGGAAGCGCGTTTAAGTAAAATTTCCATGGAGCTTTTGGCGGATATTAATAAGAACACTGTGGATTTTGTGCCGAACTTCGATGATACCGAAAAGGAACCTGTGGTTTTGCCAAGCCGTTATCCGAATCTTCTCGTGAATGGCACGACAGGTATCGCGGTAGGTATGGCTACCAATATTCCCCCTCATAATCTGCGCGAGGTTACAAATGCTGTCGTTAAAATCATTGACAACCAGATTACGGACAGCAGAAAAACGGAGATGGAGGAACTGCTTCAGATTGTTAAGGCTCCCGATTTTCCTACCGGCGGCATTATTTTAGGGACGAAAGGAGCGGAGGAAGCGTATCGCACAGGGCGGGGAAAAGTAAGAGTCCGCGCAGTCACGGAAATTGAGACAATGGACAACGGAAAGAGCCGTATTATCGTGACGGAGCTTCCCTATATGGTAAATAAGGCGAATCTGATTTTAAAGATTGCCGATCTGGTAAAGCTGAAAAAAATCGACGGTATCACAGACCTGCGGGATGAAACGAACCGCGAAGGTATGAGAATCGTAATTGAGTTGAGAAAGGACGCCAACGCGAATGTGATCCTGAATCAGCTTTATAAACATACGCAGCTGCAGGATTCCTTTGGCGTAATTATGCTTGCTCTGGTGGATAACCAGCCGAAGGTGATGAACCTTCTGGATATGCTTACCTACTATCTGGATCATCAGAAGGATGTGGTGACCAGAAGGACGAAATACGATTTGGATAAGGCGGAGGAGCGGGATCATATTTTGCAGGGTTTGCTGATAGCGCTGGATAACATTGATGAGGTTATCCAGATTATGAGAAGCAGCCGCACCACCCCTATTGCGAAAGAAAGATTAATGGAACGTTTCGGGCTTTCCGACGCACAGGCACAGGCGATTGCGGATATGCGTCTGCGTGCGCTGACAGGTCTGGAAAGAGAAAAGCTTGAAAATGAACATGAGGAACTTCTCAAAAAAATTCAGGAGTTAAAGGCGATTCTGGCGGATGAAAAGCTGCTGCTTGGCGTGATTAAGGATGAAATGCTTATCACGGCTGAGAAGTACGGGGATGACAGAAGAAGTAAGATTGGATTTGACGTTTACGATATCAATATGGAAGATTTGATTCCCAGAGACAATACCGTAATAGCCATGACCAGTCTCGGCTATATCAAGCGTATGACAGTGGATAATTTCAAGTCCCAGAACCGCGGCGGCAAGGGCATTAAGGGAATGCAGACCATCGAAGAGGATTATATTGAAGACCTCCTGATGACGACGACCCACCATTACCTCATGTTCTTTACGAACTACGGCAGGGTGTATCGTTTAAAGGCTTATGAGATTCCCGAAGCGAGCCGTACTGCGAGAGGGATTGCGATTGTCAATATTTTGCAGCTGAATCCGGGTGAAAAAATTTCAGCTATGATACCCATTAAGGACTATGAGGAGAATAAAAATCTCTTTATGGTGACAAAACGGGGTATTGTGAAAAAAACTTCCGTCATGGAATTTTCTAATGTCAGAAAAAATGGTCTGGCAGCTATCAATCTGCGGGATGATGATGAATTGATTGAAGTAAAGACGACTTCCAGTGAGACAGATATTTTCCTTGTCACGAAACATGGTATGTGTATTCGTTTTAAGGAGACAGACGTAAGGTCTACCGGCAGATCATCTATGGGTGTCATCGGTATGAATCTGTCAGACAGAGATGAAATTGTGGGAATGCAGCTTGACCATCAGGGTGATTCCCTGCTGATTGTGTCGGAAAACGGTATGGGTAAACGGACTTATCTGGAAGAATTTACTGTACAAAAACGCGGCGGCAAAGGCTTGAAGTGCTATAAGATTACGGAGAAAACCGGAAATGTGGTGGGTGTGAAGGCTGTTAATGACGACCATGAGATTATGATGATTACCACGGAAGGCATTATTATCCAGCTCCGTATGGAAGATATTTCTACCCTCGGCAGAATCACTTCCGGCGTAAAGATGATCAATCTAGACGATAATGTGAAGGTGGCGAAGATTGCCAAGGTACGGGAGAAGATCAGTAACGGCGAGGAAGAATTCGAGAATATCGATGATGCCATGGAAGAGATACCTGAGGAGGAGAAGTATAGTATTCCTGAGGATTATGATGACGGGAAAGAAGTGAATCTTCCGAAAGAAGAGGAAGAGGAGTAAAAAATAAATGGTATAAAATTATGGAAGATTATAAAATAGCCGTTATAGGAGACATTCACAGTAATTATATAGGACTTGAAAGGTGTATCGAACATGCCTTGGAACAAAATCCCGATGAATTTCTGTTTCTCGGAGATTATATCAGTGACTGCCCTTATCCGCAGAAAACAATGAAGATTGTTTATGAAATGAATCGGGATTATAATTGTCGTTTTATTCGGGGAAACCGGGAAGATTATATGTTGAATCACAGGAAAAATCCGGGGGAACGGTGGACCTATTCTTCCGCCAGCGGCAATCTGCTTTATACCTATGAGAATTTGACGGAACGGGATTTTCAGTTTTTTGAGAGTCTTGATATCAAAGGTTATTATGAGAAAGAGGGATATTCGTCTTTTCGATATTGTCACGGTTCTCTCACGCGTTCCAATGAAATATTGGAGCCGGACGGTGAGAATACCATTCAGCTTATGAAAAATCTGGATGTGGACTTACTGGTATCAGGACATGTGCATTTTCAGGAAAAAAAGATATACGATGGCAAGAAGATACTACATCCGGGTTCGGTGGGTGTTCCTTGGTATTTTGACGGAAGAACACAGTATATGATGCTTCACGGCACAAAAGCCGGATGGGAAACGGAATTTTTTCAACTGGATTATGATGTGGAAAAGCTGGTGAAGGATTTTGAAACATCGGGTTTAAACAAGAAAGCGCTGTCTTGGTCTAAAATTACGATAAACACGCTCCGCACAGGTAATGATTACAATTTGGACTGCCTGACGCGTGCACGAGAATTGTGCGAAGAGGCGGAAGGAACGGCAGAAAAAACGGTCATTTGGCCGGATATTCCGGAGAAATACTGGCAGCAGGCGCTGCGGGAATTTGGGATTGAAGATTAAGACAGTAAATAAAGAAAGACTCCTGTATCGAAAAAGAAGGAGCCTTTCTTTGTGTATAAAAATATAGAAACTTGTTTTTTTACTGTTCTTCCTCATTATTACGGTTAATGACCATAGCTACGATTCCGCAGGCAATGCCGAAAATGGGATAGACCACCCACGCAATACGCCATAAATTTCCGAGAAAACCGCATCCGAGAAAAATCATGGTAGCCACCATCATAATGCTGCCGCAGATGATACCGACTTTTTTGTCGTTTTTGAAGGTCTGTGAATTACGGTCGTGCATCAGATTGTAGTGCTCAATATTATATTTGCTGTCCTGTGTGCCAGCGTAGACAAACAATATAACAGCTATGGTTACGAGGAACATGAACAAGGCGCCGCCAAGTGCATCGAAGTCAATTCTGTCCCGTATCATATGATCGGAAGTAACAACTGCATCAAGCGTAACTGCTATAATCATGCCGAAAATAATAAGAACGACTCCGGTGGTGATAAATTGAATCAGTTTTTTGTGAAACGCTTCTTTTTCCTCATCTGAATAAAAGTTTTCTATGTATGGATATTTCTTTTCAAAATAACTTCTCTGTAAGCCGGATACGATAAAAATCGCTACAGCAGCTATTACGAAGAAAAGAAATATGATGCCGGAAAATTCATCCATATCAAAACCATGTATTTGAGGAATAAAAGTATTTAAAAGCAGCATAAGAGTAACGCCGCTCAAAATCAATCCTACGCCTGTCGTGATTCTTTTGCTGAATTGATTCATAAACTGATCGTAATTACATTTGTCTTCTACATACTGTGTGCTGACATCCTTCTGTACCAAATCGTCCAGACTGCAGTGAAAGAGGTTGGCAAGTTGTAAGAGCTTATCCATTTCCGGATAAGTCGTGTCCGATTCCCATTTAGAAACAGACTGTCTCGATACTTCTAATGCTTCTGCCAACTGTTCCTGGGTAATGTTATCCCGTTTTCTTAAAAATTGTAAATTTTGTCCTAAGCTCATAATAATAATCTCCTTTTTTTTTGTGCCGGCTATGGTCATATTGTAGGATAGCAGGGATGTAAAGACTATCAATTTCGTGTTGCTTTTAAATATTTTCATGTAAATTTCAGGTTGCATCCGCGTAAATACGGTGTTTTTGAGAATACCGGCACAAAAATACAGAGTATAAAAAAGCATCAGACAATTTTTTCAAAATCTTCAATTCCATGTTTGCACCACGGGCAGATAAAGTCGGGCGGAAGCTCTTCTCCTTCATAGACATATCCACAGACCGTACAACGCCATCCTTTGACGGAAGAAGTTTCCGGCTTCGGTTTTACAAATTCATGGTAGTAGGAATAAGTCATTGCCTTTTCACCGGAAAGTACGTCGCAGTCGTTTACTGAGCAGATAAACAGCATATGTGTTCCCAAATCAATGGTATTGACGACTCTGCAGTCCACAAAAGCTGTTGTGTGCTCCTTAAGATAAGGAAGCTCCTGTCCGGTCATTGAAAAAGGATAATCTACAAATTTATCAGTTTCGCGCCCGCTCTGAAAGCCAAAATGCTGAAACAGGGAAAAAGGAGCTGTCTCGGAGAGCACGGACAGAGAAAGCATTTTTGACTTTTGAATAATCTCGCAGGTTAGGTTTTGCTTGTTGACTGCTACCGCAATCTGTAAAGGACTGCTTGTCACCTGCATTACCGTGTTTACGATGCAGCCGTTCATCTTTTTGTCAAACTTGGATGCCGCTACATATAACCCATAAGATAATTGAAATAAGGCATTGGTGTTCATAATGATCTCCTTTTCGATTCTATTTCTTTTTATTATGTGAAAAGACAAATGTATTATTCGTTTTAACTGCCTTTTCAGCATTTATTATAAATATGCCTTTTTTATTTGTAAAGAGTCGGTTGTCTTATATAGACCAATGTTATTATGATAGAAAAAAGAAAATAACGATAAGTAATCATTTTGGTATACCGTAAATATATTAAAAATAGGTGCGCGTAGTTCACAAAATTTGCAAATCCGAAAAAAAGAGGCTAAAATAGACTAACTATTAAAAGTCAAGTCTAAAAGTGAAAAGTTTTGAATGGATTGCC
>CAJUMV010000065.1 GCA_910587715.1 uncultured Lachnospiraceae bacterium | reverse complement strand
TGATATAAAAAATATATCGGGAGATATATTGACAAATTTCAAATATTGAGATAGGGAGGTACTGAATTGGAGAATAGGAGGTCAGCCGGGCATCTGGCGGCGCTGTTTACGATTATGATATGGGGCACTACGTTTATATCCACAAAAGTCCTGCTTGTGGATTTTAATCCTGTGGAAATCTTGTTTTTTCGGTTTGTCATGGGATTTGCGGCGTTGCTTTTGGTATGTCCGCGCCGCATGAAGGAGGTGAGCCGGAGACAGGAGTTTACTTTTATGCTGGCAGGATTGTGCGGGATATGCATGTATTATCTGCTGGAGAATATTGCCCTTACCTACACGCTTGCATCTAATGTAGGTGTGATTATATCGGTTGCGCCGTTCTTCACGGCGATGCTGTCACGGCTTTTTTTGAAAAAGGAAGGACGGCTGCGGGCAAACTTTTATATCGGTTTTGCGGCTGCAATGGCAGGGGTCGCACTGATCAGTTTTAACGGCTCTAAAATGGAATTAAATCCGGCGGGGGACGTGCTGGCTTTTTTCGCGGCATTTGTGTGGGCGTGTTATTCGATACTGACAAGAAAAATCAGCAGCTTTGGCTATCCGGTTGTCCTCGCGACACGCAGGACATTTTTTTATGGCATTCTCTTTATGCTTCCGGCATTGTTTCTTTTTGATTTTCGGATAGGGGCAGCGCGTTTCGTGGATGGGAGGAACCTTTGGAATCTCCTGTATCTGGGACTGGGAGCATCCGCACTCTGCTTTGTTACATGGAATTTTGCGGTGAAAGCGCTGGGCGCGGTTAAGACAAGTGTCTATATTTATATGGTTCCCGTCATAACGGTGGTGATGTCGGCGCTGGCGCTGAAGGAGCCTGTGACGCGGTGTTCCATTGTGGGGACGGTTTTGGCGGTCGCGGGGCTGTTTCTTTCCGAATATGGCGGAAAAACAAAATTTTGAAGAGCAGGAGGAGTCAAACATGGATTTGCAGAATGAAAAATGTGTCATGGTAATTGACGAGAATCTGCCGCTCGGCATCATCGCGAACACGGCAGCAATCATGGGCATCACGCTGGGGAAGCAGATGCCGGAGGTCGTGGGCGCGGATGTGTATGACAGGACGGGTAACGGGCATCTGGGAATTATAGAATTTCCGGTGCCGATTTTAAAGGGCAGCGCAGAGATAATCAGGTCTATCCGCGAGAAATTGTACGAACCCGAGTTTTCGGACCTGACGGTGGTAGATTTCTCAGACCTTGCGCAAGGATGTAAGACATATGAGGAATTTATCGAAAAGATGAAGGACGTCTCGGAAAGCGCACTGCAATATTTGGGCATTGCTATCTGCGGTGCGAAGAAAAAGGTCAATAAGCTGACGGGGAGTATGGCGCTGCTGCGGTAATGTATGGGGAAACGGCGGTGCTGATAAATAAAATGTGTTCCAGCAGCGTTGCCTTTGCTTACGCAAGAAGGTATACTATCTTTGAAAAGAAAGAGGAACGGAGACATAGGCGATGACCAACAAAATGCTTTCACAGAGTATTGCAGATACCATACTTTCCATGATTACGATTGAAAAACGTTTTGCGGCGGGAGATAAACTGCCAAACGAAAATGAATTGTCTGCACAACTGCATGTCAGTCGGACGACCTTAAGAGAAGCTATAAAGATTTTGACGGCATACCATGTTCTTGAAATAAAACGGGGAAAAGGAACCTTTGTTACTCAGGAGGCATTTGCGCAGGAGCCGGGCTTGGGAAAGCTGTCTGACAGAAAGGTAAATGCGAAGGACTTGTATGAAATGCGGTTGATTTTTGAGCCGGAGGCTGCCTATTTAGCGGCTATCCGAGGTACAGACGCAGAAATAAAAAGGATTTTGGATTTTGGTGAGAAGATTGAGCAAGAAATTAAATCCGGGCAAGACCGTACAGACAATGAACATTCATTCCACAAGGCGATTGCACAGGCAACGCATAATGAATTTATGAATCAGCTTATGCCCATTCTGTATCAGGCGATTGCAAAGGGCGTTACCCTGTCCGCTATGAGCCCAAAAGCCGTTGCAGATACAGTGGGCGATCATCGCATGATTATGGATTTTTTAGAGCAGAGAAATGCGGAGGGGGCTAAAAATGCCATGAAAATCCATATTATGCACGCCATGCGGGAATTGGGAATAGGATAGTTTCCTGCTTATCAGGGATTACAGATGGGCAAGTCCTCTTTTTTTACCTATAGACATCATACAACATGTTGACATCATACAATATTAAAGATATAATAACCGTGTTGAGAATATGAGAAAACCAAGAATATACATTTATCCACAATACGGCAGGAGGAATTTTCTATGAGAGAAATTGATTTGACAACATGGGACAGGGCGATGCATTTTCAGATTTTCAGGAACAGTGTGCAGCCGCAGTATTGCGTAACGTTTGAATTGGATATCACAAATTTTTTAAATAGAATCAGGGAGCTGGGGTATTCCTTTACCTTCTCCTTTGTATTTGCCGTGACGAAATGCGCAAATGAGATAGAAGCGTTCCGCTGCCGTTTTCTGGACGGAAAGCCGGTTGTTTATGACAAGATAAACACTTCTTTCACGTATCTTGACAAGGGCAGCGAGCTTTTCAAAGTCGTCAATGTGGAAATGAAAGATACCATGGAGGCGTATGTGGCGCTTGCCGCCGATACGGTAAGGAATCAGGATGCATATTTTACCGGACCTATGGGGAATGACATTTATCAGTTTTCTTCCTTTCCGTGGGTTTCATTTACCCATATTTCGCATACAGAATCCGGGAGAAAGGACAACGCTACCCCGATGATAGACTGGGGAAAATATTTTGTACGTGATGGAAAGGTAATACTTCCGTTTTCCGTGCAAGTACATCATTCTTTTGTGGACGGTGTGCATATCGGCAAGCTGGCGGAGCGGCTGCAAAATTACTTAAACCAATTTGAGTAAAAAGCGGGCAGACCTTCATATCTGCTCCGCTTTCTTCTGTCATGTCCAGTCACTACCGTCAGGCGCCCGAACGCAACAACCCGTCTTTCTTTCCCGGTATTTTTGCCGATAAAATAAGTATACGGAAAATTAAGCACAAGACTTGGAGAGAGAAAGATTGAATATTGCGATTTGCGATGATGAAGAAAATGTACGGTATCTGATAAGGAAGCTGATAGAAAAGCAGACAAAGGATTGTCGGATTATGGAGTTTTCTTCCGGCGGGGAGCTGCTGCAGTTCTGGCGGCGGGAGGACCGGGAACAGATAGAGATTCTTTTTCTTGATATAGCCATGGAGGGCGCAGACGGGATGGAAACGGCGGAACAAATCAGAGCTTGGAAGGAAGAAAGGGAGGAGCCTTTGTGGGGAAGTCTGCCTTTGCTGATTTTTGTGACCGGGCATCCGGAGTATATGGCGAAGGCTTTTTCCGTCAATGCGTTTCAATACTTAGTGAAGCCCATAGACGAAAAGGAATTTGCGGACGTGTTCGCGCTCGCTTTGCGGGAGTGCTGTCATCTGGGGGTGAAAAAGAACGCAGAACCACGGAAAATTTTGGTCAGGGACGGAAATATCACAAGAAACATTCCCGTGGAAGATATTTACTATATCGAGAGTAATAACAGAAAGATTATTATCGCTGTAGGAGATGAAAAAATAGAATGTTACGGAAAGATTGGCGGGATGGAGCGTGAGCTGCAGGAAGGTTTCTTCCGGACGCACAGAGGGTATCTCGTTAACATGAAATATGTGGAAAGATACAGCCGGACGGAAGTGCAGATGAGAGATGGAAGCCGCCTTCTGATTTCCAAGTATAAGTATCAGGATTTTGTCAAGGCATATCTGGGATATCTTGCGGAGGATGGCAGATGAGCCGGGCAGAGTATGATGTATTTAACGGTTTTTGCGATTTGTATCTCGCAATTGCGCAGACAACTCTCTTTTTTGTGATATGGGACATTTTTTTTAGACCCAAACGGGGGAGAAAGGAAGTATTATTTGCGGGTGCCTTTGCAGCAGTTAATGTGATTTTGCGCATGTGTCCGTTTGCTCCGGGTTGGGAAAGGTATGTGGCGTCAGCGGTCATGGTGTTGGCGTATTGCCGTGTCAAATATAAGGGGCAGTTGGAAAAAGCCGGTTTTATATTGCTGCTGTTTTATAATTTTCATGCGATGAGTTTTCTGATTGCCAGCAGCATTTATCAGTTTATGATGGAGGAGATGCTGGGAGCGCTGGATGTTCAGGATGCAGCCTATTGGTTTCATATGTATCAGCGGCTGATGCTCGGACAGGGATGTATCCTTCTGGTTTACACACTTGCATTTACGCTGATGGCATGGGTTTTGAAGAAAACGGTAAAGAGCCCGTTAGCGATGAACTGGCAGGATACTGTTTTTTTGTCTGTTCTTAATGTAGTCGGCAGTATGCTGGCGTGGATGGTCACCGACCTTCTGATGGTTCCGATGGAGCAGGAGATATTCTGCCTTTTTACCCAGAAAAAGGAGATGGTATGGCGGATACCGATGATTGCGGTCCTGCTCTGCGCGGGAGAATTGTCGGCGGTTTCTATTTTTCGGAAATATAAGGAACTGCAGGGCGAGAGGGAACAGCATTTTGTGGAAGAACAGCAGTTGAAAGCCATGAAAAGGCGGCTGGAAGAGGCGGAGCATTTCTACGGCAATATCCGCAAAGTGCGACATGAGATGAAGAATCATATGGCAAATATCAAAGGGCTTGTCGCGGGGGAAAAGTATGGGGAAGTGGAGCAGTATATCGGAAAGCTGGACGAGACCATACAGGAACTTGACTATAAATTCAGCACGGGAAATGCCGTGACGGATGTCATTATCAATGACAAATACCGTCGGGCGGCAAATGCCGGAATTGCTTTCAGCGTGAAATTTGAATATCGGGAAACAGATACCGTCTCCGCGTTTGATTTGGGAATCGTGTTAAATAATCTTTTGGATAATGCCATAGAGGCATGTGAAAAGATGGAACGGGAGGAACGTCATATCAGCCTTACGTTAAAGCGAAAGAACCATTTTCTGCTGATTGAGGTGGAGAACAGCTTTGGAGGAAAACTCGAATGGAAGGACGGGGAATGCTTCCCGGCAACGACAAAGCGGGACGATTTGCCGGACATACTGCCGGAACATGGTATCGGGCTTAAGAATGTGCGGGACGTGGCAGAGCGTTATTTGGGGTATATGGATGTAAAGGCGGAAGGAGAGGTGTTTAAGGTTACGGTGATGCTGCAGCAGGGGGAGGATATCTGAAAATGAATGTTACTGGAATCGTGTGTTTTTCCTGTGTTTTTTTGCTATAGCTTATGATATAATAAATCGAAACCAAATCAGATTGCAAGGCACGTTTTGACAGAACTTTGTAGAAAAATAATTTGGATTAAAATCTGATAGAGTTTTTAGAAGCAAATAGCTGAATGGAAGGCATCGCAATATGAAGAATGAGAAGCAAATTGAGCTGAGCTTTATTGAAAAACTCAAAGAGCTAAAATATATATATCGGGAAGATATTAAAGATAAAGCTTCTTTGGAGGATAATTTTAGAAAGCATTTTCAGGAACTCAATAGAGTTCGATTAAGCGATTCTGAATTTGCAAGATTAAAAGAAAGTATTATTACGCCAGATGTGTTTTCAGCAGCAAAAATTTTGAGAGAAACAAATACATTTAAAAGAGATGATGATACACCCTTACAGTTCACTCTTGTAAATACGAACGACTGGTGCAAAAACAAGTATGAGGTAATCAATCAGCTTCGTATTAATACAGAAAACAGTCACCATAGATATGATGTTATCATTCTTATCAATGGTATTCCCACTGTGCAAATTGAATTGAAGTCGTTGCAAATTACGCCAAAGAGAGCAATGGAGCAGATTGTTGATTATAAAAATGATTCGGGGAATGGATTTACAAATTCCCTGCTCTGCTTCATGCAGCTTTTTATCGTCAGTAATGAGAGTAATACCTATTATTTTGCTAATAATAACAAAGAACATTTTGCTTTTGATGCGGATGAACGATTTTTGCCAGTATATCAATTTGCCGATAAAGAAAATAAAAAGATTACCCATTTGCACGACTTTTCTGAGGCTGTGCTGCGTAAATGTGCGTTGGGTGAACTAATTAGCAAATACATGGTCTTAGTGGCAAGTGAACAAAAAATAATGATTATGAGACCATATCAAATTTATGCGGTCAAAGCCATCATGGATTGCATTGAACAAAACAGAGGGAATGGGTATATTTGGCATACGACGGGAAGCGGTAAAACCCTCACATCTTTCAAGGCATCTACTTTGTTAAAGGATAATCGCAACATAGCAAAATGCCTTTTTGTTGTGGACAGAAAAGATCTTGACCGACAGACCAGAGAGGAGTTCAATAAATTTCAAGAGGGATGTGTGGAAGAAAATACCAATACAGAGACTTTGGTAAAAAGACTCGTTTCGAAAGACTATCGGGATAAGGTCATTGTAACAACTATTCAAAAATTGGGTTTGGCACTTGATGATGATAGCAAACAAAGTAAAGGAAAAAGGAAGAAAGGTGAACTCACATACAAAGAGAGATTGGCAGCTTTGAAGGATAGCAGAATTGTGATTATTTTTGATGAATGCCATCGATCACAGTTTGGAGAAAACCACAAAGCAATCAAAAACTTTTTCCCAAAGGCGCAGCTGTTTGGGTTTACTGGTACGCCTATTTTTGAAGAAAACGCAACTTATAAGCAGATTGATGGAACTATCGGCTCCTATACCACCACAAAGGATATTTTTGAGAAAGAGCTGCATGCATATACGATTACCCATGCTATTGATGACAGAAATGTATTGCGATTTCATATTGACTACTTCAAGCCGGAAAATGACAGAGATGCTTCAGAAATTTATGAGGAACAACAAAAAAGGGCTGTGGTGCAAGCTGTTTTGTCAAAGCATGATGCTGTGACAAACGGCAGAAAATATAATGCTATTTTAGCAACAGCCTCTATTAATGACGCTATTGAATATTACAACTTGTTCAAAGAAACACAACAATGTTGTACTGATGCCGCCAGCAACGAGTTTACGCCATTAAATATTGCCTGTGTATTTTCTCCACCAGCGGAAGGGAATAAGGATGTTCAGCAAATTCAAGAGGACCTTCCGCAGGAAAAAGAAGATAACAAAAAAGAACCCGATAAAAAGAAACAAGCGTTGATGGGTATTATAAGAGACTATAACGAACAGTATGGAACCAGTCATGACATTAACAATTTTGACGGGTATTATCAGGATATTCAGCAAAGAATCAAAGACCAGAAATATACCAATACAGATTATCCCCATAAAAACAAAATTGATATTACGATTGTTGTGGATATGCTGCTGACAGGTTTTGACTCTAAGTATCTGAATACTTTGTATGTAGATAAAAACTTAAAATATCATGGGTTGATTCAGGCATTTTCCAGAACAAACCGAGTTTTAAACGATACAAAACCTTACGGCAATATTCTTGATTTCAGAAACCAGTCAGATGAAGTGGACAAGGCGATTGCCTTGTTTTCCGGTGAAAATAACAGCGGACGGGCAAAAGAAATCTGGCTTGTTGATCCGGCTCCAAAAGTTGTTGAGAGATTAGATAAGGCAGTAAGCGAATTGAAAAAATTTATGGAATCACAGGGCTTGGAGTGTAAACCGAAGGAAGTAAACAATCTGAAAGGTGATGCCGCAAGATGTGAATTTGTCAATAAATTCAAAGAGATACAGCGATTAAAAACGCAGTTGGAGCAGTACACGGAAATTGAAGAAAAAGACGCAGAAAGAATCGAGGAATTATTGCCGGAGGATACCTTACGTGCATTCCGCGGCGCTTATATCGATGTGGCACAAAGGCTGAAAGCTGAGCAGGGAAAAGAGATTGAAAATAAAGATTCTGAGGTAGAGCAGCTCGATTTTGAGTTTGTTCTGTTTTCGTCTGCCATTATCGATTATGACTATATCATGGCGTTAATTGCAAAATACACGCAGTCCGAGCCGAAAAAGCAAAAGATGAGCAAGGAACAGCTTATCGGTATGCTTTCTGCTACTTCCAATTTGCTTGATGAAAGAGAGGATATTATCGAATATATCGACTCGCTGCAAGTTGGTGTGGCTTTGAGTGAAAAGGAAATCAAAGCAGGATATCAGAAGTTTAGAGAGCAGAGAAGCAATCAGGAAATCAATATCATTGCGGAAAAACATGGCATTGAAATTCAAAGTTTGCAGGCATTTATTCAGGAGATCATCGATCGTATGATTTTTGACGGAGAAAAACTCAGTGATCTTTTGGCACCGCTTGACTTAAGCTGGAGAGAAAGAACACAAACAGAACTGGATTTGATGGCTGACCTGATTCCGTTGCTAAAGAAACTGGCGGATGGTCGCGAAATTATGGGGTTGAATGCGTATGAATAAGAAGAAAGCTATAGTACCGAAATTAAGATTTCCAGAATATATTGGGAGCGAATTGAGAATTACGAAGTTGGGGAAAATATCTTCCGTCGTAAAGGAAAAGGCTGGAGAAAAAAAATACACGCTTATGAGTGTGACATCAGGGGTCGGTTTAGTACCACAATCAGAAAAATTTGGGAGAGAAATAGCCGGAGATTCTTACAAGAATTATATTGTTATAAAAAAATATGATTTTGCCTATAACAAAAGTGCAACAAAACAGTTTTCAGAAGGCTATATTTCTATGTTGGCAGAATACGATATAGCAGCTGTTCCCAATAGTATTTTTACATGCTTTAGGATTACCGATAGTGAATCATATCCTCTTTTTTTTGCTTATCTCTTCCGCAATAACTATCACGGACATTGGCTGAGGAAATATATCGAGGTGGGCGCAAGAGCACATGGATCCTTAAGTGTTGATACAAAACATTTATGGAGTATGCCACTTGCGTTACCTGATTTCAAAGAACAACGAAAGATTGCCGATTGTTTATTGTCCATTGATGAGCTGATTGATGCAGAAAGCAAAAAATTGAAGGCATTAGAAAAATACAAAAAAGGCTTGATGCAAAAGCTGTTCCCTGCAGAAGGGAAAACTCTGCCTGAATGGAGATTCCCTGAGTTTCTAGGAGGTGGAGAGTGGCAGAAAGCTGCTATTGCTGAAGTAACCTCATACGTTGACTATCGAGGGAAAACGCCAGTTAAGTCTAAGGAAGGGGTTTTTTTAATAACTGCCAAAAACATTAAGATGGGGTATATCGATTACAATGCTTCTAAAGAATATATTCCAAAAGAACAGTATCTAGCAGTAATGTCGCGTGGTATACCGCAATTAGGAGATGTATTAATTACCACAGAAGCACCATGTGGTAATGTTGCACAGATTGATAGGGTAGATGTAGCGTTAGCTCAAAGAGTTATAAAGTACAGAGGCAATAAACACAAGATAAATAATACATTTTTGAAATATGTATTTTTATCACCTGTATTTCAGAGTGAATTAAAAAGGAATAGTAGTGGCGGAATAGTTGGTGGAATTAAAGGTAGTGTTTTGCACCAGATGTCGATTAAATTTCCTGATGATATGATTGAACAACAAAAAATTGCCGACTGCTTGTCAGAGATAGATACAGTAATTACAGGGCAGTCGAATAAAGTGAAACAGTTAAAAACACATAAAAAAGGATTAATGCAGGGATTGTTTCCTTCTCTTGAGGAGGCGGATGTATGAGTGGTACAAAACGACTTGCAAATTTAAAAGGATTAGCACGCAATATTCGTGATACGCTGGGGACTGAGGGCACGACAGATACCAAAAATTACTATCTTTTGTTTGCCTATAATGGAACCGGAAAAACAAGGCTTTCGGTTGAATTTAAGAATTTAGGCAAGAGAAAGATTTCCGGCAGAGAAGAAACAACAAGAGATACGTTATATTATAACGCCTTTACCGAGGATCTTTTCCACTGGGATAATGATTTAGAAGGAGATGCAGACAGACATCTGTCTTTTAATACAAATTCTCGCTTTTTTGACGGTTTGAGGGATCTCGAAATGGACACAAGAATACGGGGGTTTTTGCAGATTCATGCAGATTTTGATTTTACAATTCATTATGATGAGGGATATGTCAGTTTTTCACGAAAAGTACAAACCAGAACCGGAGAGGAAACGGTTACCGGAATAAAAATTTCGCGTGGTGAGGAAAATCTGTTTGTTTGGTGCTTCTTTCTTGCTATTGTTCAACTGGTAAAAGACGAAGCTTTATCTTATAATTGGGTGAAATATATCTATATTGACGATCCGATTTCTTCTCTTGATGACAATAATGTTGTGGCATTAGCGTGTCAGCTTTCGGAATTATTGAAAGACTGTAGAGTCAAAACTGTTATTTCCACTCATCACACACTATTTTTTAATGTGATGTATAATGAGCTAAGAAAAGAAAGCACGGCGAGTCGCTTTTTGAGCTTTGAGAAAGAAACGAACAAATACATAGTAAAAAACACTGGAGATACGCCGTTTTTTCATCATGTAGCATTATTAATGGAACTAAAAAAAGTGGCGGATAGCGGACAAATTTATACTTATCATTTTAATATTTTAAGAAATATCCTTGAGAAAACGGCAGCATTTCACGGGTTTGATAATTTTTCAGCTTGTATAAGACGGGAGGATGATGATTTAGATGATGTGATTTTTGCACGAATGACGAATCTACTAAGTCATGGCAATCACTCAATATTTAATCCTCGCGAAATGGTTGAGGATAATAAGGAAATTTTCAAAAATATTCTAAACAGATTTCTGGAAAATTACAAGTTTAATGGCGATTTGTTTACAGAAAAATAGAGGTGGCAAATTATGAATGATACACAACAAAAACAGTTGGGTTCAACACTATGGGCGATTGCTGATAAATTGCGTGGCGCAATGAACGCTGATGATTTTAGAGATTATATGCTGTCTTTTCTTTTCTTGCGGTACTTGTCTGATAATTATGAAGAGGCAGTAAAAAAGGAATTGGGTAGTGATTATCAAAAAAGTAAGCTTGAAATCCAAAAGAATGGAGACAATGTTGATGCCTATATTGGCGAGCTTAAAACTGCAATCGTAGAATACAGTAATTCTCTTCCTACAGAGAAATTAGGGTTACAAAAAGACGAAAAGGAGCAAGAAAAAATTAAAAAAGCAAGACAAGATTTTGTGGATGATAATAGTAAGATGCTTTACAGCCACAATGTAATCCCTCTTGCAGCTTGGTATATTCGCAATTTAGATCAAGTTGATATGTTTGAAAAACAAATGCGTCGTAAAATTCATTACGTGATAAAACCAGCATATTTGTGGAGTAATATATATGAATTGGCAAGAACACAAAACAGCCAATTATTAAAAACTTTACAGAGTGGGTTTAAATACATTGAGAATGAGTCGTTTGAAAGCAGATTCCGTGGTTTATTCTCAGAAGTAAATCTTGATTCTGATAAACTTGGAAAAAATTATAGTGAACGAAATAAATTGCTATGTTTGATTATAACTCAAATTGCAGAAGGGCTTTCTAAATTCCCAAATGAAACAGATATTCTGGGTGATGCCTATGAATATTTGATTGGTCAGTTTGCTGCTGGTTCTGGTAAAAAAGCGGGAGAATTCTATACGCCGCAGCAGGTTTCAACAATCCTTTCTCGAATTGTTTCTCTTGACAGCCAAGAACCCAGCACTGGAAAAAAGAGTAAATTGAGAAATATACTCGATTTTGCCTGCGGTTCAGGTTCTCTGTTAATCAATGTGCGAAAACAATTTGGCACAAATGGTATTGGACAGATCTATGGACAGGAAAAAAATATTACTACTTACAACCTCGCTCGTATGAATATGTTACTTCATGGCGTGAAGGATTCTGAATTTCAGATTCATCATGGCGATTCCTTATTGAATGATTGGAATATTTTAAATGAAATGAATCCAGCAAAAAAAATACAGTTCGAAGCAGTTGTAGCAAATCCGCCCTTTAGCTATAGGTGGCAGCCCAAAGAAGAAATGGCAGAGGATTTCCGATTTAAAAACTATGGACTTGCACCAAAGTCAGCAGCAGATTTCGCTTTTCTATTGCATGGATTCCATTTTTTAAGTGATGATGGAACTATGGCAATTATTTTACCGCATGGTGTGCTGTTCCGTGGTGGTGCTGAAGAAAAAATCAGAACAAAACTTCTCAAAGATGGAAATATTGATGCCATCATTGGCTTACCGGCAAATCTGTTTTTTTCCACAGGCATTCCGGTATGTGTCTTAGTGTTAAAAAAATGTAAGAAGTATGACGATGTGCTGGTTATCAATGCAAGTGAATATTTTGAAAAAGGAAAACGCCAAAATATACTTTTGCCAAAGCATATTGATAAGATTATTGAAACATATCAATACCGAAAAGAAGATGACAAAAAGTATTCTCGGCGAGTTCCTATGGAGGAAATCGAGAAAAATGGATACAATCTAAATATTTCTCGGTATGTCAGCACGGCACTTGAAGAAGAGGTTGTAAACATAGAAGAAGTAAGGCAAGAACTTGAAAAAATAGAACAAGATATAAAGGAAGCAAAAAAGAAGCATAATACATTTTTAAAAGAACTCGGTTTGAAAGAACTTCCATAGTAAAAGAATGCTATAATGCATTGTTCAATTTTGCTCGTAAATTGGATTTCCGTTATGTTTGTGCCAAAATAAGCGTTTCCAAATGATGCCATAGGATTTTTGGCGCTCGCAGGCAAAAGTATGGAAGAATGGCTTAAAATCAAGGGTTTTTAGGCTTGGTGGGGTTCATCACAGTGGGTGGTGGACCTCTCTTTTTTGTTTTTCACTCCTGAAAAAAGTATTTTGTGCTATTGGGCGAAGAATAGAAAAATTTAGCCGATACAATCAGCAGGCATCTTGGATTTATAGAGTGGGATGTTAAATATTGGCAAATCTTTGTTTTGCGGCCTTTAAATTATAAAAACCGCAAGATACATGAAAAACAGAATAAAGCTCTCTGCTATAATTTGGTGAGAAAGCATTCCTATAGAGAATGAAATTTGAACTTTGACAAAATAAAATCTCCCCGTA
>CAJUMV010000064.1 GCA_910587715.1 uncultured Lachnospiraceae bacterium | reverse complement strand
AAAATTTATAAAAAACCTGCTAAAAAGTCTTGACTTTTGTTAGCAGGTTTTTATGGAGGATATGATTCTGGAGGCAAAGCATATCTACAAGCATTTTGGCGCGCTCACCGCCAATGACGACGTCGGCTTAAGCGTGAGGCGCGGCACCGTACACGCCGTTATCGGTGAGAACGGTGCGGGCAAGAGCACGTTGATGAATATTATCTCCGGGATCTATAAGCCCGATCGGGGCGAGATCTATGTGGAGGGCAGGCAGGTTGTTTTCCGGGGACCCAACGATGCGGCGAGGTGCGGCATTGGCATGGTGCACCAGGAGTTCATGCTCTTTCCCGAACTGACGGTGTTGGAGAATCTGATGATGGGATTTGAAACGAAAAAATACGGCGGCTTTCTGGATAAAAAGCAGGCGGCAAAAGATATCACGGAGATTGCCGGGAAATACGGTTTTTCCATTCCGCTTGAAAAGAGAGTGTCGGAACTGCCCGTGTCGCTTTTGCAGCAGGTGGAGATTGTCAAAGTATTATACAAAGGCGCTCAGATCATTATTCTGGACGAGCCGACCTCCGTGCTGACGCCGCAGGGAATCGAGGGACTTTTCCGTGCCATCCGTTATCTGACGAAACAGGGAAAGACGGTGATTCTGATCACCCACAAATTAAAGGAAGTGATGGAGATTTCGGATTACATCACGGTATTAAAAAACGGGGTGGTGACCGGAAATTTAAAACCGGAGGAGACGGACGAGCACGGGCTGGCAAATCTGATGGTGGGGCGGCAGGTGCTCTTTAGTACCAAGAAGGCAGAGAAGGAAATTGAGGAGCCGATTCTTGTTGTGAATCATCTTACCGCTCTTGGCAGCGACGGGGCAAAGAAGGTGAAGGATGTGTCTTTTTCTGTGCGCAAGGGAGAAATTCTCGGTATTGCGGGCGTGGCAGGTTCCGGTCAGGGTGAGCTGATCGAGGCGGTCTTCGGGCTGCGGACACCCTTTGGCGGTACGATCACATATAAGGGCGAGGACATTACCATGGCGACCCCCAGGCAAAAGCGGGAAAAACGGATTGGTTATGTGCCGCAGGACCGCATTTCCACGGGCTGTAATGTGAACGGGAGTCTGGTGGAAAACTGTATCATGGGATACCATGTGGCGCATAAATTTAGGATTCCATGGCTGATAGACAGGGAGGAGGCAGTGTCCTTCACGAATGCCGTGGTGGAGAATTATCAGGTAAAAGTGCAGGACATCCACAATAAGATCGGCGATCTTTCAGGCGGCAATATCCAGAAAACCATTGTGGGGCGGGAATTTGCGCAGAATAACGAGCTGCTTATTATCGAGGAGCCTACTAGGGGCATTGATGTGGGCGCGATCGAATTTATCTGGCAGAAGATTATAGACATTGCCGCGCAGGGGGTATCGGTTCTCCTGGTCAGCCATGAGCTGGGCGAGGTCATGGAACTGTCGGACAGGATCCTTGTCATGTACAACGGCGGGATTGCCGCAGATTTGGAGAACACGCCGGAACTTTCTGAAAAGACGATCGGACTATATATGTTGGGTGGATAGAGTGAAAAGAACTTCTAAAGCTCAGCAGCAATGGCTGCTTCGCCAAGAAGTTCTATGTTTCACTCAGGAGAATGCCTGAAAAGCAGCATTCTCCGCATGATGGAATAATGGAGGGTTACATGAAAATAAAATGGAAGCTGACTTTGTCGGCAAAACTGGAAATATTGAAATACGTGGCTGCCGTGATTTTGGTTATGGCGATCGGGGCGCTTATTATTCTCTCTCAGGGAAATAGTCCTGTGGAAGCTTTCCGGGCGATGGTCGTCGGTTCCGTGGGAAGTCCCGGCGCAATCGGCACTACCATTCGATGGGCGACACCCAGTATCATCACGGGAATTGCCGCTGTGGTGGCATTTAAATCCGGCATCTGGAATTGTGGCATTGAGGGGCAGATGTATTTCGGCGCTTTCGCAGCGGCGATTGCCGGATCTGCGCTTTCCCTGCCCCGTTTTCTCCATATTCCGGTCTGCCTTCTGATCGGCGGGCTGGCGGGCATGGCGTTTGCATTTATCCCGGCTATTCTGAAATTAAAGCTCAATGTGAATGAGCTGATTTGTACGTTGATGCTAAACTACGCGGCGAATCTTTTTACGGAGTATCTTGTCTTTAAATATATGGGATTTGATGCCTCGGAACTGGCAGATGCCATCGCGACGCCGGACATGCTGCCCACGGCAAGGCTCTCTGTCATCATACCGAAGACGAGTGCCACCACGGCATTCTTTTTCGCCATTGGCATTGCGGTTGTCATCCATCTGCTCTACCGCTACACGGTGGAGGGGTACGAGCTGAAACAGGTGGGGGAAAACTTACGTTTTTCCAGGTATGGCGGCGTCAATTACAAGAGGACTTTTATTATGATCTTTCTGCTCAGCGGCTTTATCAGTGGCGTGTGCGGCGGCACGGAGATGACCGGAGCCTTCGGCAAATTCCGTCCCGCCTTTGCGCTGAATCTGGGCTGGGACGGCGTGATGATCGCATCCATCGCGAAGAACAATCCGCTGGCGGTGGTTCTTATTTCCATCGTCTGGGGGATGTTAAAGGCAGGTTCTTTTCAGATGGAACGCACCACTTCTACAAACCGGCTGGTGGTCATGGTGCTTCAGTCCGTGTTTGTACTGCTTGTTGCCATAGACTATGAAGCGTTGTACGGGCGGCTTAAAGAAAAACGACAGATACGCAGGCTGCGCGTACAGAGAGAGGAGGCGTGACACATATGCTGCAATTATTATTCAGTGTTTCCACGCTGTCGGCAATGGTTCGTATGTCGGCGCCGATTGCTTTTGCGGCAGTGGGAAGCGCATACGGCCACAAGGCAAAGATTTTTAATATCGGTCTGGAGAGTTATGTGCTGACGAGTGCGTTCTTTGCCACTTGGGGAAGCTATCTGTTTGAGAGCCCGTTTATGGGACTGCTTTTCGGTATTGCCGCAGGCATTGTTATGTCCGCTGTATTCGGAATTTTTGTTCTGCATTTTAAATCAGACCCAATTGTAATCGGCATAGCCATGAATCTGAGCGCATGGGGATTTACCACCCTGCTGATGTACAATATTTTTCACACCAGAGGATCCGTGATGGATCCCAGAATCAAAAGTTTCGGCACGGTGAAGAGGCGATGCAGTCCTCCGGCGTTTCCGTGCTGAAATACAAGTGGGCATCCTTGATCGTCACAGGTGTACTTACGGGTGCGGCGGGAACCTGCCTGCCACTTTGCGGCATTTCCATGTTTACGGAAAATATGTCTGCCGGGAAAGGTTTTTTGGCTGTGTCGGCGGCGAGAATCGGCAAAGGGGATCCCTTGAAATCGTCTCTTGCCTGTCTGATTTTTGCCTTCGCAGACGCGCTTTCCGTGGGTCTGCAGGGATTCAGCATTCCTTCGCAGCTTGTGCTGACAGCGCCTTATATTATCACGGTGCTTGTCATGTGCCTGACTAACTTAGGCGAGCTGAGAAAGGAGAGCGTATGATTATCCATACAGAAAAGATAAGAGATTTTGATTTCAGAGATTATGGCATTTATTTTAATATGTTCCGGGACAGGGAACGTGTGATGCACAGCAGCAGCGTTTCCTTTGAGGATCATATGACATGCCTGCCGCTTATCGACACGCCGGGACATCTCGGCTGCACCATCGGTCAGAGCGCGCCTTATGCCCTGCATTCTATGGAGAAACATGCGCATACTATGGAGGCGGTGTTCTGCGCGGCAGACCCTGTTATCCTCTGCGTGGCAAAGCCCTGCGGCGACAGACCGCCCAGGGCGGCGGATGTCCATGCCCTGCTTTTGGGGCGGGGGGATGTGGCTGTCCTTAAGCGGGATATCTGGCATGACGCCTGTCATGGGGTCGGCAGACCGGCCGCTTACTATTACATAGCCTCCCGCGGTGAGAATCCTGCGGAATGGGTGAAAGTGGAGGGGGAAGCAGTGGTGGAGCCGGATGATTTTTTCTGACTTTTTGTGACGGATTTCCCTGTTGAGCATGGAGCCGCCTCGTGTTAAGATAGTAATTAATACGTGTGAATGGTAAATCCAAATATGACAAATGTGTCGGAAAGCGGAGGGTATTATGAATTATCAGGAGGCTTACAAAAAACTGGAAAAATACGGACAGCTTCATGTGCTGAAATATTATGAGGAGTTGACGGATGAGGAGAAGGAGACGCTGCTTACCCAGATTGAGCAGACGGATTTCGATGTGCTGTCGCTGTGCGAAAAGAAGGAAACGTTAAATCCCAGAGGGAAGATTGAGCCGATTGCGGTCATGCAGCTTCCGGAAATTGCAAAGAAGAGAGAGGAGTACACGGAAATCGGTTTACAGGCAATCAGGGAAGGAAAAGTAGGCGCAGTGCTTTTAGCGGGCGGCATGGGTACGAGACTCGGCTCCGATGCGCCGAAGGGTGTTTACAATATCGGACTGACAAAGGATGTGTTTATCTTCCAGCGTCTGGTTGAAAACCTGATGGACGTAGTAGACCAGGCGGGGGCGTGGGTTCCTCTCTATGTGATGACCAGCGACAAGAATCATGACGCGACTGTCAGTTTCTTTCAGGAGAAGAAGTATTTTGGCTACAATGCGGACTATGTGACCTTCTTTATGCAGGATATGGCGCCGGCGTCAGATTATATGGGGAAGGTATATATGGAAGCAAAGAACAAAATGTCCACTTCTCCCAACGGCAACGGCGGCTGGTTTTTGTCCATGAAGAAATGGGGCGTGGCGGAGAAAATGCATCAGGCGGGCGTGGAGTGGCTCAATGTGTTTTCCGTGGACAATGTGCTGCAGCGCATTGCCGACCCCTGCTTTGTGGGTGCGACGATTTCGACAGACAGCGCGGTAGGCGCGAAGGTGGTGGCGAAGAACGCGCCGGATGAAAAAGTGGGCGCGATGTGCTTAGAGGACGGCAGACCGTCCATTGTGGAATACTACGATATGACGCCCGAGCTGATGGAGGCGAAGCTCGCGGACGGCACACCGGCTTACCATTTCGGCGTGATTTTAAATTATCTGTTCCGGGTGAAGGATTTGGAGGAGATTGTGGCGCGGAAACTCCCGCTTCATATCGTGGAGAAAAAGATTCCTTATCTGGACGAAAAAGGAGAGCTGGTGAAGCCGGAAGAGCCAAACGGCTATAAGTTCGAGCAGCTTGTGCTTGACATGATTCACGAGCTGGATTCCTGCCTGCCCTACGAGGTGGTCAGAAATAAGGAGTTTGCGCCTATCAAGAATAAGACGGGGATTGACTCGGTGGAGAGCGCAAGGGAGCTTTGTAGGGAGAATGGGATTATATTGTAGTGTTGTGCGCATATAACATTTTGACAGGTTTAGATAACATTCCTGTATTGAAACTGTTGGAAAAACGGTATACACTGTAATTGCGTTAAGAACAAAAAACAAAGTTTCCGAAAAGAAAGGCGGGGTGCGGTTATGGCAATCTTGGTGACAGGCGGCGCGGGGTATATCGGTTCCCACACGGTAGTGGAATTACAGAACGCGGGCTATGATGTGGTGGTAGTGGACAATCTGGCGAACTCCAGCGAAAAGTCTCTGGAGAGGGTGGAGAAGATTACGGGAAAGCCCGTGAAATTTTATAAGGCGGATATTCTGGACAGGGACGCTTTAGAGCATGTATTTGCGAAGGAGCAGATTGACTCCTGCATCCATTTTGCGGGACTTAAGGCGGTTGGCGAGTCCGTGCAGAAGCCTTGGGAATATTATGAGAACAATATCGCGGGGACATTGACGCTGGTGGATGTGATGCGCAAGCACAATGTGAAGAACATCATTTTCTCCTCGTCCGCGACGGTGTACGGCGATCCGGCGATGATTCCGATTACGGAGGAGTGCCCGAAGGGACAGTGCACGAACCCTTACGGCTGGACGAAATCCATGCTCGAGCAGATATTGATGGATATTCAGAAGGCGGACCCTGAATGGAATGTAATCCTGCTCCGCTATTTCAACCCTATCGGCGCACACAAGAGCGGTACCATGGGAGAGAACCCCAACGGCATCCCCAACAACCTGATGCCCTACATTACGCAGGTTGCGGTTGGCAAGCTGAAGGAGCTGGGCGTTTTCGGAAACGATTATGATACGCCGGATGGCACGGGCGTGCGCGACTATATCCACGTAGTCGATTTGGCGGTAGGACATGTGAAGGCGCTGAAAAAGATTGAGGAGAAAGCGGGACTTTGCATTTACAATCTGGGAACAGGCGTGGGCTACAGCGTGCTCGATATCGTGAAGAATTTCGAGGAGGCGACCGGCGTTAAGATTCCTTATGTAATCAAGGAGAGACGCGCGGGCGATATCGCAACCTGCTACTCCAACGCGGATAAGGCGAAGAGAGAGCTTGGCTGGGAGGCGCAGTACGGCATCAAAGAGATGTGCGCGGATTCCTGGAGATGGCAGAGCAACAATCCGAACGGGTATGAGGATTAACCCCGGTACTTTCCGGGCGTCGTCCCGGAAAACCGCCGGAAGGCATAAGTAAACGCGCTCTGGGAACAGTACCCGAGCGAGGCGGCAATTTCGGAACAGCTCAGATCGCTGTATTTCAGCAGATTCTGGGCTGTGTCCATTTTTGCTGCGGTCACATATTCTTTGATCGTTTCTCCGGTTTCCTGCTTAAATAATTTGCAAAGATAGGAAGCGTTCAGGTTTGTCAAGTCGGCAAGTTCTTTCACGGACAAGTCCGCGCTTAAATCTTCATAAATATGATCGATACATTTACGGATGTGAAAGGATGTCGTGTCTTCCTTTTTAATTTCACTGATTCGTTTTGCAAAGTCCAGACACATATTTTGAAGCAAAATCTGCAGCTCGCCGCAGGCATCGGCTCTGTCAGCTTTCCGGCTGTAAATGTCGGCAATCATGTAGGCTTCGTCGTGACCCAGTCCTGTGTCAATTCCTGATTCGGCAAGAAATGTCGCCGTGATTACGAAGTGATACTTCCCGTTTTTTAATTCATTTTTTGATAAGCTTCTCATTCCCATAGACAAGATTACCGCGCCGGATGCAATCAGCGTTTCCAATGTTTCAACGTCACCGCCGAGAATCGCGGCTAAGACCGCTTCATCAAAGTAGTAGGGCTTTTTTTCATACCCATAGGCTTTCTGTTGATATAATTGTCTGTTAAGTTCTTTTCTGATTTTCATGTGTAAGTTCCCTCCGATTGCTCATACAGTGTGCACGAGAAGTCTATCGTTTCTTGCTTTTGTGTATAGAATACCATAAATTTGATAAAAAAGCGAAAATAATGATATAATTTTCGCTCTATTCATGCTAAAAAGAAGTCATTGCGGCGCAAGCGCGTGATTGGCAAACGTATTACAGCGCGGTAAGGGAAGGAGACTTTTAGAATGCAGCAGACAGACTTTACCAAGGGTTCCATCACAAAAGCCCTCCTGTCCTTTTTCTTCTCCATGCTGTTTGCCAATATCCTGCAGCAGTTTTATTCTTTTGCGGACATGGTGATTATCGGGAAAGGGCTGGGCGATACAGCCGTGGCGGCGGTCGGGAATTTTACCACGTTTTCTTTCTTTATCACAGGTTTTATTATGGGTATGACAAACGGGTTTTCCGTCGTTATCTCGCAGGTATATGGGGAGAAGGATTTTGCCGCGTTTCGCAGGGCGGCGGCTTCGTCTATAATGCTATCCGTTTTGGCGGCGCTGTATCTTACGGGTATCGGCTTATGGTATCTGCGTCCCGTTTTGTACATCATGCGGACGGAGCGGATACTGATAGCAGACTGTCTGTCCTATGGGTACGTTATATTTGGCGGTCTGACGGTTACGGTGTTTTATAATCTGTTTTCAGCCATGCTGCGGGCAGTCGGGGACAGCAGAACACCCCTGCTGGCAGTTATGGCTTCTTCCTGCATAAACATAGGGCTGGATATTTTGTTCCTTTTTATACTCGACGTCGGCGTTGCGGGGGCTGCATGGGCGACAATTTTTGCCCAGCTTGTGTCCGTGGCTATCTGCGGGGGCAGGCTGTTTACAATCAGGGAATTTCGGTTAAGCGGATGTGATTTTGCCTTTGATTTTGATTATAAAATGGAGAGAGAGCTTTTGAGAAATGGTGTGCCGATGGCATTGATGAACTCTGTTACTTCCGTGGGATGTATTTTTGTGCAGAGCTGTGTCAACGGTTACGGCGTCGCATATACTTCCGCTTATTCTGTCTGCAATAAGTATTTGAATCTTTTTATGCTGCCGGGTATAACGCTCGGTTTTACAGTGTCGGCGTTTTCCGGGCAGAATTTCGGAGCCGGGGAATTTGGGAGGATTCGCGGCGGAATGAGAGCCGCGGGTATCATGGCGCTGGTCGCATCACTAATTCTTGGAGCGACTCTGTTTTTCTTTTCTGAGCTGTTGGCGGGGCTGATGCTTGCTGGACGGGAAGCGGTCGGATATACATCCCTTTTTCTGCGATTCCTTGCGGCGTTTCTCGTCTTGCTCAACCTCCTCTTTGTATGCAGAAGCTGTGTGCAGGGAATGGGAAAACCTGCCGTTCCCATGTGCTCGGGAATTGCGGAGATGGCGATCCGCATAGGCGTCATTTTCTTCGGGCTGCCGGTCTTTGGCTTTACAGCGGCAGTTTATGCAGAGGGGGCGGCGTGGATTGGTGCGTTGCTGATTAACTTGTTTTCCTGCCTGCATTTTCTTAGACACGTAGAAAATGAATAACTACTTGGCGGTTTCTGCCTATTTCATTTTTCCATGCAGACGTTCATGCTCCATGATTGCCTAACGAATCAAATATAAGACCTCTCCATTGATAGAGCGACCATCAAATTCAGCCAGACTCTTTAATTTTTCGTGTGTTTCAGAATCGATGCGTAGCCCTAAATGTTTATCTTTTTCCATATAATATCCCTTTTTGACTTGATTTAAGTACATTTTAAGTTTACTTTGTGCTATAATGTTTAAAATGAACTTATTTTAAGTACATATTAATTACACAGGGAGGAGAGGAAAAAAGTTTGTTTCCTTGTCTGCTTATATAATGGAAGAACATTATTATATTGGGAGGCGGACAAATATGGAGCGGTACGGATATATCCGGGTATCAACGAAAGAGCAGAATCCGGAAAGACAATTTATTGCAATGAAGGAGCAGCAAATTAAGCAAAAAAAATTTTTTTAGACAAAGTATCAGGGCAGGATTTTTCAAGACCTCAGTATGTGAGACTGCTTAAAAAATTGAAAAAGGGAGACGTAATCATTATCAAAAGTATTGATCGGCTGGGAAGAAATTATGAGGAGATTCTGGAACAGTGGAGAAGGATTACGAAAGAAATTGGCGCAGACATTCAGGTGATTGATATGCCGCTTCTCAATACCAATTCTTTTCATGAAGATTTGCTGGGTGTGTTTATCTCGGATTTAGTACTGCAAATACTGGCATATGTGGCGGAGACGGAGCGTGCGTTTATTAAGCAGCGTCAGGCGGAGGGAATCGCGGCAGCAAAACAAAAAGGAGTACAATTCGGATGTAAAAAAAGGAATTACCGAAAGAATTTGAAAAGTATTATCAAATGTGGAATGAAGGGAAAATATCATCACGTAAAGCGGCAGAAGCCCTAAAAATGAAACATACGACTTTCTATCGCAGATGTGTGGAGCGAAAAGAAGTTGTGAAAGAAAATTGTTCTAAATTGTAGACAATGTGAAACGAACCTATAAATCATATTTCTAATAATAAATTTTATAAATTCCCCAAAAAAGTATTATACATAATGCGTTTCAAAAAGTCTGCTTTGTGAAACGCCAGAAAAGATACTGTAAAAGGAGACTGCAAGATGACGTTACCAGAACTGGAACAGTATCATCGGGAAAAGAGAAAAAACAGTTTGAGCAGGGGAAAAAGTTCGGGAAAATATATATCCGGAAAATATTTTATCCGGTGTTTCGGACATTTCTTACTGTGGACAGGCTGTTTAGAAAGCAGACTATTACAATGATTGGTATGCCGCCCTTACATAAGGAACGGGTTATTTTTGCCTGTACGCATATAGGTGAAAATGATTTGGAGAATATTTACGAAAAACTTGGCAGGGGATGCTGGTGGTTTGTCGGCGATCCGAATTTTATGTACCGAGATATTTCAGGGTTGTTTGTATATCTTAACGGCTGCATTTTTCTGGATACTGATGATAAAGACGATCGCCGCATTTCTTATCTGCGGGTGGTGGAAGTTTTGAAGGGCGGCGGCTCTCTTATGATTTTTCCGGAGGGGGCGCGGAACGGTTCAGAAAATCTTCCGGTTATGAACTTGTTTCCGGGCACGGCGAAAATGGCAATGGAAACGAACACTTCCATTGTTCCGGTTGCTATAGAGCAATATGACAAACGTTTTGTTATCAACTTTGGGCATGTAACATGCCCTGAAGATTTTTGTAATATAGGTGAACTGACCCGCAATATTAGGGATGCGCTGGCGACTTTAAAATGGGGGATTTGGGAAAAAGAGGGTGTGCAGTCCAGAAAGAGCCTGCCGGAGAATTACAGGAAACTGTTTGTCCGACAATTTGAAGAGCGGATTAAACCGTATGATACAATGGCATCTGTTGAGCGAACCCGCTATCATACCAGAGCCGAGATTGAGCAGAGAGATGCCTTTCTATATTTTGATAAGCTGATTCCGTGCCGGGAAAATGCGTTTTTGTTGCGAACTCGTTAAGCGTGGGGAGATGTATCGTATATTTTCAAAAAACTAGAAAGATGGAACGAAACGAATGTTCAATGGGCAAAAGATAAATTTAAAAGAAGCAATCACAGTACGCGCACTTAAAAAGAGAAATACGCGTTGGGAAAAAGAGAAAAATCATAAAATGAATGGGCTGTGGTGGAGAACAGTATTGCATCCATTGCTGATAAATATGGTTAAAGCCAATCGTATCATGATGAGACAGACAATACATTACATATAATAAGGAATGGGCGTGATTTAAGTAAGAAACCGGTTATTTATGCCTTTACACATATTGGCGTTGATGATGTTCAAATATTAACGGAGGTAATAAAAGACCATGTTATCCTTTTCGCAGGAGATCCACAAGTTACATACTATACGTTTGGTGGTTTCCTGTTTTGGCTAAACGGAGTAGTATGGTGTGACACGGAATCTAAAATGGATAGAAAAATTGCTGCAGAGATAGCAGTTCAATACTTGAAGCAGGGGGAAAATTTGGCAATATATCCGGAAGGTGTCTGGAATATCACCTCAAATTTGCCAGTACTTCCGCTATTTCCGGGAATTATAAAAATGGCGCAGGAAGTAAAATGCAGTATAGTTCCAGTGGCTGTTGATTGTGATGGAAAGGACTATTATGTCAATATTGGCGAAAATTTTTGGGTGACGGATCGCATAGATAAGGAGACGGTTAAGCATGTCAAAAAAGAACTGCGGGACAAAATGGCGACTTTGAAATGGGAAATATGGGAAACGATGCCCCGCGGTCTGCGGGCAGAATATGGACAGTATGAGATAGAGAAGAGGAGATTTGTCCAATCTTTTTTAGAGCAATGGAAATATAAAAAAACAGGAAAAAACATATACACGGAAGAACTTGTAAACAGAAGGACGTATAGGGAAATATGAGGGGGAAGGTTTGGAAAATAATCGGATAGACAGACGGGTCGAAAGCTTTGAACATTATAAAAGAAATAAAGAACTAATATTGAAGAATAGAAAAAAAGTCCCGTATAAATTTCTAAGAAAACAATTTCGCCCGCTGTTTCGGCTGTGTTTATGGATTCAACGAAAAGTAAATGGTTTTACAGTTGAAATATTAAATGATATAAAAGCGCCAAAAGGGCGACCCGTTATTTTTGCCGTCACGCATATAGGTAAATGGGATTTTGAAATTGTAAATGAGGCAATACGGGAGCAATTTTTTGTAATCGCTGCCGATTTTATGCATTTACATGGTACAATAGGCGGTTTCTTTATGAGATGGAATGGCGTCATATATGTAGACGAGGAAGACAAAGCGGATAAGGCAAATACAAAGAGCATGATGATAAAACTACTGCAGTCCGGCAGAAATATAATGATTTTTCCGGAAGGGACATGGAACCTGTCAGAGAATGAGATTATACGGGATATTGCATATGGTACTGCAGACGCTGCCATTTCTGCCGGTGCGGTGATCGTACCCATTGCCATAGAGCAATATGAAAAACATTTTGTGATATGCCTGGGGCGGGTACTGGAACCAGCTAAATTGCAGATGGATAAACAGCAACTTACAGTTGCTTTGCGGGATGAACTTGCCGGATTAAAGTGGAAAATTTGGGAAAGAAATGGGATATGCCAACGGGGTAGTCTGACCTGTGATTATTGGAATGAATTTATTCGGAGCCGTCTCATGGAATGGAAAGAATATTCCATGAGAGAGCAGGTAGTCAATACATATATTCCCAATGACAAATGGGAGTACTGGCAGGTGCAGAAAGATTTAATGACGGGGAAGATGCCGCTCTGGTATCAAATAATATTATTAGAAGAGGAAAGCGTATAAGACAGAGCAATACGTGCCTATTTGTAGAATGAGCCCTGTGTCAGACTTTAGGAAAATGGTTTGGCACGGGGCTTATTATGGCGAATCCTGTCACGCCACATACAAATACATAAAGATAAAGTGGCACACGCTCCCTCCCATCACAAACAGGTGAAAGATTTCGTGGGAGCCGAAATTCTTATGCTTTGAGTTAAAGATGGGCAGCTTCAGCGCGTAGATCACGCCGCCCACCGTGTAGAAAATGCCGCCCGCAAGAAGCCATAGAAAGGCGCCTCTCGAGAGGGTGTTCCACAGCGTGCCGAAAACGGCGAGGCAAGCCCATCCCATCGCGATATACAAAATCGAAGAAAACCATTTCGGGCATGTAATCCAGCACATTTTAATCACCATACCGGCTATGGCAATGCCCCAGACCGCGGCAAGCAGCATATACCCGCGGCGGTCGCCGAGAATCACCAGACAAACCGGGGTGTAGGAGCCCGCGATCAACACGAAGATCATCATGTGGTCCAGCTTGCGGAACACTTTTAAAATACTGTCCTTCACGGTAACGCTGTGGTAGAGCGCGCTCGCGCCGTAGAGGGCAATCATGCTGCATATAAATACGGCAAGCGCGATAAAGACGATATGGTCGGCGTCCGTGGCGGCTTTCACCATAAGCGGCGTCGCCGCGACGATAGCCATCATCATGCCGATAAAGTGGGTGATGGCGCTTCCGGGTTCACGAATGGTAATCTGCATAAAATCAACTCCTTAACAACTTGTGATATATCAAAACTTTGATATATAGTTTTGAAAACTACGTGCAATATACTATGATACTACTACTTAAGATGTGCAAAGTCAATCTCTTTATACACAAAATTTTATACAGATTTTTCTTTATTTCCGCGAGCAACGAGCCAAGTGACTGCTTGCAGGCATTTGGCGACTGCCGCGAGGGTTTAATACCCCGCAACTTTGCTCATGTGAGATAAAGAAGTAAAAGAAGTGTAAAAAATTTTGCCGTTCC
>CAJUMV010000063.1 GCA_910587715.1 uncultured Lachnospiraceae bacterium | reverse complement strand
TCCTTCGTATCTGCTTACTAACGAATCCGACAGATAACTCTCAATTATCTTTATTTCTTAAATGGAATTCAGTGTAAGCATGCTGCCATGACCCTGCCATATTCTGTTTATATCATACATCTATACAACACAAATAGCAATAATATGACAAGATTTTTGCTTACAAATTGTATTCTGCCCCAGTAACCAATCTAACACATTTATCTGCTTAATCCCGTTATGCGATGTAAGGGGCGTAAAATCCATAGTCAACAGGTACTTCGGGTTATGGTCGTGAATCCGCTCCAAAGGATTTAATTTCCGTTCCAATATACTTTCCCATCCGAATTATCCCCTTCACCCATAAGGATCCCCGCAACCTTATAGCAGAACTCCCCCTCCTTGTATTTGCAAATATTTGAAACAGTTTTAAAATATTGGATATAAATATACAAGTTTTAGAAGTGTGTTACCAATTTTTTACACATAAAATTCCCAATATAAAATATGCCCAGCATTATCGCTCATAATAGCATATTTCATATTGGGATCGTAATCAAAGCGTTTACACCCGCAGCCTGCACTCCACATGCACCACATTCAGCCACTCCGCATTCTTCATAAAATAGAGCGTCTCCAATGTCTCCCCCATATACCCCAGATACCTGTCCCTCCGTTCATTCCCCTTCGGGACGCTCAATTCCTCCGTCCTCATAAGAATCGGGAAGAGCCACGCACAGTAGTCCCGCAGCACGCTCTTCTTCGCAAGGATTACGTTGTAGTTGTACAGATACCGCTGGGAAAGGATGCCGGGAAAAACCTCCGCATACGACGGCTGCAACTCCTCAAGGGCTCGCAGCAGTGCCTTCCAGTCCGCTTCCTTTATGTACCTCTCATGATGGGAATGGATATTTGGTTCGTATGGGAGCGGATACGGCAACACCGCATCCACGTCATTATCCGCCAACCGTAAAAGATCATCCTCCTTTAAGTCAAATCCCCGCCGATACTGGCACAGCCCGTAATATTGTCCTTCCTCACCATCCGCACAGCCGCCTGCTTCCATTTTATTTTTCCACACCCAATAAAGCGCTGTCAGCTCACAGTAGTTCCCGTTCCTGTCCGAGATATGCACCCCGGTATTATCCGCGAGGTCAGCCACCCGCACGCTGCTGCAATCTGTCCCTGCCTGAATCGGGAACACATAGTCCGGCAGGGGCACGCTGTTTCTGAGCGGTTTGTCCACATGGGACTTCGCCATGTACATCCTGACAAAGGGCATATGGCACCCCACCGGCAGCGCGGCAAGCGGCAGGAACCGCCCCAGCCTTGCATGGAACAGTTTCATCAGCTCCGCGTGGCGCGCGAAGGTAAGCCGTCTGTGATGACGAAACCCGTAGTTCTCCAGCGTCTCCTCGATATCCGGCTGCACCTGTTCCGGGGTGGCAATGAGGATTTCGGTCTCCCGTTTTTCCTCCGCGCCCATCCCCTGCGCATAGGCGGACAGTTCCCGCACGGGGATGCCGCCAAGGACCGGGGCGTTGCCTTCCATACGCGTCACGAGGAAACAGGAGATTTCGCGCTTCGGATATAAGGTTTTTATCGCTTCGTAAGCGGCGAGGGCATTGCCCTGCGCACCGTAGATTGCTAAATTCATACGAGTTTTCCCTTCAAACAACTTACTTAACAGACTCACATGCGAGCAATGCATGGATAAATGCTTCCATATACTTCTTTTCCCCGATGGAAACCCTGAGGCAAGTCCCAAATTCTCCTACATTGTCGTAAGATTTTATCAATATCTTATACTCGTTCTTCATCTTCTCTACCACGCTCTTTGCGTTCGTTTTTGATTCGATAAAGATAAAATTACCGGCTTCCCCTTTATGCCTGTATCCGTTCTGATCAAGCATTGCAATCAGATATTGTCTGCCCTCGTTAAATTTTGCAATCAGGGAACGCAGCATATCCGGGGATTCCAGTATCTTTTCGGCAAAAAGCATCGCAAAAGCATTTGTGTTATGCGGCGTACAAAATTTCTGGACGAGCTTTATATCGTCCGGATGACCGACAACGTATCCCAGCCTGCATCCCGCCATCGAAAAAAGCTTAGAGAAAGTTCTTGTCACGAAAACCCTTCTCTCCTTCAACGCATATTCAATAAAAGTTTTCGGATAAAAATAGTGATAGGCTTCATCAACTAAAACGGTAATCTCTCTCGCTCTGCAAACCGACATGATCCTTTCAAACTCTTCGTCCGAGTACACATTGCCCATCGGATTATTGGGGTTGAGAAGAATAACCATCTGCGTATCGTCTGTTAGCTCCGAAATAATACGATCCACGCTCATCGACAAGTCATCATTATACGGCACCTTTACGAAGTTTCTTCCATACATTTGTGAATACACTTGAAACATAAAATAGGACGGGACAACTCCCACAATCTTTCCCCCGGCAGAGGTAAAGGCTTGTATGATATATCTGATTCCCTCCGCAGATCCGTTCACCAGACAAAGATGCGCGATATCTGTATGCAAATGCTCCGACAATATCTGCGTGAAATGAAGCGTTTCCGGGTATTGGGAAACAAACCCCGGTGTCACTTCACGCAGCACTTCATCTATAAATTCCTGCGGCAGTCCGCCGGGATTCTCGTTTAAGTCAAGCCTCAGATATCCCTTTCTCTCGTTCTGGTCAAAAACCCGGACAAGATCTATAATCTGTTCATTCGTATAATACATATCTACACCTCCATGTACTATAAAGCTCCGTAATTATGCCACGGATAAAAACCCACATAAGACTCACAGCCCAACCGCTTTATGTCTGCTTTTATTTCCTCATATTTTGAAGACGTTATGATAATTGGCATTTCCGTTTTATGCGGCTTAACAATTTTTACACCATTCGCGGTCATTCCCTGTATCTCTTCCTTGCTGTCAAAAATATACTTTGGCGGGTTTACATTTTTAAACTGCCTGAAAAAAACATTGTAATAATTTCCCACTCCCCACAATACGTAATCTTTTTGCAAATAAGGCTTTAGCCGCTCATATTCCGCCTGTAGTCCAAGACCCAGATTCCCCTCCATATCAAATTGTTCTTTATCATCAAACTCCAATATATACCTGTTATCAAAATGCAGCCCTCCGCCATCCCAATTTTGAAATGAACCGATATACCGTGCCCCCTGCTTCAAATAAAAACCTTGGGCATTTTTATTCCCCTCAACACAATCTACCAGCACGGCGTTCATACCTTCAAGGCGAAGCATCTCCTCCGACGCCTTTATCAGCGCTTTTCCGATGCCTTTTCCCTGCGCTGCCTTGCTTACATGTAAAACATCCAATATAGGTAATTTATCTATCCTTTTATATAAACACACCCCGGCAAACCCGATAATCTTATGATTTTCTCGAAACACAAGCGTTCTGAAGTCCCCTCTGTGAAGAAATTTTTCCCAGACGTTTAAATAAGTTTTAAGAGATAGTTTCTTAAAATAGTCGTCCGGAAATATGCCCGGATATGTCGCCCTGATACTGGCTACATGTAATTCTGCTATTTCCGTCAAATCATCAACCGATGCAAATTCAATCATAGTAGATTCTCCTATCCTAAATACTTTCGTATAAATTCTCCCACTGGCAGGTATAAATCGTCATACCTTTCGCGGATGTCGTCGTCCGACCAATCCCACCATGCAATTTTATTAAGGGATTCTATTTCCTCAGAGGAATATCTGTATCTTACAATTCTGGCAGGTGCACCAACCACAACCGCATAATCAGGAATATCCTGCGTAATAACAGTTCCTGCTCCTGCAATGACGCCATTGCCAATATTGGCATAATTAGTGACTATCACATTTCGCCCCAGCCACACATCATTTCCGATTCTGCTTCGTCTGGTTATTGCAAGGTTCTCACGTCTGGGGAATACTCCCTCAAAATACCACCTCGGCGTCTTCCCCTCTCCCTTATAATCCTGCGGATTTTGAAACTCAGGCATACTTGCGCCCATATAAATAATGGGATGCGTTGTGAGATGATTCATTTCATGGTTAAATACAACATCCACTCCGGGAGCAAAAGAACAAAACGCGCCAATAGATTCAATATACCGATGATTACAGCAGATTGGTCCGTAACTGTATTTTCCGATTTTTGTCACATACCCCTCTTCTTTTTCTTTCACCGCCCGCATAGAGGAAAGCTCGGCAATACTTTCAACCGGAAAATACCGCAGTACTTCTTTTTTCAATTCCTCATAAATATCCGTATTTGTACTTGACAGCAGCAAACAGTACTCCCTGCTGTCAAGCCCCTCCAAAAAGGATAACTCTTTAATCCGAGGATTATATCTGCACAAATGATTATCCAAAATATACGCCTCCGTCAACCCATACACATGATTAAGGATATCCTTTACCTGTACCCCGACATCTCCAAATGGAAAAATAATAAATTTCTTATATTCTCCATACCTGCTTTCAATACATTCCCTGATCTGATGTGTCAACTTAGGCATACCGATTCTCCCTGCTTATCGTATTTCATACATATCAACCTGTTTATAAAAATCGGTTATCACATCAACCATTGCCCTTGAGACTTCCCCTGTGAAATACCCCGGATCCCTTCCACTGTCAACCGCTTTGCAGAATGCCAAAAGCAGATACCGAATGCCTTCTCCGTCCAGCTGATAAAAATACCTTCTGTTCTGCTCCATTTTTTCAAACCGGACTTCAAAATAGTCTGTCTTCCACCACGGTGCTGGAACATAAACATAGCCCTCCGTACCCGATATTATCAAGTTTCCCTCCGATTTAACGCCCTGTCCGACTTTTATTGACGCGACAGCATTCGCATAGATAAAATCAATCTTTGTAAACAAATCAAATCTTGTGTTCTCTTTCAATAAATTACTGGAAATTGTTTTTTTCAGATAGTCTGTCCCGAGTATCTGAAAAACAGGCAGCATTGCGGTTGGTCCCCATTCACAGATGGAATTCCACTGTTCATCCAGCTTATTTTCCATAAGCAGCTCTTTATTTTTAAGCGAGGTACAGGTTGCATCTATCGATTTGACCTGACCAATCATACCTCCTTTAAGCAAAAGCAGCAGTCTCGTGTAGGCAGTTGCATATGCTGTTCGCAGGGAATTCATTAAGATACATCCGTTTTCTTCCGCCATATGAACCAATTCGTCAAATTGTTTCCCATCGACCACCAGCGGCGCCTCACAGAGCACATGTTTGCGCGCCTCCAGCGCTTCTTTCACAATACAGTAGTGGTTTTCCGGAAACGAATGGATATAAACGGCATCCACTTGCTTCAAAAGATCCTGATAGTTGTCGGTAATATAATCTATTTCCCTAAAATTCTGCGGCAGATTTTCACAGTTTCCTCTGCAGAGCGCAACTTTGCCGATACTGTTTATGTACCGGCTCTCGTTATACACGCGGAGCAGATATTCATCGTCCCCCACCAACCCCAAAGAAATCTTTGTCTGCTCACTCCGAATTTCACTGCTCGAAATGCCTTTCGTACGGTCGAGATATATCACCTTACAGTATTCATTTAAGTAGTCAAACTTGCCAACCCAATCACTTCCCACCGTAAAAATATCGACGTCATAGCGTTTGATGTCGTCTATCTTCTGCCCCTCATATTCTTCCACGATAATTTCATCCGCTATATTTAACTCCCTAATCGCTTCAATCCGCTCCATCAGAGACTGCCTGACGTTTATTTTTCCCCGCTTTCGGTCAAAGTCCTCCGATGTTACGCCAACAATCAAATAATCCCCCAGCGCCTTTGCCCCGCGCAGCAGATTTATGTGACCGTAATGTAACATGTCATATGTACCGTATGTTATAACTCTTTTCATAGACTACCTCTTATGTGTCATCCGGCTTTTCATTATCACTGATTAAAACATCAAATTCACGATCCAGATAGTTGATATACTCCACCCGGTTTTCAATAAGCGCCCCCTCAACCTCCTGATAGGCGCTTGCTTTATCGATTCTGTCCTTCAATAGAACATATATGCAATAGATTCCATTGTTCCTAGAGTGCCTGTAAAGTTCCTTACTCTTTGCAATCATCGTCCCGCTTGACGCGACAATTCCCATATACAGATAGTTTTTCCTGAATCTCGCGCTGGCATTTTCGGTCAAATGTCTGCCAGTCAGATCTTCCGGGTAAGACATGTAATCCCCATAAAACAGTTTCAACATTTCTTCCGGCTTATTCGGCGCATAGCACCGCAGACCCTCAAAACATATTTCCTTTAACGGCTGAATCATATCTGCCGGAAACCAGTCGTCTTCTTCATACACATAGGAATCCATATTATCCAATCCCCAAAAGACAAAATGACTCTCTTCACAGACGGCTGCCCTCCCGTTCCTGCAGTCAAGCGCAAACGCATTTCCCCGTTCTGTATATCTTCTGTCCCGGCATTCTTCTATCAGCTTTTTATGCTCCGCAAACTGGGCGTTATCTTCATAATAGTCATAAGAGAAAAAGTCAATTTTCCTTGCTTCTATTTCCGAACATCCATACCCGATCTGCATACAGTTCGGTGAGACAAACATTATAAATTCATTGGGATGTTCAGAAAAAACTCTTTTCGTTAATTCATCATCCTCCTCGTCAAAGGACGCTTTTCTTTCCATATAGATGTAATGCGTTTTTCCATAGGCAAGCAATTTATCATAATCATTCCTAAATAATCCAAAATCCAGATCGTCATCCCACGGCACAAAACCCTTATGTCTGTAAAATCCCAGAAGGCTCCCCGCTATCACAAATGGTTTTATATTCAGCGCCTGCACATCTTCAAAAATCATTTTTGCAATCCGCACAGATTGCTCCTGCACACAGGATAAATATCCCCGTGCCGGTTTTAACTTTGTTATATCCGAGAGTGATTTCAGATAGGTTAACTGCTCTTCCAAGTTCTGGGAAACGGCTGCAAATTGATCCCGTTCCATTCTGATTCTTTCCACATCCTGATTCACGAGACGCATAAAGCTGTCGGCGGAGGTATCTTCTATCATCCCCATGATGCCGTCATCCATAATGAGAAAGTCGTCAATCCCGTTATCCGCCAGCTGCTTTGCCACGGTTCTCGCATTGCCGGCATTCATCGAGACAAGCAAAATATAAGATTCTACAATACGTTTCATACTGCCAAACGTGAGATAAGCAACCCCATATTTTGTTCCATCAGATTTACAGGCATTATCACAAAAAGCATATACATGTTCCCTGCCTAAAAGCTTCAATGCTTTCAGTCCGTATGCACCGCTGCCAAACAATATCACTCTTTTATTCATTTCACTTACTTCCGTATTTCTCTACTATATGAGCTGTCACCTCATTCTCATTTCCGTTGACAACCAATTTCCGGCTGTTTTTATATTTTCTTAAAACCTCTTCGTCCACTGAAGTAATTGCAATTTCTGCGTTTATATTCATCCACTCCTTATATTCATATTTTCTCTTTATCAGTGTTTTTATAATTTCCGCATCTTCGACATTTTCAACCGTATTACAATGTGCAATCTCAATCACGTATACCACGTAAATGCCCGCATTACGCAGCGTCTCATAAAGACCGCCGAACCGATCGACCTCCTCAACCTTGGTCAAATATATTTCAACCTGTGTAAGCAGACCTTGGACGGCGTCCTTGACCTGACTTAATCTTTTGGGAATGCCGATATCCGAAGGCACACCTTCAAACCCCGGTATTTCATATGACAAATAACCTTTTATATCATTTGGCGCTGGAAGATACATATCCTCAAAGGGAATTTCTCTTGTCGGGAAAATCGTCTTTGCATCCAGCCACGAATTGACGTGCAATGTCTCATAGGGAATCAGCGTATCCAGTGCAAATCCTATTTTGTTAGAGCACTCTACGATATGCCCATTATTCCTGACTGCCTCCTGCTCAACCTCCAGATTTTTGACCACGTCTTCCCGGCTCTCTATGTCCTCCTTTATCTCACAAATAATCTTTTTGTAATCCTGGTAATCATAGTCCTCATCAAAACAGTCAAAGATAAAGAAATCCACAACCGCATAGTCAACGATGGAAGTTCCCCTATATAAACTGGCACAGTATTGATTAACCGAAAAAATATATTCATCGGGATATTGACGCATCAATTCTGTAAGCTGTCTGTACTTTACTCTGCCATCCCCCCGCCGTGTTGTCATATGCCAGTTTTCCTTGGCAAAATCTAGCAGCCTGTTATAATCTTTTCTGAGCAGCGCAAAATCGATATCATCATCCCACGGAATAAAGCCGCCCTGTCTCTCCGCCCCGATCAGAGTTCCCCCTATTATGAACAGATCCAGTTTTAGAGAAGAAATATCCTCTAATACCAGCTTTGCGTATTCCGTATTTCTAACCTGCTCCTTCCGCAGATATCCTTCCGCTTTTGGCAGTCCATACGGATTGATCACTTCTCTCATATATTTCATTTGTTCTGTCCGCTCAAGCAATAACCATCTGAAATATTCTGATTTACAGTAGGCTCTGTTTCCATATTCCTGAAGATATTCCATCGTTGCTTCGATCCCGTATTTCAAAACTCTAGCCTTAACCGAGCGATAGTAAAATACATAATCGACTATATCTATCGTTTCCAATTGCATTGCTATCTCAATGGCATTGCCGTCATTCGCTGCAATCAAAATGATATGGGAACCTAACAGTTCCAGCATTTGCTCAAAACCAATAATTTCCACGCCGTATTTATACGTGCCGACTATGCTTCTCCGGTTATCACAAAAATACGCCACGTTCTCTCTGCGCAAATTAATCAGCGCAACCCCTCCGGACTGCCCTGCCCCAAAAATTATAATTTTTTTCATGCCGCCTATTCCTCCGTGGTCTTTAACGCATTTAAACAAATAAACTCCTCTAAACCGATTACATCATTCTCCGTCATCGCTTTTTCCGTTATTTTTGCATGGGCAAGGTAATCCCGATGTTCGTCCGGGGTCAACGCTGCCGCAAAGCGGTTTACTTCTTTCATTTCATTATCAAATACCGCCACCGCCCCCTTTTCGCCCACAGCCAGCTCGGACAGAGGTATCCTCTTTGCATAAAACGCCTTATTTTCCGCTATATAAGGCTTCATCCCGTCAAGACCGTAAACATAGCTCTTTCCTTTCGGGCTATATAAAAACAAAAACCGGCCATGTGCCTCTATCCCATTGAAAAACGGTTCATCCGTATCATAAATAGAATCCATTTCAATAGGATATGCTTTTTCAAAAGGTTTCCATTTATATAGCAAATTCCCGTGGTGTTTTACGATATAAAAATATTCGCCGTCAAATGTAATCCCGCCGTTTCCATTTTGTGTGGACGTCTCTATATTTTCCATCTCAAAAATTTCATAATTGCCGATATCATACAAATCTATGCCAATCATTTCACTCCGAAACAGATCGGCAACGAATAGTTTACCGTTATGTACCACCGGCGTCTGTTCCCAAAACAAGTGCCGGTCTTTTTCCTCAAACAGTTCTCTAATCTGCCCGAATTTGAGATCGATTAGCAGGATATTCTTATAGTAATAGCCAAATAAATATACCGTTCCTTCAAAAATATATCCCCCTACAAACTTGCGTGCCTGATCCGGATCAACATATGCGCTGATATCCATGCTGTACCATTTCTTTTCCTTCAAGCGATAGTACCAAAACTTTCTGGCATAATAGGGAACCAATGCCAGTATATCCTTATCAAGGCATACGCCGTTATAGAGCCTCCCGGCAAGTTTTTCCTCCTCCGGCATATCCGTTATCGTTTCCACTTCATTTGTTCTTAAATCCAACCGGAACATTACGTTCAGTTCACGTCCGACCGCATAAATCTCGTGTTCTCCAGCGGCAAGCGACTCTATCGTTAATTCAAACATCCGTGAGGCACTGTCAGCAGCGGGGATAATCAGTACATTTTGCAGCATAATCGGCTTTTTTATTTTCTTATAAAGCAGCACCACCGAACTCGGATCCCCATAATATGCATCACTCAAAACCACCGCCCGATCCAGATCCGCTGAATCGTCATAGATCCCCCAGCCTTCTGCAACATACCTGTCCCTGAGTTCCCTATATGCCTCCCAAAGCTGCGGACGCATACTCTCAATCGTCGCCTGAATCAACGGGTGCGGTCTCCACAACAGCGCGACCTCATCCTTGTATTCCTTAAAAATACCAAACACTGACTTTATCTTTCGCAGCATCTTTTCGCTGTGTTGTAAAAGTGCGCTCACGCTGGTATTGTAAAGGACAATCTTCTTCCGGCTTCCGTCCGGCTTTTCAATGATTCTCAACCACTCTGCCGGAATCTCCAGATCCCCTTTTTTCGTATTTAACACCTTGTCAATCTTCGGCGAGCCCGTCCCCAGAAATTTCTGCTCCAACGACTTCCTGTCCACATGCTCCCCGGGCAGCCCCATCTCCTTAGCCGCTTTCATGTATTCGTTGATGTAAATCTGCCGCATCTTTTCCGACTGCACAATCACCTGATGGGCGTAGATTGTGCCCGGCGTAAAGCAGAAATGTTTCATGCCGTCAATCTCCGGTTGGTTGTCCGGCTCGATCTCCTTCAAAATGAAATAAGGAATATACACTAATTTATCTGTATAGTTTCTCAGGTTTTTGGAATAGAAGTAAGGGTGCACGCTCGTCACATGATTGCATTCATCATAAGGATTATGTATATAAATCACATCCGGATGGCGCGCTTCCAGATCGTACTCGTCATACCGGGTAATCGGCACATACGCCGGGTATTGGTCTCCCTCGTAGTGCTCCTCTTTAAAGCTCCCGTCAGGATTCTTGTCAAAATAGGGAATAGGAATCACATAGGCATCACAGCTCGGATCTTCGTCCGCTGCTTTCCAGACACTTTCCAAGGAGTCCCACATGGACGCTTTATAGGGAAGAAACACGACCTCTTTTTTGTCGTCGGGCAGCTCATACTGAATACTGTTACGAAGACCGGTCAATTGTTTCTGTATTTTCTTTGCTATTTTCCGACACACATTTTCATCAGACAGATCCTCGTTTATCTGATAAATATTCTCACAATAATCTTCTAAAATGTGCACGAGGGATGCAGACTCTTCACCAAGCGTATCTATGTAAGTACCCAGCACAATTGCGGATTCCTGACACTGTACCAGCGCCTCCGCCGCTCCCTGCGGATTAGAAGTAATGGCTTTTACGATGGCGTCATTGGCTTTCAGCAACGTATCCACTGTCTGCAGCATGTCCTTTTTACTGTATCGCTCCACGCCATCACCACCCTTCCTTTGTCTCTATTCCCAGATAATGAAATCTCAGACCAAAACTTTTATAGCACATACTTTTTACACATAGAAAAAGACCTGACGCAAAGCAATTTCATACCTTACATCAGATCTCTTATTATCCTGTCACATTTTATCATAGCAGCTTATACTTACACAACCGCCTCCACAATCGTCTTATTTCCAATCTTAATCTCGTTTACGCCTACGGTTTTATTTTTGTTAAAATTGAAGCTCAGCATATAACCCTTATCTTTATGGTAATAATCCAGATAATCTGTAAGCTGCTGTTCTCCTCGCTCATTGTATTCATTACCATGCCAAATCTTCATCTCGACGATAAACTGCTCTCCAAGGTAATCCACAATTACGTCCGTACGCCGCAAATCCCGCGTCTCAGCCTCAATGTAATAGTTACCCGTACCGTTTATAATTGGCTTTAAATACAGAAGGAAAAACTTGCGTCCGTATTTTTCCACGAACTGTTCGTCGTTCTTGCTCCAGATATCAGAAAAATGCTCTACGAATTTTCCTATCACCGCATCCATATCAAGCCTGCCGTTCCGGATAAACTGACTCCTGTCTCCCTCACCTTTGGTATAAATTTCGCTGCGGATTGCTTCTTTCGCCATAAACAGATTCAGAAGACACATTTCAAATAGACGGTTTGCTATCATCACACGACCGTTTTCCTCTTTCAAAAATCCAAACATCACACCAAGATTGATCGGCTTTGCCTCCATGCTGAACGGAATCCGCCTGCCGCAGTATATGATATCCTCTATCATCTTATAAAGTTCTTCATAGATATCAAGTTGTTTGACCATGCTCTCAAACAAAAGATTGCTCTCCTTTAAGATTATGGTTACCGCTTCTTCAATCCCAGCCTTTGACCAGGCTTTCTTTGCATCCTCAAATCCGTCACTGCCCATGATCCTTTCGTCAATGCGTTTACAAATCATAGATGCCAGCACCGGATACCCCGAAGTATAAGCATAAATTTCTTCCGATACAGCCTGTATATCCATTCCCGTATGGTAATCTGCTTCATATTCCGCGAGCATTCCTGCGATCTGCTGCGCCGAAAAGCTCATGTCAATATCAAAATCCGCTGCAATATTCCAAGGACTATTGTATTGATGTTCTGATTCTGGACGGAGTTTTAATTTCAGGTTTTTAATGCTGTATACGCCGGCAAGGATTACCGAGTGGAATGTCGGCACTCTATCCCTCTCCAAATAATACGCCCGCAGCTGTGCCAGAAATTTGACAAACACCTCATTGTTTCCCGCACTGTCCACCTCATCAATCATCAGCACAATAGGTCGCGGATTCTTTCTGCACATATCGCTCAAGAACCGAAACAGATCGTCCATTCCCATTTCCGGATTGTCCGCAGTGAACTCCGACAGCATCGCTCGCACTTTCTCCTGCTCTTCCCCTTCTTCATATTGAAGAGCATCATACATCATGCTTATCAACGCGCGGGAAAATGTCTCCCCCGTTTCAAATTTTTCATCCGGCATTTTCTGAAAATCCAGCGAAAAAACAAAGTAGTCTTCTGACAGATAATCCGCAAGCGACTGAAGCGTAGTGGTCTTTCCATACTGACGCCCCCTGTTTATGACAAAATACTTTTTTCTATCAACCAATACTCGTTTGATTTTTCCAAGCCGCTCATCCAGTTTTACCATATAATGCTCTGTAACTTTGCAGGAACCTTCCGTATTAAAATACTTAGTCATAACCCGTTTACCTCCCGCCAATAATTTAAATGATATCATTATATTAACATTATATCGAAGAGAAGTAAACCAAGAACTCTGATGTAAAATATGAAATTGTCAAGGTACTTTCGCATTTGCTCCGCCATGCCAGCTCGATTCCGCTCTGCTTCATCTCGCTGCGGGCTTTCGCCCTATAGTCTCAGATAATCACAGAAAAATGTCTGCAAGCAGCCATTTTCTGCGCTTATCTGAGACTGCATGGCTCAATTAACAAGGCATATTGGTTACTCTTACGAGTAATGCGGAAATTCCGCTTCGCTCCCGGTACTTCTTCCTCTCGGAAGTTCCCAAGGGTCCTGGCATACCCAATACCCGGCACAAGCCGGCTTCTAATGCCGTTCGGTGTTACGGTTTGCATATATTGCGAATCCGTTACGCCTATTTTTATCAAAAGAAATTTCCCACAGTCCTACTTCCGACAGGTCGGTTTCGGTAAAATGTTCCCTAAAAAGGACATTCATCTGTGAAATTTTTCATTATGAACTGCAGACTGTCCGAAAACTCCGGAAAACATGGAGTCAAGGTTTGGGATATGGTAT
>CAJUMV010000062.1:9150-14102 GCA_910587715.1 uncultured Lachnospiraceae bacterium | reverse complement strand
CAAGTTTTGACTGTTCCGGCTTTGTCTGCTGGGTGTTTACCAACAGCGGCGTGCATGACCTGCCACGGACGACGGCGCAGGGGATTTATAACCAGTGTACTCCGGTTTCGGCGGCAGACGCAAAGGCGGGGGACATCATCTTTTTTACGGGTACATACAATTCGGGCAATCCGGTTACCCATGTAGGAATTTACTGTGGAAACGGCGTTATGATACACGCGGGTGATCCGATCAAGTATTCCTCAATCAACACGTCGTACTGGCAGAGTCATTATTTTTCATTCGGGCGTCTGAACTGAGTGCATATTGTTGAGTGACAATTATAACTGATAAAGTTACAAAAAAGATTGATAATTTACAATTAAAAATGATAAAAGCTGTTTCAACAAAAAAGTGACAAATAGCTTGATAAAAACAGTATGAAAAAGACAATTATGTTTGATAATGCGGGGCTGTTTCTGAAACGTATATCTTTTTGCGACAAGTATTTTAGAGTGAGTACGTTTAGGTGTAGCCTTACTTTTATGCCGGATAAAATCAAAAGGCATTTTATCAATCATAATTGTAAAAATCGTGCGGGAAATTATCAGTTTTAATTGTAAACAGACACATATGTCTGATGATAATAAAGTCCGACAGAATGATGATTTATAACAAAATAACAACGGAAAGGGAGGATATTGTGACAAAGGACAGGTTAAAAAAGGAGCTTTCCAAAGTGGATGACCAGCTTGCGGGACTGCAGGCAAGAAAAAAGGATTTGGAAGAACAGCTCCAGATGGCGGAAGATGCGGAGAAGATGAAATTCATTGAAAAGAATAAAATCTCATTGGACAGGCTGGCGCTTCTGAATAAGGTCAGCGAGGAAGAAATTTTAAGCCTGCTGAAACAGAAGGAAAAAGAGCAGGCTGGACAGGCAGAAAAGGAGGCAGGAAACAATGAAGAAAAACAGGTTATCAATTAAGGCGGTCATTTCGCTTATTTTATCACTGATATTTTTATGTATGCCCGCTATGGCATTTTCCATGAACGGGAATTATGCGGTGAACGTGCGGGCGGAGGATAAGACCGGAACGGAGGAAAGCACGGACGTTGAAACGGAGTCCGGTTCGGAAGAAAACAGCACAGAGGACACCACGGAAAATGAAACAGATACCGGGGAGGACTCTGACACTTCCGGGGACGGTATGGAAAGTTCCACGGAAAACGTGGAGGAAACGACGGAGAATAACACGGAGGACAGCACGGTTTCAGGAAACGAAGTACCGGAGCCGGTATGCAGCTGTGAGGACAAATGCGGTTCTTATGAGTATGACCGGAACTGTCCTGTATGTGTGGAGGATTACAAAAAGTGCGCTTACAAAAAGCCCAATGTCACAATCAGCATCAACAAGCCGGACGGCTGGTATAATGATACCGCTATCGTTTCTTTTACCGTCACAGATACGGCGCACACAGGCAATTTTGAAACTGCCAAAATTCAGGCAAAAATAGGGCAGAACGGAAGCTGGACGGACGTGACGGAGGACAGGAAACTGGAGATTTCCGAAAACTGCACGGTCTATGTGCAGGTTACAGACCAGAAAGGCATTACATACGAGAGAAGCCGTACAGTAAAGTGTTTTGACACGACAAAACCTACCTTAAATGCGGCTGTCAGCGACGGACTGCTCACGGTGCAGGTGCATGACACGGATTCCGGCGCAAAAGCGGTCTATGTCAACGGATATGAATTTACGGAGCTTACAAACGGCACATTAAATGTCCGCCTGCAGCAGTTTGATGCGGGCTATGAATATTTTACCATATCCGCAATGGACAATGCTGGAAATATGTCGGAGGTCTATAAGACCAAAAATCCGTATTATAAAGACCCTGCGGACGAGGGCGACGACAATCCCGCAGAACAGCTTCCAGTCAGCGCCGAAGCCACCAAGCCGGGGAACGCCACGGCAGCCGTAACAGAACATACCAAAACGGACGGTGAGGGAAATACTGTTTCCGAAAACAGCATTGCGGAGCAGAAAAAACAGGCTTTTGCCGAGGCTGATGCTGCGGAGGCGGCGGAAAAAAGCAGCAAGGACAGTCAGGAGAGCAGCCAGTCAGAAAAGGGAAAGGAATTTTATACGATACAGACGGCTAACGACAAGGTATTTTATTTAATCATCGACAGGGACGGGGAGGAAGAACTGGTCTACTTCCTTACGGAGATAACGGAAAATGACCTGCTGAATGCCACTTCCGACAACAGTGATACCCTGCCGAAAAATTCCGCCGCACTGGAATCCGCAATCCCCGTGACGGATGGGGCGCTGCCAAACAATAATACCGTGCAGAAAACGGAGCCGGAAGAAAATACGGAAAATGCAGAAAGCACGGAGGAAAGTGCGGAAGATGTACAAAGTACGGAAGAAACAGCAGAGCCGGAACAGGAGAACCCTGCGGCGTCGTATCTTCTGATGGGCGGTCTTGCCGCAGCGTTTATCGGTGCAGCCTACTATTTCAAGGTAGTCCGCAAAAAGAAAGAGGATTTTCTTGATGAGGACGACGAGGAAGATGAGGAAGAATACGAAAACGAGGACGGGGATACAGGGGACGGTACAGACGATGATTTCTTTGCCGATGATGACAGGGAAGCAGATGCGGCGGAAACCGCCCAAGAACCTGACAACGAATAAAAATACCATGAATGACGGGAGCCGGGGCGGAAGCTCCGGTTTCGTCATGGAAAGGAGGTCACAATGGGGCAGGAAAATATACAGCAGACGGTTGACAGGGTGCTTGACGGAATTGCCGAAAAGCGCAGGGCAGCCATGCAGACGGCAGGGCAGACGCAGGATAAAGGCGCGGGCAGTCCCAAAAAGGAGTTTCAGGAGATTACGCTGAAATTCGGGAAAGGCTGTGTCGGGGAAGAATTTCAGGGACGGGACGGCAACAGGTATAAGGAGATACTTGTTCCCAATCCCGATAAGAATGACCACAGACCGTGGCAGACCTTTGTCGTGAAGTCAAACCACGTCCATGAGGATAAATTCGGCAAAGGAATGTGGATCAAGCTCCCGTCAGAGGGACACACCACGCTGCACCGTTCAGTTGTCGTTGGAGAAAAGCCTGACGGCAGGAAAGAGTGGGGGACGGAGAAAACCCGCGTTTCCAATGCTGAACTTAAAAAAATGGTGGAGGCGTACAAGGAGCGTCCGAGGGAATCCATAAAGGGCAGGCTTGCGGAAAAGAAAGCAGAGGCTGCGGCGCTAAAGCCAGCGGAGCAGACACAGGACAGGAAAAAATCAAAAGGTGCGGAATTATAGGAGGACAGGAAATGAAATTAGTCATAACAGAAAAACCGAGTGTGGCACAGGCGGTTTCCGCCGTAATCGGTGCAGACGAAAGAAAAGACGGATACATGGAGGGAAACGGTTACATCGTTTCATGGTGCGTGGGGCATCTTGTGGAACTGGCACAGCCGGAAAGCTACTGTGATGCATGGAAAAAGTGGAATTATGAGAGCCTGCCCATGATACCTGACAAATGGCAGCATGAAGTAAAAAAGGAAACGGCGGCACAGTATAAAGTGCTGAAAAACCTGATGCACGATGACAGGATTGATACGGTCATCGCTGCGACAGACGCAGGCAGAGAAGGCGAGCTGATTTTCCGCCTTGTGTATGAAATGGCAGGGTGCAGGAAGCCGACAGAGCGGTTATGGATTTCTTCTATGGAGGAAAATGCCATTCGTGAGGGCTTTGCAAATTTGCAGCCGGGAAATAATTATGATAACCTTTATCATTCCGCATTATGCAGACAGGAAGCGGACTGGCTGGTGGGACTGAACGGAACGCGGCTCTTTACCGTGCTTTACGGCGGAAAGGTCTTAAAGGTAGGCAGGGTGCAGACACCGACGCTTGCGATGCTGGTGGAGCGCGAAGCAAAGATTATGAATTTTAAGAAAGAGCAGTATTTTATGGCGCATATTTTATTTGGCGGCGTGGATGCCGTATCGGGGCGCATTGATAAAAAAGATGAGGCACAACAGCTTTCGGAGGCTTGTAAAAACGGGCAGGCTATTGTCACTTCCATTATAAAGGAAGAAAAGGCGTCTGCGCCGCCGAAACTCTATGACCTTACCACACTCCAGCGTGATGCGAACCGTCTGTTCGGCTTTACCGCAAAACAGACTTTGGAGTACACGCAGAGCCTTTATGAGAAAAAACTGGCTACCTATCCGAGAACGGACAGCCAGTTTTTATCCGATGACATGGAACAGACGGCAAAAAATGTAATCAATGCGGTTTTCCAGTCGATTCTATTTGAGGAAAGCGTGATATTCAATCCTGATATTAAAAGGGTGATGGACAGCAGAAAGGTGACAGACCACCACGCCATTATCCCCACAATGGAGATTGCCAAAGCTGACCTTGCGGCGCTGCCGGAAACGGAGCGGAAAATCCTATCCTTAATCGCGAACCGCCTTTTATGTGCGACAGGGGAGAAACACCTGTATGAAACGGTAAAGGCAGAGCTTACCTGCAGCGGACATATTTTCACGGTTTCGGGAAAGAGTGTCACGCGCAACGGCTGGAAGGATTTTGAAGATGCCTTTAAGCGTTCTTTCAAAACATCGGAAGATGCGGATAAAAATGCTGCGGAAGAAAAGAAGCTGCCGGAACTTTCCAAAGGGCAGGCGTTTGACGGGGTGCAGACAAAAATCAGTGAACATTTCACAAATCCGCCCAAAAGATATACGGAGGATTCGCTGCTTTCCATGATGGAGCGCGCCGGATCAGAAGATATGGACGATGATGTGGAGAGGAAAGGATTGGGGACGCCTGCGACACGGGCGGACATTATTGAAAAATTAGTAAAGGACGGATTTATCAGGCGGGAGAAAAAGCAGATTATCCCCACGGAGGACGGCATCAGGCTGATTACGGTTCTTCCCGATGTGGTAAAAT
>CAJUMV010000062.1:3989-9055 GCA_910587715.1 uncultured Lachnospiraceae bacterium | reverse complement strand
TGACGAGCAAAAATCCGTGTTTGGAAACGGTGCGCAGGGAACAGACGTATTGGGAAAATGTCCGAAATGCGGCGGCAATGTGACAAAGGGAAAATTCGGCGCTTACTGCAAGAGCAGATGCGGCATGAATGTGGGGCGCGCTATGGGAGCCGTTCTTTCCGACAGTCAGGTAAAAAGTATGCTGGAGGGGAAAAAGACATTCGTAAAAGGCTTGAAAGGGAAGAAAGGCAGCTATGATGCATATCTGATACCGGAGGGTATTGAGGATTATTCTTATACCAAAGACGGAAAAGAAATCAGAGGCTCACAGTACAAAGTCAGGCTGGAATTTCCAAAAAAGAAATAGAAAAATAAGTACAACTGTGATACAATTTTAAAAGTGAGTACTAAAATAATTATTTCAAAATATAAATAACTCTATTTGGATTAGAAAGTAATCAATGCATCATAGGAGGTTATAGTGTGTTTGTAAATGGAAAGACTACAGTACGAATTGACGAAATGGAATATAATATAAATGTGATATTTCAAGTGCCTTCGCGGAGGTTAAAAATAATTATTCCATTGGAGTCAGCAAAATCATATAAGGTAGCTGATTTCTTATTTGCTAAAAGATTTAACTCAATTGTTATTGTTAATGAAATAGGGAAAGAATTTACGGCGTTTGATTGTGTTTGTATAAGGAAAATAACACAAATAGATGAGATTGTGGTTGTAGGACAGTATAAAACTCTGATAAAGGGAAGAAATATTCCTAACAGAGGTGTTCTTTCATTTCATTTTGAAGGGTTAGAGCATTTTCTAAGTCGTTTTTCGGATTTTAAGGGTTATGAACTTTCACAGAAAGAAAATAATTGGAGTCTTTTAAATAATGAAGGGACACTAGAAGCAGTCGTTAAAGTAAATAATATAAATTGTATAGATTCCTTGATTACTCTATTGGTAAAAGTACGAGAATATTTTGAATTTATGATTGACAGAGAAATTTATGTTGATCGGGTTGCATATTCAGATGGACTTGGAGCATCAATAGAAGTTTTAAATGACAAATTACTAATGTCACAAAATGATTGTTTGATTAATGAGGTGAGCCTAGAGCAACCAAAAACAATTGTAGAAGGTATAAATCAATGGTTATTGCATTACGAGCCTTATAAGGAAGTAATCAATATATGGAAAAAAACTATATATAATCGACATGTATCTGATGAAGATGTTTTTATTTGGAGATGTCAGTCATTAGAATTATTATGTACGTTGTATAAGCCATTATTAGATGAGGCTAAGAGTCAGATTAAAAATCCTAAACAATCTTTTCCAAATTTGTCCAATTTTTTGGATGCACTGAATATTAAGCACGAGTTTATTAAATGTGATAAGGATTATTTTGATGAAGTAAAAGATGTTAGGAATGTATATACTCATTATAATCCTGATAAGCATGTTTCTGAGAGAGAATGGAGGAATGCATCATATATAATAAAGAGCGCATTGAAGGCAGCATTAGGATTTGTAATGCAGTTGGATATTAAAAATAACGATTTTGGTTTTCTTATACCGAAAGGAACTATGGAAGAAATAAGACGTTAACAGAGGAAAATGTTAAATTGGTATTAATAAGTTGGTATGAATAATTTTGACAATTGATTGTAAGCCATAATAAACAGATAGCTGTTTTAAAATATCAATTACATTAATCATAACTGAATATTGTTTACAGCGGCAGAGCATATAGATCAATCTATATGCTTTTTTGCTTATGGTATAAAAATGTCATAACTAAAAATAAGTAATTAGGCTTAAATATTTTAATATATGGAGGATATGAATATGAGCGATGTAACAAAAAATGTAGCGGTAGACATAGTAGCACAGGAAACAAAAGCAGAGAAGTTTATCCGGATTGGGGAGTACCGCATAAATAAAGCACTCGACGCAATCGGGAGGCTTGAGAATCTCGCCAACAGATCAGCATATGAGTATACACAGGAACAGGCGGAGGCAATGTTTTCGGTACTGGAGCAGCGTGTGGCGGATATTAAGGCAAAATTTACGGCGGCGAAACAGAAAGAAGGCGTTTCGTTCTCTTTCGGGACAAAGGCAGGACAGGAGGGCGCAAGATGAGCATGGCGGTTTTAGGCACGGGTGACAAGATTTTAAGCCTTATGAAAGAGATGGAGATAAGCATTCCGGGGCTGGCGTCGCTGTCCGGCATACAGGAGAATGAACTTCTGAATATACTGGCGGGCATCTGCGAGCCGGACATCACGGCAGCCTGCAGGATTGCGGACGCGCTCGGTGTCTGCGTGCGGGAACTATGCCCGGATGAGGAGCAGTATACCATTCCGGTCAGAAAAGGAACGCTTGCAAAGCTGATAGTGGTAAGCGAGATGAACGGCGTGGAGCTGGATGACCTGATCAGCTCCATACTGGAAAAGGGCATTGAGGAAAACGGATTTTATGATTAAACGGCGCGGCGGGATTTCCCGCCGTCATTTTTGGGAGGAAAGCCTATGACAAAATATCAGTATGTTTCCGCAATGGCGGAAGATACCGCAGTGAGGATTGCAAAAAACGGGGCGTCGTGGACGGCATTTCTTGATACGGCGGCGCGGCTGTACAAGCGCCCGTACAACGAGCAGCTCCTGATCCATGCGCAAAGACCGGACGCGTCAGTCTGTGCCTCACTGGAGGACTGGAACGAAAAAATGTACTGCTGGGTAAACCGTGGGGCAAAAGGAATTGCGCTGATTGACACGGCGAGCGAGCGCCCAAAATTGAAATATGTCTTTGATGTATCAGACGTGCATAAGGCAAGGCGCATCGGGCGTGACCCGTACATATGGGAACTGAAAGAAGAACATAAGGAAGCGGTGCTTGCACGGCTGGAACAGACCTATGGCGGCACGGACAGGGAACAGTCCTTTGAACAGCGGATTATCGAAATTGCCGAAAGGATTGCGTCGGATTATTATGGGGATTTGCTGCCGCAGATTAAGTATGCAAAAGAGGGCAGTTTTCTTGAGGAAATGGACGAACTGAATGTGGGGATATGCCTTCGGGATACGCTGGCATCGAGCATTGCCTACACGGTGCTGTCGCGCTGCGGGGCGGACATGGATTTTTGGAAAAACGAACTTGATTTTACCTATATCAGCGAGTTTAACACGCCGGATACGCTTGCGGTAATCGGAAACGCCACTGCGGAAATGTGCAAGCCGCTTCTTTTGGAAATCGGCAGGACGGTAGTGGCGCAGGAAAGGCAGGCGGCACAAAACGTAACAAGGGAAAATGCAGGCATGGAAGCAGCAGCAGAGCTGGAAAAAGAGGAAACGCAGAAAAATAATAAAAATATCGAAAAAGTGCTTGCAAAAGAAACGGATGCGGACTATAATGCTTTAAAGCGTGAAAGCGAAAAAGAAGAACCAGAAAGACCGGAAACGGCGGAAAATAAAGAAACGGAGGGCGCTGCATATGGAACTGATATACGAGAAGAACGGGGATTACCTGATACCGAACCTGATGGCGGACGAGGAGCCGGAGGGCGTGCTGACGAAGTACGGGCTGATGAGGAAGAACTTCCTGAAGGAACACAGGGGAGGGATTTATCAGGGCATGATACTGTCGGGAAAACTGAAAGCGCACTGTCTAAAGATACAGGAGCAGGCAGAGCAGAGAATGGACTTCCTGACCGCGCAGATGGCGGAAGCAGAGGGCGTGACGGAGGAACTGAAAGAAACGGATCAGATGAAGTGGGTAGGCATGATGAACAATATCAGACACTCGGCGGAGGAGAGCGTACTGATGGAACTGATTTACGTTTAGAAAGCGAAATTGACCACCTCAAAACACAATTAAATATGGAAACATCAGAGCCGGATAATGACCACGGAAGTGGGGAAACATCATTATCCGGTTCTTTTATTGCCGAACTGCGTGCAGCCGATAATTTCATGGATATTCAGAAAGGAATCCTGTGTTCCGACGCTTTCCTTATCCATAAAAGACCGGAGATTGCGGGGTATTTTCAGATGGAGCAGGATACAAGGCTGCAAACGGAGTATCTGAAAAATTCTTTCCGCATGGGGGAATTTACGGAGCTTGACACCGGGGGGATAAGGGCAGGATACCGCGCCGATGAGGACGGGCTTACCATGTGGAAAGGGCATTACCTTACCCGTGAGGCAGAAACAAAAATATCATGGGAAGATGCACGTTTCTTTGTAAATTCCTATATCGAGGACGGCGAATACCTGCTTCCGGGGGAAAAGGCAGAGCAGATTGATACGGACGGTATGTACAGACAGCTCAATCTTTTTACCATGTTTTCAGAGCAGGTCGGCAATATCGTGATGAAACAGGCGGAGGAAAAGAGCGACGTGCCGCCCATGACGGCGATACCGCAGGAACAGCTTTCCGAAATCCTGCGCAGCGGCGGGGGAAAAGAAAACAGCCGGAAACGCATCTATGCAAAATACAGGCAGGGAAAGACGCCGGAGGAAATGGCGGCATTTTTGCAAAAGGAATACGGCACTACCGGAAAAGGCTTTGAGTTTGACGGAAAGCAGATAGCGGTATGGTTCAATCAAGAGGGCATGACCGCAGGATACGGCACGTCCGCGCTGGAAAATCCGGTGTTTAGCATGGACTGGCAGGGAATTGAGTCGGAAATACGCTCACAGGTGGAAAACGGGACTTACATGGGCGAGAATGAAGCGTATCTGATTGATGAAACGGAACGGAGCCGGATTGCCAATTATGTATATTTTTTCTTCCGTGACGGAATGGGGGAAATACCGGAGGAACTGGGATTAAATGATAAAAATGCTCCTGACAGCCATGCACATCTGATTGGGCTGCTTTCTGACCCGGCAGGTATAGATATGGTTGCCGCCTACATGGACAAGGCTATTACGGAGCTGGAATCAGGCGAGAAGAAAATGCGCTACCATGCTGTCTATACGCCGAAAGGACTGCGGGAGGAGCTTGCCGATTTGCGTCTGCCCAAAACAGAATATCCGCTTGCGGAAAGTGTGGAGATAAAGAAAGAGGATTTTATTACACAG
>CAJUMV010000062.1:290-3979 GCA_910587715.1 uncultured Lachnospiraceae bacterium | reverse complement strand
TGGCAGGGGGAGCGGTTATGAACATGGCGCTTTCCGCATCTATGAGTATTTTATGGAGGGGCATGACAGTAAGGATGCGGTTAAATTTTTAAAACAGGAGTACGGCATCGGCGGCAGTTCCCATGCCCTGCCGGGAAATGACAAAAGTTATGAGGATCATAACGGTAAAGGAATACGGCTGGAAAAGGGACAGATTGGAAGTCCGTATACGGAGGTTCTGCTGTCATGGAAAGCCGTGGAGAAACGTATCCGCAAGCTGATTGAGGAAGATAAGTATTTATCCCCGAAAGGCAAGGAAGCCTATGTGGATTACAAATGGGAACAGGCACAGAAGGAGCTTGAAAAAGCGCAGGCGAAGATGGAGCGTGACACAAAGGCTGCCTGCAAAGACGCCATAGAAAGGGCAATCGCTGAAAAGTTTGACGGCAGGCGGCTTCCAAAGGAAACAGCCGGGGGCGTTATCAGGGAATACGGCATTGAACGGGTGCGCTATGTACTTTCCCATACCGTCGCCCATAAAACGCAGGAACAGCGTATTTCCGATGAAAATAAAGAGTGGGCAAAGGAAACTGCGCCCTATTCCACATGGGAAACCAACGACATGGTGGTAAATTCCCACCCTGCGGTGCTGAATGGCTTTATCAATCAGGCAAGGCGCTACATTGAACGGGAAAATATTCTTGCGGCGCAGACAGCCGGACAGGAGCAGCCGAAAGAGAATGCAGCGGAAAATGTCACAGGGCTGCCCGTCCAAAACGAAGAAAAAGAAATCAGGGACAGCGACAATAAAGTTCCTGACACTGATGCGGCGGCAGTCCATGAAAAACTGGAAAACGGCGATGCAGATAAAGAAGCAGATGCCGTTGAAGAACCTGCACAGGGCAAGCCGGAGTTGGAAACGCTACGGGGGGAAAACGCTGACACTTTAGGACATGGTGACCAAAAGGCAGAGCAGGCGGCAACTGATACTTTAGGTCACGCTGACCAAAAGCTGGATTATCAGGCTGGCGATACCGTAACCATTAAGGGGACGGAGTTTATTATCGAGGATATTTCCGACAGGGAAGTGCAGATGCGTGACCCGAAACTGCTTTATCCGGTTTTCAGGGTGGAAAGCAGGGAGAATTTTGAACGCCTGATAGCAGAGGAATCCCCGCATACGGAGGAAAAAGAACAGGACACTTTTGGACACACTGACCAAAAGCAGCCGACAGCCAGTGAAACGACAGTGTATCCGGGGGATAAAAACGGACTTCCCTATGATATCGTCGTGGAGAAGCTGCATTTTGACGAACCGGAACAGGCTGAACCGGAGAAAACGCCGCAGACTGACAAGTCCAGCGCCGTCAATTTCCGTATCACGGACGATGCGCTCGGCGCAGGGAATGCAAAAGAGAAATTTCGGCGGAATGTGGAGGCAATCCGCACTTTGGAGAAGATTGAGGGGGAAAACCGAACCGCGACACCGGAAGAACAAAAGATTTTATCACAGTATGTCGGATGGGGCGGTCTTGCAGATGCTTTTGACGAAACAAAGGCGAATTGGGCAAATGAATATCAGGAATTAAAAAATCTTTTATCCCAACAGGAATATGCATCTGCAAGGGAAAGTACCTTAAATGCCCATTACACAAGCCCCGTCATTATCCGCAGCATTTATGAAGCGCTTGAAAAGATGGGTTTTGAAAAGGGAAACATTTTAGAGCCTGCAATGGGAATAGGAAACTTTTTCGGAATGCTGCCGGAGAAAATGCAGGAAAGCAGGCTTTACGGCGTGGAACTGGACGGCATCACAGGCAGGATTGCAAAACAGCTCTATCCGAAAGCGGACATTAAAATCTCCGGCTTTGAAAAGACGGATTATCCGAACGACTTTTTTGACGTGGCTGTCGGCAACGTGCCGTTTGGTCAGTACAAGGTTGCGGACAAAAAGTATGATAAGAATAACTTTTTAATCCATGACTATTTTTTTGCAAAAGCACTGGACAGGGTGCGCCCCGGCGGCATTGTCGCTTTTGTCACGAGCAAGGGCACGATGGACAAAAAAAGCCCCGAAGTGCGCAAATACCTTGCACAGCGGGCGGAGCTTCTGGGCGCGGTCAGACTTCCAAACACGGCGTTTAAGGAAAATGCGGGGACGGAAGTCACATCGGACATTCTTTTCCTGAAAAAGCGTGACCGTGTGATGGACATAGAGCCGGAATGGGTGCATCTTACGGAAAAAAACGGCGTTGGGATGAACAGCTATTTTGCAGACCACCCGGAGATGGTCGTGGGGAAAATGGAAATGGTGTCGGGACCCTACGGCATGGAAAGCACCTGCCAGCCCGACACGTCAAGACCGTTTGCGGAGCAGCTGCGGGAGGCGGTCAGCCATATTGACGGGGAGATTGAAACGGTGGAGCTTGACGGACTTGCAGAGGAAACGGAGGATAATGTAATCCCCGCAGCTCCTGACGTGAAGAATTACAGCTATACCCTTGTTGACGATAAAGTGTATTACCGTGAAAATTCCATAATGAAGCCCGTGGAAATGCCCGATTCCATGCAGGAACGGATTAAGGGCATGGTGGCTATCCGCGACTGTACGCAGGAGCTTATCAGTTTACAGTTGGAAGAATACCCTGACACAGCCATTACGGAAAAGCAGGCGGAATTAAACCGGCTGTATGACAGTTTTTCCAAGAAATACGGCATTATCAGTTCACAGACCAACAGGAGGGCGTTCATCAAGAAGGCAGAAGTTGTCACAAGTGTTGACACGGCAACAGAGGCGCTGGCGGTGTCCTTATCGGAAAAGGCAAAAGTTGACCTTGACTATATGGCGGAGCTTTCCGGAAAAGACATTGATTCCGTCAAAGAGGAACTGGCAGGCATTATCTTCCAAAATCCCGTGACGGACAAATGGGAAACCGCCGATGCATATTTAAGCGGCAACGTGCGTGAAAAGCTGGAAACGGCGAAAATCTATGCGGAGAACCACCCGGAGTATGCCGTAAACGTGCAGGCGCTCATGCAGGTGCAGCCGAAAGAGCTGGACGCATCGGAAATCGAGGTGCGCATCGGCGCGACATGGATTGAGCCGAAATATATAGAGGACTTCATGCGTGACACCTTTGAAACGCCACAGCATTTATTTGACAGGAACATGATGGGCATACAGTTTTCCGACGTGACGGGACAGTGGAACGTGAAAGGAAAAAATGCAGACCACGGCAATTCCCTTGTCAACATGACTTACGGCACAAGCCGGAGGAATGCCTACACGATTCTGGAGGACTCCCTGAACCTGAAGGACAGCCGTGTGTATGACACCATAGTGGAGGACGGGAAAGAGAAGCGCGTGCTGAATAAGCAGGAAACCACCATAGCATCACAGAAACAGGAGGCGGTACGCGAAGCGTTCAAAGACTGGGTATTCCGTGACGCGGAAAGGCGGCAGGATTTGGTGGGAAAATACAATAAGCTGTTTAATTCCACAAGACCACGGGAGTATGACGGATCGCACTTAAAATTCCCCGGAATGACGCCGGACATCGAGTTAAGACCGCACCAGCTTAACGCAGTTGCACATCAGTTATACGGCGACAACACCCTGCTTGCCCACTGTGTCGGCGCAGGCAAGACGTTTGAGATGATTGCGGCGGCAATGGAGAGTAAGCGTCTGGGCTTGTGCCAGAAAAGTTTAT
>CAJUMV010000062.1:0-250 GCA_910587715.1 uncultured Lachnospiraceae bacterium | reverse complement strand
CAGTGGGCAGGTGATTTCCTGCGGCTGTATCCCGGTGCGAATATCTTAGCGGCAACCAAGAAGGATTTTGAGCCTGCAAACCGCAAAAAATTCTGTTCCCGTATCTCAACAGGGGATTATGATGCGGTGATTATCGGACATACGCAGTTTGAAAAAATCTCTTTGTCGCAGGAGCGTCAGGCGGCAATCATAGAACGTCAGATAGACGAAATCGAAACAGCGATTGCGATGGCAAAAGCGGATAACGGGG
>CAJUMV010000061.1 GCA_910587715.1 uncultured Lachnospiraceae bacterium | reverse complement strand
TACGGGGAGATTTTATTTTGTCAAAGTTCAATTTTCATTCTCTATAGGAATGCTCTGTCATTCTTCTGACTCTGTCCCTTGCATAAGCAGACTCGAAATGCTTCGCATTTCTCGTTCGCGTTGCTCGTCATAAGCCATTCTGCGTAGCTGCTCATGCAAGCATGGCATCTACTCAGCATGTCTTCTGACTCTGCTTATGCGCGCAAAAAAAGTCCTGCACCGAAGCGCAGGACGCAGAAAGTCCTGCCACAGACGCGGCAAGACCGAAAATCACGCAGTTCCGGTTTCGGCAGAATGCCGTCAGACTGCCACGTATCTGACTTATCCTCTCACAAGGCTTCACAGTGACCGACTCGCAGGGCTTTTCACCCTATTCCGTGTGCCGCAAAAGCGGCTGCAGCTGACGCAGTATCAAATTATGGTGCAAGTGTAGCACAGTTCCTTCTCTTTGTCAAAATTATGGTGGATATATATTGACCAACCCTTTTTCGATTTATAACACTAATTCTTTTCTCTAATAATATACTCTTCTGTTCTCCTGAGAAAATCTTCCGCAAAATCAAGAAGTTCTCTGGTTTCTTCTTTATTCACTACATAAAAATCATCATAATCAGAAGCATTTCTGATGCGATCTGCCTTGGCAATTTTTGGGTAATCATTCTTTGTAAAAATTGAATTGTCTCTATGTATAAAAATAAGATTAAACTGAGATACTGCCCCATTATGTGTTTCCACATCGATCTGCTGTGTTGCCAAAAGCGCCTTGATACACTTTTCAATTGCATAAAACGCCCTGTTATTTGCAGATTTGTAACTATCCATTTTCACAAGCTCTTTGGATTCAATATATAATTCTTTTGCCCTGTCTAATCTTACTAAAGCCAAAGCTTTAAAATCTTTATCATCCATACAGCTTTATCCCTTCTTTGTCAATATTCTTAAAATAACCATACCAACTCTTCTTCTCCTCAAACTCGTCATAAGGAAGAAGGACAAAATTTACAATAGCAAAATATTTCATTGCCAATTTTGTTGCCACTTCATCAATTTTATCATTATATTTCCAAGAGTCAGTCCGGCTCCCTTTCGTAAGAAGCGCTATATCTACATCCGAATGTTCCTTAAAATCTCCTCTTGCACAGGAACCATAAAGAATCATTTTAACAAGATCATTTTTCATAAATTCCTTGATTAGTTCAGGTGCTTCCATTTTTATTTTTTCGATAATGCTACTATTTAAATCCATATTTTTCAATAAAGCCAGCTCCCCATCGTCAATTCTTCTATCTTCTATTCTCAAATTTATTTGCTATCATTATAATATACATATCCTCAAAAAACAAACATTTCATATTTTATATCTGATATACTATATGGTAAGCAAAAGAACATCTTAACTACAAAAATAACCCCGGGAGGAAAATCATGTTTACCCAAACCGAAAGACAAAACTACCTGTCACAGATTGAAGCCCAGATCGCGCATGGGCCCTACACGGACGACTGGGCGTCCCTCACGTCCTTTCAGCCGCCGCGGTGGTTTTCTCCCGCCAAATTCGGCATCTTTATCCACTGGGGGCTGTACAGCGTGCCCGCATACAGAAACGAATGGTATTCGCGCAATATGTACATACAGGGAAGTCCGGAGTACGAACACCACATCAAAACTTACGGTCCCCATAAAGACTTTGGCTATAAGGACTTTATCCCACTCTTTACGGCGAAGAATTTTGATCCCGATTTTTGGGCGGAAACCTTTGTAAAGACAGGCGCGAAATATGTGATTCCCGTAGCGGAACATCACGACGGGTTCCAGATGTATCAAAGCAGCCTTTCTGTTTACAACGCCGCCTGCATGGGACCGAAACGGGATATCCTCGGCGAGCTCAAAGCCGCCTTTGAAAAACAGGGGCTTATTTTCGGCGCCTCCACCCACCGGGCAGAGCACCACTGGTTTATGGGACCCGGAAAGGAATTTGACAGCGATATCAAAGACCCCCTTTCCTGCGGGGACTTCTACTGGCCCTCGGAGCGCACCCAGCCGGACCATCAGGATTTGTATGCAAAGCCCTATCCCGATCCTGCATTTCTGGAAGACTGGCTGGTTCGCACCTGCGAACTGATCGACCGCTATCAGCCGAAGCTCCTCTATTTCGACTGGTGGGTCCAGCACGAAGCGTACAAACCGTGGCTTAGAAAAATCGCCGCCTACTACTATAACCGCAGCGCGCAGTGGGGACAGGAAGCCGCCATCTGCTACAAGCATGACGCCATGGCATTCGGAAGCGGTATCGTGGATGTGGAGCGCGGCAAGTTCGCGGACGCAAAACCTTATCTCTGGCAGACCGATACCGCCGTGGCGCGCAATTCCTGGTGCCATACCACATCCTTAGATTACAAGAGCAGTTATGAGCTGATTTGTTATCTTATCGACGTGGTGAGCAAAAACGGCAATCTCCTCTTAAACGTCGGACCCAGAGCGGACGGCAGCTTTGCCGAAGAAGATTTATCCATCCTGCGGGATATCGGCGGCTGGCTTTGCGTAAACGGGGAAGCCGTATATGATGCAAAACCGTGGCGGTATGCGGCGGAAGGTCCCACACTTGAGACAGAAGGACAGTTTTCCGATGCCGCCGCCCCGGTCTACACGCCGCAGGATTTCCGTTTTACGGCAGGAAACGGCTGTATCTATGCCGCCTGCCTGCGCTTTCCAGAGGACGAGCGCATCGCCATCCGCTCCCTCGCCGCCTCCCCGGATCCCGACAAACCCCATTTTCACGGGATTATCCGGAAGGTAGAGACGCTTGGCTCCAAAGAAAAACCGGCTTACTCCGTTGACGAAACCGGTCTCCATATCACGACAAAAACCGTACAAAGTGAGCTCCCCGTGGTGTTTAAAATTTATGTGGAATAACCCGTTTTGTTGCGCGAAACCGCCTTTCGTGGTATGCTGAATCTATGGAAACTTTATTTATTGCTGACGATGAAGCGTCAATCAGAGAAGGATTAAAATGTATCATAGACTGGGAAGAGCTGGGCTTTTCGCTGTGTGGGGAGGCATCCAACGGTAAGGACGCTCTCTCGCGGATTCTTGTGCTCCAGCCGGACCTTGTCCTGTTGGACGTAAAAATGCCGGGCATACACGGCACGGAGGTAATCCGTCTCGCCAGAGAAGCCGGCTTTCAGGGCAAATGTATTATCTTAAGCGGCTACTCCGACTTTAAGTACGCGCAGGAAGCCATGAAAAGCGGCGTGCGCTTTTACCTTACCAAGCCTATTGACGAAGATGAACTGGTGCAGACCATCACACAGATTCGGGAAGAGCTCGCAGAAGAGAGACAGCATTCCAGCCATTTTGCGCAGTACAAAAGCAAGGCTAAAAACGTGGTCCTGCATGAGCTTCTGCACAGTGCGCCGGAATTTCCACTTTCAGAGGAAGACCGCGAGATTTTCCGTCTGACGGCGGATGTCTATCAGGTAGTCGTGTGTGAGGATTTTCATACGCCTTCCGCCGCTGCTCCCTACACCTTTGCGGAAATGCTCAAGGTGACGAACCGCGATAATATCATCTTTGACTATCTGAACACGGACGACAGGGATGTGGTTCTCTTAAAAGGCATTCACGGGCTGAACAAGCTCGGGGACTTTCTGGAACGGCTGGATTTGGGCGACTCTCAGGAGGGCAGCCCCATGGATTCCATGTTTCTTGCCTACGGCAGACCGGTGCACACGGTAGAAGAAATCCATCTGTCCTACGAGGATGCATCCGCCCTGCTGGCGCGCCGCTTTTTCTGCCTGCCCGGACAGCACACAGCCGGATATGACACGCTGCCCCGCACGATTGAGAAACAGGCGTCTACATCTGACGCCTCCGCCCCTTTTACCTGGGATGCCGACACCGTTACCGGTTACGCGCGCCGTCTCACGGACTACATCGGCGCCTACAACCGCCGGATGATCGTGGACACCCTGCAGGAGATTGAGCTGGGGCTTATGTCCGCCCCCAACGAAATTGATGAGATTCGGCTGCTTTTAATCGACCTTTATCTGCAGATTAAGGAAAACCTAACACGCGACTATCCGAACGCCGGGCTTTCCTTCCGGAATAATTCCGAAGCCATCGATTACATCCACAGCCGCAGCTACCTCTATGAGATTCTGCGCTTTTTGTCGGAGCAGATTGAGACCGCCATGAATGCCCTCGGCGGCTCTTCCAAAGATACGATTTTAGCCGATGTGCTCTTTTATATCGACCACAATTTCCAGAAAAACCTCAAGCTGGAAGCCATTGCCCCGCTGTTTGGCTACAACAGCGCTTACCTTGGCAAAATCTTCACCAAAAGCGTGGGCGAGAGCTTTAACTCCTATGTAGACCACAAGCGTATCGAGCACTCCAAAAAACTGCTTGCGGAAAACAGGCTGAAGGTATATGAAATCGCCGAACAGGTCGGCTATAAAAATGTGGATTACTTCCACAAGAAATTCAGAAAATATGTAGGAATGAGCCCGGCTGAGTTCCGCAAGGGACAAGGACTTGACACGGAGCCTGGAATTTACCCCCCCCCCTAGAAAATTTGTAATTTCCGCCTTACTTCGGCGCACACCAAAACAGCCGCACGGACTTACCATGCGGCTGTTTTATCATTATCCTTTTACATCCTGTTATCTAATTTACAATTGCTACCTTCTCGGCAATGATGTCACTCATCATTTCCTCGGCATCCATCATGCCAGTCGCTTCCAGCTCCGCGATCATCGCGTCGTAATTGTCATCGAACGCTTCCTCCGTGCCGGTCACGCACTTAATCAGCGCAGACCATGACACCTCATCCAGCTTATCTACGATTTCCGTAAACTCAAGCGGCATCGCATATGCCCAGAGCGGAGAATAATCCGGTGTCTCAAACTCGTCGGGCTGCGGGAACATATCTACGATAAGGTCTACGCCCCACGCCTCAACCGCTGCCTTCTCCTCTACGTTGTACTCGTTGATAACAGCGTCCTTGCTGGTCGTCGTGTAGGTGCTTCCGGTAGGATCCAGAATGCCGTCGCCATAAGAAGGGAACGGATAGTTGTGGAAACCAACGCCTGTCTTCTTAGAATAATCCGTATCTTCCTGAGAGTACTTGATTTCCTCTTCGGTCCTGTAGCGGTGTCCCTCTTCATCGATAAAGTAGTTTACGCCCTCGATGCCCCACTTATTGAGCACCTGACCCTCGTCAGAGCAGAGGAAGTCGATAAACTTGATTGCCGCCACGGGATCTTTACAGGTATTGGAGATGCCTACACCGGTTCCTGTGGTCAGACCCTGATACATCAGGGACGGGCACTTGGTGTTTGCATCCATACAGGTGGGAAGACCTGCATAGGTGAGTTCAAACTTGCCATCCGCCTTCAGCACCTTCTCACCGTCCTGATAATCCCAGTCCTTATCAAACAGGCATACCACACGTCCGGAAGCGATTTTCGCGATATAATCCTCGTGGGTCTGGGTCGCAAATTCAGGGTCAAGAATGCCTTCGTTGTACATGCGGCACAGCCATCTGAAATACTCTCTCTCCTTGTCGGAACGGAATTTATATACGCCCTTGTTGTCCGAAGTAACAATCCACTGTCCGTTGTCCGGCGCACCGTCCGCGATAAAGCCTGCCGGGTTGCCCAGCGTAATCAACCAGTGCCAGTCGGAGGTAGAAAGAGAAATACCAATCTTATCAAGACCGTCATCCGTCTTCGGATTCTCGGCAATATAATCCTTGATCATGGTCTCCAGCTCATCCAGAGACTGCGGAATCTTGTAATCCTTCGCCTTCAGAGCTGCCCACTGAACCTGCAGGTTGCCCGCATCCTTAAATTTCGTGCCGCCTACCACATAAGCGGATAACTGGTAGATGGACGGATCGTCCGCGGACTGTTTCAACTTATCAAACTCATCGCCGTAGAGCTTCTTGATGTTGGGACCGTACTGCTCGATCAAATCCGTCATATCCATCATCGCGCCCGCGTCGATCAGATTTCCCGCGGAGCCCTTTGCAAAGATAATGTCGGGATAGTTCTGCTCCGCAATCATCAGCGCCACCGCCTCAGACTCGTCATTGCCGCCCACGGGACGGGTTGTCTTTAATTTTACGCCTGTTTTCTCGGTAATTTTCTCTGCCACGGGGTCAGTCCAGGGGTCATCCTGATTCGCATCCGCGTTAAAAAATGTCAGTTCAATCACATCACCGGACGCCGCGCCGTCAGAAGCGCCCGCGTCACCGCTCCCCTCGTCGGTCGCTGTGCTGCCTGTATCTGTCGAAGCGGAGCCGCTATCATCTCCCCCGCCGCAGCCTGCCAGTGTGCCTGCCGTCATTGCCACGGTCAGCAGCAATGCACAAATCCTCTTTTTTTTCATACTTTCTCTCCCTTCTGTTTCTTACATTGCAACTCTATGCAACTTTATATTGATATGGCGGTGTACTTGACGCCGCCATAAAAATATCGCATCAATCCTTTACCGCGCCTACCGTCATGCCGCCCACAAAATATTTCTGTAAGAACGGATAAACAATGATGATCGGCACTGTCGCCACGATGGTAACCGCCATTCGTATGGACAAAGGCGATACCGCGTTCTTCATCTGCTCCGCCGCGTGGGGGTCAATCTTCATCTGCGCCTTCTCCATAATCTCATACAGCACATACTGCAGAGTCGGCAGCTCTTTCGCATACAGATAGGTATCCATAAAGGAGTTCCACTGTCCTACCGCGTAGAACAATGCCACCGTCGCCAGCACCGGCTGACAGAGGGGAAGAATGATTCTCGCCCAGATGATAAAATCGTTTGCGCCGTCCACTCTCGCCGCCTCCTGTAAGGCAAGAGGCAGTCCCTCGATGAAGGAACGCACCAGAATCATATTGTAGACCCAGATCAGTCCCGGAATGATATAGACAATAAAGTTATTCCCCAGCTTTAAGTCTCTCATTAACAGCAGATACTCCGGAATCAGACCGCCGCTGACATACATGGTAATCACGAACAGCGTGGTAAACAGCTTGTTGAAGTAAAAATCTTTTCTGCTGAGCACATAGGCAAGCATCGCCGTGCAGAGCACGCCCGCGCCCGCGCCGATCACCGTTCTTAAAACCGACAGCAGAAACGCGTTTCCCAGATTATTCTCCCTGAACACATAAACGTAGTTGTTCAAAGTAAACTGTCTCGGAATAATGAAATTGATATTGCGCATCGTGTCAATGGGATCATTGAACGATATCGCCAGCACGTTCAAAAACGGATAGATCGTGATGACGATCAATAACAGGAATACCGCCAGCAATATATAATCCAGGATATTATCGCGGCTTTTGATTCGATTTGATTTCGTATTTGCCATGACTTCTCCCTCCTATATCAGTCTGCTCTCACCGAGCCACCCTGCCACCTTATTTGCCAGGAAAAGCAGGATTATGCCGACTAACGACTGGAACATGCCAATCGCGGTACCAAGACCGTAGTTGCTGTTGCCGATACCTCTGACATACGCAAACCACGAAAGCACCATCGCGTGATCCTGTACGATACCGTTGCTAAGAAGCATCTGCCGCTCCATACCTACATTCAATGCACCGCCGATACCCATGATCAAAAGCACGACGATGGTAGGTTTAATACCCGGCAGGGTAATGTGCCAAATCCGCTGGAGACGGTTTGCGCCGTCCACCTTCGCCGCTTCATATAAGCCTTGGTCAATGCCTGCCATAGCGGAGAGGTATACGATGGCATCCCAGCCCACCTCTTTCCATGTATTAATAATCACTACCGTCAGCCAGAACAGCGGCGAGTTGGTGCTCATCAGTCCCAGCTTCGTGCCAAACAATGTGTCCAGCATACCGCCGTCATTTAACACCATCTTCGCAATGCTGGCGATAACCACCCACGATACAAAGTGGGGCAGATAGGAAATCGTCTGCGTCACCTTTTTAAATTTCACAAAGCGGATTTCATTTAGCATTAAAGCAAATAAAATCGCCATAACGGTTCCCACCGCAATTCCCAAAATACTGAGCCCGATGGTATTGATCAGCGTCTGGTTGAACATCCGGTCGCTAAATGCCTTGATAAAATTATCAAGCCCCGCAAAAGGTCTTTCCCAGATATGCTTCGACAGGTTCTTCGGCCTTACATCCTGAAACGCCATCGTCCAGCCCCAGAGGGGTATGTACTTGAAAATAATCAGCCAGATGACAAACGGAAGCGACATCAACAACAGATACCGCTGTTTGTACATAAGCTGCATACTGAACTTTTGTTTCATCACTTTTTCTTTTTGCGCTTTTCTCGCACTCATCTCCCGCCACCCTTTCCTCACAATTTTTTCAGGAAAAAGAAAATGCACCACTGAAAATGCGCGCACGCTCATTTCCCTTGATGCATTCATTATAAAAAATTTATAAAATAATAAATACCGAACAGAATGGAGAAAAAATACAGTTATTTTTTTACCTTTTCTTATTCCGCTATCTTTTCCGCCGGAATCATCAGCCGGACCCGCGTTCCCTTTCCCGGCTCCGAATACACATGCACCCGGTACCCTTCCCCGTAATGCAGCTTCAGCCGCTGGTTGATATTATAAAGCCCGATGCTCTTGCTCCGGCTCATATCCCTAATCTCAATATCCGTCCGCAGCTTACTAAGCGTCTCTTCCAGCATGCCGCAGCCGTTATCGTCCACATCGATGAACAGAAGCTCCGTCTCGTCCAGCTTTCTTCTGTAGATGGAAATCACAATCCTGCCGTCCTCCTCCGTCTCATCCAACCCGTGCACAATGGCATTTTCCACCACAGGCTGCAAGAGCAGCGGCAGAATCCGGTACTGTGTCAGTTCAAGCCCCTCCTCCACGTTCTTTTTATAGCCAACCCGGTCACCGAAACGCAGATGCTGGATTTTCATATACTCGTCCACATGATTGAGTTCCTCCCCCAGCGTTGTGACGGAAGTTCCCATATTTTCCAACACATACCGCATGGACTTGCCGAGCAGCTTAATGGCTGTCGCCGCTTCCTTATCTCCCGCTGTAAGCGCCTTCATGCGGATGGTTTCCAACGTATTATAAAGGAAATGCGGGTTGATCTGGCTTGCCAGCATCTTAAACTCCATCTCCTGCTGCCTGATTAAAAGCGTCTGCTCCTTAATCTGCGCTTCGTATGCGCGCGCCTCCTGTTCCTTAATATTGCCGACCATGACCTGCAGATCCCCGAACGCCTCGGAGATCTCATCACTGCCACGAAGCGCAGAGATCAGCTCATAGTCCTGATTGCTCACCTTGTGCATCTCCTGTCTGAGGAGCCGCACCCTGCCCGTAAAATAATTCGTAAAAATATGAATCTGAATGCCGGGAATAATCAACGCTACCGCAATCATCACACCGCACATGGACAGTATGCTCCGAATATGCGCATACCCGTGCTTGTCCAGCGTACAGATGTATATTTTTGATCCGGATTGATAGGCGTGCAGCGTGGATACGTCGATAAAACATTGACGCCCGTCTATCTTAATCCGCCCCGTATACCGATAATAAGACTCGTCAAAATCAATCGCCAAAGGCTGTGCTTTGCCGTTTCTCTCCCTGTCCGAGCTGTAAAAGACAGCACCCCTGTCCACCGACATCACACTGCTGTACTCGGTATTGTCCACCCAGATGCGCAGATAGTTGGAGTCAATCCGTATGACTAGCACCGCATGATAAGGCGAGTTTACCAGCTGAATTCTTTTCACCAGACAAAGCTCCCAGTTGCTGTCCCGATACCCGTCCTCCCACGGCACCGCCTGCCAGAAAACGCCCGCCTGCTCCATGGCGCGCTGATACCAGACCGTCTCCTTTACGTCCTCGTCCATCCGGACAAACTGCTTATAATCGGATAGGGACGGATTATCCGTATAAATTTCAATCTTGGAAACCTCCGCGTAAGTCTTCGCATACCGGTTCAATACCTCATTCCGGTCAACCGCTCTCATATATTCCTGTCTGTCCGCGAACTCGCCTGCCAGAATGTTCCGCACCCCGCCATCATAAGAAATATCTCGGGATATCCCGTAAATCTCTCTGGTAATATCGAAAAGAATGTTTCTTACCCGGTAATTATCAGCCTTTAGCAAATCCGTATAGTAGTTTTCCATCATGTGATGCGTATACGTTAACAGGAAGGAGCCGTTCAGAAGAATCGGCACCACCACCACAACCGTGTAGATCCGGTAGAGCTGTTTCTTAATCGGCATCCTATTAAAATTTTGTGCCATACTCCGATTATTTTTCATGTTATCCGCTTAATTCCATTTCACCACTACTGTTCCATCCAGCATCCGCACATATCCCGCCTGCGGATAAGCCGGCATTTCCTGCACCTCTGTCCACTTCTTCGCATCTTCCTCATAAACAAAGTTTGCCTTCCGAAGCATCACATGATTAAAGTATTCCTGATAGATATTCGGATCCACAATCGCGGTCGGCTTGTTGGTGCCGGAAATGCCTGTTATCCGCTCCATCCCCAGCAGCGGCTGCAAGATCTGTGTGATATCTCCGACAAAAATCAGCTCGGTCTCTCCCGGCACGTAGCCTTCCGTCCGTTCCACCTCAGACATGACCTCAGTCATCAACGACAGCGTTGCCTCGCTCTCCACCTGCTTCTTGACATACACCGCATTATCCGTCTGTATATAAGAAAAGAGAATAAAGGAAAGCAAAATCACGATTGCGCCGGAATATCTGCCCCACCGCTCATTGCACTGATAAGTCCATCTGCTTAAAAGAATCGGCAAAAGATATAACAGCCAGACAGAGTACACCATCAAATCATGCACATAGGGGTTCAACAGTCTAACCAAGTAAGCAGCAAAGGGAAGCACAGCCACCAAAAGCGCCATAAGCAGCCACTCTCCCGTTTTTAATTCTCCTCTTAGTTTTCTCACCAGACACACAACAAGGCAGAGGCTCGCACACCCGATCAGGAAATTAGCTGCCCATACGACAGGATAGGGGTAAATGTTTTCGTCCTTCGCAAAAAAATGGGTGACGGCTTCTTTTAAACAGTACACCACTCTCTGTAAAATCGTCTCCTGATTGTCCCACAGGTTTGTCACACTGTCATGCTTTCCTTCCAGCAGAGGTACCACCGACAGGCTGCTGGAAATCTTCATCAAAAGATAGTAGACGATTCCACTCACCCCTACCATCCCCGCGCCGACGCAGCCATCCCGAAATACCTTTGCCGCACCTTTCTTCTTCACCAAATCCTGTATGGAAAGCATAATGATCAACGCAACCGTCACCGACAGATAACTCTGGTAAATAGCGAGAGACACGATAACCGCCGCCATGCCAAGCGCCAGCCTGCTCACCTGATGCGATTTTCCATAGAGTCGCCAGCACCAAACGCCAAACACAGCCATCAGCAGCGTAAACATATCCGCCGCAAGCCATGGCTCATATGCCGCCGCCGTCGCCGTCACGGAAATGTTGACCGTCATAATCCCGGCAGTCAGCAGAATCTCCCATCTGCCGGATAAATCAAACAGCCTGCAGACCAGAAACACCGCGATTCCCAGCCAGAAAAAAGCGACAAGCCCGAGACTCCACGGCATGAGCAGACGCGTTCCTGTCATCTCCCTGTACACCGGCTCTAAAAATCTTCCCAGCTCAACCTGATGCTGATGCGCCGGAAGCTCATTATAAAAATTAAACACGGCATCGTGGGAAACATTGAGATTCGTAAGCATAAAGCCATGGGCTAAGAATCCAAACAGAAATGTGTAACACATCGCCCTTTTCATGAGAGACATATCCTCATACCGAAATCCAAATCGGGAAAGCAGTCCCTCTTTCCCATCCTTTGTTATCTTGCTCATACTGTTCCTTTCCGTCCACTTTCGCTTTTTAGAATAGGAATACCTACTTTAATGATATCGTTCCATCCATTAAAGTAGGCTTTCCTAAAATCATATCCTAATTCTTTTTACAAAGTATCTTAACGCTTACGCGTTCACAATCTGCCCGAAGTCAGGCTTCAGGGAAGCGCCGCCAATCAGTCCGCCGTCGATGTCAGGCTTAGACAAAAGCTCCGCCGCATTGGATGCGTTCATGGAGCCGCCATACTGGATGCGCACTGCCTCTGCGGTAGCTGCGTCGTACATCTCTGCGATGCAGTCGCGGATGCCCTTGCAGACTTCCTGCGCCTGATCGGAGGTAGCGGTCTTGCCGGTTCCAATCGCCCAGATGGGCTCGTATGCGATGACCATACCCTTCACCTGGTCAGCGGTCACGCCTGCCAGATCGGACTTAATCTGCAGTCTGATCCAGTCCATCGTTACATTCATTTCTCTCTGCTCTAAGGACTCGCCGCAGCAAAGAATCGGGGTAAGACCCGCCTCTAATGCCTTTAATACCTTCTTGTTCAGGAAAGCGTCGTCCTCCTTGAAATACTCTCTTCTCTCGGAGTGACCGATGATCACATACTCCACGCCCGCATCCTTTAACATGGGAGCGGAAATCTCGCCCGTGTACGCGCCCTTGTCCTCGATGTAGAAGTTCTCGGCGCCCACATGCACGTTCGTGCCCTTCACAGCCTCAGCTACAGGCACAATGTCAATCGCGGGTACACAGTAAACCACGTCCACCGCATCATTCACTACCAGATCCTTTAAAGTTGCGCAGAGCGCAACAGCCTCGCTGGGAGTCATGTTCATCTTCCAGTTGCCGGCGATGATTCTTCTTCTAGCCATTGTAGTAATCTCCTTATTTTTTATAGTTTACTTGTCATCTGCAGCCACAACACCCGGCAATTCCTTGCCCTCTAAGAACTCAAGGGAAGCGCCGCCGCCTGTGGAGATGTGGGACATCTTGTCAGCAAAGCCGAGCTGGTTACATGCCGCTGCGGAATCGCCGCCGCCGATGATGGTAGTAGCATCCGTCTCAGCCAGCGCCTTCGCAACAGCGATCGTGCCCTTTGCCAGCGTGGGATTCTCGAATACACCCATAGGTCCGTTCCATACAACAGTCTTCGCGCTCTTCACTGCGTTCGCGAAAAGTTCCTGTGTCTTGGGTCCGATATCAAGACCTTCCTTGTCAGCAGGAATCTGGTCGGAATCCACGTACTCTACATCAATAGGCGCGTCGATGGGGTTCGGGAACCCGGAAGCAACGCCTGTGTCAATGGGAAGTAAGAGCTGTTTGCCGAGCTTCTCCGCCTTCTCCATCATCTCTTTACAGTAGTCAAGTTTCTCGTCGTCCACGAGAGAGTTGCCGATCTCATAGCCCTTCGCCTTCAAGAAGGTGAAAGCCATGCCGCCGCCGATGATTAGGGTATCGCACTTCTCAAGCAAGTTATTGATTACGTTCAGCTTATCCGCAACTTTCGCACCGCCAAGGATCGCCACGAAAGGTCTCACCGGATTCTCCACCGCGTTGCCGAGGAAGTCGATCTCCTTCTGCATCAGATAGCCGACAGCGTTCTCGCCGCCTTTCTCGGTGATATACTTGGTGACAACAGCCACGGAAGCGTGCGCTCTGTGCGCGGAACCGAAAGCGTCGCACACATAGACGTCAGCCAGATCGGCAAGCTCTTTCGCGAAAGCCTCGCCTGCCTCCTTCGGCTTGGTCTCCTCTTTGCCGCGGAAACGGGTATTCTGTAAGAGCACCACGTCGCCCTCGTTCATAGCCGCCACTGCCGCCGTAGCAGCCTCGCCGGTCACGTTGTCGTCTTTTACGAAATTAACGGGCTTGCCGAGCTTCTCGGAAAGTCTCTCAGCAACAGGCGCTAAAGACTCGCCCTCGTTGGGACCGTTTTTCACTTTGCCGAGGTGTGAGCAAAGGATTACCTTGCCGCCGTCAGCAAGAAGCTTCTTGATGGTGGGAAGTGCTGCCACGATACGGGTCTCGTCCGTAATCTTTCCCTCCTTCAAAGGCACGTTAAAGTCGCATCTCACCAAAACGCGCTTGCCCTTTACATTGATATCATCTACCGATTTCTTGTTTAAAGACATTTGTGTATCCTCCTTTTATTATTTAATCCACATACGCACCCGCGCACATGTAAAAAAGAGACCCGGCCCAGCGGCCGAGCCTCTTTCATTGCTTTGTTCGTTTCAAACCAAGTCTGCAGAAACTTACTTTTAGTTGAGCTCAGAGAAGTACTTAATGGTACGAACCATCTGAGAGGTGTAGCTGTTCTCAT
>CAJUMV010000060.1 GCA_910587715.1 uncultured Lachnospiraceae bacterium | reverse complement strand
TAAAATTTTCAAAGTTCATCAATTTCTGCTTGACTTTTTATTTGCAGACTTAAAATAATGAATATACAAACGTATTGACGCCGGAAAACGATAGAATGCTCAAAATCGCAACCAACACGCAGCATACAGCAGATATGCGGGAAAATTTCATTTTTTCCGCCTTTGTCTGTACATTCTCACATCGGAGCGTAACAAAACCAACCCCCAGCAGCCATACGAACGCGCAGACCCATCCCGAACAGGGCACATCTCTTAAAATAACCGGTATAAAGCAATCCGCAATCTCTTCCTTCAAGCCTTTTCCATCCATTCTGGTCATGGCACTCACCGCCTGTCTCAAAGCCGTAAAAGAACCCGCCCGAAACAGAACCCACGCGAAATTCACACACAAAAGTGTGACAAGCTGATTTATCCAACGGGGCATCCGATCCGTCAGATGCTTACAACGCCTGCCCAGTAGCATAAGACATCCATGTACGCCTCCCCATAAAATAAAAGTCCAGCTTGCCCCGTGCCACAATCCGCTGCACAGAAATACAATCATCGTATTTATACCGGTTCGTACCCCTCCCCGCCGATTCCCGCCAAGAGGAATGTACAAATATTTCGTAAAAAATCCTGTCAGCGTCATATGCCACCGCTTCCAAAATTCCATAATCGTCTCCGCCTGATAAGGCGACTGAAAATTAACCGGCAGATCAAGCATCAGCATACGGCTGATTCCCACCGCCATATCACTGTAACCGCTGAAATCAAAATAAATCTGAATCGTATACGAAAAACTGACGAATAGCATACTAGCCGCATTTAGCGCTGATAAATTCTCATATCCCCAATCCACTGCCCCGCCAAACAGATCCGCAATAAGCACCTTCTTACCAAGTCCCATGACAAACAGATAAAGACCTGACGCAAGCTTATCCCAATCCATTTTCCGCTCCGTATGCAACAATGGATAAAAATCTCTAAAGGTTAAAATCGGACCTGACCAGATATGTGGAAAAAATGTAACAAACAACGCATACTCCCCAAAAGAGCATGCGGCTATTTCCTGTCGATACGCGTCCGTCAGAAAAGCAATCTGCTGAAATGTGATAAAGCTGATTCCCACAGGAAGCATAATCTCCCTGACCGCCAATTTATGATTCAAAAAAAGATTGGCGCTGTCAACAAAAAAATTGTAATATTTAAAATATCCCAATATGATAAGATTGCACAAGATACCTAGGCATAGCAGATACCGTTTTTTCTCCGTCCCATACCTATCCGCACACAATAACATTCCCCGATACAAAACATAATTTAACACAATACTACCCGTTAAAACAAAGAGCGCCTCACGCCCCGCGCACAGATAGAACAGCACCGATACGACCAGCAAAAAGAAATCAGGCAGTCCCTTCTTTCCGATTGCACTGCAGACATAATACCCTGCTGTCACTGCCGGAAGAAACAATAGAATAAATTCATAAGATTGAAATGTCATATGCCCCTCCGATACTGATCACCGGTTCACCATCAGCTTCATCATCGCCTGATTCAAACCGTCCACCGTCAGCTTATACATCGGGAAAATGGACTTGATCGCTGTCTCTGCTTCTCGCCATGGCGCATGTCCCGGAGCCATCTTCGGATTGAGCCACACAATCTTTTTATAATGTTGTTTCATCAAGAGCAGCCAGTCCATCCCGGAAAGCCCGCCGTTCGGTCCCCGGTAATTGCCTGATGTGGAATAAAGCTCCTCCGGCGCCATCGCCGCGTCTCCCACGATGATCACCTTGTAATCGCTGTCCAGATTGCGGAACATCCATTCCGTCTCAATCCACTCACCGTTCTCGCACTCCGGCGTCTTGTATAGATTGGAATAGATGCAGTTGTGGAAAAAGTAAGTCTTTACGTCCTTATAGTGGTTGGACTTGTGCACCGACTGGAACAGCTCGCTAAGGAGCGTCGTATAGGGAATCATGGTGCCGCCCGAATCCATCAAAAGCAAAAGCTTCACCGAATTTTTTCGGGGCTTCTCCATCACAATCTGCAGGCAGCCGCCGTTATTGCACGTCGCGTCCACCGTGCCGTTAATGTCAAGCTCCGTCTCGGGGATATCCAGCTTCGTGGAAAACTGCCGCAGTTTCCGAAGCGCCATCTGGAACTGCCGGTTGTCTAACACCTTATCATTTCTGAAATCCCGGTACTTTCTGGCTCCCACCACCTGAAAAGCGGACTGGTAGCCCGTGGTGCCACCCACCCGGATACCGCCCATGTTGCCGCCCATATTGCCGAAGGACGTCTTTCCCATGGTGCCGATCCAGTAGCTTCCGCCGTTGTGCTCTTCGTTCTGGTCCCTCAGTCTGTCCTTAAACTTATTCTCGATGTCATCCTTATCGAGCGTGATCACTTCCTGATTCATCTCATGGCGCATTTCTTCAAACACATCCTGCATCTCCGGCTTATCCAGCCAGCGAAGCAGATTTTTGCCCACCTCATTCTCCGACATGATACCCTTAAATACCTCGTCAAACGCCATATCGAACTTGTCAAACTCCGTCTCCGATTTTACGAGAATCATCCGCGCCAGATAATAAAATTCCGTGAGACTGCTGTGGCATAGCCCCTGCTGCAGCGCATCCTGCAAAGTCAGCCACTCACTTAAGGACACTTCCAGCCCCTTATCCTTCAAAGTATAAAAGAATTTACTAAACATAGATTACCCTCATCGAGATGCAAAAACAGCTGTTATTTAAAAATCGACCTTGTTCCTTACAGTTTCCAAATCCTCATCCTTCTTCACCACCACACCGATAAAGGGCAGCTCCTGCCGCAGCCTGTCCGTGGAAATCCCGCCAATCTGCAGGGCGTTGATCCAGTCAATCAGCTCCGAGGTGCTGGGCTTTTTGCGGATATCTTTCATGGAGCGTATCCAGTAGAATACCTCCATGGCGTCCTTTAACAGCTTATCCTCCACGTCTGGATAATGGGTTCTCACGATCTCCTCCATCAACGCCTGATCCGGAAAATCAATATAATGGAAGATACATCTGCGCAGAAACGCGTCCGGCAGCTCCTTCTCCGCATTGGACGTGATGATCACGATCGGTCTGTGCTTCGCCTTCACCGTCCGCTTCGTCTCGTGAATATAAAACTCCATCTGGTCAAGCTCCCAGAGCAGGTCGTTTGGGAACTCCAAATCCGCCTTGTCAATCTCATCAATCAGAAGGATTACCTGTTCGTCGGACTCAAAAGCCTCTCCCAGCTTGCCAAGTTTAATATAATGGGCGATATCGTCCACGCCCTCCTCGCCGAACTGCCCGTCATAAAGCCGCTGGATGGTATCATACATGTAAAGACCGTCCTGTGCTTTCGTAGTGGACTTAATATTCCAGATAATCAGCTTTTTGCCGAGGGACTCCGCCACCGCCTGCGCCAGCATCGTCTTGCCTGTGCCCGGTTCTCCCTTGATTAAAAGAGGCTTCTGCAGGGCAATCGCCACATTCACACTTGCCAAAAGCTGCTCGGAAGCCACATATTCTGCGGTACTCTCAAATTTCGTATTTTCCATTTTCTTTCCTTTCTCCTGTCTCTGAACTGTTACATTCAACAATCGTCTCTCGGATTTCGGTTATTGCACACATTATAGATTTATGTTACGATATTTCAGATGTAAAAGCAAGGAATTGTTTCTTCACACACCCTATCTTCAGCCTGAAACCATAATGGCGCTGAATGATGAAAGACGAACACAGAAAGGACTACATGCCATGTCACAGAGTACAAGTCTCTCCCTCGAGGTATTTCCCCCGAAAAAGGAAGAAGAATTTGAAAACATATTTGATTTTTTAAGGGAAGCTGCAAAGCTGCATCCCGATTTTATCAGCTGCACCTACGGCGCGGGCGGTTCCCGTGCCGGAAAAACCATTGAAATCGCCTCCTTTATCCAAAAGGAGCTCGGTATCGACGCCATCGCGCACATCACCTGCGTAGGCTTTACCAAAGCGGACCTTGAGAAAAACTGTGAGGCACTGAAAGCCGCAGGCGTAAACCATGTGCTGGCGCTGCGTGGAGACAGACCCCAGCATATGACGGACGAACAGTTTAACAACCGGGAATTTTTCTACGCGACGGATTTGGTGCGCCATTTAAAAGCTCATACTTCCCTGCAGATTTCAGGCGCCTGCTACCCTGAGAAACATTTTGAAGCGCCCAGCTTAGAGGAAGACTTAACACATTTAAAGGAAAAAGTAGCAGCGGGTGTCACCTCGCTGGTGACACAGATGTTTTTTGATAACGCCTGTTTTTATCGTTTTATGGAGCTGGTCCGCGCCAAAGGAATCACGGTTCCCGTCCACGCCGGCATCATGCCCATCACCACGGCGAAGCAGCTCGGCACCACCGTCTCCCTCTCCGGCTCCTCCGTTCCCAAGGAGCTGGCGGATCTGATTGCCACTTACGGAGAGAACAAAGAGGATATGCGCAAGGCGGGAATCGACTATGCTGTGCGCCAGATTCGGGATCTGAAGGAACACGGGGTGGACGGCATCCATATTTATTCTATGAACAAGTTAAAGACAACAACGGAGATTTGTGGGCTGATTTGATAAAAATAACGTCGTATTTATTAAAAACCTCTTTGCTTTTGGCGTGACATCCATTATAGTTAAAGTAACAAGGCGTTAGCAGGAAGGGGCATATGTCTATGGAGGTAATGGAAACTATGGGAATGACTGATTTACAGTTTAAAAGCTGGCTAAAACAGATTATCAGAGGACTCGAGGGGGCAAAAGAAAAAACCACCAAGGAAGATACTGACAAGAAAATCGAGGAACTGCTAAAAGACTTAAAAGAAGACTTGCAGGGTTAAAAGCATTGACCACCCGCCCTAATTATGGAGCGGATGGTCAATGTTTTATTTTTATGCAGTTTCTGATTACGCCAGAAGCACGTCCTTCACCTTCTCCAGTGTATCCCTAATCTGAATATGCTGCGGGCATGCCTCCTCGCACTTACCGCACTTGATACATTCACCGGCGGATTTCTGTCCGTGTCCGCCCACCAGCCATCCCTCCTGATGCTTTGCTCTGCCGAGATCACTGTAGAGCGTCAGATAATTCATGGCTGTGAAAGAGCCGGGAATGCCGATATTCATCGGACACACCTTGGCGCAGTAATTGCAGGATGTACAGGGAATGAGCGGGATCTTTTTCAGCTCTGCCCGCGCCTTTGCAAGCGTCTCCTTCTGCTCCGGCGTAAGCCCGGTAAAGGATTTCATATAAGACAGATTGTCCTTCATCTGCTCCACCGTGCTCATGCCGGAAAGTACCGTGATCACCCCTTCCAGATCCGCCGCGAAGCGCACCGCCCAGGATGCCGTGGAGCTGTCCGGCTCCGTCTCCTTCATGATCTTTTCCACAGTCGGCGGCGGGGTCGCCAGCATTCCGCCCTTGACAGGCTCCATAATCACCACCGGCTTTCCGTACTTTCTCGCCACCTCATAGCAGCGTCCCGACTGCACCGCCGGATTTTCCCAGTCCGCATAATTGATCTGAAGCTGGACAAATTCCATCTCCGGATGCGTCTGTAAAATTGCCTCCAATTCTTCCGGCGTGGAATGGAAGGAAAATCCCACATGTTTAACCAATCCGGCCTTCTTCTTTTCCAGCACCCAGTTCCACATATCAAAATCATCGAAATAATGGGTTCTGCCCTCACCCAGATTGTGAAGCAGATAAAAATCGAAATATCCCGCACCTGTCTGCTTTAATGAGGCGTCAAACTGGGTGTACGCTTCCTCTTTGGTTTTACAGTTGATCCACGCCGCATTTTTCGTGGCAAGCTGATAGCGTTCCCTCGGGTAACGCTCCACCAGCGCCTGCCGGATCGCATCCTCGCTCCCCGCATAAGCCCATGCGGTGTCAAAATAGGTGAATCCCGCCTCCATAAAAAGATCCACCATTTCCTTTACCTGTTCCACATCGATTACGCCGTCCTTCTGCGGAAGACGCATCAGCCCAAACCCGAGCTTTCTGATCTCTTCACCAAGATAACCCATATGCTTTCTCTCTCCTTTTCCTATGTTGCCAAAACCGGTTTCCTGTATTATGATGAGTATACTTGCTTCGTGTAACTCGAAGTCAATACCCTTTTTCAAAATTAATTGGAACAAGAGGCATATGAGGAGGATTGAAACGTGGAAAGAGAAAAATTCGGCTCAAGAATGGGCTTTATCCTGTTATCGGCGGGATGCGCGATCGGCATCGGCAATGTGTGGCGGTTTCCGTATATAGCAGGCATGTACGGCGGCGGCATGTTTGTGCTGTTCTATCTGTTCTTTCTGGTCGCTATGGGCGTGCCAGTGATGACGATGGAGTTTGCCGTTGGACGTGCCAGCAGAAAGAGCGTCATCAAAAGTTTCACGGAACTGGAAAAGCCCGGACAGAAATGGCATCTGCACGGCTACCTTGGCATGGCTGGCAATTATATCCTGATGATGTTCTACACTATCGTAGCAGGCTGGATGCTGTACTATTTCTACCAGATGCTGACGGGTCAGTTTATCGGCAAAGACACTACCCAGGTGGCGGACATGTTTCAGGGGATGCTGGACAGTCCCCAAGTGCTGACTACGGTTATGGTCATCATCGTAGCTTCCGGCATTCTGGTCTGTTCGCTCGGCCTGCAGAAGGGTGTCGAAAAAATAACCAAGATTATGATGACGCTGCTCCTGCTCATTATGGTGGTGCTGGCTGTTCGCGGCATGACTTTGCCGGGCGGCACGGAGGGGCTGAATTTTTATCTCCTGCCCGACGTGCAGAGAATGCTCGATGTGGGCATTTTTGAGACAGTCACCGCAGCCATGAATCAGGCGTTCTTTACGCTGAGTCTTGGCATCGGTTCCATGGCCATTTTCGGAAGCTATATCGACAAGAGCCGTTCTTTGCTCGGTGAATCGGTAAATATCGCCATACTGGATACCTTTGTGGCGCTTGTGTCGGGACTCATCATTTTTCCGACCTGCTTTGCCTTCGATATCAACCCGGATATGGGCCCCAGCCTGATATTTATCACACTGCCGAATATTTTTAACAATATGACAGGCGGCCGGGTATGGGGAACATTATTTTTTGTATTTATGACGTTTGCGGCATTCTCCACAATTCTCGCCGTATTTGAGAACATCATATCGTGTGGGATGGATTTGTTTCACTGGAGCAGGAGAAAATCCTGTCTGATCAATCTTGCAGCGCTTACCGTCCTCTCCCTGCCCTGTGTGCTCGGCTTTAATATCTGGTCGGCATTCCAGCCGCTTGGCGAGGGAAGTACCGTTCTTGATCTGGAAGATTTTATCGTCAGCAACATCCTGCTGCCGGTGGGCGCGCTTATCTATCTGTTGTTCTGTGTGACACGATACGGCTGGGGATTTGAGAATTACCTGAAGGAGACTAATACCGGCGAAGGCTTGAAAATGCCGAAGGGAATCCGCATCTATGTGACCTTTATCCTACCGGTTCTTTTGCTCTTCCTGATTGTGAAAGGGTGGATTGGCTGATGCCCAAAGAAGATGCTCACATGACCTATACCGTCAAAGAATTTGCCAAAATGTTTCATGCAACGGAGCACACCGTACGCTACTACACGGATATCGGCCTTCTGCCCTGTCGGCGGGACAACGGAAACCACCGTGTATTCGACGAACCCGCCGTCAATTGGATGCGGGCAATCACCTATCTGAAAAGCTGCGGTATGCCGATCAGAGAGATCAAGCGATATTTCGATTTATGCCAGATGGAAGAATCCGAAGAAAACCTCCGTGCCAGATATGAAATCATCGCAAAACAGCGGGAGGCGGCGCACAAAAAAGCGGCGGAAGCCAAAGCTGCCGCCGACTACATGGATCACAAGGCAAAGCATTATGAGGAAATTCTTGCGGGACGCATCCCCGATGACACCAATCCGGTAAACTGGGGGGATTAGGCTGGTGCCGCATCGTAAATGTATGCCTATCCCTCGCTGCCAATCAGCACTTTCTTTCCGTAAAAGGCAAACTTGTAATCCCCGTCATAAGCACACGTTCCAGATAGGGATTCGTCTTGAACGTGGCATTGAAGAGGCTTCTTATAAATGCCCCCATCTCACTCCAGTATCCGTTTACATAGGCTTCCTGCATAGGCGTGTCATATTCATGCAGAAGAATAATTACCTTTTTCCCATAATATCTGCCAAGGAAGCCGGACAGTGACCGTAAAGCTACCGAAGCCACACTATCCTCTACCCTTCTCTTTGAATCGACCCAAAATCCTGATTTCCAATGCTTACCGTCCTTGCCATAGCGCGCCCTCCTGCTTACAGTATATCCGCTTATATAATTAAAGTCAAAGCAAATGCACTGTTCTGTTTTGTGGGAAATGACACCAATCCGACTAATTTGGGGGATCAGGCGGCATCAGTCAATATAATATCGAGCATTTCCCGGGGTGTAACAACAAATGTCTTCTTTGGAAAATGTTTCAAATTTCCTATTACAAGATACGCATCTTCTGTTTTCGCTCCTCAATAACAATCTCATAAAACACCTGTTCTTTCGGATCTGGCAATTCTTCATGCCCGGCAGACATAACCACATCTACATAGACAGCCTGTCTTTCTATATTCTCCAGCACATCGCAAATTATTCCGTCCGTGAAATGAAATTTAGGACGCGTAAGTACTTCTCGGTATTCCTTTACGATTTCTTCACTCACAACCGGTACAATGGAACCTGTGAAAACCAATTCCATCACATTTCCCGGGATAGAATCCCATTTTAGCAATCCAATGTCATGTCGGCTATACCATTTTCTTCCGCAATCCGGCTGGCTTCCTTCATCGCCTCCACTGCGCGGTTTCCAATATCATCAAGCTTCATACTGAATGGTATTCCATTTTCCTGAATTAATCTTGAAATACACATACGCATATAGGTCGGAAGGTCAATTCCAAGACGCTCACAAATATTAGCCGCTTTTATTCTGGATGTATCATCTGTACGAAACTGCACCAACGAATTTGCCATAACATCATCTCCCTTCCTGTTTATTACGGCACATTTTGTAATCATTTGCAAACATATGATGGCATTCTGCGTACAACAGATTCCAATAAAATCTCAATAAGACACAAACCATTCAATAACCGATACACTGTTCAGCATCCAATAACCAATCACCAGAAAAACAATCTCAACCGCCCTCTCCGAGCCGCTAAGCCACCCGAGAACGATCGACAACGCTGGAATGACAACTGCAGACAGGATTCCTGCCACAACCCCTGCCCACTCTCCGGCTGCCGCCTCCCGCAAAATAACCGGCATTGATATCAGAACGGAAAACATCCCGCCCACACACCAACGGCTCACAATCTGACGGGAACGTGCGTGACAAAACGTCGGCAGCAGCGTATCCATGTTATATTTTTTCTCACGACAGCCATAATCCGCGTATAACAGGCACGACCACATCATCGTCAACACCCACAGCGTGCCGCGTGCCGTTTTTCTGTCCGCCAGAAACAGCGACAGCCATAAACCTGACATAACCAACGCCCAAAGCACTGAACAATTACGGAGTGTCAGGATAACCTCTGTCACGAACATACCATGACCGTTCGATTTTCGCTCCTTTTTCTCAGAAATCACACGCCTTTTCTTACTGTTTTCATAGCGCGGCAAAATCGCGGAAGACGCAATACCTATCATGATTCCGGCAGCGATTATAACGCTTTTTTCTAAAACCCGATTTTTTGTAAAATACAATGGCAGAAAAAACAATTCTGACACTTGCTGATGATTTATCTCGATATCCTGATGTACACCGAGCGCCACATGCGCCGGGCTTCCCGTTACACTGTATACGCTCCGGTCAATGCTGTCTTTCAGCCATACAAAACCTGTCATATCAAAGAACCGTGCCATAGCGCCCTGCGAGTCATCTACCAGCAAAGAGATACAGACAATATACATGACAAAAAACAAAACGCCAGCCAGCCACGAACCGCTCCTGCCTTGAAACAGAGGAACTGCTTCTGCCGCAAGCGCCACGGCAGCGCACAGAAAGCTCCCCGGCAAAATGCTCACAAAATAGGACAGGAAATGTAAGGCAGGAAATCCCGAACCGGGAAATTGCATCAGTGTCATGCATAAGGAAGATAGGACTACCACAATCAGCACCAGAGTAAGAAGGAGTAAATTGGATATGTATTTTCCTGCCAGATAACTTACTTTGCTCACCGGAGACGTATAGACCAAATCTATCGTACCCGTCTTTCTGTCAAAGGACAGCGTATTCCTCAGATAAAAAAATCCTGTTATGGGCAGCAGCATCCCTGTGCACAGGGCAGACGCCATCGGTATCCACGACCAGTTTGTACCCTGCAAAAAATAATCGCTATCCACGGCAATCGAGGTCATTTCTGCCTCCGGATTCGGAACAAATAGAAATGCCGCCAACACAGATAATGCGCATAACGCGAGAAAAGAAAATCGGCGGGAACGCTCCTTAAAATCTGATTTCGCAATAAACCATATTTGATTTCCGATCATTAAAATACCTCCTCCAACACACACAGACAGGCATCTTCCAGAGCAGCCCCGACTGAAACCGCATCTGCAAACGGTCTTTCCGCGCTCACCTGCCGGATTTTGATTCCCTGTTCCGTCTGGAGCATGGAACTGACACCGGATAACTCTTCGCTGCTCCGGCTCTTTGGAAGAATGTACTCCCATACATGGCCTTCCGCATGATGGAGCAGCGTTTCCGGCGTATCATAAAACAGCAGATTTCCTTTCTTCAAAACCATTATCTTTGTCGCCGCCGCTTCGATATCAGAGATAATATGTGTGGACAGTAAAACAAGTTTCGTACATGCCAGTTTGGAAAGGATATTCCGAAGAGTCACACGCTCTTCCGGGTCAAGCCCTGTTGTCGGCTCATCCACAATAATAATCTCCGGGTTTCCCAATAAAGCGCCCGCGATTCCCACACGCTGTTTCATGCCGCCCGAACAGTCTGACAGTCGCTTATGTCTCACATCTGACAAATGTAAGGTTTCCAGAAGCGTTTCCACTTCTGTCATGGCTTTCCTTTTGGGAATTTTTTTCAATGCGGAGAGATACATAAGAAATTCAACCGCGCTTAAATTGGGATAAAACGCAACATCCTGCGGCAGATAACCGATATTTTTCTGCATAAGCGAGGGATTTTTTACGATGCTTCTGCCATCCAGCAAAACGTCGCCGCCGGATGGTCTTATCAGCGTTGAAAGTATTTTGATCAATGTAGACTTACCCGCGCCGTTGGACCCGACAAGACCGATCAGCTCACCGGATTCCATACGGCACGACAGTGGATTCAATGCGGGAAATGTACCGTATTTCTTTGAAATTTCTTTTACCTCTAACAGCATGATAACCTCCTGAAAAATCAGGCGGTCTCATTCTGCCTGATCTTTTGTCAAACGATTATAGAGGAGCAGCCCTATTCCTATGGCAATACATAAAACCATGAAAAAAACGCCCGCCGAGTTTGCGCCCGGTTCGCCCGGGAAAAAGGGGGATATAATAAAAAGCACAATGGCTGTCACGAACCGGAGCTTACGGCTCCTTTGCCTTTTTGCAGCCGGATCATCTAATTGGGAATCTGTATGGACAGAAAAATCTTTATCCATCTCATTTCGCTCCGCCACTGTTCCTTTTAATAAAGTGTCTATACTCACTCCAAAGAAATCGCTGATTTCAATAAGACACTCTGCTTCCGGACAGCATACGCCATTTTCCCACTTGCCAACCGTCTGACGCGATACTTTTAATTCTTCCGCCAGTTTTTCCTGTGAAATGTTTTTTTCTTTTCTTAGTTTTTGAAGGTTTTCTGAAAAATTCATTTTTACACGCTCCCTAGTACCCTTACATTCTATAATCGGGCAGGTGAAGTTACCACCAATTATGCATTACATACAGGACAATTTTAGGTAACATCCTGTTAATTTGCCGTTACATTTGCCTGTTTTTACAGATTTTTTCAGTCTTTGCAAAAAATTTCTCTTTGGCTATCTTACTCTTTTTGTCGCCACCGAAGTCCAAAACCTCGGATCATGATAAAAAAATACCACAGTCCTGTCTGTGATATAATAATCCCATTCTTCCGGATTATATACTGCACCTGATACTGCCCCTATCTGTTCACCTATCTCTTCGTCAGTGTCATCAATAAACCGGTCAACAGTAACTATCTCCCCCGTACTGCAGTCAATCGTAATACCATCCAATACCGAATATGGGTGTGCTCCGCCCTCATAATCAACATCATTAAACAACAAACTGACAAAATCATCACCGGCATAAGTAATACCTCGAAAAATTAGGTTGTTAAATGGTACGTTTGGGGCATCCCTGTACTCTTCATCTATATATGTTTCTGAATCATGCCGATAAGCCTCTTTCTTTGAATCATAAAAAGCTTGCAAAGTCTCATTCAGAATGACGGGAAAGCCGAATCAAAATAAAAACACTCTATATCATAGTAAAAAAAGTTATTTCCATTCTGTTCCTGAAACTCTTCATGCTCCTGTCTGATTGCTCCATATTTTGTTTCATCATTATCTATCGCTTCATCTTCCTCAATATAATACTTATTTTTCTGTTCCAAAGACTTCCATTCTATCAAGCCAAAATCCAAATCGTCTATTGCAATCCATTCATCGCTGCCTGCTAACATGATTTCATCTTCATCATTTACTTTACAATACGCAATATCACTGTTTCTCCAATTAAATTCAATATGATTGTTTTCCTTTAATTTGAGAATGTCAAACTGCAGCAGAAACTCTTCTTTGCTAACCGGTTCTCCGTTAATTGTCGCCTCATCCGGCTGGTAATCATCGTAAACCCCCGTGAAATATTCCCCCTGTTCATAAGTAAAACAGACATAACCATTGCCGGCGTTTTCGCCATTCCCGCAGCTCATAAGGACAAGATGATTATCCTTATAACATAAATAATTGATTCCTCCCCAATCTTCCGTTTCGTACAGATCTGCAACTTTTTCCGCTTTTCCTTCTTCATAGGTAAATACAGTAACAGATGTGGACGAACCTATAATCAATTCAGGAATATCATTCTTGTCAAAATCATGTATCCCCACATAAGCGCATCCATTAAAGCCAAATTCTGAAATAAAGTTATAAGGGTCAGCAAGATTACTTTCTATATTTCTGATAATATTTTTATAGGTGTCCTGCCATGTAACGCTTATTTCTGTTACGTCCTCTTCCGTACTTCCCTTTCTCTCTGCCTCATTTACATAAGCTGTATTTGACTCTGTCTCTCCAATTACATCTGCATTCTCTGCCTCCGTCATCTTTTCCACTATTTCTTGTTCCTGCTTCATGCCCTCATCTTCACTATTTATTCTCCGGCATCCTGTCAGACAAAAAACAAATAAAAATATTGACAGAATATACACTTTTTTCATGCTTATTTCCCTTCCTAAAAAACTTTATCGGTTTCCCTCATATCGTATTATTTACCACCCATATTAATTAACTGTTTTCTACCTTGTTTCCACCTTTTATGGAACACATTATTTTGTGACTCTTTCATCAAATAACATTTCGCACCAGAGGAATATTTCTCACACTCCTCAAAAAAAGCAGCGAAAAACCGGAATTCTTCTTTTAAATCTTCAAAAATATAACCACACTTCTGATACAGAAATCCATTGTTATTTTTTGCAAGACACGCAAGTATTTTTTGTTCATTCAAGCCCGCCACTAACATCATGCAGCGTATTACTTCCTCCAGCCCTGCAATCTTTTCAAAATCCCGGATGCAGTCTACTACTGTCTGCTCCACAGATGTCACACGTATGTTTCCTTGCTGTACTACTTCCGTATCCGGCTTGCATTCTACACGGCGATATACCACTCCGTCATATTCAAAATCTGAAAATCGCTTATCCGTTGCAACAAAACACTCATAAAAACCTGACTTCCATATCCAAATACTTCAAACGCGCTGTGATGCGTGATACACGCGTCCGAAAACAGATTTGAATCTATCTGGTAACGCGAAAAAACGGGATGCTTCGTTTTGTAAAGCACCCCTTTGCAAGTAAACTTTTATAATGTTTCATCCCACAACACCTCTAGTATTAAATTACGCACAATATATTTGTATTTTATAATATTTTGTGACATTTCTAAAATCAACATTTTTATTCTATCACAAAAACTTATAAACAACAAATACATTGTGCGTTTTTTCAAAACACCCCTGGCAAAATTTCCCTTTTTTTCATCTTAAAGCTTTTTCAGCTTCTCAAGAAACGATTCATAGAACGCCCGCTCCATCGCGACCAGTTCCTGCGGTTGCGGCAAAGCCTTTTTCCTCTTCCCCTTTTTCATCAACGCCTCGTCCTCCATACTGTTGTCTGATGATGAGCGATTGCTCGTCACATATGTATTAGGGCTGCCACCGCAATTTCCATTTTCATCAAATATAAATTCTTGGTTCACAACTTTCGCGCCTAAGGCATTTCAAGCCGCAGTAAAAAATCTGTAACTGACCGGTATATGATCCAAAACCTTCTCAAACGACTCCGCTTCTTTGGGGTCTTTGATACATTTCTCCAAATATGCCGGTGATATCGTCACCTTATAATCGGGAGCCGTCAAGCACGGATACTTATGCTTTAAGTAAGCCTCATACGCTGATACACTGGCGTATTTGTCCTCTGTTTTCTTCTCCGCCTTTTTATCGTCTGCCTTCTCTGCCGCATTGCCGTTCCCAATCTGGTAATTGTTTAATCCAATCTGCATCATACTTTCCTCCTTTTTACTGCAAATAATCTCTCAAACCCTATTACATGTCGTGCCTTGCAAATTTAACGTCCGTTGATGTAAACGTATCATCCGGCGAAATGTGGATGTGACCGCTGCTGTCCACGGCATATTCATTGCCATAAATCGAAAATGTGTCCCCTTCTTTATAGCCCATCCGATATATCCGCTAAAAACAACCCACGAATACCGATGAGCGCTGGGCGCTGTCCATGCGTAATAGCTCTTATCATCCAAAACCAATGTATTATTGACAGCTCGTTCCTCTTTCCTCTGTCAGACATGCGATATCAATTACCACTCTATAAAGTCAGTCGGCAGACGCCCCCACTTTCCAAACCCGGATTGCACCAACAGACTATTTTTTGCACCGAATGGCTATCAGCTTCAAAGAATCAGGTTCAGGAATTTCCGGGCATAAAAACCTGCTAACAAAAGTCAAGACTTTTTAGCAGGTCTTTTATAAATTTT
>CAJUMV010000059.1:13566-15435 GCA_910587715.1 uncultured Lachnospiraceae bacterium | reverse complement strand
CTTTCCGGCTCTGCTGCCTGTCCTATCTGGTAATCTTCAATGCTCATTTGTCCCGGCAGTTGCCCCCCGGTGTCCGTTTCGGACACTTCCCTGCTGTGTGCGGTAACATCAATTCCCAGAATACAATAGCCCTCTTCCAGTCCTGTATAATCTTCCAGCATATAAATAATATCTGCATCTATCGTGCGCCCTGTGTGCTTTCCGTCCTTAAATTCCAGCATTTTAAGGCTGTCGCCCACCTTGTACCCTCTATCATTCTTCCGCAGCTCAAACCTTTTCTTGCCGCTTACAATATCCCCATAGTAAGAAACGGCTATTTTTACCTCATGCGTTTTATGATCTGCTTTCCCGTCGCTCGGCAGTTTTTCCATTTTCTCCCGGTCTGCCCGTTCCTGCAATTTCTTCTTTGTGTCCCGGTCTATTTTGTCCTGCTCTTCGCTATAACGCTGTTCGTCCGTTTTCTCTGCCTCTGCCTTGTTTATGTACTGATCGCACTTTTCGCAAGTACCCGTTTTCACATTGCAGTCTTTATACTGTTTGCAGGAATAGCACAAAGAGGTTATGCTTTCCGGGTGCGGCGTTTCGTAGCTGTCGCCTGCCTTTTTCTCTGCCACCTTTGCCGCTATTTCCTTTGCCCGGACGTTCTCGCCTGCTGCCGCCTTTTCTGCTATGGCTTTCTGCTCTTCTGGCGGCAGCTTTGCTGCCTCATAAGCCGTCGTAACTCCTATATTCCCCTTTGCAAACTCTTCTTTGATCTCCGGCGTGGCATTATTGTTAATGCTATCCATGCGGGCTATATTCGTGGGGCTTTCGTTCATCAGCTCTGCTATAATGTCCCGCAGCTTTCCCGTGATCTCTAACCCGTCCTCGTCTTTTGCCCTTAAAAGCGCCTCTTTCAATCTTTGCGCCTGCTGGGTTTTCTCCCACGCCGTAAGCTCCCTGTTATATGCGTTTCCGATCAGCAGAGACAATTCAAACATTGCCCCGGTCATATCCTTGTACAGATACCGCACTTTCTTATATTCCTCATGCCCCCGCTCAATGTTCATAATGTTTGCAAGGTTCCTGCGGTGTCCGCTCACAATCTTAAATGCACCGTTTACCCTGCCTAATACTGTAGGCTGCTGCTGCCCTACGGTCAAAAAGCTGTCTGCCAGCTCTTCTATGTTCTCCTGTGAATAGAAATTGCTTTCAGAGGGCTTTACATCATACGGGCTTAACCATATTTCCGTATACTCGCTTACATTGCCTATGCCTGCCGCCCTGCTTTTCGCGTTCATAATATCCGCAAAACCAAATTTTGATTTTCCCATTTCCCTTACCTCGCTTTCCCTGTGTATCTGGTTACGAATTTCTTATAGTCCTGCGCAGCTCCGCAGCACGGGCTGTACTCATAAATCGGTTTGAATAAAAACGTACTCTCTGCCACTTTCCCGGAATATCTGATAACGCCCAGTAAAGAATAGCTTTCTTTTTCTGTCTCTAACCACTCCCGCCCGGCTGCCTCTCCGTCTGTGTTCTGATATGCCGTAACCAGAACGCCCAGCAGATGCAGCGCCGGGTTAAACTGCTTTGCGTCCTCTATCTGGTCTGCCAGAATGTCTAATCCCTCTAACGCCCACTCGTCTATTTTTACAGGTACTATAACCTCGTCCGTGATCGTCAGCGCATTTACCACATTAAGCCCTATGTCTGGCGGGTTATCAATAATGCAGTAATCGTAATAAGCGCCCACTGCGTCCATCTGTACCAGCCTCTTATACCGTTCTATCTGGTTCCCTGTCTCTTCCGTCGTCAGCTGCCACGTAGCGCCCATAAGTGACATATTCGCAGGAATAATGTCTATCCCCTCGTAATCTGTCCGCTGTA
>CAJUMV010000059.1:0-13466 GCA_910587715.1 uncultured Lachnospiraceae bacterium | reverse complement strand
CCGCTGTAAAATATCCCTGTTGCCGCAGGAACCTTAACCAGCCTTTCTGCTTTGCCGTCGTGGTATTCTTCCCAGCCTTAAGCTCTATGTACAGCCCGTGGTACTCTCCCCGCGCTACTGGTAAATGAATATCCGGCACGCCTGCTTTTACTCCCTGCCTCTTTAGCGCCGTTGCTGTCGCCGCATCACGCTTGCCGCCGTTTGGTACATGGTACATATATTCCAATTCCGGCATACGTCCCAGCTGATACCCCGCCCAGCTAAATAGCGCCTCTTGGTGTCCGCTCTCGTCGTCCAGCCTAAAGTTTCTCATGCCCTCGCCTCTCTTTCCTATATTCCCTGTACAATGCTTTCCAGCGCTCCTTACTTAACCGCCTTTTGTAGCATAAATACCGTTCTGCTTTCCTGCTGTACTCTGCCAGCTCTTTTGCCTCCTCTTCTCCTTTACCGCCTGTTGCCACAATCCCGTAAAGCGACGGGCTTATTATTCCCAGTTGCCTTTTGATCTCATTTTCGCAGATGCAGCGCGGCGTTTTCGGTCTGCGTCTCTCCATGTATTCCGGGTAAAATATCTGCATTTTCTTTCTCTCTTTCCAGCCTACTGTGTCCCAGCTGCATATACTGAAATACTCACACCATAGGCAGCAGTGCTTACAGTTCTTACCATGCCGGAATAACCAGTGTATAAGCCTCTGCCTCATTTCCTGCGCCCCTTTCTGTCGTCTATGCCGTTCCAGTATTCCCAGTTCCTCATATCCTCGCTGTCATGTACTATAGCCACTGCTGCCAGACACATTACAGCGCCCGCCAGTACCAAAAGCACCACGCCCACGCCTATTACCACAATCCGTACATACTGCATCTTATCCCCCCTCTCCCTCTAATTTGACTAATGTATATCTGAAATACCCGTAGCCGTAATATTCCGGGCTATGTACTCCCTTGCTTATGCTGTCCTTGTCAACGTAATATCCCTTTATCGCCCTCGGCTCTGCTTTGAACCATTGCCGATCTGAAATTATCCGTATTTCCGGCACTGGTCTTACAAGGTTCTTGCTGCTATTCCAGCGTTTGCCCTGTAGCGCCCCGTCCTCTTCTTTCCTGTGCTTGTCCGTGTACTTAATCAGATAAGCTGCCAGATCGGCATAGTTGCCGCTGTCGTCCAGAGGAAAGACTTTCACCCGGTTATGCCCCTCATACGCCTTATACCAGCACTGCTGCAATATCTTTGTATCTATCTGGTTTATAACTAAGTGGTGGTGCCTGGCTCCCTTGTCCCCGATCTCCATAACATGAATATACTTAAACTCTATCCCAGCCTTTTTGTACTCTTTCCGGCACTCCCTTAAAAATATATCCATGTCCTGCCGCATTTCCTCTTTTGTCCGTGGCGGCTCCCCTTTCCTGCGTATGTAGTCCAGCACTAAATGATAGTCCCCATATCCAAAATTAGCATTTATCAGAATCCTTAACTTTCTTTCTGCCTGCCTTGTATTGATCTTTTGCTGCTGCTCTGTGGTGGGCTTTACCTTATCCCCCCTCTTTATCCCCTGCTTTTTATATCTGCTTGTAAAATAGCGCTCTACCTCTATGGTCTTACCCGCCCTTGTTATCCTCTCAACGTATGGCATATATTTTTTACTCCTTTTAGGTCTATCTGGTCGGAAAGCTAATAGTTTTATCAAGTGGTAAAACGGGCTTGCGCCCGCGTATTACTTGACATTTCGCCATACAGTGATATACTGGATATAGGTTTTAAAAAGCTGTATAGCTTAGCCCCTATGGTATTCCCGTACCGTAGGGGCTATTAAATTATTCTCATTTAATGCGAATCTACATGGCTGCTGCTTTCCGCGCCCTCTTAAGGCTCCCGATCTGCGCCAGCAGTCCCTTTTCTTTCTGCGCAAGCTCCTTGTGCTGTTTCAGCTCCTTATAGTCGTCCCAGAGGCTACGGAAAATAGCAATGCTTTTCCCGTTTCTCCCGTGGCGGCTCAACCTGTTTGCCTCATTCCTTAATACTGCTCTCCTTAATTTCCTCATTTCTCTTGATCTCCTTTACAGTAAATTTGAATGTTTCATTGCATATTCAAAAGCCTTGTTATATGGCTCCCTGCAATCGTAACCAGTACAGCTATGTAAGCGGCTGCCTATACAGAAATTACAGGCGCAGGCTTTAGCGTAGTCCCACGCTTTAGCCTCTGTCTGCCGTTCCTTACACTCCATGTAATAGCGCAGCTTGTCTGCGTTTACTACCTCAATCCCCATACGGTCTGCCGTCTGTATTTCCCGGCTCATGCCCTCACTTATCCCGTACTTTACGCCCGCAATCACAAAATCGCATTTTTTCAGTAGCGCCAAACCTGCTGCCATTCCTGCCGCCCGTTCCTGCGGCTTGTCCTCATTTAAGCATTGCGTCATGTATAAATGCGGCGTGATCGGCGCTAAGCCCGCCTCTATTGCCTGCTTTGTAAGCGCCTGCGCATACTCTATGTGCCTGTCAAGCTCTGCGCCGTCCTTTGCCCTGTACGGGCTGCATATGTATACTGTCCTCATTCCTGCCCGCCTTTCCCCTCTGCCTGTACTCTGATAATTTCATTGTCTGCCAGAACCTCTGCCATTTTCAGTATGTCGTTTGTGCTTTCATGTTCCAGAAATCCACTGTCACGACAGCACATAGCGTAGCCTTGAATCGTGTAAAACTGCTGGAATATGTCATACTCTGTTTTTTTATTCTTAAGCCCGCTGATAAGCGCGGTTAATTTTGTAACCGCCTGCATACCCAGTGCGCCGCCTGCGCCCTTTATCGGTATTTCTATGCGTGTTGCCTGCGGCTCCCCTTTGCTATTTATGATTGTCTTTGATCTCATTTCCTGCCTCTCCTGTCCTTTTAATGAAACTTACTGAAATCTCATAAACTGTCTTTACTTCCCTGCCTGTCTCTGCATCTTTCATATATTCCCGGCTCTGGCATCTTCCCAGCAGCTTTACTTTGTCGCCCGGCAGCCAGCCTGCTACCTCGTCCGCGTTCTCCTGCCAGCAAATACATGGAATATAGCAGCTTGTCCCTGTAAGCACATTTTTTACCTCTACGAAAATGTCAGAAATGCGTTTCCCTCTCGGCGTTTCCCGGTGCGTCGGCTTATATTTCAGCTCGCCCACAAGCGCTATGTCATTTTGCAGCATTGCTTTAGGGCTTAAGCCTATGTACTCTGCCAGAATGAATACCAGCACTTTACCGCTCTTAAAATCTTTAAGCGCCTGCTGCCGCCCGGATATTAAAAGCCTGCTGCCCGGCAGGAAATAATTTTCAAGCCGCAGCCCGTCCCCGGTCTTTCCCCGGTCTACTGCTGCCTCTGTAAAGGCTACTATTATCTCGTCAATAATGCCGCTTGGTCTTTTCGTCTCGATCTTTGCCAGATAACCATTGAACCGCAGCCCGCATATGTCCGTTACCTCTTCCAGCTCCGTAAGCTCTCCTGCCAGCCCCGCTGCGTTGCTTATCCTGCCTCTTTCCGTCAGATCGTCCAGAATCCCTGCATTAAGGTCTGCCAGAAAGTCCGGCTTTTTATCCTGCCTTTTGTTCCGCTTTTTGCTCATACTTTGCGTGATCTCCTTTCCCGCTATAACTTATCAGCATTTCTATTGCCCGCTTATAGCACGCTATTTCGTCCTCTTCCTTTACTTTGCAGATACAGCGCCCGCGCCTCTCTCCTGCATACTCCCAGATTTCAATAAAGTTATTGCCGTATATATCAAAATGGCTATGCTCTCTTAAGCTGTGCCTCTTCTGTAATGCTCTGTATATCTGGTAATATTCGTGAATAAGTGCGCTGCGTTCCTCGTCGTTTCCGTCCATGCCCTGCCCTCACTTTTCCGGCATCTGATATAAGCGCGGTATCACTGCTGCCATAGGCGGCGTAGCCTCGCTGCCTATCAGAAAGCCTGTATTGCCCGGCGCATATAAATATTGCCCGCATACGCCCTGTATCTCGTCTATGATCTCTAAACAGCGCTCTTTGCTCTCATACTCCCCCAGCTTGCGGCATCCCCCGCTACTGAAATATAGGAAAATACAATTTTTCCCTGTCTGCTTTTCGCTTTCCAACAATGGGGATAGGAAAAAACTCTCTTCCTTGTCCTGTGTGCTGTATCTAATCCCCTGCGTATTGTCGAAAATATACAGCCCGTCTTTTTTCTGGCTGCGTATGTAAACTTTACTCATTGCCTGCCCCGCTTTCTATTCTTTCCGTTTATGCTTAACCTTTCCTTTTCCTCTTCCCAATCAAAAGAAGTACACGCAATACAGCGCTTGCACTGCTCTATAGGCTCGTCGTCAAATTGTTTCCCAATTCCCAGGCAAGTACCGTCTGCGTCCTTACCCGCCTCGCCGCATTTCTTTTGCAGACTACATTTTTCTATGCGCCTGCTTATACGGCAGCTTTTACAAATGATCTTTTTTCCCGTTGTGCAGCCCTCTTCCCGTGCAAAGTACGCCGCCCAGCCCCTGCTTACACCTTTGCCGGGGCTTTTCCAGCCTATGACATACTCGCCGCATATATCGCAATATACCTCTGTGCGTACTTCCCTAAATATTGCCATTACCCGCCTCACTTTCTTCTGTTTCTCCCAGAATCATTTTTCTAAACAAGCTCTCAAATATCGTTACTGGTATGCTATTGCCAGCCTGCTTATAAAGAGGCATTGTATAGCGCCCTACCCTCTTATGCACTGCTGCCGCCGCGTTAAAATCTGCATCTGTATAGCCCTGCAAGCGCCAGCACTCTAATTCTGTCAGATACCTATAACGCCCATTTCCCATATCTATTACCTGTGCTGGCGTTCTGTCCTGCCTTGCAGTAATAGTAAATGCGTAGTCCTCTATTACCGTCGCCCGCCGTATTCCCTTTTTGCCTATTGCCTCTAATACGCTCGGCTGTGTTACGTCATATACTGGCGGCACATCTTCTAAAAGAAATTCGTTAATATCCCGCATAGGGGTTTTTATGAGATCATCAAAACAAAATTTTTCATTTCCCAGTACCGATACTGTAAAAACTCTTTCCCGTGCCTGCGGCAGCCCAAACTCCCTAGCGTCCAGTATTTTAAAATTACTGCTATACCCCAGCCGCTCCATTTCCGATAGATACCGATTGAAATTTACCCGCATGTAACGGCTTAATACATTTTTGACGTTTTCCCAGATAACGTATTTAGGTTTCCATTCGCCCATTTGTTCTATAATGTGAATTGTTTCCCACATAAGGCTTGAACGTGTGCCGCTGCCCTTGTCGGCTCCCTTTCCACGGTTTATACGCCCCGCCTCTGCTGTCGCTTTTCCTTGGTGTCCTGCTATGCTGAAATCTTGGCACGGGCTACCGTGTATCAGAATATCCGGCTTTAAGTTCCACCCTACGACGCTCTGTGTTTTATACTCCAATTCATCAGAAAACATAGCATTGTAGGAACGTACCGCCTTTTCGTCTATCTCCACGTAATCAATAGCTTTTACTGGTATGCCTATATTGCGCAGCGCGCAGCGCGGGCTGCCTATGCCGCCGAAAAGCTCTAATATCTGTACCATTTCTTTTCTGTGTCCCTCTCTTTCGTTTCCCGGTAAAAATCATTCACTAAAAGCATTTCTTTAGTGAATAGCAGATACAGCCCCAGCGGTACTGTTATGATCGCTATTGTTGCGTCGCCGCCTGTCGCCATAACCGCCAGGGCGGTAAACACCAAAAGGAATACGCCCGTTAAGCGCTGCTTAAGGAAACACTGGCGGCGCTGCCGCCGTCTGCGTTCCCTCTGTCTGTCCCAGCGGCGCTGCTGCATGTAATCAGCTATAGCCGCCTCGCTGGTTGTATCTGTGTAAATAATCACTGCATACCTCATGCCCTGCCGCTCTCCCGCTTTCTTTCAGCGGCAGCCATGTTATGCCTGCTGCCGCTGCCGTGATATATTTCTTGCCTTGCCAAATCCCTTAAACTCTCCCTCCGGGCGGCGCTCTCTGTCTCTTCAATGCTGCCGCTCTCCTGTTCTGGCGTAGTTTTTACCTCTCTTTCGTCCGCTCTGTCTAAATAGCCCGCTGTGCCAGCTCTGCGCTGTACTGCTGCCGCTTTCCGTTCTCTGCCCCGCCTCTTTGCAGTTCCCGGTATAAAGTGCCTCTGTGTACGCCTACCGCATCAGCTATAGCCTCTGCATTGTTGCCAGCCTTACACATAGCCTCTATTCTCTTCCTGTCCTCATAGCTTAGCCTTTTGTACTTCCTTGCCATTGTCCCCGCGCTCCTTTCCGATTTTTGAATAAAAAAATAGTGCGATAGAGTTTTTTAAGCTCTACCGCACTATGCTTTTACTATTATCTACCGTAAAAAAATAAATGCGGCAGAGGCTTTAATACCTCTTGTCGCATTTAATTTTAAAACTTATCTACATCATCCCTTTTAACTGTGCAAACAGGTCAAGGTCACTCTGGGTAATTTTCATATTTGTGTTGTACTCTTTGCCTTCAGGACTCACCACCTTGACCTCAATAATCGTGCCGTCCGCAATCGCTTCCTGCCCTACTGCCTGCATAAACGGCATAAATTTAGGATGATTTTTGGTAAAGGTATCCCACGCCCCCTTAAATTTCATAATTGCTGTAAAATCCATCATAGTCCCCATCTCCCTTTGATTTACTAAATACTACATTACAAAAATACAGTAAAAAAGCACCACACTGGGGTGATACTTCTCTCCTATGTACTATATCAGGTAACTAACACTTTTCTCGTCCAGATTCTGCGTCGTCATGGCAGCCTTTGCTTCCTCCGTCTGAAATCTGTTAATATAGAAGGAATATTTCATTCTGCACTCAAAATGCCCTTTCTTCATCTCCCTCACTTTATCAACTTTGATCAGATACGAAACACCCTGATTTAAAAAGGCTTTTTCAATCGTTTTCTTGACTTTCTCATCATAAGTTTCTGCAAAAGCGACTTCCCGCCCCTGATTTTTCTCTGCCATTTCCGTCACATCCTTTATACTGATATACTATTATAGTATAGACCGAAATGGAAAAAAAGTACAGTTGACATATTTACTAATAAATAGAAGCATATTAATTTATTTTTTGTAACAATCTTGTGATTACTTGTAAAATTTTGTTCATTTTTTATTTTTTTTCAGATTAGGGCTTGCATTCTCCCTCACTTTCATGGTATACTAATTTTGCTTTGCAGGATTAGTACATCGGTAGTACATCGGCTTCCCAAGCCGAGGAGGCGGGTTCGACTCCCGTATCCTGCTTTTTTTATGCACTCAAACGCGAAAAAATATGCCGCGCGAGCAGGGAAAGCTTCCCTACTCGATTTTGTCCGTCTGTTTCTCCAGCGATTCCGCCTGAAGTCTGTCAAATTCCGCCATACACTCATCTACCGTAGCCCCATTTAAGAGCTTCCGAACAATGATGCACGTGTTTCCCCACTGCTCAAGCTTCATACTTGCGTTAGAGCCAAGCACATAAATATTTTCATTAATCCGGTCATTCAGCGGCTTCAATGCCGGAATACAGTCCACCGATACATTCTTGGAGGGTGAGATCACCTTGTTCGTCTCCGTATAAATCTGAAGCGCCTCATCAGAAGTCATAATGTCGAGCGTTTTCATCGCATCCTCTGCATGTTCTGCTTGGATTCCGACGGCAATGCCGGTCATTGGCATAACGGGCATCTGTCCGCGGCTGCTTGGAAATCCGATGACCAGCATGTTAAAATCCGGATTGCCATATGCGGTCTCTGTGTTTGCGGCCCCCCAGTATGCCATGACGATCGGCGTCTTTCCCGCCAGAAAATCGGCGCCCTCTCCTTCTATCGCCTCACTCATATATGCTTTTTGGGCGTCAATATAGCCGCAGTCAATCATTTCCTGCAAAAATTCAAAACCAGTACGCATATAGTCGCTGTACTTTGCCTCTCCGCTGTTGAGCGCCGCAATTTCTGCCTCTGTATTCCCGCCATTGTACAGGTCAGCATATGCCTGTGCAAGAACAAACGTCTCTAACCACCAGCGGTTTGCACCTACGGGTGTCTCAATTCCATTCTCTTTGAATACCCGGCAGCACGCCAAAAACTCCTCGGGTGTGTCCGGCAGCTCGAGATGGTACTGATCAAACAAATCCTTATTGATAAACAGGCCATATGCGACAACCTCCTGCGGAATCGCCACCAGTTTTCCATCTACCACATTTGCCGCCTTTACGACATCACGAAGGTTCTTTGCACTGTCAAGGCCAGATAAGTCCATCAGCTTATTCTCCTGAGCCAGTATTTGAATGACGTCCGGATTGAGCAGATACAGATCATCCATATTATTGCGCGCCCTGTCAAGTGTTATATCATCATACGTTTTATCTTGGTAATCCTCCGCCGTGTACGTGATATAGTCCACTGTCACACCAAGCCGCTCTTCCGCCAAGATAACTGTTTTCTCCGATGCGCTTCTTGCCACATTATCTACATCTGGCATGGTTTTCTCCATCGGGCTAAACAGTGTCACAACGTGGTCTTTCTGCTTCTCGAAGGTCATCACATTGTCCTTCGATGTGTTCCTTCCAGCACAGGCTGCCAATGATACTGCAGCAGCTCCTGCAAGACAGAGTATTGCTATCTTTCTCATAGTTTCGTTATTTCCTTTCTGGGCACATACTGGTTTATGACTTTCTTTAGGAGTTCTATGTCAATCGGTTTTGCAAGATGTACATTCATTCCCGCATCCAAAGCCTCCTTCTCATCCTCCGCAAAAGCATTCGCTGTCATCGCAATAATGGGAATCTCTCGCGCATCGCTTCGATCTAATGCCCTGATAGCCCTTGTCGCGTCATAGCCGTTCATCACTGGCATCTGTACATCCATTAAAATCGCATCAAATTCCTTCTCCGCTGCATTGGCAAAGCACGCTACTGCCAACTGTCCATTTTCCACAAGTTCACAGTCTGCACCCTCCATCGACAGGATTTCTCTGAGAATTTCAGCATTGATTTCATTGTCCTCTGCTGCGAGAAAATGCAGTCCATCCAAACTATTGACCTCGCAAATGTCCTCTGTTTTATCATGGTTCAGTTCTGCCCTGATCTCTAATATCTTCTCCTGAAAAGCACATACAAAAAACGGTTTTGTGAGCACTTTGATATTCTTCATCAAAAGTGCCTCCTCCATCCCCTCCGCGTCACAGTCCGCGAGCAGCAAAATCGGAATGGTCTCTGGCACAAGCGCCCGTATCTCCTTTAACCTCTGTATTCCCTCCACATTGACTGTATTCCAGTCAACTAAGAGCATCTGATAGGTATTTTCAACTGGCATTTTCTCCTGTAAGTACCCAATCGCCGTCTGTGCACTGGAAACAGTGTCCACCACCACGCCTGTATCTACCATGAGCATATGGATATTTTCACAGACTGCCTCATCATTGTCCACCGTCAAAATCTGAAATATTCCATTTTTCTCCCAGAACTGTTTGTATGATTGTCCTTCCGGTATTCTAAGCTCTAACTCCACGCGAAACAACGTGCCCTTATTCACTTCACTTGACACATCAATCGTTCCACCCATCAGTTCTACTATATTTTTGGTAATCGCCATTCCAAGACCTGTTCCCTGCACCTTGTTTGTCGTGCTGTTCTCAGCTCTGGTAAACGCATCAAAAATAACCTTTAAATATTCAGGTGTCATTCCGTACCCGTCATCTTGCACTTCGATACGAATATGTTCAAACTGAGGAGAGCGCTGCTTCATTCCAATCATGCGAAGCCAGATATTTCCTCCCTCCTGCGTATACTTGACCGCATTGGAGAGCAGATTTATCAAAATCTGGTTGATTCTTGTCTCATCGCCCATCAGGTATTCATGCTTGACGCCAGTTACCTCCACATGAAATTTTTGGTTCCTGCCGTTTGCCATCGGCCGGATAATTGCATCGACGGAGGATACAAGGTCATTTAAGGTAAACTCTTCTACTGTCAGCACCACTTTTCCGCTCTCAATCTTGGAGACATCTAAGATATCGTTAATCAGGCTGAGCAGGTGCTGGCCAGAAGCCATAATTTTCTTTGTGTATTCCCTGACTTTCTCCGGATTTTCTGCATCCTTGGCAAGCAGTGTCGTAAACCCAATCACCGCATTCATCGGGGTGCGGATATCATGGGACATATTCGAGAGAAACGTCGTCTTAGAGTTGCTTGCAATCTGTGCAGCCTGCAATGCCTCCGCAAGCTGTTTGTTATGTATCTCCCGCTCCTTCTCCCGCTCCCGCCGAAGCCTGTTCTGCTCTCTTTGATTAAAATAATACAGCACACAACACAGAAAAAACGCGATCAGCATTACGCCAACTACGATCAAAATATTTTGATTTACCGTCCTGCCCTCCTGCTGAATGGCATCAATCGGCACATACCCAATCAAATAGATCGTGCCATCATTCACAGCCCACATATAAATCAAAGATTTTTTCCCGCGGATATCATGCTGGAACATGATATTTTTCCTGTTTTTTACACTCTGGGAAACTTCTTTTCGCAGCTCTTCCTCCAAAATATCATTTGCCCTAAAAAAATCCTCCAGATTCAGATGCCCAGCACTGCGCTCTCCCATTCCCTTGGGCTTGAGCACCATCCGTTCACTTTCTGCATCCATGATATAGAGCATCGCCCTCTTGTTGTAAAATCCATCTGGAAGCGATTGATCTATCGAATCATAGATATATTCCACATAAAGCGTTGCCGTCTCTTTTCCGTCACTTATCACTGGACACTTGATCGTGTACGCCCATGTTCCCATATAGTTGACATACGATTGTGACACAGGCATACCTTTTACCGTTCCCCCTGCGGAGAAATCAAGTTCCTTCTCCGAGAACACTTCACCAGTATTTGAAATCCCTTCATTCCTCCCAGCCTGTATCAAAGAAACCTTCACCATTGTCTCACTCTTCTGATAGGTGCGGATATACTGCTCCTGATCTGCCGCCAATGAAATCTCCTGTGCCATCAGTCTCTGAAATTCCGCTTCTTTATTTAAAACAGCCTCGATGGTACTCTCGATCAAATCCAGACTCTCGCTGAGGTTCTGGATTGCTGATGCCGACATCTCTACTGAGATTTTGTGCGCCACCGAGAACACGATTGCTCCTAATATCCCAAACACAACAATAATGGAGAGAAGCAGTGAACCACTCCCGTCCATTTTTCGCTTATTCTGACTTTTTTTCATACGTTTTCTCCGATTTATACCATATAGAACTTAAAGTATCACTGTATTCATATTATACGCGATTCTGTGTTTTTGGTCAATAAATATCGCGGCTGCTCATAAGAGTAACCGTGCCTGGAAAAAGCGAATCATTTAAATCATATAGGACTATATAAAAAACACTGCACGCGACACGCATTAAACGTTGTCTGTACAGTGAAAAATGGCTGAAATAAAATGTTATCCTTTCAGCCACGCATCCCTCTTCGTGGCATAGAGTGCCTTGAATATATCAATGTCCTCCAAGGTTGTAATTTTGATATTCTTGTTTGAACCGCATGAAAAATGAAGCTCCTCGCCAAGCGCCATCATCAAGGTATTGGTATATACTGCGTTTGTGATTCCCCTTTTTAATGCCTCCTTGTGTGCCCAGAGCACCCTTCCATACTGATATGCCTGCGGGGTCTGCACGCGCATGATGTCATTTCTGTCGATTCCGATATGTCCTGCTTCGCCGTCCTCTGTGCGCATAATGGTCTCCTGACAGCGGATTGCAGAGAGTCCTGAGCCATATTGTTTTGCTTTTGCGATACAGTCCGTGATAATCTCCTGCGAAATCATGGGGCGGACTGCGTCGTGGATAATGACAATATCCTCCTCCTTGCAGGTATCTTCCAGTGTGAGCAGTGCGTTGCGCGCAGAGGCCTGTCCGTTCTCACCCCCGCCAACAATCCAGCGCAGCTTTGTGATGCCTGCTGCCGAGGCGTAGCCCTTGAGTACATCGTGCCAGCCGTCAATACAGGATACGATCATGTAGTCCACTTGGGGGTGAGACTGAAATGCTTCCAGCGTATAAATAATGATTGGTTTTTCGTATATGCTGATAAACTGCTTTGGAATGGACTGCTCTGTCCGCGAGCCGCTTCCCCCTGCCAGAATCAGTGCAATGTTCATAGCACCCTCCCTCTATAGTATCACTTTATAAGCCTGTTCTGTGTTTATATATCCCCATTTTTCATGGCATAGAGTGCCTTGAACATGGCGACGTCCTCCACGGTGTTGATTTTTAGGTTCTTGTCAGAGCCTTTTGAAAAATAAACATTTCTTCCAAGTCTTGAAATGATATTGTTGGTGTCATTTTCATGCTCGATGCCTTTTTCCAGCGCCTCCTCATGTGCCTTTTTCAACGCTCCAAGAAAATATGTCTGCGGCGTCTGAATCCGGCGGAACGCATAGCGCGAGATGGAAATCCTGCCGGTCACGCCGTCGTCAGTCATCATCACATTGTCCATGGAGGTCACTGCTGCGACGCCCATGCCCTTCTTTTTGCAGGTATGGATACTGTCCGAGATAATTGTGTCGGACACCATAGGGCGTATCGCATCATGAATGATTATGATATCTTCTGGTGAACACTCTTTCATCAGCCTGTCCACCGCAAGCCTTGAGGAATCCTCCGGAGACATTGTCGGCCCGTACACACGTGAAAACCTTCCTATGATAAAGTCTTGTCCTTTCTGCGCTGCAAAAGCGTTACAGAGTGCCTCGCCAAGACGCTTGCTTTCACAATATCCGGCGCGGGTGGTGTTGCAATTGATATAACCTAGATATTCTTCATCGAACTTATCCACATCATTTCTGTTTTCGCCATAGATTTCCACAAAGGAAAAGAAGAAAAAGCGTTGGCAGTGATGGGATGAGGCATATTACGACAGATGATATGTACCCTGTCCTGCAGCACACTTTTATAGACAGTATTTGAAACCTGAGATTTTAATTTGACGTTTTTGTGCGGGAGAAAGGAACTTTAGTTTGCTGGGCTACAATAAGGGCATCCTCATTGAAAAGAGTACAGTACAGCGGATTGTCCGGAACCTTGGTTACAGCCGCCAGAAAAACCGCAAAATGGAACAGGTTGGTAATCCGGATCCTGACAGAGGCGTGCAGTTTGAGTTTATCCATTCAGAAACAGATAAATCCCTGAGGGATGGCATTCCCGTCATTTCTGTTGATACAAAGAAAAAAGAAAATATCGGCAACTTCAAAAATGACGGTACGGAGTATCGGGCATCAAAACAGCCGCGCATGGTGTCCGACCATGATTTCTTTATCCCAGAGCTTGGGAAAATTGCTCCTTATGGGATATACGTCCTGAATAACAATGCTGCGTCTGTAAACCTGGGAACAAGTGCTGACACAGGCCTGTTTTCAGTAGAAAGCATCCGCCGCTGGTGGTACACAGTAG
>CAJUMV010000058.1 GCA_910587715.1 uncultured Lachnospiraceae bacterium | reverse complement strand
ATTTCTTCCTTGTTTGGAATCAAGATTGCGAACTTGTTTCGCAATTACCTAATTACCGTTTTTCTAACGCCTTCAAACACATCGAAACCGCCGCAGGTTTTACTTCGCCCCGTAAGTTTCATAGTAGGCGTCAATCCGCCCCTTTATCTCGTCGTCAATATAGACCGTGCCGTCAATAGGCTTATTGTAAAGGCACTCCACGACTTCCTCCATGGTGACGATCGCGCCCGTCTCGAAGCCATATTTCTCTTTTATCTCATCCAGTGCACTCTTGTCACTCGAAAGCCCCTTCTCCATCCGGTTTAAGGACACCATCAGCCCCTTAACCTTGACGTCCGCCTGCGCCTTGATGATCGGGAACGTCTCCTCGATGGATTTCCCGGAAGTCGTCACATCCTCTATGATGACCACCCTGTCGCCGTCCTTCAGTTTTGAGCCGAGCAGAATCCCGGTATCGCCGTGGTCTTTCACCTCTTTCCGATTGGAGCAGTAACGGATTTCCTTGCCGTAAAGCTCACTGATCGCCATGGTTGTCGCCACCGTAAGCGGGATTCCCTTGTAGGCGGGACCGAACAGCACATCAAAGTCTAACCCATAATTGTCATGAATCGCCTTCGCGTAATATTCGCCCAATTTCCTAAGCTGCGCGCCCGTCACATAGGCGCCCGCGTTCATAAAAAACGGGGACTTCCTGCCGCTCTTTAACGTAAAATCTCCAAACTTTAATACCTGACTGTCCACCATAAAGCTGATAAATTCCTGCTTGTACTGTTCCATTGTCTTATCCTCATCTTCCTCTGCTGACACTCGCGTTATGTTTGAGATTTGGAAATATCTCTCACACAACCCACTGTACCATATCTCGAGGCTGTTTTCAATGCGGAATTCACCACCTAAGCGGCAGGACTAAGCCCAATGCCAACCAATATGTATATCCCAATTTTCTAAAACATCCATTCCAATCAGAATGTTCCCTCTCCGATCATAATTTAAACATATTTTATCGGATGATATCCCTACCCCGCCTATTACAAAATCTGATATTCCATGTTCAAACTTCATTGCCGGACATTCTATCTCTGGAAAAAGGAAATCCCATAACAAAAAATCTGTGTATATCCATAAAGCCCCTCCACATATCTCTCTGACACAATCTGGGCGATTGCCGCCTCACAGTCTTTATCCATATCAACCTCCCTTTTTGATCTCTTGGCTTCAATAATAAATCTTAAGACCCTCAAATATACTTTTACTGTCTTTTCTTATACTGAAAAAATTTGAGAGCATACTCATCATCAGAATCTTGCCAAATCTCCGCGGTCTTGTAAACAACGTGACCTGATTGTCCGTCTCTTCTACAAGCTCATACATGATATCCGTTTTATCTACATAATAATTATTGGATTTACGCAGAGCTTCAAAGTCTGATTTTCCTACACCAACCTTAAATGTCATGCCGGACTGCCTTTCCCTTAACGGTATTTTCATTTATTTATACTCTACCATAGGAGACTGGAAATGGCAATTCACTTTCACCCCACCTCTCTCCTCATCCGCAGCAAAATCCGCTTCTCCATCCGGCTGACCTGCACCTGGCTGATGCCGAGGCTCTTCGCCACCTCCACCTGCGTCTTGTCCTGAAAATAGCGCATCCGGATGAGCTGCCTCTCCGTCTCCGAGAGTGTCCCCATAAGCTGTTCTAAAAGCATGTGGTTCAAAATTTTTTCCTTTTCCACATCCTCGCTCGCCCGGTTCAGTCCCGCCGTGCAGCCCACGCCGTCCCCCACCACCTGATCTACAAGGTAAATCTCGTTGCCGTCGGACTGATAGACAGACTTGTAGATGGACTCCACCTCCACGTTGGCATCCAGCGCCATCACGATATCTTCTATGGAAAGTTCCGTCTCTGCAGACAGCTCCTGCAGCGTCGCGTCCCTGCCGTAAAGCTGGGACAGCCGCTCCGCTGCCTGCTTGATCTTCCAGCCGTTTTCCTTCAAAGTGCGGCTCACCTTCACCATGCCGTCGTCCCGCAGAAACCGCTTAATCTCCCCCTGAATCATCGGTACGGCATAGGTGGAAAAACGCACCCCGAACTGCAAGTCAAATTTGTCGATTGCCTTAATGAGTCCAATACAGCCGATTTGAAACAAGTCCTCCGCGTCATACCCCCTGCCGGTAAAACGCTTGACAATATGCCGCACCAGCCCCAGATTCTCCTCTATCAGTACCTCTCTCGCCGCTTTATCTCCTGCCTGTGATCGTTCGATTAATACGGCAGTTTCCTCCATAGGCTACTCCTCATCTACGATCCAGCCGCCAAGCCCGATCTTTTTATACATGCGCACCGTCGTCCCCATAGACGGCTCCGAAAATACTTCCAGCTCGTCCATAAAAGCCTCCATAAAGGCAAAGCCCATACCGGAACGCTCCCACTCCGGTCTGGTAGTAAAAAGCGGCTCCATAGCGCGGTTCACATCCTCCATTCCCACGCCCCGGTCAACGATTTCCACCTCCAGAATGCTGCCCTGCAGCTCACAGTTCATCTGCACCCTGTCCGTCACACGCCCTTTGTTTTCGTAACCGTGGATAATTGCGTTGGTAACCGCCTCGGATACCGCCGTCTTCACGTCGGAAAGCTCCTCCAGCGTGGGATTTAAGGGGGCGATAAACGCCGCCACCGCCATTCTCGCAAAGGCTTCATTATCCGACACTGCCGCAAACTCCAGACGCATCTCATTGGTCACCAGCCTGTAATCCTTTTTCTCTGTAACCTCTATCATATCTTCCTCCTTCTTCACCCTTTTCTTATTTCATGTTTGCGCCAGACCATGCGCAGACACAACCCCCTCCGTGAAAGCTTTTAGTTTTCCACCAGCTCCACAATATTTTCCAGCCCCGACAACAGAAGCAGCCGCCTGATTCTGCTGCCCACATTCACCGCGTACACCTTTCCGCCGAAACAGGAAATCTTCTTGTAACGTCCCAGAATAATCCCCACCCCCGAGCTGTCCATAAAGGTTGTCCTCTCAAAATCAAACACCACATTCCCCACCTGCTTTGAGACAATATACCTGTCTGCCCTCTTACTTATGTCAACCGATTGATGATGGTCAATCTCTTCCGGCATCCTTATCATTAGATAATTGTCAATCACCTTGTAATCTTCATCCATATTATGTAAACCCTCCTTCTGACTCTGCTTATGCGCGCAAAAAAGAGAACATGACTATTCATCACATTCTCTTTCGCGTCTTATCTATTCTTTTTTCTTTGGTATGCAGCGGCTCCCGCGCCTTATTCCTGTGCGCCCTCTATCTGCGCCAGCGTATCCTTTGATTTATCTGCCTTCTCCGTATTGGGGAACAGCTCGATCACCTGCTGGTAAATCTCCCGCGCTTTCGCCATTTCACCCATACGATAGTAGGAATTTGCCAGATCAAAGAGCGCCTGTCCGTTGGTGGCGTCATACTGGAACGCTTTCTCCAGATTCGGAATGGCGTCGGCATAATTTCCCGCCCAGAACGCCGCATGACCGTCCTCGTCATATGACTCCGCAATCTGCGGTCCGATCAGCGCCAAAAGCGTATTGTACAGGGTGTCGAAAGCTTCTGAGCTTTCCGCCTCTTCTTCCTGCGCGCGCGCTTCCTCTATCTCCGTCAGATAATCCGCCACCACAGTAACGTCCTCGGGATTCGTCAGATACGCACCCGCCGCTTTCATCAGACTTTCCACCGACTGGAGTGTCCCGTCCTGTCCCATGTACGCCGTCAGATCCTGCTGCAGCGTCTCATTCTGCTGCTGCAGTTCTTCCAGCTGCTGCTGCAGCTCGTCTATGGTAGCCGTCTTTGCGTCGGACTGCTCGCTGACCTTGCGCAAATCTTCGTCAAGGGTCGCTCTTGCGGACTGTATTCTTGCCGGCAGAATCAGGAAGAAAGCGATGGCAATACCGATGGCGAGTCCGATTCCCAGATTGAGCAAAGAGGTAACGCCCTTGCCCTCCTTCATATTGACAGGCTGGATGATCGTCTCATTGCCGCTCTGATACTTGACAACCTCCTCCTTCTTTTTCTTCGAAGAATTTTTTACGCCCTCCTCGGGAAGCAGCATCTCGTCCACTTCCTTCAGATAACGGAGCGTTGCCGTATTGTTCGTGTCAATCTCCAGACACTTGGTCAGCTCTCTCTTGGCACGCTCCCACTCCTCGCTGTTGATATACAAAAGCGCGAGAAGCTGATGCGCGCGGATAAATTTCGGATTTAAGGACAGCACCTTCTTTAACTGGATCACCGCCAGATCCAGACTGTCCTGGTTGCAGTAAGTGAGCGCCTGATTATATTTCTTAATGGTCTGATTGATGGTGTCCAGACGATTCTGGTTTGTCTGGATCATGTTGATATAATCGTCCGCAATATTTTTCTTCGGACGTAAGTTTTTGCTGATAACCCACTCGCTTAATGCCGCCACCACTTCGCCGGTCTCAAAATAAACCAGACCGAGAAGGTTTCTCGCTTCCACGTTATTCTTGTCAAATTTAAGGCTCTGCCGCAAACTTGTAATCGCACCCGTCAAATCTCTGACGCTTGCCCGCTCCAGTCCGTCATTATAGAAACGGTTGGATATATATATGATTCTCTTATAAAGGGCTACATCGGCACCGCAGTTCGTGCAAAAATCATGTTCAGACAGCGTACAGCCACACTGATAACAAATCATCTATGCCAATCCCCTATTCTTCTGCTTTCTTCGATTCCTTCACGATCTTCACCATCAGATCCGCCATATCCGTCAGATCCTGATTGTAAATCGCTTCCTCCGCGTCCTCCACTTCCAGACTGGGGTGGAACTTTTTCAGTTCCTCTTCAAAATTAATCATTGCCAAATCTCCTCAAAAGGGCTTTTACCTCGCCCGCCAAATATAATGAACCGACAATATACACCTTATCCCCGTCATTTTTTTGTGTAAGCAGCTCGGAAAACGCCATGTCCAGCGTCTCATATGCTTTTTTGTCAAATCCGGTATATTGTCCGAAAGTATCCGTAAGTTTTGCAAGCGGCAGCGCCCGTTCTCCCTGCATGGGCACAAGCCATATCTCGTCAAAAAGAGCCGCCTGCGCAAGCAGCGCCGCTGTCCGCTCGTACTGCTTGTCCCGCACCGTAGAGTAGAGAAGAATCCGTCTGCCGGTACAGGAATGCCGTTTTACCGTCTCCAAAAAAGCACGGATGCCATCCACATTGTGCGCGCCGTCCAGATAGATCGATGGCAGGATCTCCTCCATTCTGCCCTCCCAGACCATTTCCCTAATGCCGTCTCGTAAGGAGGACACCGTAATCCGCTCATCCTCCAGACGCGCTATGGCGCTTGCCGCAAGCGCTGCGTTCTCCACCTGATAAAGTGCAGAAGTGGACACAGTAAAACCAATATAATCATAATAGTGTAAATGAAGAGAAAAATCAATCGTTTTATGCCCGATATTTATTTCTTTTATCGCAGCTTTCCCTACCGGAAAAGTTTTTGCCCCGATTTTTTTTGCATATTCCTCTATGACGCGGTCCACATCCTCCTGCCCCTGCGGATATACCACAGGCACACCGGGACGCAGGATTCCCGCCTTTTCCCCTGCGATCTGCGGCAGGGATTCCCCAAGGTACTCCATATGGTCGTAGCCGATAGACGTCAAAATGCACAGCTTCTTGTCCTCCACCACATTGGTGGCGTCAAGCCTGCCGCCGAGCCCCGTCTCCAAAACCACATACTCCACGTCGTGTTTCTCAAAGAGCACCATTGCCATAAAAAACAGCAGCTCAAAAAAAGTGGGGTGATAAGTGGATGCCAGACGCTTCACCTCCCCCATCACCACGAGAAACGCCTCCAAAAATTCCGCTTCGGACACCATCTCCCCGTTTATCACAAACCGCTCCCTCATGCTCACAAGATGGGGGGACGTGAACATCCCGCAGGAAATGCCCGCCTTTCGCAGCACGGCGCACAAATAAGCACAAACGGAGCCTTTTCCGTTTGTGCCTGCTATGTGTAGGATTTTCCTGTTCTTTGACGGCGATCCCAGATACTCCCAGAAACGCGCCGTATCCTCCCTGCTGTTTTTTGTCGTAAATTTAGGGGTGGCGTTGATATAATTCACCGCCGCCCCGTAAGTCTCAAAGGTTTCTTCCATATTTGTCTCCAGGATTCTTTTTCCGAATCAGTTATGCACAATCACCGTTCCCTCGATCACGCCCTTCTCGGCGGCATACCGCATAAAGCAGGTATTGCGGTCGAGGGTCATCTGCTCGCCATTGATGCCTACCACCACATTGCGGTAGATATTGCCGTCCACCTTGATGTAGGAATCCCTGCCCTCCTCCATGGTCGTCTCCAGTTCTTCCCGCTCATGACCTATCTTGTCGAGCTGTGCAAAATACTCATCCTTCAAATGGTTCCACTCCAGAAGGCTTGCTTCCGTGTTCTTTGACGTACTCGCCCCCCGCATACGCTTTTCGCGCAGCGCTTCCGTCATGGTATCCACCAGCTTGGAAAGCTTCTCCTTAATCTCCGCTTCCCTGCGTCTCGCTTCCAGAAGTTTATCAAAAGACTCCGGCTGGTAGCCGCAGTGCAGAACCGTCTTAAGCTCTACGTCGTTTCCTGCCGTCATCGCTTCAATGCTCTTAAGCGCGTGGGTGTAGCCGCCGATAATGGCTCCCCTCTTGCCCGTGGTAATCACCTTATTCTTCGCCGTCACTTTGGCGTTCAGGATCACGTTCGCCTGCACGAGACCGCCCGCGTCCACCGTGGTGTTCTCGATAAATTCCGCAAAGACATTTCCTCTGGCGGATATCTTGCCGCCGCCCTGAATGCCCCTTGTAAGCATCACATCGCCGCCGGCAAACAGAGCCGCCGCGCCTGTCGTTCCGTGAACCTCTATATTTCGTCCGGCACGGATGACGATGCCGCCTTCCACATTGCCGTTGATAATAATATCCCCGAAAAACTCAATCTTCCCGATGATCGCATCCACATCGCCCATAATCTCGTGCACGTTCTGGATATCAATCTTGCCGTCCTTGACCTCAATCTTCCCGTCACTCTGGGCATAGTAAACGCCGTTTTCTCTCGTAATGCCCTTTCCTCTCATGGGCGGCAAGTCTCTCACGGGAGCCGCTTTCATCTCCCCGCCCACAACCGTATAGCCGTCCACACCCTGTACCGCATAGTGATAAACCGCCACCTTATCGCCCTTATGCACATTCTGCAGGGCGCTCATGCTGGAATAATCCACCGAACCGTCTTCGTTCACCTTGGGACCGACATGTTCTTCCGGCGCAAAAAGGTATTCAAAATAGCCGTCCGTTCCGGGCTTGACCTCCGCGCCCCTGGCAACGAGAATCTCCCTGTCGTACACTTTTTTCTTAACCATGGCGGACAGATTGGAGCTGTGGTAGCCCTTGATCACACCGTTTAGTTCCAGATAGTTCTCCAGATCACGCTTCGCGTACGTCTGTCCCTCTTCCGGTGGTGCGAGGTAAAGCCACGCCGCCATCTCGTCCTCGTCTACCCGCAGATAAGTGCCTTCCGCCAGATTCGACTCTGTGGGCGGCGTTCTCTCCTCAACCGCCACAGCGGTTTGTGCCGCCGTTTCGGTTGCCGCCTGCGCTTCTCCTGCAGGCGCTTTCGGCTGTGCCGGTGCCGCCTGCGCTTCTCCTGCAGGCGCTTTCGGCTGTGCCGGTGCCGCCTGCTGCAGCGCTGCCTGAGGGTCCAGACCCTTCGCTCTCGCCATTGCCGCTTTCAGTTTATTGAGCTGTTCCGATGACAGATTCACCTCAGCCACGTGACTCACCTCCTCCCTATATATACTATGACATACATGCCGTATAGTCCTATCGTACTAACTCTTACCTATACCTTACACCATATCGCCCTGTTTTTCCAGTAGTATTAGAGAAATTTTTTAGTTAAGCTGTGCCAGCCGCTCCTCCACCTGCGCTTTCATCTGTGTATACTTCTCAAGTTTCGCGCGCTCCTCGTCCACCTTCTGTTTCGGCGCTTTGGAGAGGAACCGTTCGTTACCAAGCATTCCCTGCACTCTGGCAAGCTCGCCCTCTAAGCGCTTCTGCTCTTTCTGCAGACGCTCAATCTCCTGCGCGATATCCACCAGCTCCTCGAAGGGAATATAAACCGTCGCGTTCGGAATCACCACGGACACAGCACTGTCGTCAATGCCGCTCTTGTCCGCCTGCACGGTCAGCTCGGACGCCGCCGCAAGCGAAGTGAAGAACTGCCTGCCCTCCTCGAAAATCTGCCGCACGCCTTCCTTGTCGCTGACCACAAACACAGCCGCCTTCTTACCCGGCGCCACATTCATCCCCGTCCTCACGTTACGGATGCCGCGCACCGCCTCCTTCATCAGTTCGATGGCGTTCTCTTCCTTTGTAAACTGCCTGTCCTCCCGGAACACTGGCCACTCGGATACCATGATGGACTCCTCTTTCGTCTGTAACGTGCAGAAAATCTCCTCCGTGATGAAAGGCATGTAGGGATGCAGGAGTTTCAGCGCGGAGGTAAGCACGTTCTGTAAGGTCCAAAGCGCCGCCCGCTTTCCTTCCTCCTCGCCTGCCGCCGTGCTGTAAAGACGGGGCTTCACCATCTCGATGTACCAGTCGCAGAACTCGTCCCAGATAAAGTCGTACACCTTCTGCACGGCGATGCCAAGCTCGAAGCTGTCCATATTGTCCGTCACTTCTTTTACAAGCGTATTTAATTTGGAAAGAATCCACTTGTCCACCGGATAGAGACTGTTCTGTATCTCCTCATAGGAAACTTCCCAGCCGCGCTTTCCGGTTTTTTCCTCCTCCTGATCCATGTTCATCATAATAAAGCGGGACGCGTTCCAGACTTTGTTCGCGAAGTTCCGGCTCGCCTCCACTCTTTCATAGTAGAAACGCATATCGTTGCCGGGCGCATTGCCGGTAATCAGCGTCAGACGGAGTGCATCTGCGCCGTACTGATCAATGATTTCTAACGGGTCGATACCGTTTCCTAAGGACTTACTCATCTTCCGCCCCTGGGAATCCCGCACAAGCCCGTGGAAAAGTACTGTCTTAAAGGGCTTCTCCCCCATCTGCTCATAGCCGGAGAAAATCATGCGGATAACCCAAAAAAAGATAATATCATATCCTGTCACCAGCACATCCGTGGGATAGAAGTATTCCAGATCCTCCGTCTTTTCAGGCCATCCCAGCGTGGAAAAGGGCCACAGCGCCGAGGAAAACCACGTGTCCAGCGTATCGGGATCCTGTGTAAAGTGCGTCTCACCGCACTTCGGGCACACGGTCGGCGCCTCTTTCGCCACCACAATCTCGCCGCACTTATCACAGTAGTAAGCAGGAATACGGTGTCCCCACCAGAGCTGGCGGCTGATGCACCAATCGCGGATATTGTCCGTCCAGTTAAAGTAAATCTTGTCCATGCGCTCCGGAATCAGCCTAATCTCGCCCTTCTTCACCGCCTCCACGGCAGGCTTAATCAGCTCGTCCATCTTCACGAACCACTGTTTTTTTATCATCGGCTCGATGGTCGTGTGGCAGCGGTCATGTGTGCCCACGTTGTGGGAATAGTCCTCGATCCGCACGAGAAGCCCTTCCTTTTTAAGCTCCTCCACGATCTGCTTTCTCGCCTCGTAGCGGTCCAGTCCCGCATATTTGCCGCCGTTTTCGTTGATGGTGGCATCGTCATTTAAAATATTCACTTCCGGCAGATTATGGCGTTTTCCGACCTCGAAATCGTTCGGGTCATGGGCGGGCGTGATCTTCACGACACCTGTCCCGAACTCCATATCCACATACTCGTCCTCCACTACGGGGATCGCCTTATTTACAATCGGCAGCCATACCTGTCTTCCCTTTAAATAAGTATATCTCTCATCGTTCGGGTTTACCGCCACAGCCGTATCGCCGAGCATGGTCTCCGGGCGGGTGGTCGCAAACTCCAGAAACTCCGTCTTGCTGGGCTGACCATTTTGGTCAACCAACGGATACTTGATGTGCCAGAAATGTCCCGCCTGCTCCTGATACTCCACCTCCGCATCGGAAATGGAAGTGTTGCATACGGGGCACCAGTTGATGATGCGGCTGCCCTTGTAAATCCAGCCTTTCTCGTGCATCTTCACAAATACTTCCGTGACTGCCTTATTGCAGCCCTCGTCCATGGTGAACCGCTCCCTGTCCCAATCGCAGGAGGAACCGAGTTTTTTCAGCTGGGAGACAATGCGCCCGCCATACTCCCGCTTCCAATCCCATGCCCGCTCAAGGAAACCTTCTCTGCCAAGGTCGTTTTTATCAATTCCCTCTTCCTTCAGCTTCTCGATGATCTTCACCTCTGTAGCGATGGAGGCGTGATCCGTCCCCGGCTGCCAGAGCGCATTATAGCCCTGCATCCTCTTGTAACGGATCAGAATATCCTGCATGGTATTGTCCAGCGCATGTCCCATATGAAGCTGCCCCGTGATATTCGGGGGCGGAATCACGATCGTGAAAGGTGTTTTCGTCCTGTCCACCTCGGCGTGGAAATACTTTTTGTCCAGCCATTTCTGGTATAATCTGTCCTCGATCCCCTTCGGATCGTAGGTTTTCGCGAGTTCTCTGCCCATCTCTTTTCCTCCTAGTCTTTGTAGAATGTAAAACGCCCTCTGTCTCTCGACAAAGGGCGCGATTGCGCGATACCACCTTCATTTATCACTCTGCAAAGCCGGAATGTTTCCGGCTTTTAATCCATTAACGGGGATTACTCGTGGACGCTTACTGCCGCCTTCGTCGTTTTCTTCACGAAAACATTTCTGCATCCCGGTTCCAGAGCCACTTTCCACAAGCCCTCTCCGAAGGAAGCTCCCAGCTTTTGCTCCCTCTCTCTGGCGGCGGTTTCCTGCTTACTCCTCTCTGTCATCACCTTTACAATTATTTAATACTATAGTCAATGAAAAGGCTTTTGTCAAGACGCCTCCTCCTTCAGCACCTCCAAAAACACCTCCACCAGTTTCGGGTCGAACTGACTTCCGGCGCAGCGGCGCAACTCCGCCTCCGCATCCTCCCCGCTCATCGCCTTATGATACGGTCTGTCATGCACCATCACGTCATGGGAGTCAACCACCGTGATAATACGGGACAAAAGCGGAATTTCCTCCCCCGCCAGACCGCCCGGATAACCGCCGCCGTCCCACCGCTCATGGTGGTGCAGGATATATTCGCCGATGGGCTTAAGCTCCTTGGATGCGCTGGTGATCCGATAGCCTTTCTCCGTGTGGGTTTTCATAATCTCCCACTCCGCATCCGTCAGCTTCCCCGGCTTTGAAAGAATGGCGTGCGGAATGGCAATCTTCCCAATATCGTGGAGCACCGCCAAAAGCGCCAGCTTCCCTAAATCCCCATCCGTCAGGTTTAACGCCTTTCCGAGCCGGATCGCCATTTCTCTTGTCCGTTCCACATGCTCCTCCGTCTCGTAATCGCTCTCAGTCAGCGTCTGGGTCAGGGAATCTAACAGGGAGCTCTTCTGGGAAGACTGGTTCATCAGCTTCTTTGTGCGCATACTTTCGGAGGCTTCCCGAACCGCATCGTCTACGCCTTTATCCCGACCACGAATCACCGCGATGCCGTACTCGATATCCGTGTTGATTCCGGTATCGTTCACCTGACGATACTGTTCTCTGATGTTCTCAAAAAGGCGATGCGCATACTCCTGTTCCACCTCCGTGAGAGCCACCGCCATATCCCCATCCGCCAGTCTGGCAAGCACCGCGTTCGCCGGAAGGTTCCCGCGCAGAAGGTCCGCCGCCTGCCGCAGCAGCTCGTTTCCCTTCTGCCAGCCGTACACATCATTGACAAGCCCGATACCGTTGGCATTGCACACCACCACCGTTACGGGGAACACGCCCCTTGCCAGAAGCTTGTCCATCTCGCCGTAAAAGCTGTTCTTGGAATAGAGCTGGGTCAACATATCCCGCTCCGTCTCCAGATTCTTCATAATCAAAAGGTGCCCGATGTCATGCCCCTTCCTGTCCTTTAAGCAGCTAAAGACGCAGTGATATCTGCGCGCGCCCACGCTGCCCGGATTCTCCCACACAAACGTCTGATCCGTTTCCACGCTCTGCAGATCACGGAATGCGCCAAGCTGCAGAAAATCCATCATGCTGATACGGTTCTTCTGATCCTCCAGTACCGGAAAAAGCACCCTCATATCCCGATTCGTATCCGCCAGATATCCCTCATAATCGAAGAGAATTATCGGCATCCCCATATACTCCAGAACCATTTTGCGGGTGGTGTTTAACATGCCCTTCGAGGAATAGTCGAAGGTGTTCCTGTAGACCAGCGGACAGACAAACCCGTAAACCAGCACCGCCACATCCATGGTCATTTCTAAAAGCCCCGCCATATAGAAAATGGTGAGCAGCCCGATTACGCTAAGCGCCAGAAGGGTGTTGATATATCTGGCACGGTAAATTCTCGGCACAATCCACGTCTTGCGGATGAGAATAAAAAAAATCACTGCCACAAGCAGATACACATAAGCCAGATGCAGATAAAAGCCCGTCCCCGCTTCAAACATATATTTGATGGCATAGATGCTGTTCTCGTGGTACTGATAGCGGAGAATCACTTCGTGGAACACGTTGAAGACCAAAACCGCCGCATCTATAAACGTCAGAAGATAAGTCGCGAAAATAAGCGCCCGTTTGAAGCGTGCTCTCTCGATTTTCGACTGGGTAAACTCTAACATGTAATAGACCATGGACAAAACGAGAAAATCCAGACATACAAAATAGGCGCTGGTCGTCAGGGATGCCGCAAAATAAGTCCTGGCGCCGATTCTTGCAAGATAGGTAAGATTTACCGCACATGCCGCCAAAAACATAGTCCCCGTAACATACGCCAGATGCGTTTTCTTTTTATAGGTAATCACCGCACAGGCAAGGGAGCAAACCGCCGCCAGCCCGCACGCTATATAACTTCCCGTCATAAAATTTCCTCTTTATATCAATAGTGATTTTCATTGTATCATATTGCGGATTGCTTTCCCTCTGTAAATAACCACAAATTTCGTCGAAATGTTTTGGCTAATTTCACCTTATCATGAGAAATCATAGCGATAAATTGCAAAATACTCTCCCTTCCTTTACAATAAAGAAAGATAACTTGTTATATTCGGAAGGAGGCATTTTCATGTATCATGCCAAAAAAATCGGCGTCTTTATCTCCCATATATTCGGCGTCTACCAGCAGAGGGTCTGTCAGGAAATCATCGACCGGGCGCTGGAATACGGCTATACCGCCGAAATTTTTACCTCCCTTGACGGGGAAAATCTCGGCTCCTATGCGCGCGGCGAGGAAAGCATTCTGCATATCCCAAACTTTAACAGCTTTGAGGGCATTATTTTTGCCTCCGATACCTATATCTCACAGGAGCTTCGCCAAAAAATCCTGGAGCGGCTGCAGACGCTTTCCTGCCCGATTGTAGAGATTGCCGTAAACGATACCCATTTCCCGGCGGTATCCCTGGAAAACAACTCGATGACCGGCGACCTGACTGCCCATTTTTTGACCGCACACGGCGCCTCCCGTGTATGCTTTTTAGGCAGCTTAGAGGAAGCCTATATTTCCGATGTGAGAGAAACCTATTACCGAAAAGCGCTGGAAAAGAACGGAAAGGCGCCCGGTGAAAACGATATTTATCATTGCCGCTATGAGTCGGAAGATGTGGAACGGGCGCTTGCCTTTTTTGCTCAGACGGGAACGCCGGAAGCTGTCGTCTGCTACAATGACAGGCTCGCGCTCATGTTTCTTGCCGCCGCCCTTGCCGCCGGTTTGCGCGTGCCGGAGGATATCGCCATAAGCGGATGCGACGATACGCCGGACGGCAGGAACGCTTCCCCCATGCTCACAACCGTCTCCTTTCCGGTCTATGAGCTGGGTGAGCGCGCCATCGAAAACCTGCTTGTCCTGATTCGGGGCGGCAGTCCGAATACTGCCTGTCCGACAGCCAAGCTTCTCATCAGAAACTCCTGCGGCTGCAGCCGCGCCACAAATGAAAGCGCCGTCCTTTTTACGCAGACGCTCTCCGCCCGCATCGCCTCTTTGGAAAACTCCATTCTCGACTCCATGAACATGTCGTCCTCCTTACAGCATGTGACAGAGCTGGACACGGGTATGGAACTGCTCACGGAGTTTCTGCCGCAGTTAGAGCACTGTCAGGAATTTTACCTGTGCCTGTACGCCGACTGGGATTCTGTTTCCAGCCACATTCTCGCCCTCACCAACCAGGAGGAGACCGCCGCGGACACCGATACAATCCTGCTGAAATTTGCGTACAAAAACGGAAAACGGTTGTCGGAATGCAGCTTCTTAAAAAAGAACCTGCTGCCGGATTATCTTTATGCCGATTCCGACTGCGCCTATATTTATGTACCGCTGTATTTTGAGGACAAGAAATTCGGCTATCTCGCTCTTGCCTACGAAGACAACCGCATCGACTACCAGTTCCGTCTCGTCCAGTGGCAGATGAACATCAACCAGATGCTGCAGAGCATCTGCGAGGCAAAGCGCACCGGGATGTTAGTCAGCCGTCTGGAAGATATTTACATGAAGGATGCGCTGACCAGTCTGTACAACAAGCACGGCTATAACCGTCTGGAAGAGCCGCTCTTAAACCGCGCCATCCTGGAAAATCTTCCTCTCACTGCCTTTCTGATCGATATGGACGGGCTGAAAGCCATCAACGACACCTACGGTCACAACGAGGGCGATTTCGCTATTCAAGTCTTGGGACAGGCGATTGAGAGCACAGCTGCCGAGGGAGACCTCTGCGCCCGTTTTTCGGGAGATGAATTTTATATACTCGCTGCGGGTCTTACGGAAAAGGAGGCAAAACAGCGCGCCGAGTCTATTGCCGCCTATCTGGATAACTACCATAAATTAAGCAGCAAGCCATATGCCATTTCCTGTAGCTGCGGTTATGCCACAGGGCTTCCGACTGCCGGTTTTACAGCGGAACACATACAGGAGCTGTTTTCTCTGGCGGATAAAAATATGTACCGCGAGAAGGAAAAGCATCATGCCGCCCGCCGCTAGCCTTACGTCAGTTACTTTTACCCCCCCCCCCTGAAAAAATGGTCATTTTGCACATTTTTCCGGTATTCGCTCGGGGATACCCCGCAGGAAGCCTTAAAAATCTTCATAAAATGCTTTTCGTTGTCGTACCCGATTTTCGCGCTGATTTCAATGATTCGCAAATCCGTTTCCGCAAGCAGTCTCTTCGCTTCCTCCATGCGGATTCCTTTCAGGTAATTCACAAAATTGCTGCCCGTATACTCCTTAAAGAGATAGGAAAACAGGGAGTAATTCATGGAAATATGATTAGAGACCACCGCCATGTTCAAATCCTGATCGAAGTTTTCCTGAATGTAGGCAATCGCCTGCTTGATCTTCTGCTGGTTTTTACTGCTGTCAAAACGGCTGTTAATCCGCTCGTGCAGCGCAAGGAGCCACTCCATAAAATCCGCCTGCCAGACCGCCAGTGAGGAATATGCGTAATACGCCTGCAGCCGCTTTCTGTTCTCCTGTTCCTCCTCCAGCACATTCCGGTAAGTCTTTTGTGCTTCCTTAAAAAAATCATCCATACAGTTCACGAAATCAGCGGGTTTAATCCACTCGTTTTTCACCGCATAAAACAGGGCGTTCCACGCTTTCACAAGCTCTTCCGCCTTATCCGTACCGACAAGCTGCACTCTCTTAAGCTTCATTTCCGCCCCGGCAAGTCGCTTTCCCTGCGCCAAAAAATCCTCCGGCACATGTTTTTCCGGCTCTGCCGCGTAAACCGGCATCCGGCACACGCAAAAGGCGCGGCGTCTCGCGTCCACCGTCTCTTTGTATGCTGTCCTAAGCTCTCTGATTCCATTGTGCACAAGACTGACCCCCACATACTCTTGCGCCAGCTCATTTTTTAAGAGCAGCGGCGTGTTCTTCTCCGTCACGAGATACACGTCGTCCCCCTCTATATTATGCAGATAAATATAGGGCTGCTCCTGTATCGTCTCGACGTCCTTCGGATGCAGCACACACACCTGATACGCGTACAGGTCAAACTCGCTCTCATACTCCGTCTGCATGGTATGGAGCTCTTCCTCCGTAATCTGCTCGTTCAACATCAGATACTTTAACTGCTGGCGTCCGAGACGCTTGCTGGTGCGGCTGCTCTCCCGGTTCTCGGATATCTCCTGCTCCAGCTTTCTTAAGATATCCCACAGCTTTTCCCGCTCTACCGGCTTTAACAGATATTCCCGCGCACCCAGACGCAGCATTTCCACCGCGTAAGAGAAGTCCGCATATCCGCTGACCGCTACAATCAATGGTTTTTCGGAAAGCTCCTGCATCCGCTGTACCAGCTCCACACCGGTCATTTTCGGCATACGGATATCCGTAAACATCACATCCACCTTCTGGCTGCGCAGGATATCGAGCGCCATCTCCCCGTTTGCACACTCCATGATCACCTCCACGGGAACGTCGCTTCGCTGAATCATGGTCCGTATACCCTGCCGTATCATCTTTTCATCTTCCACGATCAACACTGTTTTCATAACCTGTCCTCCGACTCGCCGCGATACCTGGGCACGCGCACCGTGACCTTCGTATAACATCCTTCCTTCGAGTCAACGGTAATCCCGTACCCTGCCCCGAAGCTCATGCGTATCCTGTCCTGCACATTCTTTAAGCCGATGCCGTTTCCTTTCCCCCCGTCAGGTTCCATTTCCCCCGCGATCCGTTTCCTGAGCCGTTTCAGCGTCTCTTCGCTCATGCCCCTGCCGGCGTCGCTGATTTCAATGACGCAGTCTCCGTCTTTTATCATGCCTTTGATATAAATGTTGGTGTCCTCCGCCAGCTCCTCTATGCCATGATAAATGGCGTTCTCCACGATCGGCTGCAAAGACATCTTCGGTATCTCCTGCTTCAAAACTTCTTCCGGCAGGTTCAGGGACAGATAAATCTCATAATCGAAGCGCAGATTCATCAGCGTCAGGTAATTTTTGATGTAAGAAAGCTCCTCTTCCACCCGCACATTGCCCGACACCCATTTGATGCTGTAGCGGAGCAGATTCCCCAAAGAGGTAATCGCGTCGGAAATCGCGTACTCCTCGTCAATCTCCGCCATCATTTTAATGGATTCCAGCACATTGTAGATAAAATGGGCGTTAATCTGATTCTGTAGCGCGCGTATCTGCGCGTTCTTCGCCAGCACCTCCCGGTCGATGTTTTCTTTCATCAGCTGCTCGATACGGTCTAACATCGTGTTGATCTGGATGCCCAGCTCTCCCATCTCGTCGTTCCCGCAAGCGTCAATTCTCACATGCAGATCGCCTTTCTGTATCACGCGGATAGATTTTAAAATCTCGTAAAACTGCCGCAGCAGTCTCTTGACGACAGCATTAATCAAAAAAGCAAGTCCAACGAGTATCACCAGCATAACCGCCACGAAGATATTCCGCATCCGGTACACATAGCGCACGTTTTCCGAAATGTCCTTCACGGACAAAAGCGTTCCCCGCAGCTCCCTGACATACAGACCGGAAACAATCAGGTGCTCGCCGTCCTGCCTGAGATATCTCGTGTACATGCCGTCCTTTTTAAGCTCCTGCTCCATTTTAAGCCACACAAATTCTTCCGATCCGCCCGCTTCATTCCCGCCAAAGTACAGCTCCCCTTCGTCAGAAATAAAACAACTCCACTCGTCCTCGATCTCTTCGTACAGCGGCGGAAACATATTTTCCATGGTGACCGCCGTCTCCATCACGCCGATACACCCGTTTTCATAATCCTCTATCTTCGTCACCAGAGCCGCGAGCCGCGCCGCACCGCCATTGCCAAACAGGGCGTCCTGATACTGGTAATGCCAGCCGGTCACGTCAGAGAGATATTGTCAAGTGTGTTTGTAAATTTTTAGCAAAATCCTGTTACCTT
>CAJUMV010000057.1 GCA_910587715.1 uncultured Lachnospiraceae bacterium | reverse complement strand
AATTGCAAAAGAATCAAAAAGGATAATTCAGGTATCAAAAAGGTATCACGCCCCACATCAAAAGCCGGAAAATCCGCTGTTTATGCGGCTTCCCGGCTTTCTGTTTACTATTCGAACTCAATCGTCCCCGGCGGCTTACTCGTCAGATCATACACCACCCGATTAACCCCCTTTACCTCGTTAATAATCCGATTCATAACCCCTTGCAGTACCGCCCACGGAATCTCCGCGCTCTCCGCCGTCATAAAATCAACTGTCTTGACCGCCCGCAATGCCACGGCATAATCGTAAGTTCTTTCATCCCCCATGACACCCACGCTTCGCATATTGGTCAGCGCCGCAAAATACTGGTTAATCTCACGCTCAAGCCCGGCTTTTGCAATCTCCTCCCGATAGATTGCATCTGCATCCTGCACAATCCGCACCTTCTCCGCCGTCACTTCACCTATGATGCGAATCCCCAAACCGGGACCGGGGAAGGGCTGCCTGTACACCAGGTGTTCTGGAACGCCAAGCTCCAGACCAACCTTACGCACCTCGTCCTTAAACAGATCCCGAAGCGGTTCGATAATCTCCTTAAAATCCACATAATCGGGAAGTCCGCCCACGTTGTGGTGAGACTTGATGACCGCACTCTCGCCGCCAAGACCACTCTCCACCACGTCGGGATAAATGGTTCCCTGCACGAGAAACTCCACCGCGCCGATTTTCTTTGCCTCTTCCTCAAACACACGAATAAACTCTTCGCCGATGATTTTTCTCTTCTGCTCCGGTTCTTCCACGCCAGCAAGTTTTTTATAAAAACGCTCCTGCGCATTGACGCGGATAAAGTTCAGATCATAATTTCCATCGGAACCGAAAACCGCCTCCACCTCGTCTCCCTCATTCTTGCGAAGCAGTCCCTGATCTACAAAAACACAAGTCAACTGGTTACCGATCGCTTTTGAGAGAAGCACCGCCGCCACGGAGGAATCCACGCCGCCAGAGAGCGCGCAGAGTACTCTTCCGTCCCCCACTTTTTTGCGGATTGACTCAATAGACTGCTGCACAAAGGAATCCATTTTCCAGTCGCCCGTACAGCCACACACCTGATAGACAAAGTTAGAAAGCATTTTCGTTCCTTCTACCGTATGAAGGACCTCCGGATGGAACTGAATGGCATACAGATTCTTGTCCGAATTCTGCGCCGCCGCCACGGGACAATCCGTCGTATGGGCACAGACGGTAAAGCCCGGCGCAACCTCCGATATATAATCATTATGGCTCATCCAGCAAATGGTTTTCGGAGATACATCCTGAAACAGCTTGCTGTTGGTGTCCACCATTACTTTAATTTTTCCATACTCTCTTATAGGCGCCTGCTCCACCTTACCGCCCAGCACCTGCATCATAATCTGCGCGCCATAACAAAGCCCGAGCACAGGAATCCCCATTTCAAAAAGCTCAGGAGAACAAGTCGCTGCTCCCGGCTCATAGCAGCTGTTAGGACCTCCGGTCAAAATAATGCCCTTCGGATTCATCTCCCGTATTTTTGCCAAGTCCGTCTTATAAGAATAAATCTCACAGTAGACATTACACTCCCTGACGCGGCGCGCCACCAGTTGATTGTACTGTCCGCCGAAATCCAATACGATTACTGTTTCTCTCTCCATTTTTTCTCCCCGCTGTTGCTGTGTTTTCACTTCAAATTTTATTATACGTTAGCACCAAAACCCTTGTCAAAGTATATTTCCATTCCATCTTATCCTCTCCGTTTTCCTATCGCCCTCTCCCATTTCCCGCCGCGATACCTAAACTCATAGCAAATCGCTCGAAACATCCAGTCAATAGTCATGGCAATCCATATCCCTATCAGTCCTAAATGAAATACATAGCTGAAAAAGTATGCCGTTCCGATTCGGAAAACCCACATAGAAATAATCGCAATCGCCATCGTCCACATCACGTCTCCCGCCGCACGCAAAGTATTTGGCAACGTAAAAGAAGGAATCCAAGCCACCATACACATAATCGCATGATAGCGGATTACCTGCAAGGCAAGCGTAGTCGTTTCCGGCGTCAAATGATAAATTTTCAAAAAGAGCGGCGCGCCTATTATCATAATAAGCGATACCACACTTGTGCACAACCATGTAAGTCGCATCAGTTTTCTCGTATAATACCTTGTCTGCCCGAAATCACCCGCACCAATGCAGTATGAAGCCACCGACAGGAGTGCCATATTGATTGCCATCCCCGGCAGAATGTTAAAGTTTGTGATTGTGCCGCAGACTGCATTTGCCGCAATCGCAGAAGTGCCGAAAGTAGAAACCAGACTTAAAAGCAGAATTTTACCAAGCTGAAACAGGCTGTTCTCCAGTCCGTTTGGAATACCGATATAGAGAATTTTTTTCACCTGCGGAATATCCATTCGCGGGGTCAGGTGCTTTCGGAAATGAATTTCTCTCTTTTCGTCAAACATGAGTTTAAAGATGAGAAGAGCCGCCACCGTCCTTGCAACCAGCGTTGCAATCGCCGCTCCGGCAACACCCATGTGAAATCCAAAAATCAGGATCGCATTGCCAACCAAATTAATCAGGTTCATCAAAAGCGAGATATACATGGTTGTCCGCGAATCGCCCATGGCACGGAAAAGCGCGGCGCACCCATTGTAAAGTGCCAGCGGGCAGATGGAAAGTCCCGTTATAATCAGATATGTAACCGCGCTGGTCATAACCGTCTCTTCCACCTGCCCGAATATGGCTCGCAGGATTACCCTGTGCGCGCCCAAAAGCAGGACTGTCATCGCCGCAGAGGAATAGAGCAGGAAAAGCACCATCTGCCATGCAGATTTGCCCGCCTGCTCCTGATTTTTCTGTCCCAGCGCATGCCCCGCCACAACAGCGCCGCCCGTTGCCAGCGCCGCAAAAATATTAATCACCAGAATGTTGATATTGTCTACAAGAGAAACCCCGGATACCGCCGCTTCCCCCACTCCTGAAATCATAACGGTATCCAGCATACCCACCAAAATAGCCAGAAGCTGCTCCATAACAAGCGGCAGAATCAGGCTTCTGAGCGCTGCATTGCTGTATATGGTTCCCTGTTGCTTTTCTTTTGTGCGCATAGCCCCTCATCATCCTTTTTCATGACTATGACCTTATTCTATGCCCATTCCACGCCAATGTAAAGTATATTCCTCTTTTCAGCACATATGCTGGTGCAGATATTTTTCGCGCGTTGCCAGTCCTCCCCGGATATGCCGCTCGGATTTATTGACATCCAAGACTTTCCTTGCCTCGGCTGTGAGGGACGGGTTAATCTGGGCGAGACGCTCGGTTACGTCCTTATGTACCGTACTCTTACTAATCCCAAACTCCTTCGCCGTCTGCCTCACCGTGGCATTGTTTTCGATAATATAATTGGCAATGTTCATCGCACGCTCTTCGATATAATCCTTCAAGAGAAAACCCCTCAGAATACTTTTTTACATTGTATGAGAGGGGGCGAAGGGTTATGACTTATACTATCTTTTTCATTCACTCTGGTTTCGTTTCCCGTTTTCCAAACGTAAGCTCCAATAATTCCGCAGCAATCTCCTTACTGCGCACTCGCATCAGATTATCTTCACTGTCTTCCTTCCCGAGAAAATTCATGCTCCCATACCAGACCACTTCCCGGTCTACGATGCAATAATGCAGGCAGTAATCCTCCATAAGATTCATTTCAAACCCACTGCTGCGCATCCGCTCATGAAGCTCCATCCAATATGCGCTGTCACCAAATCCATAACTGTCCGGCTTCCATGTAACAATTCTTACTTGAACGCCATTTTCCTGTAAGCTCTTTGCCAATTGGATTAATTCTTCAATCTTGGGCCCGCTGATTACCGGGCTTGCTATGATGATCTCCTCATTCGATTCCAGCAAATCTTTTCTGTATACTTCCGCATAAGTATCCATGTCAAATATCGCACCAGCATTTTGTTTTTCCACGGTATTTCCTGTGCAGATGTCATAGCCAATCTGTTTATACGCTTTAAGTCGCTTGTTGTACATCTTTTCAAACATGGCGATATGACTGTCCACATAATCGTAGATTATCACGCTTTCCTTCCCTTCATAGTCCCGGTTCAGACGCCCTGCATACTGCTCTACCACACTTTTCCATGATATCGGCATTGCCATGATCAGCGTATCCAGTCTCGGATAATCGAAGCCTTCTCCGATCAGCTTTCCGGTAGCAACCAAAATCATACTTTTATCAGCTTCCACCTGTTTCATCTGCTGTAAAATAGCATGGTGCTGCTTTTTCGAGTTTTCACCCGAAAGCAAAAACACTTCGTCCGCACAGTTTCTTAATCTGTCATACAGCTTTCGCGAATGATCTACATATCTGGAAAGGATCACCGGGGTTCTGCCTTCTTCTATACACTCTATAACATCAGCTATGATCAGACTATCCCTGTCTTCATTCTCTCTGAGAATTGTATATGCCTCATTCGGGTGCATGTTATCCTGCTGAAACCTCGGCGCCACCGCTCTTGTAAATCTCGGATATACCAAATGCGCAATCCCCTGTTCTTTTGCCCGGTCTTTCGCCGTAAACTGATATCTGACCGGACCAAGGAGCATGTAATTTATTTTCTCTAATCCGTCACTGCGAAGCGGCGTTGCTGTCACGCCATACACATATTTTGCCCGCACCTCCTGCAACACCTCTACGAAGGTATCCGATGCGGCATGATGGCATTCATCCACAATCACCATGCCATACTCTTTCAATCGGGGATGAAATTCTCCCTTCTTACAAAGAGAGCCCACCATTACAATATCAATGATTCCTGTCGTAGAGTCATGCGCCCCCTGCAGCCTGCCTATCACGCTTTTCCTTCGTTTTTTCCTCCCGGTCGACGTCTCATATTCGGGCGGTTCCTCTTCTATGACCAGAAAAGTTTCTATGGCGTTTTTCCACTGTGCTATCAGTGCCGAGGACTGCAGTAGAATCAGTGTATTCACCTTTTTCCTCGCAATCATATTACAGCAGACAACCGTCTTTCCAAACGCAGTGGCGGCATGAAGTATCCCCGTCTCATATTTTAACATGGTTTCCACTGCAGGAAACTGAGATTCTCTCAATTGTCCCTGAAATACTACCCGAATCGCATTTCCCTGACAACGTTCATCACGAATATGATTTACAATCTCTGCCTTTTCACATTTGGCAGTCACCTCTTCCAGCAAACCTCTCGGAATCCTGATATAGCCGCCTTCATCCCTGCCAAGGTAAATGTATTGGGAATTTGCAAAATTGGACAGCCCCATCGCCAGATTCTTATAAAAAGCAGGATTGCGAAATGCCGCCAATTCTCGTATCCTGTTCTGGATTCTCGGCGCCAGGTTTTCTGCAGAAATATAAATGCCATCCGCCAAAGTAATCTGCAGCACCCCATTTACGTCACACCTCAGAAAATCTCTCGTCCTATCCCACGGTTTTTCCCCATCCTGCTCCAATATCTCATTAATCTCTGTCGTCTCATTTGGCATGGCAGTTTTCCATTCTTTTATCTTGTCCTCCATAAACTCCTGAGAAAGTTTGGGCTTACTTAACAAAATTTTCCACTGATCCGGGTATGCGTTCCAATTTTCGTCCACAAATGCGCTGTTTCCCTCTTTAAGAGCCTGCCCCTGTAGCGGCAGCGCAATCAAATTACCGATACCACCCGGCGAAAGATGATCCTGCATCGGTAGCATTCTGTCATAAAAGCGAAAAGATTTCAGATTGACCGATTCCGCACCCCTTCGTAACAGGGCATTCCCAAATTTTCTGGCCAAGGATGCCTCTGTTTTCTTTTGGAAAAAGATCCAGAGATGTGCGCCGCGTCCCGATCGTGACCGTTCCACCAAAGGATCTATGCCATTAACAACACAGATTTGCCGCAAGGCATCTACTTCTTCCTTCCAAGTATCGTCTATATTGGCAAAATCACACTTTTCCGCATTCTTTTCATGGTTATCAAAATCAAATACAAGGAATCTGCACGTGTCATCCTCCAACAGCGGATAAACGCCTATCACATCCGTTGCCTCTTCCGATACGCCCCTTAAATGCGCCATGATTTGCTGCTTCTCCAGCTTTTTGTATGCCTGTCTCTTACACTCCTGACACCTGAGCTTGCTGCCGCTCATTCTTGGACAGCCTGACTTCCAAAAATTGTAACACTGTGTATAATAATTGACCTCTCCTGTGGTTTTTTTGACGGTACGTTTTGCGTACACATCCGTGCGCCCCCAGAACATACTGAAAAACAGGTTGGCATCCTTATCGGTTATCTCTCTTGGTATGATTCTCTTCCCCTGATCGGGTTCAAATAAATCCACACCTTTCGTTTCAACAGGCACATGATAAGAAATCCCCGCTTGATCGAGCAGGGATTTTAGATACTGATTTTCTTTTTCCAAACTTTTTATTTTGTTTTGCAAGGGCAAAATTTCATCTTCCATGTCAATTATTCTCCTCATGAATCGTTTTTCTATGTCATTCATCATTTCCTTCTTTTATCTCAACCTGTCCCGCGCCATCATCAAGGCATATCCCAGCAGATTTTGCCCCTTCCACTTCATCCGCTCAAACCTGTCCGGGTCGTTCATTGACAATCCGATACCCCAGATACGGGCTTTTACGTCTGAGTCAATTAGCTTTCGCATATTCTCACGCGCCCATGCATCCCTTTTATTATACTTCTCATTAAACTCTGTGAATGCAACAGACTGCAATGCGCCAGAATGCTCGAACAATTTTTTGTATGCCTGTTCCGTTTTGATGCAATACTGAATACCTAATCCACCAAGGGCCAGCAATTCCTCCAAAATGTCTATATCTACTTCATCGCGGACAAAAGACTTGGCGATAATCTGTATCCAATTCAAATTCATGCACCCAGCCATTTGAAGCATTTGGACGGTAGACCGCCCATTCTTTCGCAAGTTCCAAACTTTCCGTAAGGTAAAACCCTTTTCCGTAATCGTGCTTTTCCTCACCCAGTCCGAATTTCAGCATTATCGTTTCATTCGGACTGCCGTGATATAAAATAATCTTTCCCACGATACGCCCCCTGTCATACTGGCATCCCTGCCCATCGCTTTCTATAGTTAACAACATTAGAAACTTTGCTTTCGACCCTGCAAAAGCTCCCATATAGGACTTTGACCAGCGTCGAAGTAGAAATTTGTTGTGTCGTTTACTATACATTCATTATACCCTCACCGATATTATTACACAATCACATATTTCAAAAGAAACCTTTAGAAGATATGCTATATTCCCAATAAGGTGTGTCGACACCTGTCCCGTAAAGCATACTAACGGAACGCTGTCATAATTTGCGGTGGCAATGCCCGTAACGAGATTTGTAGCCCCCGGTCCGCTCGTCACAAGACAAACCCCGACTTTTCCCGTAGAACGTGCATAACCGTCTGCCGCATGGATTAAGCCCTGCTCATGACGGGGCAAAATCACATCTATTTCTCTTTCACCATACAGTGCATCAAACAGATCAATCGCCTGCCCACCTGGATAAGCAAACAACGTGTCAACTGCTTCTTCTTTTAACGCTTTCACAAATAAATCTGCACCTGTAATCTCTTTCATAATTTCCTCCGCTCCATAATGCGTGTGCTTGCACGCATAATATATAATTTTATGGGGCTGCAGCTTAGCAGAATGAACAAAGCGACAGCCCCATTACGCCAATCTCTGCCAGCGCCAAATTTTACTGATAAATTCCTTTTACAAACAACTGTATACTTTCTTTTATGTATCTATCCTTTTCAATATCCGTAAGCTCTTTTCCGAACGACGCATTCAGAAATGTATAACCAAATGTTGCCGAAAATACTGCCAATGCCAGCGTCTGAAAGTCTTTCTCCGGTATTTTTCCCATCTCGCACATCTGATACAGGTAATCGGTAAATGTCTCCAAAAAAGCCTGTGGTACTTTCATAATAAGCTGTTTGGTTTCCTCATAGAGCTGCGGAGCTCTCAGACCGATAGACAGATTAACGAAATCCGGCGTCATCCTGTCAATATATGCCCTCATGAACATTTCCAGATCTTCCCGCAAATCCCAAGTTACATTTTCAAAAATTTCCGGTACAACATTCGCCCGCCAGCCTGCCTGGTTTGCCCCCTGTAAAACGATATCCTTTTTGGTCTCAAACTTGCGAAACAAGGTACACTCGTTTACACCGGCTACCCGTGCGATCTCTTTCGTGGTTGTTGCGACATATCCTTTGTCCCGAACTAAAATCATTGCCGCGTCAATGATTTTCTGGCTTGTTTCATCCAAATCTGTTTCCTCCTTTATGCAAGTACACGCTTTCATTTTAGCGAACAAAATACCAAAAGTCAATAAAATTTTGTCAACGAAACACTCCCCTCACATCCCAAACTCAATACACAGCTTATCGAAACGCGCCTGTTCTTTTTCCTTGACAGGTTTCGACAAATCGTTCATACAGTGATGAATGACATCCGCGTCTTTCAAAACTTCATCCATCGGGCTGTCCACCGCAAGCTTGTCACCGTGATGGTAGATCGCGGAACAGATAAGCGCCGTCTCAGCCTCATCCGTCAGCTTCCGTTCTCTGAGAATATTCCCTGCAAGCTCCGCCCCTTTGTGCTCATGGTCCTCATAAGACCCGGTCTTATACGCATACAGATCATGGAGCATTGCCGCCATCGAAGAAAGCTCCGGGTCAAGCCCCCGCTTCTTCGCAATCATCGTAGCCGCAAGCGATACGCCGTAAAGGTGTGCAACCGCACTGTTCCGTTTGCTGGCATCCTCCATCTTATTTAATTCATCATCCACATATTTCCGAAGATCTTTTAATCTGCCCATCTGCTCCTCCTCCAGTTTCTTTCCTGTCGTTTTCCAGTATTCATTATACCTTCTCTGCGGCATTGTTTTCAATCATAATCAGCCATATTCACCCCACGCTTTTTATAAACTGCAAGTACGTCAACCCAAAATAGCAGATATATATCCCGAGAAAACCCGTCAGAGAAATACAGAAATATGAAATCCCCTGTGTGTGTATTCCCGTATAGGAAACAAATTGCTGTCCCACATATAAGATAACCGCCGCGCTAATGACAGCCGAAAGCAAAACGGGGCACAGGTAATAGAAAAATAACTGTTTCGCCACTGTCCTTTTGATTCTTCTCTTTCCCATGCCAAGTTTATTTAAAATCTGATACCGAAATCTGTATTTGTTGGAATCACTCAATTGCTGGACGGAAAGGACAGTGAACGACACGCACAAAAACACCAGACCGATATAAAACAGCGGAAAGGACAGCGTGCTCATCAAAAACTTTAATTCAAAAACCTCCCTGCTTTTCACCTGTATTGTGGCAGGCATCAGAAAAAGTGCCTCGCTTCCGATTTTTATATAGTTGGCAAGTTCATCATAGCCCCTTATTTTGCCCGCCAGATCATACAGTCTTTCCGATAAATTTTCCGGCACATTTCCGTCCGCCATAACCGCCATAAGCGAAAAATACGGTTTCATTTCCGCCAGTTTCCGGTCCGGCACAACCAGTAAATAATCCGTCCCGTTATGCCCGTTCTGCGCAAATCCCTCCGTATGGAAACCGGCAAATTCAAGCCCGGTATGCAGACTATTCTGCAACTGCGCACTCTTATCCTTTATTTCCTGATAGACACGGTTGGGCATATGAAGGCAGTATTGGTTGTCATGCAAAGTCACAGGCGCAAGCCCCAACATTTCCCGCAGCCTGTTATAATCGGATACGCCCATGTACACATCGTAATCGTAGTAGGCAACGGCACGTTTTCCCTCTGCCATTCCCGCATCGGTGTCTCTTTCCGAAAACAACCGTAAATTCTGATACAGCCAGTCGCCCATGTCGCTTGTTCCTTTTTGATAGACGCAGTATTTCCATATATCGCGCGGCGTTATACTGTCCTCTATCAATGCTTCCTCCTTGGAGAAATCATTGCCCGTATTGTCGCTGATGATAATCATGTCAAAAGGATATTCTACGTCCAACTGTTTATTTTGATAGTCGCTCAGCATAAATGCCAGCGAGCTTCCAACCAGCGCAAACATAAATAAAAGACTCAATGTTCCGAGGACAAAACAGGTATTGCGCGTCTTTGAGGAAAACTGCCTCAATAGAAACAAATATTCCTTCTTATAGATAAATCTGCCTTTCCTGTTTATGTATTTCATCAGAAAAGCGGAAAGCCCCAAATAGAAAAGGTAAAACGTAAAAGTCAGCCCGATCATTTCCAAGACTGCTGACCATTTTGTGATCTTGCCCGTAAAAATGAAAAAATAGAGAATCAGTATGTTTCCGATAAAGAGAAAAAACAGTCTTTCCCAGACAGCGTTTTGCTTTTCATTCACTGTCTCATTCTGCTTATCCATGTTAATCAAATGGATGATTTCCATATGGGAAAACATGCTCCTGTTCCGAAGCATGGCAGCCACAAAACAGGCGGCATACAAAGCTGCCGTAAGCAAAATGCTGCCTGCGGATATTTCTGTATTTACCTTGTAATTTTTCCCGATACTTTTATAGAAAATGAAAAACAACGCCTGCCGTAACCAGCTTCCGAAAAGGAATCCCATGACCAGCGCGCACACGCCAAGAAAAAGATTTTCTTTCATGTAAAGACTTGCAATTTGTCCTTTCTTCATTCCCGATAACAAATAAACCGCAAACTCCCGGCTCCTCTTTTCCAGAATAAAGCGCGTCATATAATTGATCAGCCATGCCGCTATGATAAAAATGACCGCGGTTGACACAGACATAAAGGTAATCAACATGGTTCCTGCCGTAGATAATTCACCACGATCTCCATAATAAATCATCGCGCGGATATCCTCTGAAAAAAGCAGGGAATGGAAGGAAAAGGTAAGAGCCGCTATCATACACAGGGTCAGAAAATAATGCAGATAGTCTTTCCACAATCTCCCCGCATTTCGCAACGCCAGTTTATTCAGCATAAATATCCTCACCTCCGATTTTGGACTGCATATCAAGAATATAATTTAGAAAATCTCTTTTGTTTCTATTTCCCCTCTCTAATTCCGCGCATATTTTTCCGTCATTTAAAAACAGAATCCTCCCACAGTAACATGCCGAAAACACATCATGCGTTACCATTAAAATCGTTGCGCCCAATTCTCTGTTCATAATCTGTAACGTGTGAAGCAGCATCGTGGATGCTTTTGAGTCCAAAGCCCCGGTCGGTTCATCGGCAAGAATCAGTTCCGGATGATTGACAAGCGCCCTTGCGCAAGCCGCGCGCTGTTTTTGTCCGCCGGATATCTCATATGGAAATTTGCCCAGAATATCGCTAATCTGTAAGACCTCCGCTATCTCCTTGATTCTGCTTTCTATTCTTTCTTTCCCATTTAAAATCATTGGCAGCATAATGTTCTCTTCTACCGTCAGTGTATCTAAAAGATTATAGTCCTGAAAGACAAACCCCAGATTTTTCTGCCGGAAGTCTGATAACTCTTCTTCATTCATTCCCGAAATATCCACCCCGTCATAGAGAACTTGTCCTTCGGACATGGTATCTATGGTAGACAGAATATTTAAAAGTGTGGTTTTGCCGGAGCCGGATGCTCCCATAATACCGACCATTTCACCCTGCTCCACATAAAAGCTCACATGATCGACAGCTCTCACTTTCACCTTCCCAGTATCATAATTTTTTACAAGATTGTTCACTTCGATATAATGATGCTCCGCCACAAGCTCACCTCCCCTTTCTTTTACATAAAACCGGATTTTTTAGCTCTGCACCCTTTGGCACAAAGCTTTTATGCGATATGCCCGTGCCCGTCTCTGAGCAGCACCGAATAGGACCAATACACCCCCGCGCAGAAAACCATAACGAAGACGCAAATGCCTGTCAGTATCATGTAAAACACATCGTCCCGCAAATTTTTCGCGCCATCCACAAGATACATCGTATTCCAATTCATACGAAGCCACCAATCGAAATACAGTTCGCTCATTGCCACAAACAGAACACAGACTGCAATACCCGAAAGCAGCACTTTTTTCATCTTTGAAAACTCCTCCTGTAGCTCCCGTCTGACATCCTCGGAAAAAATCAGCTCCTTTTTGCGGAAATTTCTATAGGGATTTTGCTTTAAAATAATGTAAAACACGATAGAAAACAGCACCAGAACCGACAGAGTCGTAAGCGCAGGCTCCACCGCCAGCTCATATATATTCGGCTCTGTGGAGCCGTAGCTCACGCTGTTACAGCCTGCTATAAGTCCGCATGCCGCCGCAGTCAGCAAAATTTTCTTTCTATAATAGAGTAGAAATCCGTTTACTGTTTCTCGGTTTACATAATATTCATTTCTGCCATCTCTGTCTCCTACTCCTGCTTCAAAGCATTTTTCTCCATGCCAGCCAGTACAACCGCTTCCGACATTTCCTTCCGTATTGCCGCTCTCCCGTCCAAGCTCACGCTCCTCAAGCAGCAGATCATCCAAACTCACATGGAAAAGTTTGGCAAGCAGAATCAGTTTTTCCGTCTCGGGATAACCGTTATTATTTTCCCACTTGCTGACTGCCTGTCTGCTCGTATTCAATTTTTCCGCCAGCGCTTCCTGAGAAAGCCCCTGTGTTTTTCTCAGTTGATAAAGCTTTTCTCCAAATGTCATAGGTTTCCCTCCTTTTGTCTCATCATAGCAAAAATACAAGGAATGTCTATCATTTTCCTGTGGCAATTCCGCAACTTTATGTTGCAGCTGTCTGTATATAAAGGAAACGCACTAAATTTATATCAACGCCCATCTTCGCATGTAATATTATAAAAGCTCTTGACTCCATTCCCATTTAAACACACAAAAACAAAGAATCCAATTTAATCTATCATGTCTGGCAATGTGGCTGTGTCAAACAGTTCTATTTTTGTCGGAAAATCAAATCGGCTACAATTTTAAAAATCCTGATTTATTGCAACAAGCATTCATCAGACGCTCTTATTCAAAAGAATACGGCGGAGAATACAATGAGATATTAGAAATTTATCGGTGATAAAGTCTTAGATTTTGTTGTAGCGTTAGCGTCGGGAGAAATTAGCCATTTAGAATCGAGAGAAATGTTCATGAATACAGTAGCATTATCAAATATACGTTCAAGGGCACATAGCAGTGAGGAATCTTTCTGCCAAATCGGATGTCCCTGCCCATCCCGCCGAATCACAACGCTCTTCTTGTTGTCCTCTAATATATACCGTAGGATACCAATGTATAGAAAAGCATGGAGCATTCCGATAAACAGGTTCTACTGTCCGGCATTTGGAAAAAACTCAATATACCGCTGCCCACAACAGTGGCAGATCATGGCAAAGAATGCCATGGCTTTTTTCATCCGACCGAAAATGGCCAATTTAAAGCGGCTCTGGGTGGTCGATTTCGCCCGTCCCCAACACAGGGACATTATTGTCAAAAATTGTCTCTTCAATAACCCGAATACATTCCTCAGTATTCTTAATTATTTCCTGACCCCAAAAATGAATCACCGTCCACCCTAAAAACAAAAGCCTGCGATCATTCTCAGCGTCTCGCTTCATATTCCGTTCTATCTTCTTAATCCAATACTCAGAATTATTGCCTTTCTGAAGTTTAACCTTTTTGACCTCCCAGTCCTTTCCATGGAAAAACTCACTATCACAAAAGATGGCTATCTTCTGTTTTGTTAAAACTATATCTGGTTTACCCGGTAGGTTTTTATAATTTTTCCGATATCGATATCCCCGATGCCATAGCGCTTTTCGTAGTGCAAGCTCAATGCTAGTGTCAGTTGAGCAGTTATGACACATACTCTTTTTTCTTTGTTCAGGAGTAAGGACATCCATAAATTTTCACTTCCTTTGTCCTGCATAACTATCAACGATTAGCCGTTTGCCTCTAACGCTGATTTGATTGCAGATCCTACTTCAAATGCCAAATTCACTGGAACTGCATTCCCAATCATTTTATATGCAATGTCGGTATCATCATAAATGAAATGAAAGTCATCAGGAAAGCCTTGAACTCTTGCAACCTCGCGAATGGTCATTCTTCTATACAAATCTTCTTTCCCTTCCACAAATCTGCAATCATTCTTCCCGACTTTTACCATTTTAGGTGCCTGAGGGTGAAGCTGACACTGTCTCCCCGATGCCTGAACCGTATAGCCCTGCTCATCCCATGACTTTACTCTATTACGACTCATAAAAATAGTAGAATAAGCTCCGGTAAAATACTCATTATTATTTAGAGCCTCCGGATTGTGTTTATTCTTAGGTGCAGCTGGAACCGCAGTAAACTGTAAATCCCAAATGATATCTCTCAATGTTATTTTTTTATCATTGCTTTCTGTTGATCCCTTAGGAAACTCAAACATAATATTAAGGTCTTTCCGAAAACCGATATAAAAAACCCTTTTCCTTTCTTGTGCGACACCATAATCCTTTGCGTTAACCAGTGTAAGGGATACATCATATCCAGCATCTTCAAAAAGCCTAAGAATATTCTGAACTGCCTCCGAGTGCCTGTTTGCAAGCATCCCACTGACATTTTCAGCCAAGAAAAACTTAGGCTGAAAATCCTTAAGAATTCGGATATAGTCAAAGAACAACTGCCCACGCTCATCCTCAATTCCGCGAAGAGCACCCGCTTCTGACCAAGACTGACATGGAGGACCACCGATTATCCCATCCACATCTCCATCAAGAAACTCCTCTATATCTTCTTTGTTCACCTCACGTACATCTCCTTCAATCAGGTGTGTGTTGGGATGATTCGCCTTAAATGTTGACCAAATCGTTTTATCAAACTCATTGGCCACAGGAATATCGAAACCGGCTCTTTCAAAGCCCAGATCCAGTCCACCACATCCCGAAAACAAACTAATAACCTTCATCAGACTACACCTCTTTCTTTATTCTTCGTAGACATTTTTCATGTCTGAATTGTCTTCATCAATATCATCTGTTGTATGTATTGACAATCTTCTCATACATGCCAACAGCCTTTCCGCTATTTCAGTACCATTCATTTCAAGTGGTTGATCAAAAACAAGATCATACGTCAGTTTTCCATCCCTGACCTTCCAATCAACCTGAACAGATAAAGGACGATTCCCGTCATACTTCTGTCTAAACGTCCTGTAGTTTAAAGCTTTACACGCAAAATAGATATTTGGATGGGCTTCTATATACTCGTCAATAGGCACCATCGTTTCAACTATTTCCTGCGCAGACCCCACTCTATCTGTCATAAGAATATAATCAGCAACTCCAGAGTCACGAATAATTCTGCCATTTACCATCGCATCTCGTTTGTCGGGAGAAAGATTTGTACCAGCATAAACATCATAAACTTGTTGCGGTGTAAGGTTCATGAGTCCCGAAAGATCCCCTCCTGGTTTATTAAGCAGTTCGAACTTCCACCCTAAAGTTATTGCACCTTTTTCAGTTCTACCAGACGCATCCTTGTATACAAGCATACGTTCCATAAACTTCTCAGCTATTGCAGATGTTGAACCACTAATTATTTCTCTCCATTCCGGGCCAAATAGTTGCTCCGCTCTCTGGCTATTCGTTTTATTCTCTAAAAAATCTGCATTTTCTTTTTTATATGATATCTTCAATTCCTGCTTTTGACATCCGTTAGACAGCAAAACATAAATATCTGTTTTCGGTTCGCCATAAGAGCATGTCGGTTTATCAGCTTCTTCAACGATATACCTGCTGCCCCTATAAAAAAGTTCAATACCTCTTTTAAAGTAACTAATCATTCTACGTTCAGCCGCACCAAAATCTGGCATATCAGCACCTCCATATTATAACGTTATTGTGACTTATAATCAACATTTAGATGTCTTTAAAAAAATCTTGGAATGAGACTTCAAGAGCATTGATTATCTTTTCCAAGCTGCGAACAGAAATATTTCTTTTTCCGTTTTCCACACCCGCAAGATATGTTCTGTCAAGATCAGCTTTGAGCGCAAGTTTCTCTTGACTCAAGCCCATGCCCGATCGTAAATCCCGGATTCTATTTCCTATAACCTCAGTAATCATAGCTTGTCTCCTTTTCAGTGTTATTGATAGCAGATAGTTACTTATAAGTCAACAGACTATAAGTCACGTCTGGTAATATTATAAAAGCTCTTGACTCCATTCCCATTATTTGCTATTTTTATGAAAAGGCATAATATTTTAAATTTGAAACATTGTTTTTATGTGTTTATTCCTATTTATGCAAGTGAATATCTATAAACACCCGAAAACAAAGAATCCAATTTAATCTATCATGTCTGGCAATGTGGCTGTGTCAAACAGTTTTATTTTTGTCGGACTATTATTATGCCTTTTAGTATAAATTACTAGGAGGTATTTTCTATGAAACAAGAAGATTTAACATTCATTCAAAATCAAGTCGGCTACAATTTCAAAAATCCTGATTTATTGCAACAAGCATTTATCAGACGCTCTTATTCAAAAGAATACGGCGGCGAAGACAATGAGGTATTAGAATTTATCGGTGATAAAGTCCTAGATTTTGTTATAGTAAAACTGCTGGCAGAAAAATATGGCTGTTTACTCAATGATTATGAATACTTTAATTCCAACGAGGAATTTAATGAATTTTCATGTAGTAAAACGGAGGCTGAATTAACGGAAATCAAGAAAAGGCTGGTACAAAAGAAAACCCTCGCAGACAGAATCGACGCCCTTGATTTTGCCGACTATCTCATTATGGGAAATGGCGATGTACAAAACAATGTAAATCAGTCGCCTTCCGTAAAGGAAGATTTGTTTGAAGCAATTATTGGCGCAGTTGCTCTGGACTCGGAATGGAACATGGATGCACTTCAGGATGCCGTCCAGATTATGCTTGACCCCGATAGTTATTTTGAAGAGAATCAGGATGAAAACTATGTTGAATTGATACAGGAATGGACGTTAAGGAGATATGGCACGGTTCCACACTACCAGTTTCAAAAAACTTCTTCGCCAATGCACCTTACTACTCTTAGCAATGTTTTATCCCCAAATAGATGCAATCTCGAATCAAGGTATATCTGCCTACTCAAATTAGGGGACATGAACGCACCTTTCAAAAGCATTGGCGCTTCAAAAAATGAAGCACGAAAAGCAGTATGTGCCTTGGCTTATAAAGAATTGGAGCGAAACAACCTGCTGTTTTCTATTCGGGATGAAATTCCGAATCCAAATATAGACGATGCCATAAGTCAACTGGAAATTCTTGCGCGACGTGGATATTTTTCCATACCGTTTTACGAATTTGAACAAACATATGACAGAAGCGGTAACCTGCTCTGGAAAAGTGTTTGTTATATCGACGAGATAGATAAACACTTTTGTTCTCAATCGTCCTCTAAGAAATATGCAAAAAAACAGTCTGCATACCATATGCTAATGTATGTTTTAGAATACTAAAATCAGGGTTATGAATATTTGAATTGGACAATACTATGAGCATAGATAAAATACTCAAAATTCCAATTCAAAAAGGAGGCACCCTATGAACAGAAAAGTAAAAATCGCCCAATACGGCTGCGGAAAAATGAGCGTATACCTGATGCGCTATGTATTGGAAAAAGGCGCGGAACTTGTCGCGGCGTTTGACAAAAACCCCACGGTAATCGGCAAAGACATCGGAGAAATTATGGGAAAAGACCGTGTCGGCATTGAAGTTTCCGACGCTAAAGAAGCTGGCAAAATCTTAGGCGAGTTAAAACCGGATGTGTGCATCATCGCCACCCGCTCCACCATGCTTGACGTGAAGGACGCCATTTCCACCTGCGAGGAATCCCTCTATCCGTGGAGCTCGTCTTATCAGATTACCGAAGAGTTGGATACATATGTGGAACCAGAACGGATGGCTTTGCAGTCAGCTTGACCTGCATATTGTTTCCCAGACGCAGGAATGCATCCCGATTACCCATAAAGAAGATTTACAATCAAGCACTCTCGACATGACCATCAAAGCAGGAGACGCCACCGGCATGTCAGCCGTTGTGACAACGGAAACGGAAGAGGGAATCACGCTGGAAACCCGTTGTCTCGGTTATGTATACGGTCCGGAGGATATGGACCGGAACGAGTGGACGCTGCAGGGCGAGCCGGATACGACGCTCGTGGTAAATCGCCCGGCAACGGTAGAGTTGACCTGCGCGACGCTGACCAACCGCATACCGATGCTGATTGACGCGCCCGCAGGATATGTCACCACCGAAAAGCTGCCGGTAAATCATTATCTGGTAAAACCGATGCACGAATATGTTAAGAACTCAAACTTCCCACACCAGTTGGTGTGCTGAACCTTGAAAAATCAATACTGTA
>CAJUMV010000056.1 GCA_910587715.1 uncultured Lachnospiraceae bacterium | reverse complement strand
TTGCTCCACCTACCATATCCATAATGTCAGAAACCGAAGTTTCTTCGTACCCTTTGGAGATAAACAGTTTCTGTGCTGCATCTAGTATTTCCTTTTTCCATTGTTCTGGTGTCTTTTTTACAGGTCTAGCCAAATGTTATTGCACCTCCTTTGTATTTAGTTATTGACTTCAAGTCAATAACTATTTTAGCACCATTCTTAAATTTTTGCAATAGCCATAATTTTCCATAGCACAAAAATCACTTATGTGCAAAATCCACAAAATTCTTGACATTTAAAAAGCGACAGAGATTTCTCCCTGCCGCTTTTGTCCGCTTATGCAAAAATGATTTCCTTGTTTACAATCTCCCTTGCACAAGCTCTTATGTTGCCTAAATGCCCTACCCATTCCAAGGCATTTTCAGCCTTTAGTTGTTCCGTTATGCCTTGTGTCTGTTTCATGTCCTCAATGAGCCTTTCAAAGCATTCCTGCGCCTGTCTGTCAATGCTGATAAGATAAGCATTCAGCTTGCCGCTTGTAAGAAGATTGGTGTATGTAACTTTGCAATATTGCCTCAAATAATCCAGATGCCGCTGTCCCCATGTGCCTATTGGCTGTTCTTCTTCGGCGGGTAATCGTAAATCTGGAATAAAATATCCATTTTCTTTGTAATATGTGCTGCCTAACTGTTCAAATAATGATTTTGCCATTTTCTGTTTCCTCCAGATAAGATATTCACTCCACATATTTGTGCCTGCTGTCTTAAACACAATTTTTGAGTTTTGTCCTTATCTGGTTTCATACTTGTTCCACTATGAAACGTTGTTTGCATTGGGGAACGCGAAATATTTTATGAGGGATTTTAACAGTATTTCCACTCTGATCGGTCCATTTGTGCAGGTTGTACGGGGAACACTGACCGGTTGTATTCTTTTAATTCTGAAAGATAATCTTCTCAAAGAAGAGAGAGCATGGCTGAAGCTTTGGATTGTATTTGCGGGATTAGGCATCATTTGTACGCCGGGTCCCGCGCCGGTATCAATTGAAGGCATCGTCTATTCGCAATTACCTTTGGAAGTCCATTTAAAAGGCGCGCCGGAAATATTTGTACAGATGCTGCTGTTTTCTGTGTGGGTTACGGGTGATTTTAAATGGAAAATTTCAGAACGGATGAAGACGGCTGTGATTGTGACCGCCGTTTCGGGCGCGGGGTTTTCTTTGGGCGGGGTGCTGCTGACGCTTGTCTTGAAAATCGGTATTATGGACGGCGCCAGCGACCCGTTTGCGTATCTGATTATGCTTATCGCGATGGGGATTGTGTTTTTGGCGACCCTATGGTATTTACAGCGTGAAAAGGATAAGCGATTTATGGTCGTGTATTATTTGGTGTGCTATCTTGCGATAGCGGTATTGCCGACAATTTATAATTATTTGACGGATTCCGTTTTGCAATCGCCGTTGTCGCTTGTGCTTAACGGGCTGCCGGTGATTGTGGTTGGTGCGCTGGCTGGGAAACTGAGGGAGAGATATGCCTCTCCGGAAAAAATGTTTGATTAAAAGTAACAGTCCGGCATTGCGCGATTCCGCTTAAAACCATTTCACCATCGCCTTCGCCCACGTCTTGAAAAACATCCAGTTCGACGACACATGCTGGTCAATCAGGCGGCAGGCGTTTTCATAGTCGAAAGGCTGGTCGTTGCTGATCTGCGTGTAATCGCCGACGGCGCGGGAGTAGCCCAGCGCAATTTTCCCGCTGGCAGCGTCTCCGACTGCCACCTGTGCGCCGTGTGCCGAGGCGCCGAAGGCGAACTGTCCGTAGACCACGGCACCCAGAGAAAAAATGCCGAAGGAAAAGGCGCCAAAGCTGATCACACCCACGGCAACCGTCCCGAAAGCGATCAGTCCGAAGGCAAGATTGGCAAAGGCAATCAGCCCCAGAGAGACAAGACCGAGCGAGAATCCGCCCATTGCCACGAAACCGACGGAAAGCCAGCCCTGCGCAATCGCGCCGACAGCAATCACGCCTTTGGCACGGCGCGTGCTGATGTGCACGAGGGGCAGACTGCCGATCATTTTCTGACTCTTATATTCAAAGCGGGGTCTTCGCCCGGATCGGTATGTTTCTCGGGGAAAAGTTTCTGCCCAAGCGGATTCCGTTTCCGCGGTTCTGTCTGTCTCTTCTATATCTTTTAGAAGATAATCCGTGCTGACTCCGAAAAGGTCGCTTATCGTCACGATCTTATCCAATTCGGGAATCGACTGGTCGGTTTCCCATTTCGATACGGATTGTCTGGACACGCCCAACTTTTCTCCGAAAGTTTCCTGCGACAATCCCTGTTCTGTTCGTAATCTAAAAATTTTTTCTCCAAGCGTCATATTTTCCTCCAAATTTTTCTCTCATTTTAGCAGCCGGATTTTTATAACCCCGTGTCTTTCCGGCTTACTTTGATTATAGAAAAGTTTGGGGGAAAGGCTATACAGGCGGCTTGGAAATTTGTCAACCGGCGGTTGCAGGCGCGTGTTTATGCGGGTTTGCTAAAATATTTTTGTCTGAATAAATTCTGCGAACCGTGGGTTTTTACTTTTCAAATTCCCTATATTCCCCCACTAGCACCGCCCGGGAATCCGTTCCGTGTCCGATCAATGTTGTCCTTACCACGGGAAGATCCTGCGGGACAAAGCTTTTCAGCAGCGTCCATACATCCGGCTTGCAGCTTTCTTGTTCCATCTGGGTGAAAGTGCCGAGCAGTATTCCGCGCGCCTGCTCAAATGCGCCAAGCTGTTGTAACTGGCTGAAATAGGTGAGCATCTGGGGCACCGTGCCTCCAAACGATTCTAAAAGCAGAATCTTGTCTGTCAATGCCGGAAAATACGCCGTGCCTGCAAGTTTTAAAAAGCAGCGGACATTGCCGCCCACAATAACGCCGTTCATTGCCTCCCCCTGCAAAAAGGTGTAGGGGAACTGAAACAGCTCCTTCGTGTCTCCAAAAACCATATTGTTAAAATGCTCCCGCTGTTCCTCGGCGTGGTCGTACACCAAGTTGCAGATCTGATACAGCACGGAAGGCTTTCCTGTCTTTGTGTAGATAGCGTTTATGATCGTTGTCAGATCACTGTAGCCCCAGAACTTTTTGTCGCAGGGGGCGATCACTTCGTAATCCAGATAGGGCAAAATCCCGTTGGCAATATCTCCGCCGGAAATGTCAAAAATACCTTTCACAGAGTCATCCCGGTAAAAGTCCATCAATGCCTGCGCGCGCTCTGCGGCGCTGCCGCTCTCCACGCCTCCCCGCTCAAAAATATACGGTGACAAAACGGGCACAAGGTGCATACTAAGAAGAATTTCCTGTAAGCGCCTGAATTTTGCCTCTTTTCGCTTTTCCCAGCCGTTGGAACAGCACACAATCCCGATTTTATCACCGGGTTTCATCTCTATCATGATCCATCCTTCCTTTCAGGGTAATTTGCTTTCAGATATCTTTTTTGCCGGTTTTATGGTTTGATTGACATCCTCCGCACCGGCTGCAGTCGCCGCCGCAGGAGAGGGATTTCCCCGCCTTTTTATCCTTAATCATCTGCCGTATGGCAAGCGCCGCCGCGCCCGCTACAAGCAGTAATACAATAAATGTGCCCATACGTTTCGCATCCTTTTTCTTTTGCCGCTATTATAGCACAATTTAAATTATAATTGGTGATTGAAAACGCTGGATTAAATTTGTGAAACAGATTGATAAATAAGCCAAATTGCATGATAATAAGGAAAAGGGGAAAAAGATGCTGTAGGAGGAGGGCTGCCATGCAAAAGATTAAAATAGGTTCCCATGTAAAGATGGCGGGAAAGGAAATGTTTCTGGGGTCGGTGAAGGAGGCGGAGTCTTACGGGGCGAATGTTCTGATGCTTTATACGGGTGCGCCGCAGAATACGGTGAGAAAGGAAATTGCGGCATTAAACATAGAAGCGGGATGGGAGTACGCGAAGGAAGCGGGGATTGAGGAGATTGTGGTTCACGCGCCGTACATCATTAATCTGGGGAATACCGTAAAGCCGGAAACCTTTGAACTGGCAGTCGCTTTTTTGGAAAAAGAAATCAAAAGGACGGCGGCTATGCGCAGCAAGATTCTGGTGCTGCATCCGGGCTCCCATGTGGGCGCGGGAACGGAGGCCGGCATCGCGCAGGTTATAAAGGGTCTCAATCTTGTGCTGGATGAGAATGAGGACGACGTTTTTATCGCGCTGGAAACGATGGCGGGAAAAGGAAGCGAGCTGGGAGGGATTTTCGAGGAATTAAAAAGGATTTATGAGGGCGTACACAAAAAGGACAGGCTGCGTGTCTGTTTCGACACCTGTCATGTGAATGACGCCGGGTATCCGCTGGTTGAGGATTATGAAGGGGTGCTGCGGCAGTTTGATGAGGTAATCGGGCTTTCGCAGATTGCGGTGATACATGTCAACGACAGTATGAATCCCTGCGGGGCGCATAAAGACCGCCATGCGAATATTGGCGAAGGACATATTGGAACGGATATTTTAAAGCGAATTGTACATGACGAGAGATTCGTGCAGGTGCCGAAAATTCTGGAGACGCCTTGGATTTGTGAAGAAGGAAGTACGGAGAAGACGATTCCGCCATATAAGGCGGAGATTGCGCTGCTGTTGGAGGACTGACAGAATGATGTTTCAGATACAGGAAGTACAAATTGCCGGTATGAACTGCCGCTTATACCTGCCGCCCGGTTATGAGGAGGGAGGTGGCCGTTATCCGGTAATCTACGTTAACGGTGAAGTTCCGATAGAAGGGATATTGACTAAGTTGGTTGAGTGCGGCGAACAGACTGATTTCCTTTTCCTCTCCATCAAGCCGAAAAGCTGGAACGATGACTTTACGCCGTGGGCAGCCCCTGCGTTCCGGGCGGGGGAGGAAGCGCCGCAGGGCAGGGCGGACGCTTATTTATCCTGTCTGACAGAAAAAATAAAACCGTACATGGACGCTCATTACCGCACAAAGACGGAACCGGAGAACACGGCGCTCTTCGGCTATTCACTGGGCGGGCTTACGGTGGTTTACGCGATTTATAAAACGGACAAGTTCGGTGCGATCGCCAGCATTTCCGGATCACTTTGGTTTGACGGCTTCTGCGAATTTATGGAGCGGGAAAAGCCTCTTCGGACGGATTTGAGAATATACTTTTCCCTTGGGAAAAAGGAAAGCCGCAGCAAGAATCCCCGTATGGGAAGGGTGGCGGAATGCACGGCGCGGGCGAGGGAGATTCTGGCAAAGCAGTTGGAAGGAGCGGATGAGTCCGGTGATGACAAGAACAGAAGCTGTTTGCGGACAGACAGGGAGAGTGGGGAAGGTCGCCAGAAAACAGGCATGGAATGTAAAGGACGGGTGTGTTTTGAGTGGAACGAGGGCGGACATTTTCACGATATAGAGGGGCGGTTTGCGAAGGCGGTTATCAATATAATAAAACAAAAGAAGGAGATTTGTGAAAATGGAAAAACTGAAGCAGGGAAAATTGGATAAGAAAACATATTGGATTGTATTGGGGATCATTTGTCTGCTGATGGTCTTATTAGGCATCAATACTTCGGCAGGCGATCCACTGGGAGACAGTGGAAGAATGGCTGTGGGCGTCATTGCACTGATAATTATGCTGGTGTCATGTATCATGCGTCTTAGAGATGCAGGAAAAAGCATGGTACACTTATTACTTGTATTTATCTTACCAGGTTATATATTTTTAATTGCGTTTTATGAGAGCGAGGAACCGCTCAGTGCCGAAGAACTGGCGCAGATTCAGGCAGAGGTGGAAAAATGGACAGATGAAGGGAAAAACCGCTACTCGGTTCAAGTTGAGTAATATAAAGGAAAAATGACAGCATGATTTTAAGCGTAAGCAGGCGGACCGATATTCCGAATTATTATTCGGCATGGTTTTACAACAGAATAAAAGAAGGATTCTTATATGTCCGCAACCCGATGAACGTTCATCAGATCAGTGAAATCAAGATAACGCCGGATGTGGTGGACTGTATCGTATTTTGGACAAAGAACCCCTTGCCCATGATGGCGAGACTGGATGAGTTAAAAGCGTATTCCTATTATTTTCAATTCACGCTTACCGGCTATGGAAATGACGTCGAGGTAAATGTGCCCGATAAAAAAACAACCATGATTCCGGTTTTCCGGGAATTATCGAATCGAATCGGCAGGGAAAGGGTGATTTGGCGGTATGACCCCATTTTCTTTACGGACAAGTATACGGCGCAGTACCATTTGAAAGCGTTTAGAGATATTGCGGAAGCATTAAATGGTTATACCGAGAAATGCGTGATTAGTTTTGGAGATATTTATGCCAAGAACAGGAAGAAAATGGAAAGCTTATCGTATTCGGAATTGCAGGATGGTGAGCTGAGAAAATTTGCGAAAGAACTGAGCGGAATAGCACATGATAATCGTATGGAAATCGGCAGCTGTGCGGAAAAAATAGATTTGAATGACTGCGGAATCGTCCATAACTGCTGCATTGATAAGACGCTGATTGAAAAAATAACAGGATGCAGATTAAAGGCCGGCAAAGACAAGAATCAGCGCGTGGAATGCGGTTGTGTGGAAAGCATTGACGTAGGGACATATGGTACATGCAAAAATGGCTGTATCTATTGTTACGCAAATGACAGTGCGAAAAGCGTGGAGGCAAATGCGGCAAAATACGACCCGTCGTCGCCGCTTTTGTGCAGTCGTGTGGAAACGGGGGACAGGGTTAGTCTTAGAAAGACGGTGTCGTTGAAAGAGACGCAGTTGAGTATGTTTGATATATGAGAGTTTACATGGCGCCAGTGTCATAATCAGAATTAGAGGGACTGCCGCCATAATGAACAATTGGCAAATTGCAAGCGGCAGCCCCTGCTATTCATGAATGATCCTATTATTTCACTTCGAATTGATTCATGACCAGTGTTTTGTTCTTGGTTAATATCCGGTAGAATTGTTCCAGAAATCTTTCATAGTCCTTTCTGATTTCCTGCTCTTTTTCCATTTTATCATCGCAGTCGGCAAATCGCTTTTTCATAATATACGCCACGCATTTCTTTAGCTGATTGCTGTCCATAACATTTTTCTTAAAATCAGTCCATACGTCTTTGTCCTCTTCCATTCCTTTTCCCAGCATAACGGCGGTCTTCCTGTCTATAGGAGACAAAATGTAAGTTTTTATGCAATGATCCAGATACCCGTTCATGTTCCGTCCTTTGCGGAAAGTGCGTGGGAAACAATGCAGCAGCAGGTTTTCAAAGCGGCTGTCCGGTTTATAAACCTTTTTGGGCAGGGTGTCAAATTTGATTCCTCCCGGATTATTATCATCATGAGAATCAAAAGCCCCCATATAATCGTATAGACACATTTCTTCGCTCATATCTATGGCTTCTATCGTCTGCAGGACAGACTGCAGCCTTAAATCATAACAAATGTTGGTTCCCATTCGCCTGATACTTTCTATTTTGACAATTCTGTGAGGGAGACGCTGTATATTTTCTATACTTATGTCAAGTATCTTGCGTTTTTCCGATAACTTTTTCTGGTGTTCTTCCTCCTTGACTATCTCTTTTATAAATTTATCCGGAAGAGCTGCCTGCGTTTGGAATAGATTCTCCTGATTCCATAATGCACTGACCGGTATCGCATCCGTTTCCAGATAGAGGTTCCAGGAATCGACGGTCTCTTTATAGGATTTAATAAATCTCTGGAAAACATCATCGGGGACATTTCTGTAAAACAGCAGGATCAGCGAAATCAGGATTCCCTTCATATCGGCAAAGAGTCCGTTGCTCTTTTTCTCCTGCTCCTGTTTCTTTTCATTCCGCTCGCAGAAATCAATACACCAGCGCCTCATGATTTCCTTTTGCGCCGTGAGCAGTTCTTCTTCATCAATGGCTCCTTCGCGTAATCTGTCTCTGTCAATATTCATATATTTATCAGGCTGCTCATCCAGAATTAATACATCCATATTCAAAAATCCTGCATGCAAACTCTTTGGCAGTCTTCTCTGTGCATAAACCATCTCCGTATCAGAAATTTTGTTAAACTTATAACTGATACTGTATACCGTAGGTATTCTTTCCGGCAACGATACAAAGTTTTTTTCACCCTTTTCCGTAATCTGGCAAGGTTTTACCTTTAAAAAATAGCATCTGTTTGAATTTTTGTCCCAGCAATATGCCATATTTGCAGTAAAGACATAGGGTTCTTGTGTAACTTCCGGAAAACTTTGTAAATGTTCTCCAAAACACCCTTTAATAAAATTCTTAGGATATATATAGCTGCTCCGCAAGCATTTTGGTTTTGGGGAATTAGGCACTTTGGTACCGTATTCCTTAATGGTCATGGATTGATAATATATATTGAAATAATCATACCTGCCCTCCTGTATCTGATTCTGGCAGGCTTGGGCAACTTCCACAAAAAGCATATGCAGTCTTTCGCCGGTATCAAATTCAGGATCGTAATACAAGAATTCTTTACTTAAAAATTTATCCGGATCTATAGCAATTTTTACGTTTGTTCCGGGTACTGCATTGTCATAATAAGTTTCGTCATCACCTGGAGGAAGTTCTCTAAATTCTATTTTCCCTTGATTCTTCCCGTAGGAATTTATTAAAATATGCTGTTCCGGTGTATTATGTTGTCTTGTATAGAATTCTATACAGTCCGTCATTTGAAAAACCGATTGTAGTCCGATTCCGAAAATCCCCGAAGGCTTCAGCCATGCAGGCATACTTTCCATCATTTTTCTAATCCGTTCGTTTTTCTCCTTACTTGAACCGATTTCCGCAATATACTTCATTTCCTCCTTGGTAATTCCGATTCCCTTGTCCTTCACCACTACAAACACTTGATTGCGGAGCCGATCCTCTATCACTTCCACAGTAATATCGTAATTTTCAAAGATGGATGTCCAATTCTTTTTATTTTTATTCTTATTATTTTTCTGCTCTATATTCCAAAGAAGATCCCAAAGATCAAGCCCCTCTTTTGCGCGATTTTTTGATAATCCGCAAAAGCTGTATTTATTTTGAAGCAGATTGCTCTAAAGCTGCAGAAGAGAAGTGTCTATGGCATTCTGCAGCATTTCCCGAATCCCCACATACCTCTCTTCATAGATACTGATCCCTTCTAAAAGCTTCATCACACGTTCGTGAGGCATTCGCATTTGAAGCGGTCGGTTTTCAGATATGTATTCTTCGCCATCCACATAGATGATGACCTGGGGATGTGCAGGCGGGTTGCCGAAATCCGGCTGTGCTATCTGAATCCAATTCATTACGATATTTTCGCATTCTTTCGTGAGCCCTTCTGTCCACTCGTATACAAGTGAGGCTGCTTCATAGCTTTCTTGTCTGGCGCGTTCCTCCAGTACCTCTCTTTTATGCCTGTTTTCCTCGTTTCCGTCTGTCTGTTCGGAAACACAATGGGCTGTAATCTCTATTGCTTCCGGTGTGATCAGTAAATGTGATATGGCTTTATGCTTACGGAAATGCAGCAGAGACAGTCTGGGTATAATATTTCTGTTCAATGCAGCTTCGCGTACAAACCGCATGGGAAAACGTCCGTTGTCCAGATCAAGAGAATCTCCCAGCCGTAACATGGAGGCAATAAACCGGGGATGATATTTATCTCCTGCCATTCCATCCGCATGGTATGATAACTTAAGAATATGCTCTATGGGCTGCCCGTGACACATACAAATTTCCGTAATTCCCTCAGCGCCGCAAATAAAACGTTTTTTCAGGTGTCCCTGAAAAAGTCCCTCAAAATCATGTTTGATGCCAAGCACGCCCTTCCAATGCTCAGGACGCAGATAGAGTTGTACTACCAGCATAATGGAATAATAAAGGTCATTCAAAGGAATATTTGCTTTTTCTTTACCTAAATATTGAAGTAGATTATGTATCGCCTGCTCGTCCTCTTTTTCCATCCACTGTTTGTTTTTGGCCATTTTATTCAAAAATGTCTGAAAATCAGCGCTTCCCAGAATATCATATATTTTATTAAATGTCTGGGACATTCCATAGTCATGGGAATAGATACATGCCAGCAGCATAAACGTATCCGTTGCCGACAGCCGGCAGATACGCTCCTCTCCCAAAAACCGTTCCACAGCCTGAATAACGGTTCTGCTGTGACTCCCGTCATGCAGACTGTAATTGACAAAGATACTGCCGCAATGCGTCAGCTCCTCCTCAATCCTTTTTCGCAGTAGAAGCCATAAACCATGTAACTCCTTTACCTTCGGATAACTCTCTGCCAGATTTTCCAAATGTCTTTCCAGATCGACTGGCATATGATAACTGCGTTCTCTTTCTTCCATTGTAATCATTCCCTTTTTCTTTATTTTTTTACACCTTTTCCGACTTTATGTTCTGTATCATCTGCTTCCATGAGGAGGACTCTTCATTAATAATATTTTCTGCATTTGTTACAAATACTCGGAAGTTTTTCTCTTCATCGCCGTCTTGATATCCCCCTGCCTTCATTGCATATTGCCGTCCTTCGCGCATCAGATCATTTCCTACTTTGCGGTACAAAACCCATTTTTCCTTCATGCGAAACAATTCTGTGACGGATTCAAGCGGAATGCACAAAGAGGATGCTCCTGCCGCGATCCAGGGTAGGGCGGATAATCCGGCAAAAGTCTGACTTACCGGAATCATAGCCAAAATCAGAAGTTTAGTGACACTTAAGCTTAAATACCATATTTTGTATAAGTTTGCCCGCTTATAATAATACTGTACATAATTGTGCATTATTCTGAAATACTCATCTTTATTCATTTTCTGTGCCAGATTCATTTCCAAAAAGTACAGATTGGTCAATTCTGATTTTCTTTTCATGTTTACCCCTCCCCCTTTTTCCCATCACAAAAACACCATCGTAAGCCTTCTGCTTATAATGGTGTTGAGTGGTTTAAATATTATTCCCCCAAATTCCCCTTTACACATTTGCCATACCTCAACAACTTATACGTCATTTTAGCATTTTTATGGTGATTAGCAAGTTTAATAATCTGACATCATTTTTTTCTTGACAAAGCGACGCACATGTCGCATAATGGAAAGCGACACAAGTGTTGCAAAATGAAGAATACAACAACTGGAAGTAAACCGCGTGGACAGGGGGGATTCGCATGAGTCTGAGGGGAGACAAGACAAAACAGGAAATTCGAGATGCGGCGTACCGGCTTTTTGCGGAAAAGGGATTTAAAGAAGTTACCATGAAAGACATCTGCGAGAGGACGGGCTTAAGCCGCGGAGGATTGTACCGCCATTATGAAAGTACCGGGCAGATTTTTCAGGAGATTATCGATACTTTTTCCGCCAAACAGAAGGATGAAGTATTTATGAAAATAGAGCAGAAGGTTCCGGCGGTTGAGATATTGGAGGGACTCCTTTCAAAATATGAAAAGGAGATGAATGACTACGAAAATTCTCTCAGTCTTGCCATTTGTGAATATTACAGCAATCCGGCAATTCCGAAAGAGGATAATTCCGTCAAAAGGCAGTATGAGATTTCAAAATCTACATGGAACGCACTTATTGACTATGGAATGGGTACGAAAGAATTAAGACGCGTAAATCCGGAATCGGTTTTTCATGTGCTTGTGTTTGCGTATCAGGGCGTGCGGATGTACAGTCGGCTGATGGATTTGGATTGGGATATTCCCGCCCAAATAAGGAAGGAAATAGAGAGGCTTTTGCTGCCGGAGGAGGTTTTGACATGAAAAATGAGATTTGTTTAGTAAGACCCGCTTTAGAACACAAGGAAGAAGCGCTCGCATACCGCGAAGAACATTTCCGGCACGGAGAAAAGATTATTTACGGAAGTGAGCTTTTCGACAAGACGGAGAGTTATGAGGAGTGGCTGACTGCCGTAACGCGCAACACCGACCCTAGAACGGTAAATGAAAGCTGGGTGGTTACAGACACCTTTTTCGCGGTGAGAAAGAGCGACGGCAGGATTGTCGGAATCATTGATTTGCGGCATACGCTGAATGATTTCTTGAAGGATTTGGGGAACTGCGGTTACAGCGTGCGCCCCTCGGAAAGAAAAAAGGGATATGCCACGGAGATGCTGCATCAGCTTTTACAGGTGGCGGAAAGAGCGGGAATGAAGGAACTTCATATTTCTGTCGAAAAAGAAAATACCGCGTCTGTAAAAGTCATACAGAAAAATGACGGCGTGTATGAGCGGAGTTTTGATTATGAGGGCGAAACGGCGGATATATATAGAGTTGCGGTGCAAATATAAGGAGTTCTTCAAAAACTGTCAGGACAAATAATCCATTATGTGTTATAATGTCCAAAGACAGCCGCGGAGAATTGTCTATAAAGGATGACCAATAAGAGGTTTGTTATGATTTGGAAAAACGTAAATATTCAACTGCAGAAAGGAAGCATTTATCCCCTTTAGGGGGATAGTGCGCCTATTTTTAGGAAGTATTATCTCCTTGACTTTTTATTGATGAAAAGCGAGGAGAATTTAAGGTTTTTGATGTGTTTGGCATGTGTGTCAGCTATCCGATTATGGCGGTTTTCGTTTTGGGCTTGTTTGCTGTCCTTGCAGGTTTTGGAATTTACCGTGGGCAAAAAAACAGGACTGTGGTATACGATTGCATCTGATGTACAGATAGTCCGTGTAGATAAAAATGTAATTCTAAAATGGGCATCTATTTTCACCAACAGTCTGCCGAATGGGGCGGGTGTTTCGGATAACCCGCCCGTGTTTTATGTTTTTATTCTGACTTCTGATAAAATGTTTCAATCGCGTCCGCAAAAAACGCAGCGCATCCCTCGCCGTATTCCTGATCCAGCCTGGACTGCAGGGGCTCCTTGCGGTAAAAGTCCGCGTGAGCGAGCATAAAATCCCGCTCCTTTTTAATGCCTGCAGCCTGCTTCATCACAAAGCCGTACTCGCCTACGATTTCCTTGACTTCAAAGGAATCTATGGGACAGCTCCGCTTTGCGGCAAGTTTGCGCAGGATAGTGTCGGTCCTGCGCTTGTAGCTTTCTACGGCTTCTTTGCTCATCGGGTGTTTTGCGGCATCCTGATAAGCTTCCTTTCCGCCGTACCACTCGATGACCTTTGCATAAGCTTTCTGCATCTGTTCCGAAGACAGCATTTCGATATAATGTGCCCGCCATTTTTCTGCGCCGCCAAATTCGTCAATGGCAATCCGGCGGATATGCTCCGGCATCTGCGAGTACATGTTGTCAAACATCTCCTCTATTTCTGCTCTGTTGAAAATTGCAAAATCCATTTTATTCTCTCCTTTCAGAATATCGTCAATGCTGGCGATTAAACGCTCTGTACGCGTTTTCTGTGCCACCAGCATATCCCGCTGCATCTGTAATATTTGCTTCTGGTCGAGAGCAGGGTCGTCCATGATGGCTTTGATCTTCTTTAAGGGAAGGTCAAACTCGCGGAAAAACAAAATCTGCTGTAAGGTTTCCAGCGCTTTATCGTCATAAAGCCGGTATCCCGCTTCACTTTTCGCCGTGGGTGTAAGCAGCCCGATCTGGTCGTAGTAGTGGAGCGTGCGCACGCTGATACCTGTGAGGTCTGAAAGTTCCTTTACCGTTCTCATGTTTTCCTCCTTGTCAGAGCAGTTTACATGGTTTCCTGTTCCCGATAAGAACACTGTACACTATGACGCAGTGTGAGGGTCAAGAGATTTTTATATTTTATTGCAGTAATTTATTGATTTTTCCCCTCTTTTTTGTAAAAATAAGAGAGGATGGGAAACAGCGCGTTCCCTGTCCGGAAAGAAATCATTTTGCAAGAGAGAAGGGATTAACAGATGGAAAGAAAAGTGGGAACGGTATCAAGGGGGATTCGCTGCCCGATTATCAGAAAAGGCGATGATTTGACGAAGATTGTTGTAGACAGCGTGATGGAGGCATCTGAGGCGGAAGGATTCGAGATTCGCGACAGAGATGTGATTGCGGTGACGGAGTCTATCGTGGCGAGGGCACAGGGAAACTATGCCACGGTGGAGGCGATAGCCCAGGATGTGAGGGAAAAGCTTGGCGGTGAGACGGTTGGCGTGATTTTCCCGATTTTGTCGAGAAACCGTTTTGCGATCTGCTTAAGAGGAATCGCGATGGGCGCGAAGAAGATTGTGCTGATGCTCAGTTATCCCAGCGATGAGGTGGGCAACGAACTTGTTTCGCTGGATCAGCTGGATGAGGCGGGTGTCAATCCATACAGCGATGTGCTGACACTGGAAAAGTACCGCGAACTTTTTGGAGAGAATAAACATCCGTTTACCGGAGTGGATTACGTAGCGTATTATGAGGAGCTGATCAAAGAGGCGGGCGCGGAGGTGGAGGTTATCTTTGCCAATGACTGCCGCAGCATTCTTCCTTATACAAAGAAAGTGATAAACTGCGATATTCACACGAGGGCGCGCACAAAGAGGCTTCTCAGGGACGCGGGTGCGGAAGTGGTGGCTGGACTGGACGATATTCTCAACCAGCCTGTGAATGGCAGCGGATGCAATGAAAAATACGGTCTGCTTGGCTCTAATAAGTCCACCGAGGACACGATCAAGCTGTTCCCGAGGGAATGTACCGATTTGGTGATGGATATCCAGAAGGCTGTTCTTGACAGAACCGGTAAACATGTGGAAGTGATGGTGTACGGTGACGGCGCGTTCAAGGATCCGGTAGGAAAGATTTGGGAGCTTGCAGACCCCTGTGTTTCCCCGGCAAGCACGCCGGGACTGGAAGGTACGCCCAATGAAGTGAAATTAAAATATCTGGCGGACAATGACTTTAAGGACCTGTCCGGCGAGGCGCTCAAAGAGGCGATTTCCGACCGCATCAGGGAGAAGAAGGATAATCTGGTGGGCGATATGGCGTCTCAGGGCACAACGCCCAGACGGCTGACGGATTTGATAGGTTCTCTGTGCGACCTGACTAGCGGTTCGGGCGACAAGGGCACGCCGGTGGTTTTGATTCAGGGATATTTTGACAATTATGTGAGCTAGTGAAGTTGTTGGAAGAAAAGCATATATCAGAGGAGGTGCTTATGAAGCTGGTAGTTTTGGAGCGCAACAGCGTGGGAACGGACATTGACGTGAGCTGCTATGAAAAATTCGGGGAGGTGACTTATTACCCGAATACGGTGGCGGAGAATACGGCGGAGCGGGTGAAGGACGCAGATGTCATTATCGCGAACAAAGCGCCCATGAACGAGGATACCCTTAAGGATGCGCCGAATGTGAAGCTGATCTGTCTGTTTGCGACGGGGTTTGACAATGTGGATCTGGCATACTGCAAAAGCCGCGGCATTAAGGTGGCGAATGTGGTGAATTACAGTACGGCGGCGGTGGTGCAGCATACCTTTCTTCTGGCGCTGGCGCTTGAGGAAAAGCTGGTGCATTATGACAATTATGTGAAATCGGGCGAGTATGGCGCGCAGGACCGTTTTTCCAATTTCGACAGACCGTTCAGAGAGCTGGAAGGGAAGACCTGGGGCATCGTGGGTATGGGAAATATCGGCAAAGGTGTCGCGAAAGTGGCGCAGGCTTTTGGCTGCAAAGTAATCTTTTATTCCGCTTCCGGCAAAAGTACATGCACGGAGTATGAGCGGGTGGAGTTTGACGCACTGCTTTCTCAGTCGGATATTTTGTCCCTGCACTGTCCTTTGAGCGGCAGGACCAGAGGACTTATTAACAAAGAGGCATTTTCCAAGATGAAGCAGTCCGCTGTCCTTGTCAACGTGGCAAGGGGTCCGGTGGTGGATACGCAGGCGCTCTATGACGCGTTGATGGAAGGTCAGATTGCGGCGGCGGGGCTTGACGTGCTGGAAAAGGAGCCCATCAGCAGGGACAATCCGTTAAATGAGATCAAGGACAGCACGAAGCTGATCATCACGCCGCATCTGGCGTGGGCGAGTATGGAGGCGAGAGAGCGGCTGGTGGATGAAGTGGCGAAAAACATACAGGCGTTTTTAGATGGGGAAGAGCGGAATATTGTAAACAAGTAATGGAGGTAAAAATGGGAATAGTAATTGAGAACGCCCTTGTGGTTTTGCCGGAGGGCGCGGAAGATGTGATTCGGGAGACATCTCTTTATATTGAGGAGGACAGGATAACAGGAATTGGTGACAAGCCGGCGGGGTTTCGTGCCGACAAGGTGATAGACGGCACAGATAAGCTGGTGATTCCGGGGCTGATTAACTGCCACACCCATTCTTATATGTCTTTTATGCGGAATGTGGCGGACGACCTTTCTTTTATGGACTGGCTTTTCGGCACCATTGACCCGATTGAGCAGCAGATGACCGACGAGGACACTTACTGGGGTGCCAATCTGGCGATCATCGAGATGATGAAGAGCGGCACTACCTGCTTTAACGATATGCAGATGAACATTCATCAGACCACCCGCGCGGTGAAGGAGTCCGGTATGCGTGCGGTGATTTGCAGAGGGCTTGTGGGCAGCGGCAACGATGAAGCGGGGCAGTCGCGTCTGCGGCAGGCTTATGAGGAGCGGGATGCGGCGAAGGACTGCGACCGGCTCACGTTCAAGCTGGGTCCTCATGCGCCTTACACCTGTGACGACGAATTTTTAAAGATTGTGGCGGCTGAAGCGAAAAAGGAAAATATGGGCATCCATGTGCATCTTTCGGAAAGTGAGAGCGAGATTTCCCAGATACAGGAAAAGTATGGCTGTACACCGATCGCGCTCGCGGAAAAGTGCGGTATTTTTGACGTGCCTGCCATCGCGGCGCACTGCGTGCAGGTAACGGATGATGATATTGCTATCTTGAAGCGGAAAAATGTCAGCGTTGTGACCAACCCGGCAAGCAACATGAAACTCGGCAACGGCTTTGCCCCTATTGCAAAGATGCTGGATGCAGGCGTCAATGTGTGCCTCGGCACGGACGGCGCGGCGAGCAACAACTGTCTGAATATGTTCCACGAGCTGAGCCTGCTGACGCTGATTCACAAAGGCACGGGGAAAACGCCACAGTGCGTCAGTGCGAAGGAAGGTTTCCGCATAGCAACCATCAACGGCGCGAAGGCGCTCGGGCTGGAGAAAGAGATCGGGTCGATTGAAGTGGGGAAGAAAGCGGATCTGGCGATTCTCGATCTAAATACGCCGTCCCTCACGCCCAGAAACAATCTGATTGCCGGGCTGTCCTACTCCGCTAACGGTTCCGAGGTTGATACGGTTATTATCAACGGGCGGATCACCATGGAAAATCGTCAGCTTTTGACGATGGACGAGAAGCTGGTTTACGGCAAGATTCAGGATATCATTGTCAGAATGGGGCTTGACAAGAAAACTTATTGATAAATATGGAATTCTGTGAAAATTTTTGCTATACTAGATAATAGATAAAATGTATTTTGGGGAGGGGAACGGATATGCTGGCAACACTGATACCATATTTTGATAAGGACATGAAAGTTTCAGCTTATGCGCTGGCTTCACAGAGGGAGAACAGCCTTTTGAATCCGCCGATTTTCGGATCAAGCAGTCCGAACGGTCTGGCAGAGATTGAAGGTCTGGAAATTGTACATAATATCGGCATCGATACGCTGTCGCCGGGTACGGATGTGCTGATTCCGGTGAGCCATATCGCGGTATTTTCGGACCTTGAGTCGAAGTGCGATGAATTCCGGGGCAGAGTGGTGCTGGTGTTTGATAACGAGGTGGAGAATAGCGAAGCTTACAGAAAGCGTTTCTCGGAATTGAAGGAAAAAGGATATAAACTGGCGATGTCGAAACTTCCCGTAAGCCGTTACGAGGAAATGAGAGAGCTGCTTAAGCTGATGGATTACGTTATTTTGGATGAGAAAGAGGTGGATCTCTCCAAAGTGAAGTTCTATTTCAAACGGCAGTATCCGCAGATTAAAATGTGCGTGGGGAACATCGACAGTCAGGATATTTTCGACAGGCTGAAAAATGATGATGACTTCTCTGTGTTTGAAGGTAAATTTTACCGCATCCCGATCACAAAAGGAGAGAACGAGGTTTCTCCTTTGAAGATTAACTATCTGGAGCTGATGAATATTGTGAATGCGCCGGATTTCGAGCTGACAAAGGCGGCGGATGTCATCGGACGCGATACTGCGCTTGTGGTGGAGCTTCTCAAGATGGTAAACCACATTGCCATCAATTCTCAGGTGACTTCTATCCGTCACGCGGCGGCTATTCTGGGACAGCGGGAACTGAAAAAGTGGATCAATACCGTGATTACGAAAGAGCTGTGTGCGGACAGACCGAATGAAGTGGCAAGAACGTCCATGCTCCGCGCGAAGTTTATGGAATGTCTGGCGCCGGTATTCGGATTGGGCATGAAGTCTGCGGAAGTATTTTTGATGGGACTGTTTTCCATTTTGAATATTATCCTAAATATGCCCATGGAGGACGCGCTTAAGATGGTTACCGTTTCTAAGGAGATTGAGGATGCGCTGGTGAAGGGCACGGGAGACCTGGCAGGCATTTATTCCTTCGTGGTAAATTATGAAGCGGCGGACTGGCAGGAAATCAGCAGGCAGCTTATCGTGCTGAACGTGGACACGAATACGATTTACCAGGCGTACACCGAGACGGTATGCTGGTATAAGGAGATGTTTTTCGAGACAAGCGTAAGGTAACTTATCTGTCTTGCGAACATAATAAGTGATGATAGGACAGACGACCATCACTATAATAAAAATTCGGCTGATAATGACTAAAGGAGGACACTATCATTGAGTAGCGAAATCAGAGACATTAATCTTGCCGAATCAGGTGAGAGAAAAATCGAGTGGGTGAAGAGGAACTGTGACCTGCTGCGCACGCTGGAAAAGGAGTTTTCCGAGAGCAAGCCTTTTGCGGGCAAGAAGGTGACGCTTTCCGTACATCTGGAAGCGAAGACCGCATACCTGTGTCTGGTGCTTGCCGCGGGCGGCGCGGAAATGTATGTGACAGGTTCCAATCCGCTTTCTACGCAGGATGACGTAGCGGCGGCGCTTGTAAAGGCAGGGCTGGAGGTACATGCGTGGTACGGTGCGACGCCGGAGGAATACGAGACGCACATCCGTCATGTGCTGGAGGCGGAGCCGAATATCATCATTGACGACGGCGGCGATCTGGTGACGATGGTGCACACGCAGATGCAGCACTTGATTCCCAATATCATCGGTGGCTGTGAGGAAACGACGACCGGCATCATCCGTCTGGAAGCGATGAACAATGCGGGAGAATTAAAGTTCCCCATGGTGCGCGTCAACAATGCGGCATGTAAGCATTTCTTCGATAACAGATACGGTACGGGTCAGTCCGTGTGGGATGGCATTAACAGGACCACGAACCTGATCGTGGCGGGCAAGATTGTCGTTGTGGCGGGTTACGGCTGGTGCGGCAAGGGCACGGCTATGAGAGCAAAAGGTCTGGGTGCACGGGTTATCGTGACGGAGATTGACCCGATTAAGGCGATTGAAGCGGTGATGGACGGCTTTGACGTAATGCCTATGAAAGAAGCGGCTAAGGTGGGCGACTTCTTTGTTACCGTGACGGGCTGTGACAAGGTCATTGATAAGGAAGACTTCGCTGAGATGAAGGAAGGTGCAATTCTCTGTAATGCGGGACATTTCGATTGCGAGATTGATATGGCGTGGCTGAAAGCAAACGCGGTGGAGACGAGAGAACAGCGCAAGAATATTATGGGCTATAAGCTGCCGACGGGTCAGTGGATTTTCGTACTTGCCGAAGGTCGTCTTGTAAATCTGGCGGCAGGCGACGGGCATCCCGCTGAGATTATGGATATGAGCTTTGCCATTCAGGCGCTCTCCGCGAAATATCTGGTGGAGCACGGCAAGGAGCTTACAGAGAAGCTGATTGATGTGCCGGAAGAGGTAGACAAGGATGTGGCGAAGAGAAAGCTCGCGTTCCTTGGCAAAGAGATTGATGTGCTGACGCCGGAGCAGGAGAAGTATCTGAATAGCTATACGCTGTAAGCAACGCGAATTTGTAAAAGAATATTATGCTGCGGATTGCAGAAATAATGTGAAAGGGTCGTTTTGGAACGACCCTTTCAAACTGTAGACAATTATCCTTTTATGCCGACATCCTTACCTATTCCGAAATATATTCCAGAAAATCAAAGTCCGCAAAGTGCTTGTGCTTCACTCTGTCTGCGCAGGTCAATCCCACCATGGTTCCGGTAAACTCCCCGTATTCACAATACTCATCGGAAAATTTGCTGGTGTCAAATTTCTTTCCTATTTTCTGATAGGCGTTTCCGTCATAGCTCCATTCAAACCAGGATTCCCGGCTATCTATATAGAGTCTCAGATAAATCGGCACATCGTCCACAGGGATTCTGGAATTTAAAAACTCTGTTTTCTGCCCGTTTTCCAGATGAATGATGGAAAGCGCACTCTGTCCCAGCGTTTCGCTGTAATATTTCCGCAGATTGATATAATTCATATTGTCGTAATACAGGATCAGACCCGCGCTGTGTTGGTGGATTTCGGGTGTAAATTCCATTTTTGTGGTAATCCGTCCGTGGAGGGAGCGGAGCTTTCTCGCCAGGATGCTCACTTTGTTTAGCGAGGTGCGCGATTCCTGACCTCGCAGGCGCATGAACCCCGGTCTGGCGGTCACGTCGGCGAAGCTTTCCGGCATAATCCGCGGCGCATAATACCAGATATTTAAGGTATCCTGGTCGAAATCGTCACGATCCGGTATCTGCGGCATAGGGCATTCCGGCAGGGAACTTTCCGGAACTTCAAGCTTTGCCAGGTTACCGCCGCCTTCCAATCGAAGCCAATGATCTTTCGTCCATTCCATTTTCTGGATCGCCGTTTCCCGTCCCAGCGTACAGCGCAGCTCCGGGACAAAGGGGCGGGCAGTCAGGTGCACCATATAGACTTCCCCGGTCTGCGTTTCCACGTAGCTTCCGTGACCGGACTTCTGTAAAAGGGATTCCGGGTTATAGTATTTGGGCTTTAAATGATCCGGGTTATGCCGCTCGTAGGACTCACCGGGGGTCGAGGTCAGGATCGGATTCATCGGATCCTTTTCATAAGGACCCCAGACATTTTTGGAGCGTCCCATGGTTACACAATGGTTGTAACCCGTCCCACCCTCCGCGCACATAATATAATAATAGTCGCCGTGCCTTGTCAAATGCGGCGCTTCGATACATCCTCTGTCGGTTCCGCCCTGCCAGATTCGTCTGGGGTAGCCAAGGATTTTCTGTTCTTTCGGATCGTATTCCACCATGCAGATAGCGCCCGGCTTTTCATAGCCCTCTCTTGTTTCCCATTCTAAGGACACAAGCCATTTGCGCCCGTCATAATCATGGAAAAGCGAAGCGTCGAAGCCGGAGGAATGGAGATAGACAGGCTTGCTCCACGGACCTTTCATGTCCTTTGCCGTGATTACGAAATTGTCCACATCGAAGTAGCGGGCATTCATGGAATTCATAATGCCGTATACGACATAGAACAAGTCTTCCTCCTCACAGTAGGTCAGGCAGGGCGCCCAGATTCCCTTTGCAGAAGGGAGTCTGGTCAGATCCACCCCGGATTCCTGTGTGATAACATGGCTGTAAAGCTCCCAGTTTTTCAGGTCTTTAGAATGATAAACAGGGATTCCCGGCAGCCACTCAAAGGAGGACACTGCTAAGTAGTAGTCATCGCCCTTTCTGCAGATACATGGATCGGGATGGAATCCCGGCAAAATTGGATTGGTAATCATAGTGTCCTCCTGTATAAATGGTTTAATTGTTATAGTATTCGTTAAAAGTATCTGTCTTACTGCCTTTCCATCTTCCAACCGCCAGATCGTCCACAGCTTTCTTATAGTGCTTATCCAGATCAAATGCCAGCAGGCAGACGGCACCGATCACACAGGTGATCACGGGAACCCAGATGCAGGCAACGTTGACGGAGGCGATTGCGGATGCGCTGGTGGGATCGGCGGTAAAGCCGCCGGCATCTAAAATCCAGCCAAGAGCTGCGGTTCCGATACCGGAGCCGACTTTCATACAGAAGGAGGAAGCCGCATTTCCCATACCTACCGCCTGCACGCCGGTAAGCCATTGCCCATAGGTGATAGAATCTTGTAAAAGACCAAACATGGTCGCCGCGCCGCAGCCGAAAGCAGCTCCTTTTAAGATATTACATGCCACAACCAGGGTAACGCTCTGACCCGCCAGCGCGGTCAGCACAAAGGCAGCCGCCGCAACGACCATTCCGATCAGACCCGTCCAGCGTTTGCCGATTTTCGCCATGATGAAAGGGGTGATAAACATCATCACGATCTGCGCCATGGACAGAGAATTTGCGGTGATGGCATAAGCGCTTTCATCACCAAGTACATACTGCGCAAAATAGTAAGCGCTGCCGAAGAAAGTGGACATCATAAAGTACAGGGAAAAGAGGAATATTACCATCAGCAGCCAGTACTTATTGACTACAAGGCTCTTTAGGCATTCGATGACAGAGGGTCCCTTTTCCTGTCTGGCGCCGTCCGCGTTCTCCGTGTCAACGACCCGTTCCTTACAGAAGAAGAATGTAATTAAGTTTAGAACAACAAAAGCGATCATCAGGCAGACAAACGCCAGTGTCCAGCCTTTCTGACTGTACTGTTCCCCGCCGCCGAAGAACGCGCACATTTTTAATACGACGGTATTGACGGTCATTGTTCCGAAGGTTGCGAGGAGCATACGGAAGTTACCGAGAAGACCTCTCTCGTACTGGTTGGTCGTCATCAAGCCCTGTAAGGATGCATAGGGCACATTCAGACCGGTATAAAATATGGTGGAAACCAGATTATAAGTCAGGAACATGTATGCCACCTGCGCGGAGCCGGCTAAAGAAGCGGGCACGGAGAACATAAGCACCGTGCAGACAGCCAGCGGAATGCTCATCCGCAGAATCCATGGACGGGCTTTTCCCCATTTGCTTTTTGTTTTGTCTACGATTCGTCCCATGATTAAGTCGGACACGCCGTCGAATATTTTGGAGACAGCCATGATGGAGGCGGCAACACCGGCGTCCACGCCGAGGACACTGATGTAATATACGAGCAAAAATGCCGATATGGAGGAATAAACCAGATTGCCTGCATAATCGCCGATTCCGTATGCCAGGCGTTCAAAAAAGGAAAGCTTTGCGTCGGGGTTTTCTGTTTTTCCTGTAGTTGTATTCATAAGGAATGCTCCTTTCTGTTCTGCTTTTTATTAGGCATTTGCGAAACGCCTCAATCTGCATAAATACGGCATTTTTTGTTT
>CAJUMV010000055.1 GCA_910587715.1 uncultured Lachnospiraceae bacterium | reverse complement strand
GGCGGGCTTAGAGCCCGCGTCCCGAGCCACCCGTTTTACGGGTGGGGGCGACTTTCACAACCTTGGCAGACAAAGCGGACACAGAGTGAAACGTCTGTGTTCGTTTTGTCCCCACAACCCATATTAAGCCAACCTAAATTGTACCAAAGCACAGGCAGGGGAGGGCATGATTCAATGAGCAGCCCTCAATCACCGCCGGTACTTAGCGTCTGTTCTTTAGACGCTTATGTACCCGCTGCGGTGATTGCGGAGCGAGAGCGCGATGCGAATGAATCATGCCCTCCCCTGCCGTCCGCCTTAATATTTTCTTAATATTTCTTCCTTTTTTCCTTGCATTATCCCTGTAAATGGGGTAGAATTGATGTAAAAGTGGTGAAAAGTGGAGTGAAGTGGTGCAAAGTGGCATCAGCATTCCTTTTTCGTGGCAGACCACATAGGGTACGGTGTTACAGGCGGGCAGGGTGATTGCATATGTTCATGGGAGAGTACAATCACACAATTGATGCAAAGGGCAGGCTGATCATCCCCTCGAAATTCAGGGAAATCCTGGGAGACGCTTTTGTGGTGACCAAAGGATTGGACGGCTGTCTGTTTGTGTATGACAACGAAGAGTGGAAACGCTTTGAAGAAAAACTCAGATCCCTGCCCATCACGAATAAAGAGGCGAGACAGTTCGTTCGTTTTTTCCTCGCGGGAGCAACGGAAGCGGAAGTGGATAAACAGGGAAGAATCCTGATTCCCAATGTTCTGCGGGAATTTGCGCAGCTGACGAAAGACGTGGTGTTAGTCGGCGTTGGCAGCCGGATTGAAATCTGGGGCAGAGAACGCTTCGAAGATACGGCGGCATTTGAGGACATGGATGAAATCGCGGAGCACATGGCGGAGCTTGGGTTAGGGATCTAGTGAAGGGAAAATAACATGGAGTTTAAGCATACCTCGGTGCTCCTGAAGGAAACGATAGAAAATCTGGATATCAGGCCGCAGGGCATTTACCTGGACGGCACGCTTGGCGGCGGCGGACATGCTTACGAGGCAGCAGGAAGGCTTACAGGAGATGGCAGGCTGATTGGCATTGATCAGGACGAGGATGCCATCGCTGCGGCAGGGAAACGGCTGGAGCCGTACAGGGAGCGGGTTACGCTGATTCGCGACAATTACGCGAACGCGGCGGGGGCGCTTGCGGAAATCGGCGTATACGGCGTGGACGGCATTGTGCTTGACCTCGGTGTTTCGTCCTATCAGCTTGACAATGAAGAGAGAGGGTTTTCTTACCGCTATGACGCGCCGCTTGATATGCGGATGGACAGAAGGCAGACCTTGAGCGCGAAGGAAATCATAAATGAGTACTCAGAGACAGAGCTTACCCGCATTTTGCGGGATTACGGCGAGGAGAAATTCGCGAAAAATATAGCGAAACACATTGCGGCGGCGAGAAAGGACAAGCCCTTAGAGACGACGGGGGAGTTGAACGAGATCATTAAGGCGGCAATTCCGGCGAAGATGCGTGCCACGGGAGGACATCCTTCCAAACGGACGTTTCAGGCGATTCGGATTGCGTGCAACAGGGAACTGGAAGTCCTGCAGGACTCTCTGGACGGATTGATTGATTTGCTGCATCCGGGCGGCAGGCTCTGCGTGATCACGTTCCATTCCTTAGAGGACCGGATTGTAAAGTCAGCCTTTCGGAGAAACGAAAATCCATGCACCTGCCCGCCGGACTTTCCGGTCTGTGTGTGCGGACAGGTTTCAAAAGGAGTTGTGATTACGAAAAAACCGATTCTGCCGACCAGGCAGGAAATGGATGAAAACAGCAGAGCGAAAAGCGCGAAACTGCGGGTATTCGAGAAGAGGGAAACGGCAGCGGGCATCCGATGACAGGGACGTGACTGCAGAGGATACAGAAGAAGAGAGAGAATATCTGACAAGGGCAAAATAAAGAGGGGAAACGGAGAATTATGGCAGCAGCACGGAAAAACGCATATTATGTGCAGGGTAATACGGTCAGAAACATACAGCCGGAGAGAAGGACAGACGACAGACCGAAGAAAAAAATAAATAATACCGTGAGAAGGAACAGGGAGCGGGCAAAGCATATGAGTCCCGGCTATGTTCTGTTTCTGGGGGCGGCATTGATTGCTACGGGCATCATTCTGGTGTATTATATCGGACTGCAGTCGGATATTACGAACAGTGTGAAGCATATCTCCACACTGGAGAGACAGCTTAACAGTTTAAAGGTTGCCAATGAGGAGGATTACAGCAGAATTACAAGCAGCGTGGATTTGGAAGAAATCCGAAGAATCGCGATTCAGGAGCTGGGTATGCAGTATGCGCAGGAGGGACAGATCATTTCCTTTGCCAGCGAAAACAGCGACTACGTGAAACAGATGGCGGAAATTCCGCAGCAGGATTAAGCAGGTGATTTTTTGAGTGCAAAAAAAAGAAACTCCGTACTGAGGTTTACAATCAAAATGCAGAAAAAGCTGCTGGTGCTGTTCTTGTTTATCCTGGCGGCTTTCGTGGGACTCAGCGCCCGGTTATTTCTGATTAACAGGGATAACGGGGAAGAGTACAAGAAACAGGTATTGTCGCATCAGGAGTATGACTCCGCGATAATACCTTTTAAACGTGGAGAGATTGTGGACTCCAACGGCACGGTGCTGGCGGTGAGCAACAAGGTTTACAATGTGATTCTGGACACCAGACTGCTGCTTCGGAAGGAGGAATATCTGGAGCCGACCTTAAGCGCGCTGAAACGTTTCTTTGATATTGATATCGAGGCGGTAAGGGCTTATATTGCCGGGCATCCGGACTCCGCTTACTATGTGATGGCGAAGCGGGTGGAATATGAGAAGAAGACAGCCTTTGAGGAATTTTGCGACGACGAGGAGCAGGGAGCCAATATCAAGGGCGTCTGGTTTGAGGATGAGTATAAAAGGGAGTATCCGAACGGTTCTCTGGCGTGTGATCTGGTTGGTTTTACCACGGGCGACAGTGCGGGCACTTATGGGGTAGAGGAGTATTATAACGATATCCTGAGTGGTACAAACGGCAGGGAGTACGGGTATCTCAACGACGATTCCACGCTGGAGCGCACGACGATTGCGGCGAAGGACGGCAACAATATCCAGCTTACACTGGACGCGAACATCCAGACGATTGTGGAAAAATATCTGAAAGCGTTTAATGAGGAGTATAAGGACAATGCCAGACCCGGCAACGGCGCGGAGAATATCGGCTGTATCATTATGGACCCGAACAGCGCCAGTGTGCTGGCTATGGCAAGCTATCCGGTCTTTGACTTAAACGATGTCAGGAATACGGAAAATCTGGTGGGGATGCCCCTTCTTGACAAGGACGGAAAACGGGTCAGGACGGACGGCGTGGCGGAATATGTGACGCAGGAATCGATTGCAGGGATGAATGACGAAGTCATGTACCAGCACTTGAACGCCTTGTGGAAGAATTTCTGTATCGTGGATGCTTACGAGCCTGGCTCCGTGTTTAAGCCCTTTACGGTGGCGGCGGCATTAGAGAGCGGTTCTATCACCGGAAATGAGACGTATAACTGCGAGGGAATGCTTCATGTGGGCGACCACAACATCAAATGCCACCAGACCTTCGGGGACGGACCGCTGACGGTACAGCAGGGCGTAGAGCGCTCCTGCAACGTGGTGCTGATGAATGTGGCGTTTGCGCTTGGAAAAACGGAATTTGTGAATTATCAGCACGCTTTTAACTTCGGCTTAAAGACGAACATCGATTTGGCGGGGGAAGCGCGGACGGCGAGCATGATTTACCATGAAGATAACATCGGCATGACGGACCTTGCCACCAACTCCTTCGGGCAGAGCTTCAACGCCACTATGATACAGGTGATCACGGGCTTTTGTTCCCTGATCAACGGCGGCAACTACTATGCGCCCCATGTGGCGAGCCGGATTACGACGGCGGACGGCGCGACCATAGAAAACATCGAGCCGCGGCTTTTAAAGCAGACCATTTCCCGCTCCACCAGCGATACGATCATCGAGTACTGCAATACGGTGGTGAGCGGCGAGAACGGCACCGGGCATACGGCAAGACCCGCAGGCTATATGATAGGCGGAAAAACGGGGACGGCGGAGACGCTGCCCCGAGGAAACAACGAATATGTGGTTTCCTTTATGGGCTATGCGCCGGCAGACGACCCGCAGGTGGTCATCTATGTGGTGGTGGACAGACCCAATGTCGTATTTCAGGATGATGCGAAATACGCCACCAAAATTGTCAAAAGTATTCTGACGGAAGTGCTTCCTTACATGAATATCTTTATGACCGAGGAACTGAGCGATAAGGAGCGGGAGGAGTTAGAACAGCTCCAGATTCAGATCAGGACGCCCCAGACGACGGAAACGGAGGAAGAATTGGACGAGGAAGGAAACCCGATTCCGAAGGAGGGGGAGGAGGGCGGCTCTCAGGGAGAAGAGGGCGCCGCACCCGCAGAGGGAGAGGAAGGCGCAGAGGAGGAGCCGACAGGACCGAACGAAGCATGGAGGGATTTCCCGCTGGATCCCGAGACCGGTTATCTGGTAGACCCGGCTACGGGAGACTATTATGACCCGCAGATCGGTACGCGCGTGGGCAGCGGAGATTCTCAGGGCGAAGAGTCCGGAGAAGGCGCAGGGGACGAGTGGTCACCCGCTCCGCCGCCGGGAGACGGGGAAGAATCCGGGGGAATAGAATAGAGCGAAGTGAGAATAACCTCAGAAAAAGGATAATAGATTATATTAATACCTTTTTGTGAGGTTTCTCTTTGATGGAAGGGAAGATGAACCATAAAACATACCACAGGAGCAAGACGGTGACCGTATTTTTCCTGTGTGTGCTGGCGCTCCTGGGGCTGGCGGCAAGGCTTGTTTATCTGATGGTGTTTCAGTCGGAGTATTATACGCTTAAGGCGAAGGAGCTGCACGAGAGGGAACGGAGCATCAAGGCGGCAAGGGGGCGTATCATAGACGCGAACGGCAAGATTCTGGCGGACAATAAGACGGTCTGCACGGTTTCCGTGATCCACAGCCAGATTACGAATGCGGAAGAAGTAATCGCCGTTTTGTCAAAAGAGCTTGGCCTGTCGGAAGAGTATGTGAGAAAGCGAGTGGAGAAATATTCTTCCATCGAGAAAATAAAGAGCAATGTGGAAAAGGCGGTGGGTGACTCCATCAGGGCAAGAAAACTTGACGGGGTCAAGGTGGATGAAGATTACAAGCGTTATTATCCCTACGATACGCTGGCGTCCAAGGCGCTTGGGTTTACCGGCGGGGACAATCAGGGTATTATCGGGTTGGAAGTGATTTATGAGGAATATCTGAAAGGTGAAGCGGGAACTATCTTAACGGTGACCGACGCCAAGGGTGTGGAGCAGGATGAAGAGGGCGAGGAGAGAGTGGAGCCGGTGAGCGGCAGAGACCTCTATATCAGTCTGGATATCAATATTCAGAGCTACGCCACCCAGCTTGCGAAACAGACGATGGAGACCAAGGAAGCGGATCGGGTGTCCATTCTGGTGATGAATCCCCAGAACGGGGAGATTCTGGCGATGGTGGATGTGCCGGAGTTTGACTTAAACAACCCCTACACGCTGCCGGACGGCATGGACGCGCTGGCGTTCTCCGAGAAAAAGAGGCAGGAACTGCTAAACGCCATGTGGCGAAACGGCTGTATCAACGACACCTATGAGCCGGGTTCTACCTTTAAGATCATCACGGCGGCGGCGGGCTTAGAATCCGGCGCGGTGAAGCCCACCGACACCTTTAACTGTCCCGGTTTTATCATGGTGGAAGACCGGAAAATCCGCTGTCACAAGGTGGGCGGTCATGGGGCGGAGGACTTCGTGCAGGGCACGATGAACTCCTGCAATCCGGTCTTTATCACGGTGGGACTGCGTATCGGGGTGGAGCGCTATTACTCCTATTTCCGGCAGTTCGGGCTTTTAGACAAGACGGGAATTGACCTGCCGGGCGAAGCGGGAACCATCATGCACAAGATGGAAAACATCGGGCCTGTGGAGCTTGCCACCATTTCCTTCGGACAGTCCTTTCAGATTACGCCGATTCAGCTTGCTACCACGGCGGCATCCATCGTCAACGGCGGCAGGCGTGTTACGCCCCACTTTGCGGTGCGGGCGGTGACGTCGGACGGGAGCGACAGCCAGTCGTTTACCTATCCTGTAAGGGAGCATGTGGTGTCTGACGAGACTTCCGAGACGATGCGCTACATCTTAGAGCAGGTGGTGGCGGACGGCAGCGGCAGAAACGGCGCGGTGGAAGGCTACCGGGTGGGCGGAAAGACGGCGACCAGCCAGACGCTTCCCCGCGGGAGCGGCAAGTATATCGCCTCCTTCCTTGGCTTTGCGCCGGCGGATAATCCGCAGGTTCTGGCGCTTGCCGTTATCCATAATCCGAAAGGGACTTACTACGGCGGACAGATTGCCGCGCCGGTGGTGAGGCAGCTTTTTGAGAATATCCTTCCCTATTTGGATGAAAAGAGCTATACTGATAAGTAATGGACTGGTGATAAGGAGCGGGAGAGAAGCATGAACAGTGTTATTTTAATTTCGGTATTGGTATCTTTTGCGATCAGCGTGTTTCTGGGACCGGTGGTGATTCCCTTTCTGCGCAGGCTGAAAGTGGGGCAGACGGAGCGGACAGAAGGACCGGAGAGCCATTTGAAAAAAAACGGAACGCCTACTATGGGGGGCATCCTGATTCTGGTCAGCGTGGTTGCAGCGTCCCTTCTTTTTGTGCGGGACTATCCCAAGATTATCCCGGTGTTGTTTCTCACGCTTGGTTTCGGGCTGGTAGGCTTTTTGGATGACTATATCAAAGTAGTTCTAAAGCGTTCGATGGGACTGCGGGCGTGGCAGAAATTTGCCCTGCAGTTTTTAGTAACAGGTGTTTTTGTATTTTATCTGCAGCGGTATACGGACGTTTCGCTGGCGATGAAGGTGCCCTTTCTCGACGGCGTTTATCTGGATTTCGGTTGGATGAACATTCCGTTTCTGTTTGTGGTAGTCATCGGGACGGTGAACGGCACGAACTTCACGGACGGACTGGACGGACTGGCAAGCTCCGTGACCGTGCTGGTGGCGACCTTCTTCACGGTGGTGGCGATTGGGACGGACAGCGGCATCGAGCCGATTACCTGCGCGGTGGTGGGCGCGCTTTTGGGCTTCCTGCTCTTTAACGTGCATCCGGCAAGCGTGTTTATGGGAGACACCGGTTCGCTTGCCCTCGGCGGTTTCGTGGCGGCGGCGGCGTATATGATGCAGATGCCGCTCTTTATCGTGATTGTGGGATTTATTTATGTCATTGAGGTACTGTCTGTTATGATGCAGGTGACGTATTTTAAACTGACGGGCGGCAAACGCATCTTTAAGATGGCGCCGATTCATCACCACTTTGAGCTGTGCGGGTGGTCGGAGACGCGGGTGGTTGCCGTATTTTCGATCGTGACGGCGCTGCTTTGTCTGGTGGCGTTAATGGGCGTTTGATTGGAATGAGGGAGAATGATATGAACTTGCAGGGAAAGAAAGTGCTTGTGGTCGGCTCGGGCTTAAGCGGCATCGGTGCCGTGCAGGCTTTACATCATGCGGGAGCGGAACCCATATTGTTTGATGAAAACGAGAAGCTGAAGGCAGAAGAGGTGAAAAAGAAGCTGCCGTCCGGCGTCGATGTAGAGATTGTCATCGGCACGCTGCCGGAAGAACAGAAAGCGGCGGTGGAGTTGGTCGTTTTAAGCCCGGGCGTACCGACGGACACGGCTTTTGTGGAAGATTTCCGGAATCGGGGCGTGAAGATATGGGGGGAGATTGAACTCGCCTATGAGCTGGGGAAGGGCACGGTCATCGCCATCACGGGGACGAATGGCAAGACGACGACCACCTCGCTTGTGGGAGCGATTATGGCGGCGCACTGTAAGGATGTGGACGTGGTGGGAAATATCGGGAATCCCTACACGCTGACTGCCCTGGATGCCACGGAGGAGACCGTGACGGTGGCGGAAATCAGCAGCTTCCAGTTGGAGACGATAGAGAGGTTCAGACCGAAGGTTTCTGCAATCTTAAACATCACACCGGACCATCTGAACCGTCATCACACCATGGAGAATTACGCGGCGGCGAAGGAAGCGGTATGCAGGAACCAGACGAAGGAAGATACTTGTGTACTGAACTATGAAAACAGCTATACGAGAGCCTTTGGGGAGCGCTGTCCGGCGTGGGTGGTATGGTTTTCCTCACAGAGAAAGTTAGAGGACGGCTTTTATCTGGAAGGGGAGGAAATCTTCCGCGCAGAGAACGGTGTGAGCGAAGCGCTTATGAATATCCATGATATGAGGCTGGTAGGCATCTGCAACGTGGAGAATGTGATGGCTGCCATGGCGGTTGCCACCGCCTGCGGCGTGCCGATGGAAGAAATTCTGTCGGTCATCAGAACGTTCGCGCCGGTGGAGCACAGGATTGAGTTTGTGGCGGCGAAGCGCGGCGTGGATTATTATAATGATTCCAAGGGGACGAATCCCGACGCTGCGATTCAGGGCATCCGGGCGATGGAGCGCCCCACGGTGCTAATTGGCGGCGGCTATGATAAGCAGAGCGAGTATGACGAGTGGATTGAGGCGTTCGACGGCAAGGTGAAATGTCTCGTGTTGATCGGACAGACGCGGGAAAAGATAGCGGCATGTGCGAGAGCGCACGGGTTTTCCGATATCGTGCTGGCGGACACCTTTGAGGAGGCTTTTGCGGTGTGCGCAGCGAAAGCGGAGCCCGGGGATGCGGTTTTACTGTCTCCCGCCTGTGCGAGCTGGGGGATGTTCCCGAACTACGAGGTCAGGGGACAGATGTTTAAGGACATGGTCAATCAGATGGAGGAGAGCTAAAAGGTGGCACAGAGAAACGTTTCCCGCAGGGGACAACAAAAAGGCGAGAGCTTTATGGATTACAGCCTGCTGTTTATCGTGCTTTTTCTCGTGGGCTTCGGTATGGTCATGGTGTTTTCCTCAAGCTCCTATGAAGCAAATCTGGAGCTGGGAGATTCCACAAGTTATTTGCGGCAACAGCTTTTTGCTTCCATCCTGGGACTGGTGGCGATGATGGTGGTGGCGAATATTCCTTATCATTTCTGGGAAAGGTTTGCGCTTTTGGCGTACCTTGGTTCTATCGTGCTGATTTTTCTGATCATTCCCTTCGGTCATACCTCCGGCGGCGCGACCAGATGGCTTTACATAGCGGGTATTTCCCTGCAGGTGGCGGAAGTGGCGAAGCTGGGAATGATTTTGTTTCTGGCGAGCTTTATCTGTAAGCTGGGGAAAGGCATACAGAGCAACAAGGGATTTGCGATCGTGCTGGGGCTTGCCGGAATTGTGGCAGGATTGATTTATGTGATCACCACCAACCTGAGCTCGGCGATTATCATTATGGCGATTGCGGCGTTGATGCTGTTCGTGTCATGTCCGGACTATAAGCGGTTTTTTCTGCTGGGCGTAATCGCATTGGCTGTGGCGGCGGCAATGGTCTTTTATGTGGTGCAGACGGCGCAGGCTCATGTGGATGACCTGGATTTCAGAGGTGTCCGGATATTAGCATGGCTGGACCCGGAGGCTTACTCCAGCGATACCGGGTTCCAGACGCTGCAGGCGCTCTATGCCATCGGCAGCGGCGGCGTGCTCGGCAAGGGGCTCGGACAGAGTATGCAGAAGAGAGGATTTCTGCCGGAAGCGCAGAATGATATGATTTTTTCCATTATCTGTGAGGAGCTCGGGCTTTTTGGCGGGATTGCCGTTATTATCATGTTCCTGATGCTGATCTGGCGGCTGATGATCATCGCCAACAATGCGCCTGACCTTTACGGTGCGCTTCTGGTGGTGGGCGTGATGGGGCATATCGCCGTTCAGGTTATTTTAAATATCGCCGTGGTCACAAATACGATTCCCAATACCGGCATTTCCCTGCCTTTTATCAGTTACGGAGGATCTTCTGTCATGTTCCTTCTGATTGAAATAGGGATAACGTTAAGTGTGGCGAAAGGAATCAGGCTAAAAGATTTGTAAGGACAAGATAATTTTTTGTCGAAAATCCATATAGATAGAATAGGTCATAAATAGAAACGGGAGTAAATTTATGGACGCTGTTCGTATCTATGGTGGAAACTGTCTTTCGGGACAGACGAAGGTACAAGGCTCGAAAAATGCTTCGCTGCCGATTCTGGCGGCGACACTTTTGATAGACGGCACCTGCGAGATAGCAAACTGTCCGGATATTTCGGATGTATACCATATGCTGCGGCTGCTGCAAAGTCTGGGCTGTGTGGTAAACAGAAAGGCGGATGTGCTCTACATCGATACGAAAGGGATTGCCGAGTGTGATATGCCTGCGGATTCCGTGGGCGTGATGCGCTCCTCGATCATGCTGCTCGGGGCGCTGCTGGCACGGATGGGCGAGGTCAGCATGGAATATCCGGGCGGCTGCGTGATTGGGAAAAGACCGATAGACCAGCATTTACAGGCGCTGCGGCGCATGGGCGTGGAGATTGCGGAGGGACCGGAGGAGTTCTGCGCCAGGGCGGTGCGGCTTCACGGCGCGGTACATGAGCTGCCCTTTGTCAGCGTGGGCGTGACGGAAAATCTGATTCTGGCGGCGGTTCTTTCGGAGGGCGAGACAATCATTCATCCGGCGGCAAGAGAGCCGGAGATACAGGCTTTATGTGAATTCCTGATAAGCGCGGGCGGTAAGATAAGCGGCGTGGGGACAGACCGGCTGGTGATTGAGGGCGTGAAAAAACTCCATCCCGTGCGATTCCTTGTACCGGCTGACCGGATTGTGGCGGGCACTTATCTGACGGCGTGTATGTGCGCGGGCGGTCGTGTCTTTCTGGAGGATGCGCCCTGCAGCCAGATGGAGAGCGTGCTTGTCTGTGCGGAGAAAATGGGTACGCGTCTGACGCGGACGACCGATGGACTGCTCGTGGAGGGGCGCGCCTGCAGAGGACTTGGGAAAGCGCTGGTGACGGAGGTTTATCCGGGCTTCCCTACGGATTTACAGTCCCTTTTCATGGCGACTATGGCTTTTTCGGGACAGGGCGGACAGATTGAGGAGACGGTTTTCGAGAATCGGTTCCGGGTCGTGCCCGAGCTTGTGAAGATGGGAGCGGACATCCGGGTGGAAGGAAACCGCGCGAGCATCCGCGGAGACAGACCGCTTCACAACACCATTGTGGAAGCACAGGAGCTTCGGGGCGGTGCGGCGCTTGTTGTGGCTGCGCTGGCGGCGGAGGGCACGGGGATTGTGACAAACCGCCATTTTATTGACAGGGGTTATGAGGATATTACGCGAAGCCTGCGGGAGCTGGGCGCGGAGATAGAATTAGCCTAAAAGCAGCATTCTCCGAGAGATGAGGACTGTGGATGAGTAATGAGAAAACCGTTAAGAAGAAAAAAAAGACGAATCCGAATCTGCGGCTGATTAAGAATGGGGATGTGGAGGAGCCGAAAAAGAAGAAACGGAGGATTCGGAAGCGCGCGGAAAAGCCGGAGAAGCTTCGTTTCGGCAAAGCGAGACGGGTGGGGATCGTGCTGGCGGTTCTTTTCTCCCTTCTCTTTCTTTTGACCGGCGGGTTTCTCTACATTATCAATAATTATAAAGTGACGACGGTTCATGTGGACGGCAGCATTCACTATACGAATGAAGAGATTATGGAGATGGTTATGGGGGGAAGATTCGGGGATAATTCCCTGCTTCTCTCCCTGAAATACCGTGATAAGGGAATTGAGGGTATTCCCTTTATCGAGATGATGGATGTGGATATCGAGGCGAAGGATACGATCCGGATTACGGTGTACGAGAAAGCGCTGGCGGGCTATGTCAGATATCTGGGGCGTTATGTGTATTTTGACAAGGACGGTATTGTGGTGGAGACTTCTCAGGAAGAAACCGCCGGGATTCCGCAGGTGACAGGGCTTTCCTTTGACCATGTAATCCTGCATGAGCCTCTGCCGGTGGACAAGCCGGAGCTGTTCGACGAGATTTTGAATATCACCCAGCAGCTTTCCAAGTATTCCCTTACGGCGGACAAAATTTATTTTAACAGCGCCTATGAGGTGACGCTGTATTTTGGGGAAGCGAAGATTGCACTGGGGGAAAATAAGGATATCGATGAAAAGATTATGAAGCTGCAGTATATTCTGCCGGATTTGTTGGGAAAAAGTGGTACTTTAGATATGCGGGAATACAGTGAAGACACGAAAACATACAGCTTTGAACAAGATTAGCGTGAGAAGTAGTATGGAAAAATTGACGCAAACGAGACAAAAACAAAAAAATGGGTTGCGAAGTTCGGAAAATAATTATATGATAAAGTATATGATTGTGCATGGAGTATGTGGAAGTAGAAGGAGGAATCACCTTGCTGGAGATTAAGTCGAATGAAGCGGAGTCCGCTGCGAAGATTATCGTTGTCGGTGTCGGCGGCGCGGGCAATAACGCTGTTAATAGAATGATAGATGAAGAGATAGATGGTGTGGAGTTTATCGGGATTAATACGGATAAACAGGCTTTGCAGCTTTGCAGGGCGACCAGACTGTTACAGATTGGAGAAAAGCTGACCAAGGGGCTTGGCGCAGGCGCGAAGCCGGAAATCGGCGAGAAGGCGGCGGAGGAAAGCTCCGAGGAGGTCGCGCAGGCTTTAAAGGGAGCGGACATGGTGTTTGTCACCTGCGGCATGGGCGGCGGCACCGGAACGGGCGCGGCTCCCGTGGTGGCGAAACTTGCGAAGGATATGGGAATCCTGACCGTCGGCGTGGTGACGAAGCCTTTCCGTTTTGAAGCGAAGGCTCGTATGACCAATGCGCTTGCCGGGATTGAGAAGATTAAAGATAATGTAGATACGCTGATTGTGATTCCGAATGACAAGCTTCTGGAGATTGTGGATAGGCGTACCACTATGCCGGAGGCACTGAAAAAGGCGGATGAAGTGCTGCAGCAGGCGGTGCAGGGCATTACGGATTTGATCAACATGCCTGCCATCATCAATCTGGATTTCGCGGATGTGCAGACCGTTATGAAGGACAAGGGCATTGCCCATATCGGCATCGGCACCGGAAAGGGCGATGACAAAGCGGCGGAAGCTGCAAAGATGGCGGTGGAAAGCCCGCTGCTTGAGACGACGATTACCGGGGCGACTCATGTGATCATCAACGTATCCGGAGATATTTCTCTCGCGGATGCTTCCGATGCTTCCGATTATGTGAGGAACCTCACGGGCGACGAGGTGAATATCATCTTCGGCGCGATGTATGATTCCAGCATGACAGACACCTGTAACGTTACCATTATCGCGACGGGTATTGAGGAGAAGGCGGCAAGACAGGGTGCAGGACTCGGCTTTAAGAGCGGATACATAACCCCCACTTCCCTGCAGGGAAAGAGCGCGGTAGGTTCTGGCACAGGTTTAAGCGCATTTGCGGCGGCAAATATGGGCTTGAAGCCGCCGGTTGCGGGACAGGGCGGACAGGCTAAGGCACAGGCAGGTCTTAAGCCCATCGGGATTCAGAAGACCAACGATATCAAGAGCTCCGTGGAGGAGAAATCGTTAGACATCCCGAGCTTCTTACGAAAATAGAACGAATAAAGGCAGAGGACAACCTTACATACCACAGGAGAATATCCTGTGGTATTTTGTTTCTATTTGTTGTTATCTGTCTGGAAAAATAGGGGAAATGCTCTGCGATTGCGACAGAATATGCGCCCGGTATTTCCTATAATGAAAAGGAAATACGGAGGTGGAATGTGTATTACAAATTATATATTGACAGTGTTTTCATCCTGCAGATGACGACGGATTTGTATCTGCTGTCCCTTGCCGGACAAATTATGCGGCGTACTGCCACGCGCCGCAGGCTTTGGCTGGGAGCGGCAGTGGGAGCCGGGATGAGCTGCGTATGTCTGATGCTGCCGGTATTCACGGTGGGAGCCAGGCTTTTATTCAGCTCGCTGCCTGTCAGTATGTGTATGATGTGTCTCACCTATCAGATACACGGTGTGCGCAGTCTTTTCAGAGCGTCTATCCTGATGGCTGCCGCCGGCTTTTTTTTAGGCGGCGGTATGATAGGGATTCTCAATCGCTTAAGAGTCGTTATGAAGGGGGGAGGAGGTCTTTTCTTAACCCTGTCGGCGGGCGTGCTGACCTATCTGCTGATGCGTGCCGTTTTGCGAAGGCTGTTTAGACGGCGGGAGGATAATCTGCGGACGGTGCGTGTCTATGTGCCGGCGCTTAGGCAGGAAATTCGCATAAGCGCTCTGGTAGATACGGGAAATCATCTGACAGATCCGATAAGCGGCGCACCTGTGAGCGTAATCAGTGGGAAAATCGCCCGCTGTATGGCGTCCTGTCTGGCGCAGGAAAAGTTTCATGCGGTTCCGTACAGGAGTGTAGGGAAACAGAACGGGATTCTTTCCGCCTATGAGCTGCCGGAGCTGTTCATCGAGGAAGCGGGCGGGTTGCTCAAAAGAGAACATGTCATCGTAGCGGTTTGTGATACGGGTATATCAAAGGACAGTGAATACCAGATGATATTACACCCCGGGTTATTAGAAAACTAGGAGGAAAAAAGATGGTTTTGAAAGTGGCAATTCCCGGTAAGATTCAGTTTAAGATGGTGCACAGGGATCAGAAATTCCTGATGACCAGACAGGGAGACATTCATTACATAGGAGGGGCAGAGGTGCTCCCGCCCCCTCTCGAGAGTGAAAGGGAGAATGAGATCATCGGCGATCTGGGAACGGAATATGAGGACGAGGCAAAGTCGATTCTGATAGAGCATAACTTAAGATTGGTGGTGTACATTGCGAAAAAGTTTGACAACACGGGCGTGGGTGTGGAGGATTTGATCTCCATCGGAACCATCGGGCTGATCAAGTCCATCAACACCTTTAATCCGGGAAAGAACATTAAGCTGGCGACCTACGCTTCACGCTGTATCGAGAATGAAATTCTGATGTACTTAAGAAGAAATAACAAGCATCGGATGGAGGTTTCCATTGACGAGCCGCTGAATGTGGACTGGGATGGCAATGAGCTTCTGCTCTCGGATATTCTCGGGACGGATGAGGACGTGATTTACAAAAATCTGGAGGATGAGGTGGAGAGAAAGCTTCTGATTCGGGCGATTGCGAAATTGTCTGAGCGGGAGCAGACGATCATCCGCCTGCGCTTCGGCATCGGGAACGCGGAAGGAAAGGAGCTGACCCAGAAGGAGGTAGCGGAACTGCTCGGTATTTCGCAGTCCTATATTTCCAGACTGGAGAAAAAAATCATGCGGCGGCTGAAAAAGGAGATGAGCCGGGACAGCTAATGTTTGCATTTTGTCTCTGGTGCGCGTATAATAAAGAAGTATATAGCTATTTGATATTACATAGTTAATATGGGGGACAAATGAAAAAAATAATCTTGATTGTCGATGATGACAGATTAACACTGTCAACCGCGCAAAAACTGCTCGAGGGGAAGTATAAGGCGGTAGCCGTAAATTCGGGAAAGCAGGCGTTTAAGTATCTGGAGCGGCATACGCCGGATTTGATTCTTCTGGATATCAATATGCCGGAAATAGGCGGTTTTGAGGTGATGGAAAAGCTGCAGAAGGATACGCGCTGGAAGAAGATTCCTGTTATCTTTCTGACGGCTGACCGCAGCGCGGAGACAGAGATCGAGTGTTTCCGTGTGGGCGCAAACGATTATATTGCCAAGCCCTTTGAGCCGAATATCATGCTCAGCCGGATCAGAAGCACGCTGGAGCTGGACGGTTATCGGAAGGATTTGCAGCGCAGACTGGATGAAAAGACGAAGGAGATGGAGCGCATCACGATTCAGGCAATCATGACGGTCGCTAATACGGTGGATGCGAAGGATGACTATACCAAAGGACACTCCATGCGGGTGGCAGCGTACTCTGAACTCCTGGCACAGCGTTTGGGCTGGTCTGAGGAGGACATTCAGAATATTTATTATGTGGCGATGCTGCATGATGTGGGTAAAATCGGTGTGCCCGATGCCGTGCTCAACAAACCCTTTAAGCTGACGGATGTGGAATTTCGGCTGATTAAGGGGCATACCCTTGTGGGCGCTGAGATTTTAAATGATTTTAAGATGTTTCCCAATGTCAATGTGGGTGCGAAATATCACCATGAGCGCTACGATGGCAGGGGATATCCGGAAGGGTTAAAGGGAGAGAGCATTCCGCTCGTGGCGCGTGTGATTGGTCTGGTGGATTCCTATGACGCCATGACCAGCAACCGCGTTTACCGCAGGCGGCTGAATGACGATGTGGTCATGAAGGAGCTTGAGAAGGGAAAAGGGAGTCAGTGGGATCCTGAGCTGGTTGATATTTTTGTGGATTTGATCAAAGAGGGCGCGCTGGAAAAAATGTGGATGCCGGAGGAGGATCTGGCTACGCCGATTTTCGACAGCGGCAAGATCATGGGCATCACCATGGGCAATGAGGATATTTTGGAATCACCTGTTGATTATCTGACGGGGCTTTTAAGCAGGCAGAAGGGAGAGCACGATATTTCCCTAAGCCTGCGCGCGGAAGGCGGCGCCTTAATGCTGATTGATTTGGATCATTTCCGTCACATTAATGACGTGCACGGTCATCTGATGGGAGATTATGCCCTGAAGGTAGTCGCAGACGTGCTGCGGGATGTATGCGGAAACGAGATTGTCTGCCGGACCGGCGGGGATGAGTTTTTGTATTATCTGGCGGGCATCACGGACGAGGAAGTCGTTACGCAGAAGGTGGAAGAGCTTTTGGAGGCTTTCCGCAAAAAGCAGGATGAGGTAGAGGTGCTTAAGGACGCGGAGCTTTCGGTCGGCATCAGTATCTCCGGGATGGACGGAAGAGAGTTTGAGGAGCTTTACAGAAGGGCTGATAAGGCGCTCTATCTTGTAAAACAGAGCAGGGGGAACCATTACGGGTTCTTCCAGAGGTCCGGTATTCTGCGGACGCCCGAGCAGTCCCAGAGCGATTTGGATAAGATTATGGACGCCATCAAAAATCGGGAAACTTATCAGGGTGCGTTCCAGGTGGATTATGACGAGTTCAACCATGTGTACGACTTCGTGAAACATATGTCGGCGCGCAGCAAGAAGGAGACGCAGCTTCTGCTCTTTACCCTGTTCTCCTCCAACGGTAGCGAGGTCAAGCTCGAGCGCATGGAGACCGCCATGCAGTGCATGGAGCAGGCGATCTGCAAATCCTTGCGCGGCGTGGATGTGGGCGCAAGGTACAGCAGCTCGCAGTTTCTCGTGGTGCTCCTTGGCACGGAGCGGGAGAATGTGCGCGTGGTGACGGACCGTATCGTGCAGAATTATTTTAAACTTTATGGGGAGAAGGATATTACGCTCACTTATGATATTGCGAAGTTTGGGTGAGTTCCTCTGTAATAATCTAAGCCGCTGCCAGCCGGATGATATTTCATCCGCTGTGCAGCGGCTTATTGAATGGGAAGAATTAGTCTGCCATGGTATTGATCCGCTCAAGGATGTCGCAGTATTCTTCGGTTGTCAGTCTGCCCGCGCCGTAATAAACATCGGCCATCTCGGTGAGTTCCGCGCCGGATTTTGCGCCGGCTGAGATCAGGCTCTTTAAGATTCTGTACGCCATGTGAGTGCCTCCTTTCTTTCGGTTAAATGTTAAGCTGCATCATGCTGACTTCGCACATGAGGTCGGCTATGGCTTCGGTTAATTCCTGCGCGCTGAGGGGATCTTCTAAAATGATCGCATCGTCAGGGTCAGGGTGAACAGGCCAGGGTTCCGTCTGCAGATAACCGGGGATGTTCGTATACCAGATTTCATCCGACGGTCGGTTTTTTGTCAGTACATCCCAACGGTATTTATAGGCGGAACCGTCAAATAAGAGATGTTTTTCGGCATCTGTTTCCTCGAAGATTTGGAAGCCGGAATTGTTTTCGGCGGGGGATTCGCAGAGAATAATGATCCTCCCGTCGTCCGTGTCCATAAATCCGAATATTTCCACGGAAGTGTCTGTGTCGTTATAGTACATTTTGAACATGATAGTTGCCTCCTTGTATTAGCAATAGGATTTTGTTTCCACACCTCTGCATGAATAGATGGTTCCTCTGCCGTAGCTTGATGTTCTGGTAGAATCAAATGTCGGTATACTCGGAACACCCGCTCCCAGAGGCAGCAGAAAGCAGCTCACCATAGCCCATGAGCCTTTCGGGATCTGGATATAAACAGCCGGCTTTACAGAGGTTGTGCCTGCCGTCACTGCGATACTCCATCTGGACGTTTTGCCGCCGTTGCTTCCCAAACTGCAGTTATGAACCGTGTAGCCGTTCCAGTTGGAGGTATTGTTGTTTGCATAAGAATTGGCTTTGCCGACCAACAATCTTGCCGCTGAATAATCGTTCGCGCTCTGTGCGGATGCTGTGGCGGCGCCCCCTGTTCCGATGATAAGTATGGCATAATTAATCCAGTTTTTGTTGATCGGATAGGCTGAAATATCACTGCTGGAACTGTATCCGCTGGTATTTCTTGCGTGTGGATAAGAGTCCGTCAGCGTTGTATCGCTGAACTTGTAAATCAGGTTGGTTGAATCGGATGTGGCGGCATGGCTTGTGTTGGAAAGCAGATAGCTTCTTGAACCCGAAAACAGCCGGGTTATCTCATATTTTGCTACGCCGGATACGGCGGCGGAGCGGAGGCTGAACTGCGATATGGGTTTGTAGGAAAGAGATGGGTAGCTGCTGATAATACTTGGTCTGCCGCTCAGATCGGCGTATGCTCCGCTAAATGCCACATTTTTCAAATCGGCGAGGTATGTATTGACCTTGCCAAGGATGACTTCCATATTTTCATCGGAAACAGGAAGCGATCTGGAGGATGCGGGCGTAAATGATACGGTGGTTTTTCCTGCATCTCCCGTTTTTCGAAGTAAGCTGTCAGGATCGAGTTCATGGAAGTGGCTCTCTAACAGATTTTCTGTCCAGTCCCTGGTTGCCTGAATCGTATGTTCCATTTCATCGCAGGAGAGAGTCAAGCTGTTGATGGCGGCTACCAGATTTGTTCTGTCTTCTGTCTGAAGGTTTTCCAGAATGCCGATTTCCTCGACGGACACGGCACCGCTTCCTGTCTCCGCGCTGATATCTCCGACTAACTCATACTGTGCGCCGTTATAGCGGAAGGTATAGGTGCCGTCGGCGGACAGATATCGGGCGAAGATGGGACTGCCTTTATAATAAATGGGCCGCTCGCCCGTATCATTTACATTGAGGGTGGGGTCGGCGGCTATGTTGGTGACGGTGAATTTTACTGTGATCTCCGCGCCTTCTACGAAACGAAAGCCGGCGCAGGCAACTGTTTTGGCGGCGGTTTCCGCGTCGGTGCTGCAGATTCCGTATGTGACCCGGGATGTGATTTCATCCAGCCGGGCAACTTCTTTTGCCAGGCTGTCAGCGATTTCGGTTTCTTTTTCCGTTGCTCTCGTGATTTCACCGTACAATGATTCCGTGGTTTGATTCCATAGATTTTTATCCGCTGTAGATACATGAATATCTCCGTTTTCCGTGTGGACGTCGGTGTATGCTTTTGCCTCCAGAAGGGATGCGTCGATCGCTTCACGCTGCGCCGTGGATACGGGCTTGTCCTTATCGGCAGTATTGTCCGCGCTTCCCAGACCGACCTGTGCTTTGGTAACCGCATGGGGATTTTCTGTATGGGAAGTGTGACTTGACAGGGCGTCACGAACCATCTTCACGGAATTGGGGGTGGCGGCATCTGTGATGGAGCTGCTTTCTGTGGAGTCAACCAGTCTGACGACGCCGGACTGCTCCAGATTTGCTTCGTACAGTTCATGCCGTGGAATCTTTGCATGTTCATCCAGGGACGGCACGCCGTCCGGCTGATCCTTTTCCTTCTTGAATACGAGATCTTTTTTCAGGGCATCCAGATCCAGAAGAAGATCAATGATATTTTTGTAGGTATCGGTGGAGAGCAGGTTTTCATCGTTGTGGACGGATTTGCCGACCACAATGTGAAAGCGGCTGGAGGTGTACTGCTTTCCGGTGCTGTCGCTCAATATAAGCTCGCATTTTACGGTGCCGGGAACGGCGGTGAGCTGTTTGGACAGCTCAATATTGACGCGGTTTTCCTGTATGCGGCACCACTCGTCGGTGTTGATCTGTTTTCCGTCGGGTTTTATCGCTTTCAAAAAGACGGAAGTGTTTTCGGGTATGGAAAAGCGTTTTCCATCGTTGGTAAAGCCAATCGAGATGATCCGCCCGGCATCATACTGTGACACAGGCAGATTGATGATGCCTGTGTCGTTGTAGAAGCCGAGGGTGATATCTTTACTTAATAGTTCCATGGTGTTCCTCCTTTTTCATGTAATGGAGAGCAGAAGCGTTATGCTTTCTGCTCTAAAATGGTAATGCGTTGTTTTAGCTTCTCGATCTCCTCATGCTGTTCCTGAATCAGCTTTAACATGGGAGCGATCAGCATGTTGTACTCCGGCACTTCGGGTTCGCCGTCTTTTAAGTTGCAGGCGATGGGGTAGGTCTCATAGACGTCTTCGGCGAGGAAGCCGATGATGTCTTTGCCGCAGCGCTCATCCTTTTCGTTTAAATATCCTTCCTTGTACTTAAACTGGATGACTGGCAGATTGTAAAGTTTGCGGGGATCAAGAGATTCTGCGATTTGCTCTTTGATATCGTATTTATATTTTTCAGACGAGCTTGCATAGGTGTAGATCATGCCGGTGTCCGAAATGCGAAGCTGGGAACCGGAGCTGCTGGTTTGTGACAGCAGGAATGTATTTATAATATTTTTCCCATACTCAAATATGTTCTTTATGACAGTATCATCGCTTTCAAAGCCTTCAAAGGATGTGGCGTTACTATAATTGGGAAAATCTGCATTCTCATCTGTGCCGGGAAGGATTAGCGTTGCATCGGTCTTTAGAACATAAAACGGGTTAAAGTTATCCGGGAAAGATTTCGAGGGTAAAAATTCCTGGATAGCGTCAACAGAGGTATTATTGGCATCCATTGTATGGTTTTGGTTTTCATCCATGAGATGGTAGATCTGTCCGACATGAGTAGACGTTTTGCTTGTCCCGTGGATTCCCATACTGTCAACGATACATGTACAGTCTGCCTTATCGTCGCTATATGAGAAGGAGGATTCCGTATGCGACTGGAATCGTTTCCCCAATTTTAAGAAACCGCCGGTTCCCAGCGACTGAAACTGCAAGTTCGCAAAGGTTTCGGCAGACGCCGCAGAATTATCCCCATTATAAATGTGAAACCCTTCTGTATCGAGCGTGTAATTCAGACCGCATTTTTTGTTCTGATCGGTTCCCAGAGAGGATATCGCGTTTTTATCGATTGCTACGGCGGAATCCTTATCCAGATGGATGGGACCGATATCGAGTCGGTCGATATCCTTGATCGCGCACTTTCCGTCCTGCTTTACAGAAAAATTCTCCCCGGCGGAAATCCCCTCATCCCCGAGTACCATTTGCTTCTCGCCGTTTTCACCGATTTTATAAAAACCTGTCTCATCGAATTTCCAGCCGGCGATCGTTCCGGATTGGTTGGCGACCAGACTGTCGGCAATCACGTCGCCCTCTACCAGAAGGTCGCCGTCGTTCAGCCTGAGTTTTCCGCCGCCGAAGTTAAAATCGCCGTTCATCAGGTCGATAATGGTTCCGTTTGTGTTGGCGAAGGGGGCGTCGGGAGTACCGTTATAGTTGTTGGATTTCACCGCATTTGTCAGGCAGTCGCCGTTAATCTTGATCTGTCCGCTCTCCAGAGAGTCAAAAATCCCGCTGTGCGCCAGCAGCTTTCCGAAGTTTCCTTTATTGGCACGGATGCTGTCCAGAATCGCGTCGGATACCTGTGTGCCGAAGGTCTCCGACTTTAACAGGGCGTTTAACATATTGTTGGCAATCTGGATTTCTGCGTCGTTTTTGCCGTAGGCGCCGCCGCTGCCGGATGCGGATCCGGAAGAACGGGAAGAGCCGGAAGCGCCCTCGCCGAAGAGAAAAGTCAGATCGTTGACGTCTGACAGGGACCTCGTCATGGTGGAAAACTCCACGGAGATATCTCCGGTATCGAGAAGCGGGTTTGACTCGATGGATATGAGCCGCAGTTTTACAGCGTCGTCGCGGAACAAATCGGGCAGCAGGCGGATGAAATTGCCGATGGCAAAGTCTTCCTACAGCGGTGCAAATTCTTCCAGAGCAAAGAGATTGTCGATAGTGGTGCGGAACGCGTACTGCGGACGCGACACGATATCCAGATGCGTTTTGGCATCCTGATAGAGTTCTTCGGCTATGTCGATCATGGTCAGGACATCATCCAGATTCGTGGTCACGATATTTTTGTTGCTGTAGTCCGCCTCGTGGATAAGCAGGCGGAAGAGTTTCAGATTCTCTGAGCTGAAATGGTTTTCCGGGAGAACGGAGGAGGAGAGAGCGTTCCGCTTCGCGCCGATGGAGTCGAGTTGTTCCTGCAGGGAATTGATTTCTTCCTGCCTCGTGGAAATGGCGTCCTCGCACAGACGGACAATGCCTTTGCAGGTTGTGCCGGTGACAGCGTTGCCGCGGGGTTCAAAGGACATGTAGTCGAGATAGCTCTCCAGTGTGTCTTTGAATGCGGTGATGGTGGTAAACTGCGCTTTCTGGCTGTCTGTCAGCATTTCCCATCCGGTTTCGTCAGGAGTCAGGTATGTTTCCGGCGTTTCCTTTGTACCGGAGGCGATAAAGCCGTCCCGGTATAAGAGATTGACGCATTCCATCCACGCTTTCTTTTTTGCCAGCAGTTCTTCCAGACCGTACAGATCAAACTCGTACAGAAAAGCGTTTACGGGCTTTACCATGGCGGGATTTCCCGCGTAAGCCGGATTCCCGTTTTCGCATACAACGTAGCTTCCCTCATCATCTTTCACGAGATTGCCCGAAGCGTCCGTCTCGTACCAGATTTTCATTGCCTCCAGAACAGAGGGAATGATCTGATATTTGTAAGCGCAGTAATCGTGCCAGTACATGGTGGTGCGCAGGTGCGCTTCGTCCAGTTCAGAGCCGGGATCGGTATAGAGATCGGGATACTCTTTTTTGTACAGGGTGATCAGCGCGGTCAGCGCCTTTTCATAGGCGTTTAAGGAGAATGCAAGTTCGTCCGCCTTGTAAGTTTTGTAGTCGATGCTGCAGCCGTCGTTGGGAAGACGGTTTTGCAGTTCGCTGACAGCGAGCAGGGCCTTGTTGTATGCTTTTGTCAGGGCGATGTAATCCGGCCGCCGATCTTCCCGCAGCTTTTTCCATGCCGTATATTCGTCGTGGAAACTTTCGGTGACGTACCGGTAATCTCCATATTCATTGTGTGTGTCTGCAAAGTAATCCAGATTGTACAGGAAGGGATCGCCGAAATTGACGTATTCGATACCCGCGCTGCTGTCACAGGTTGGACGGTATGCGGTGATAAGCGCCGCATCTGTGGTGGATTCGATCTGAATCCGGCTTGCCAGATTGCGCAGACCGATACAGATGCCAGTGTCCTTCCCGATATGCGGATAGGAGCAAAAGCTTACCCTTCGCTTCCTGCGGTCAAAGGAAAAGAGAATATTTGCCGTTGGCGCGACTTCGCTCATGAGAAAGGAATAAATATCTTTCCCATCCACACTGAACTGATATTTCCCGGCACAGGCTTCCGCTTCTGCGGTTCTCAGGCTGTCGTCAACCGTCCATCCGGTTTCCTGTAATGCCAGATAGGTAATTGCGAAACAAGTTCGCAATCTTGATTCCAAACAAGGAAGAAATCCT
>CAJUMV010000054.1 GCA_910587715.1 uncultured Lachnospiraceae bacterium | reverse complement strand
CGGGGATAGGAGCACAGCCATGATGAACGCCCTGTGCCACTGTACACATTTCTTCCACTTCTTTTGAATAGATCATGTGATAACTCCTTTCGATTATGTAATAATTATTTGCTAACAGGCTGAAATGCCTGTCATAACCGCCATTTCCATTGTCTCATATCAGCGGAAAAAAATCCAGATATTTGTAAATTTTTTCTGACCTTTTCATAACAGTTCCGGCTGGACTGTTACCCCATGAAGTACTCCGATATATCAAAGCTGTTTATGAGCGCCAGACCGTTCTCCTCTCTGCACTCCAGCCAGCTTGCGCTGCTTCTCGTCCAGCTTCTTAAGGAGTAATTGAATATCTCTTCCGTGCATCTGCAGTGCGGGTCATTCTTGTCCAGATTACGCAGGATACAGTTCTCACACGGCGTATCCCTGTTCTGCAGTGCCTTGTAGCAGGTATCGCCAATCTTCACATCCGGCGACTCCACCAGCACCTTTTTATTGATAAAACTGATTTCGTGGTTATCCGGATTCACCACATAAACAAAACTGTCCATATTGTCAAAGACAGCGACCTGCGCCACGAAATTCTGCAGTCTGTCCATCAGACCAATCTGGAGAATATGTGCTTCCATCAGACGGAACAGGGAACGGATTTCCTCCATCTCGCTCTTTGAGAGCTCCATCTGCACGTCCTCGTGGTTTTCAAACACGATAGCGCCCTGAAATTCTCCCTGCGAAGTCAGCGGATAGTAAAGCATACTCTTAATGCCCTCCGCACGGAAATACTCATGCATCTCCTCCGCCGTCAAATCATAATCGTGAATCATTGCCACACTCGGGAAGAACGAATAGAGAATCTCATTCACCATCCGCTTCAGCTCGTAGTGTTCATCCGCTTCCTTGCCCGTCGCATATTTTTTCACGGTAAACTGTATCGAACGGGAAATTGGCAGCGAATCGTTTCCGCAGATATAACCTCTGTGGAACCCGTACTTCGCCGTCATTAGCTCTATGGAGGAGCGTAACGCAGACTCCAGCACCTTATCCTCAAACAAAATCTGCATTACCTGATCTTCGATATGCCTGTCATAATCGAGCGTCTTTGTCATATCATAGCCGACTTTTCTGTTGGCGTGATAAACCGTCGTCGTAGCAGCATGATAAACGCGGTAGCCGTCCTTGCCGTTTGCCTTTACCGTATATACCGCCCTGTCAGCCTTCTCGAAGAGTTCTTCGTAAGTTTGACCGTGATAAGGATATACCGCCACACCCACGCTGCAGGTCACATGAATCGGCTGTCCTTCAAATTCGAGGTCATACCTTACCGACTTTACAATATTTCCCGCCATCTCGTCCGCATCGGAAATGGTTGACAGGTTTCTCATATAGACCATAAACTCATCGCCGCCGATACGGCCGATAACATCGCCGCCCTTAAACATTTCTTTTAAAATTTCAGCAGTCTTTTCAAGAAGTTCGTCGCCATTGGCATGCCCCAGAAGATCATTTGCTTCCTTAAAGTTATCCAGGTCAATGATCATCAGCGCGCTCAAAGAATTATCCCCCGTATCGCCAATCGCGTTGCGAATCAGCTGTTCGGTCGCGCCCTGATTATAAATGCCCGTCAGCGCATCCTTCTCCGCGCGAAGGAGAAGCTCCATCTCCTTGAGCTTTCTGTCGTTAATATTGATCATACGACCCACGATACGGGTCACATACCCCTCCGCTCCCAGAAGGGAAGTCAGATTTGCCTGATACCATGTGAAATCCTTATCAAAACGTTTAATCCGAAATTCAATGGTATCATGCTTGGGAGACTTAAGCAGTCCTTCCAGAACCGCTTTGTAATATGCCACATCTTCCTTATAAATCGTCGCGGAATTAAACCGCTCCATATATCTGCTGTGGATTTTATCCTGCGCCATGCCGTACTCGTCGTTGGACCTGATGATCATAACATCCGTCTTGGCATTATAATCAATAATCTTCTCCCCCTCAGCTTCCGACAGAATGTGCAGACGCTCCGCCTGTCTCTGCAGCTCTTCCTCCACGCTCTTTCTCTCGGTCACATCCTCGATTACCGTGACAATAGTATACTTTTTCCCTTCTCTGGCGTACAGATTCCCCCTGCAGTGCAGCCAGCGCAAACCACCGCTTCCCGTCACGGTACGGAACTCCGTATCCACCACGCCGTCATCCTTCAGCACGTCCCTGAGCGCCTGCCTGTAGGTCGGCAGGTCATCCGGAATAATGCTCCGCTCCACCTTCTCCAGATACTTCATGCCCTGTATCCGGGAGTAGCCCAGCATACGGAAAAAACCTTCATTGACGAAGATGGGCGTCAGCTCCCCATCCTCATACTCGAAGAAACAGATTCCCGCTATGATATTGTCAATCATCGAGCCAAAGTTTTCAACACTTAAATCAATCGCCATACCTTCATCCCCAACACACTTCTTCTCTTCTTGTTTTTTCGCTGTTTCCGGATATATTTACTGCCGTTTCCCTGCTGTCTCGCCCTGCCGCTTGTAAATGCTGTCTGCAGGAATACATCCTCTTACCATGGAAGTCGGATAAATATTGGTATTTTTACCGATTACCGTGCCGGGATTTAATACGGAATTACATCCCACCTCAACACAGTCTCCCAGCATAGCGCCGAATTTCTTCAATCCCGTCTCGAAAGTCTCTTCCCCTGCCTTCACTACCACCAGCGTCTTATCGCTCTTTACGTTGGAGGTGATGGAACCTGCCCCCATATGCGCCTTAAACCCGAGAATGCTGTCACCCACATAATTGTAATGAGGCACCTGCACTTTATTAAACAGAATCACATTCTTAAGCTCGGTGGAATTGCCTACAACCGCGCCTTTTCCCACAATCGCGCTGCCCCTGATAAACGCACAGTGGCGGATTTCCGCTTCCTCATCTATAATAGCAGGACCGCCGATATAAGCGCTGGGAAATACTTTCGCGTTTCTTGCAATCCAGATATTTCCTTCTCTTCTCTCATACTTTTCTTCCGGCAGCGTCTCCCCGAGAGAAATAATAAAATCCTTAATCTTCGGCAGAACCTCCCATGGATAGGTAAGTCCCGCAAACACTTCTTTCGCGATCGTCTCCTCCAAAGTATAGAGTGCGGCAATCGTGGTATCCTGCAATCCAATCATTTTCCTTTACCCCTTTTCCTTTTTTACACCCTTATAGAACTGGGACGCATATTGAAACCGATGAAAAAGCGCGCCCTGATTCGTCATCTGCTTGACGATATTCGTCCTTCTGGTGACGAAATCGTCAAGCTTCCCCATGTACTCCTCCTCCGTGATTTCCCCGGAAGCAACTAACGTCAGCCCTTTCTCCCAGCTCGCCGTCAGTCTCGGATCCAAAAGCGGCTTTACCGAACCGGCAACCACCTCATAAATCATCTCTCCCAAAAGAGTGGGCGTGATAATCTGCGTCTTTTTATTCAAATCCAGATATTTGATATGTACCAGCTTCTTCAAAATTTCCGCTCTGGTGGCGGAAGTGCCGATTCCGCTCCCCTTGATCTGCGCCCGCAGCTCCTCGTCCTCAATAAACTGCCCGGCGTTCTCCATCGTCAGAATCATGGTTCCCGAATTATATCGCTTGGGCGGGGATGTCTCCCCCTCCTTTTTCTCCAGTGCCTTTTTGTCAAGCGGCACGCCCTTTTTCAGAGCGCCCAGCGCTTCCATAAACGATACGTCGCAGGATTCTTCCTGTCCCTCATCGGCATTCTCTCTTTCAGTATACTCCTCTGACCTCTTTCTTGCAAAAGAATTTTGCGCCACTTCGAGATATCCCTGCTCCGCCAGCACTTTAAAGCCGGAAACAAAGGTTTCTCCCTTCCATTTTGCCGTCAACGTAATCTTCTGATAGACCGCCGCCGGATAGAAAATACTTAAGAACCGTCTGGCTATGATCTCATAAACCTTTGCAGATGTGGGATGCAGACCGTTTAAGGCGGCAAGCCCCTGCCCCGTAGGAATAATCGCGTAGTGATCCGTAATCTGCTTATCGTTCACATACCTTGTTTTCGCAATGCCTTTAAAACGCTCCTCCTTTAAAATCCGCTCCGCAAAAGCCGCCACCGGCTGATAATTTTGCAATCCCCTGATATTTTTCCCAATCTCCTTAGAAACCGCCGTGGACAAGACTCTGGCGTCCGTTCTCGGATAAGTAGTCAGTTTTTTCTCATAAAGCTCCTGCGCAATCCGCAGTGTCTCATCGGGACTTATTTTAAACAGCTTGGAGCAGTCGTTCTGCAGCTCCGCCAAATTGTACAAAAGGGGCGGATTCTTTGTCTCCTTCTTCCGCTCGATTTTTTCCACCAGCGGTTTCTCCTCCGGCTCCTCCTGCAGAAAGGCTAGAAAGGCATCCGCGTCTTTCTCCTCTAAAAAGCCGTTGTCCTTATAAATTTTCGGGGACTGGTAAAACTTTGAGCCCTCCACGGCTTTCCACTCGAGACTGCATTCGTGTCCCGCAATATCTGTTTTCAGCAAAATGCGGTAAAAAGGAATTTTTACAAACTCCCGGATTTCCCGCTCCCTGTTCACCACCATACCGAGCACACAGGTCATCACCCTGCCTACGGAAACCACCGCCTTATCTGTATTTAGATAATTTCTAATCGAATAACTATATTTTAAGGTAAGGGCACGGGAAAAATTAATACCCATCAGATAATCCTCTTTTGCCCGCAGATACGCCGCGTGAGAAAGATTATCATACGCCGAGAGATCCTTTGCCTCCCGAATGCCCCGCAGAATCTCTTCCTCTGTCTGGGAATCGATCCACACCCGCCTTCGCTCTTTTCCGGAAACGCCTGCCTGCTGCTCCACCAGACGGTAAATATATTCCCCTTCCCGCCCGGAATCGGTGCAGACATAGATCGTCTCCACGTCCGATCTGTTTAAAAGCCCGCTCACAATGCCAAACTGCTTCTTCACACTGTCGATAACCTCATACTTAAATTCCGTCGGTATAAAGGGAATCGTCTCCAGAGACCATTTCTTATATTTCTCATCATAAGCTTCCGGATAGCTCATAGTCACGAGATGCCCCACGCACCATGTCACGACCGCCTCCTCGGACTCCATATAGCCATCCCGGTTTTTCATATTGTATTTTAACGCTTTTGCAAATTCCCGCGCCACGCTGGGCTTCTCTGCAATATATAAACACTTTCCCATACTTCTCCGCCCACCGTAGCATTAGAGATCTGAAATCTGCACCAGCTTCAGGTTCGATTTGACCTTTGCCTCCAGATTCAGTTTTTCGTCAAACCGGAACGCCGTGTACATATAAATAAAATCCGCGTTGATTTTCGCCTTTTTCGCATAGAGCAGAAGATTTTCGTAATCCTCATATGTCATGGGCTTCTCCCAGTTGCACAGCCCGATAAGCGTCCGCCCTTCCTCATCCTGCGCAATGATATCAAGTGATCCGACCTTGCCTATCCATTCGCCAATCGTGCCGCAGTGAATCGGCAGCCTGTGCCGCTCACCCAGCCTTGCCAGATGCTGCCTGCACACCTGTTTGAAATAGCCCGACACATAACGTCTGAAATCCCGCATAATATAATGGTTATAAAACTCGCCCACCGAGAGCATCTGCAGATCGCTCAGATGGGGATACATGTATGTATAATAAAAATCCACAAAAGGATGGCTGATCCGGTAAATGCCCTTCTGCACGTTCTCCTTGCCCGCCGTATCATAGGAAAATACCTTTTCCACCAGCTCCAGCTCAATCAGATTTTTCAAATACACACTAATTTTCGCCCGGGAAAACTCCGTGTGCTGATGCAGGTCGTTCAGCTTGTAGTTCCCTGCCGCGATGGACGCCATAATGGTGTTGTAGACACCCGGCTCTCTGAGCTGCTCCGTAAGAATACGCTCCCCCTCCTCGAAGAGAAAGCTGTTGCAGTCGAGAATGTTGCGGCAGATGTTCTGCTGAATCGTGAGCCTGTCGTCAAACTGATTCCACAAACCGGGAATCCCACCCAAAATGGCATAGGCTTCCACACATTCCTCAATCCGGAAATTCGGGAACCGCTCTACCAGATCCGCAAAAGGCATCTCCTTAATCTTGAGAAGCCCGGAAAGCTCGTATGCCGCTTCTCCGATTCTGGTAATCATGCTGTTCTCAATCCACCCGATCGAAGAGCTCACCAGAATCACCATCACATCATCCCGGTTCCATTGGCTGTGCACAAAAGCCACCAGCTCCTTCATAAAGGTATCACTGGCACGCACAATATTCTGGAACTCGTCAATCACCAGCACCTTTTTTCCGGTGACGCGATGTGCCAGTTTCTCGAAAATCTCCTGAAAGGTTGGAAATTTTTCCACCACATAGCCGTCATGAGAAAGCTGCCTGCCCCACTGATAAGCCTGCTCCCTCTCCGAGCAGGCACTTGCCAAATAATAATACCCCGGACGGTCTTTCATAAATTCCTTTACTAACGCGGTCTTCCCGATATGCTTCTGTCCGTAAACAATCAAAATCTGACTGCCGTCCCTGTCATAATAATTATTCAGATAACCAAGTTCTGTCGTTCTGCCCAGTAACATCGTTTTGTTTCCCTCATCCTACCTTCACCGCCAATTTTTCCAGGATATCCTCTATACCCTGCGCCGGCATCGGTCTGCCCATGTAATATCCCTGTATCATATCGCATTCCAGCTCTTTCAGGTACTGAAACTGCTCCTCTGTCTCCACGCCTTCCGCAATCGTCTCATACCCCAGACGCTTCACCATGTAAATAATGGATTCCGTGATGATCTTCGTGTTTTTATCCGTCAGAAGCGTGTCCACAAAGGTCTTATCAATTTTCAGCGTGTCAATTGGCAGTCCCTTTAAATAGGAGAGAGAAGAAAAGCCCGTGCCGAAATCGTCCAACGAAATTCTGACTCCCGTCTTTTTCAATTCATTCAACTGTTCGCTGATGTAGTCGAAATCTTCTATCAGAATGGTTTCCGTCACTTCAATTTCTATCTCGCTCGGGGAGACGTCATAGATTTCCAAAATCTGCATCAGGCTTTCTATGAATCCCCGCTTCTTGCACTGTACCGCCGAGACATTCAGCGATAAAACCAGCGGATAATGGTATTTTTCACGCCATTTAGCATAGGTCTGCACGCTCTTTTCGATGACCCAGTTCCCAATCGGCACGATGGTCCCGTTCTTTTCCGCAATGGGAATGAAAACGGAAGGACTTATCATATCCCCCTTGTTATCCCGCCAGCGAATCAGCGCCTCCACACCGCGCAGCTTTTCGCCTTTCGCATAATACTGCGGCTGGAAATACATGGTAAAGTTCTGCTCAAACACAACCTCCTTCAGCTTGTTCTGTATGTTCACCGTCTGCAAAAACTCTTCCAGAATCGCGCCGTCAAAATACTGAATTTTGTCCTTGCCGCGGCTCTTTGCCTTGAACATGACAATCTCCGCACAGTTGATCAGCTCTAACGTCCCTGATGACGCTTCCGGATATTCGGACACACCCACACTCACCGTCATGGTGACCTCCTGCCCGTCCGTCATTTTAAACGGTTTTTTCAGCCGTTCTCTGATGACACGGTAAATCGTATCCACGCTCCTTGCGCCGCAGGGGTCGTAAATCGCGATACAATAAATATCTGTACTGAAATGAGAAATCACCACATTGCTGTTCATCAGTCCGGCAAGATACTGTCCGAAAAGCTGCACGAGCTCATCTCCCGCGATAATGCCCATACCGTCATTGACTCTGCGGAAATCGTCAAAATCCATGAACATGACCGCCACTTTTTTCGTTTCCTTTTCCGCACGGCGTAAAAACTCCCCCAGGAGCCTGACAAAATAGTTCCGGTTATACAGCCCCGTCAGAATATCGTAATAAGCCATGTAAGTGAGTTCATCATTCTGGGCGGTTAATTTGGTCACATCCTTAAACCGTATGATTTTATCCGTGGGATTTCCCTCTGCATCATACACGACGTTGACCTCCACCTCAATACAAAGGCGGCTCTCCTTCAGCTTAATCTCAAAGCTGTCCCTGTCCCTCTTCTGGCCTTCGATAAACAATCCTTCCCTGAGTGGAATTTCATACTGTTCCTCCACTCTGTCATAAAGTTTCGTCAAATCCTTCCTATCGGAAATGGAAAAATCAAAAAAATGATTCCAGTTTCCCAGCGTCTCGAACCGGTCATCCTGATAACTGTAATAGATAAACGCGCTGCTCGACGTATCGCACAAAAGCCGGAGCATTTTCTCATCCTGTCTAAGCTTCCCGTTCTCCTCCTCAAGCAGACTGTTTCCGTTTCCCTTCATTTGATTCTCTGTATTTATCACTATATATTGCGCGCCATTCTCCCCAGACGGCGCCCTCCCCCCATATCAAACATCCATGTTTACAGTTCCCTTATAACGCCTTTACTTTTTCGTAAGATACCCCTTCGCTTTCAATGTCTCCGCACAGAGCACGGCTCCCCCCGCCGCCCCGCGTACGGTATTGTGGGAAAGACCCACAAATTTCCAGTCATATACGCTGTCCTCACGGATGCGCCCCACACTGATTCCCATACCGTTTTCATAATCCACATCCAGCTTCACCTGCGGACGGTTATCCTCCTCCATCACCTGAATAAACTGCTTCGGCGCGCTGGGAAGGTTAAGCTCCTGCGGCAGTCCCTTAAACTGCACCAGCTTCTCCACAAGCTGCTCTTTCGTCGGCTTTTTCCTGAATTTCACAAATACCGCCGCCGTATGACCGTTCAGCACCGGAATACGGATACACTGACAGGTAATCACCGGACTTTCCGCGGGAACAATCTCGCCGTCCACAATCTTACCCCAGATTCGAAGCGGCTCTTTCTCGCTCTTTTCCTCCTCGCCGCCGATGTAAGGAATCACATTCTCCACCATCTCCGGCCAATCCTTAAACGTCTTACCCGCGCCGGAAATCGCCTGATACGTGGTAGCCACTACCTCGTAAGGCTCAAACTCCTTCCACGCAGTAAGCACCGGCGCATAGCTCTGAATCGAACAGTTCGGTTTCACCGCGATAAAGCCCCTTTTCGTTCCAAGCCGCTTTTTCTGCGACTCAATCACATCGAAATGCTCCGGATTAATCTCCGGCACTACCATAGGCACATCCGGCGTCCAGCGGTGGGCGCTGTTGTTGGAAACAACGGGCGTCTCCGTCTTCGCGTACTCCTCCTCAATCTTTTTAATCTCATCCTTTGTCATGTCCACCGCGGAGAAGACGAAGTCCACTTCCGCCGCCACTTCTGCAACCTCGTTTACATTCTTCACTACAATCTTCTTTACGGCTTCCGGCATGGGCGTATCCATCTTCCATCTGCCGCCCACTGCCTCCTCGTAAGTCTTGCCCGCAGACCGGGAGCTCGCCGCGATCGTCGTCACCTCAAACCACGGATGATTCTCCAGAAGGGCAATAAACCGCTGCCCCACCATACCCGTACCGCCTAAAATTCCTACCTTTAATTTCTCGCTCATTTTTTCATCTCCTCCTTTATCTCTATCTCTCCAAGTATCCCGCCAAACATGTCATCCTCGTCCTGCCAGTCCTTCGTCAGATACTCCTTTTGCATCCGGATCACTTTCCGCATGGCTTCCGGTCCCGGTGCGCCGATGGTCAGCCGCTTCTCCACACAGGTCTTTAATCGGATTGCCTGATAGACATCCTCCTCGAAAACCGGGCTGATTTCCTTAAGCTCCTCCAGGGAAACTTCGTCGATGCTGCAGTTTTTCTCTATGCAAAAAAGCACCAGCCTGCCAATAATGCCGTGGGCGTCCCGGAAAGGCACACCTTTTCCCACCAGATAATCCGCCGCGTCCGTAGCGTTGGTAAACCCAAAAGCAGCGCTCTTTTCCATGACATCCTTATTAAATTTCATGGTGCGCATCATGCCCTCAAACAGCGCCAGACACCCTTTCACCGTGTCGATAGCGTCAAAGGTCAGTTCCTTGTCCTCCTGCATGTCTTTATTGTAGGCAAGAGGAATCCCCTTCATCGTTGTCAGCATGGAAACAAGCGCCCCGTAAACGCGTCCCGTCTTGCCACGCACCAGCTCCGCGATATCCGGATTTTTTTTCTGGGGCATGATGCTGCTCCCTGTGGAGTAAGCGTCATCAATCTCCACAAAACGGTATTCGTTGGAATTCCAGATGATGATCTCCTCGCAGAAGCGGCTTAAATGCATCATGATCATGGAGAGCGCCGACAGAAATTCAATCACATAATCCCTGTCAGAAACCGAATCCATACTGTTTAATGTCGGTCCCTCAAAACCGAGAAGCGACGCCGTATAGGCACGGTCTAACGGATACGTCGTCCCCGCCAGCGCCCCAGCGCCCAGCGGACAGTAATTCATGCGGTAAAAAATATCCTTAAGCCTTGACCTGTCCCTTTTAAACATCTCAAAATAAGCGCCGATATGGTGCGCCAGCGTCACCGGCTGCGCCTTCTGCAGATGCGTAAAGCCCGGCATATAAGTCTCCACATGCTCCTCCATAATCGAAAGAAGCGTCTGCAAAAGCTCTTTCAATAAGGTGTCCGTATTCAGCACCTCAAGCCTCGTATACAGCCTCATGTCAAGCGCCACCTGATCGTTACGGCTTCTGCCCGTGTGCAGCTTTTTCCCCACATCACCGATCCGTTCGATCAGATTCGCTTCCACAAAGCTGTGGATATCTTCGTACTCTTCCGTAATCGCAAGCTTTCCTTCCTCCACATCCTGCCTGATCCCGGTAAGTCCCTTTAATATTTCGTCCTTCTCCTCTTTTGTCAGAATCCCCTGTTTTGCCAGCATGATCGTATGTACGATACTGCCCTCAATGTCCTGTTTAAAGAATTTCTGATCGAAGGAGATTGACGCGTTAAAACGATATACAAGCTGATCCGTCTCCTTTGTGAAACGACCGCCCCACAACTGCGCCATGCTTAAAACCTCCATTATAATTAAATCTAAATTTGATGATACCATAAATTGGTTTTGTTTTCAATCAAAACACATATTTTCTTGCGCGTCATAAAATAATGTTATACTCGTAGTAAACGACCCGTCAGATTCCAGTTCGCGAAAATAGGATGTCGTTCACTACATAAGGAGGCATTTTCTATGCAGCCCATACTTTCTCTGCGGGATGTTTCCTACTCCTATCACAATCTGAAAGGAGAAACCCCCGCGCTCTCGCACATCAATCTGCAGATTTTGGAGGGGAGCTTCGTCGCCGTCGTGGGACCGAGCGGCTGCGGCAATGCGATGGTTCCAAATTGGAAACTTTGGATACCATGGCCGTAAGACTTCTTCCTTCAGACGGGCAAAAATATCCCGGTGCCTGCCTGGCACCGGGTTCCTGATATAAATATGGGCGATTTCGCCATCCCAGACGACCTTTTCAATGATCGTCTTCAAAAAATCTCTTTTCTGCATCACTGAAAGCTCCTCAAAGATCTGCGGGAAGTGCTTCATCTTTCCAAGCCAATCCTTCACATAGTCCGTGACATTCAGATTTACCTCCTTGTCGCTCTCCATGGCGGCAATTTTCATCTGCAGCTCCCTACATATGCCGTCCGTCCGCTTGATCTCCTCATTGATATACTGCACCGACACACTGTCCACGTCCAGATTTTTGATGGATGCAATGAGTTTCTGTATCTCCTCTTTCTTCTTATTATATTCCTGCTGCAGCAGATCCTTTTCCGACACCACCTCCATATCCGTGTCCCGTATCTTCTTTAATAGCGCTTCCAACATGGGGATGATGCCCGCATCGGGGTTCGTCATCCCGATCAGCTCCTCACATACCCTTGCATCCAGCGTATTGCCGTGGACATTTTTCACATCACATTTTTCCCGGTGCGTGGCATCCTTGTACGGACAGCGGTAAGAGAATGTGCGTTCCCCCTTTTCCGTCAGCCGGGACGCCGGATAATTCTTCGGGCGCATCAAGTGTCCACAGGAACAGTAAAGCAGCCCCGACAAAAGCGCCACACTGTTTTTCGTGTTCTTGAATGCCGCTCCCTTTTCCTTGTTGCCCGCCAGCAATTTTTGTACCCGGACAAACTCTTTGCCGCTTACTATGCCCTGATGCCGCCCTTTTGATATGATCCACGACTCACAGGGCTGGCTCTGGTTCTTATAGTGTGTGGAGGTTGTTTTGGCATACCCCATCAGCCCGGATTCCCCGTCCAGCTCCTCCTCGTCGATACACACCTGACAGCCCAGATCATAAAAATACTGATAGGCGTCCCGATCCGCCTTGCAGTAGACCGGGTTCACCAGAATATCCCGGATGCCCGATATGACAAATTCGTTTCCCTGTCTCGTTCTGATATCATTGGTGATGAGACTTTTATACACCTTGGTCAGCGATCTGCATTCTGTAAAATATGAAAATATGTACCGGGCAATCCCGATCTCCTCCGGGTTCTGCGTAAGGCAGTACATGGACTTTTTCTTGAGGGCGCTGACCTCCTTCTCCAATTTCATGGAAGAATATCCGAGCGGCGTATTGCCGCCAAGCCACCGCCCGCTCCTTGCAAGCATGATCATGTTGTCCTTCACACGCTCCGCGATCTGCTCCCGCTCCATCTGGGCAAGCACGCCCGAAAAGTACAACATTGCCTTGCCGATCGGCGTGGTTGTGTCAAACTTTTCCTTGATGCTGATGAAGGATGTACCCTTCCGCTCTAAATCTTCCATCAGATTTGCCAGATCCGCAAGGTTCCTGCCCAGGCGGTCAAGCTTGTAGCAGACTAAATAGTCAAAATGCTGCTCTTTCATGTCGCGCATCATTTTCTGGAACTGGGGGCGCCTGGTATTCTTGCCGGAGAAACCTTCGTCCTCGTATACAATGATCTGTGCCTGCTCTCCCCCTTCTATAAACATTTCGATATATTCCCGGCACATGACGATCTGGTTTTCTACACTGTCGCCTTTGCCGGTCCATTTGGATTTTCTGCTGTAGATGGCGATCCGCAGCAAAACATTTTGCATGAAATCACTCCTTCCATCGTGGATAAATAATAGTTGGAAATGCTGCGAAACTCACTTGAAGTTTCGCAGCATTTCACTGAGTACAGCGATCTGCTCATCTTTCGACAGATCACTGTTTTTCAACAGGTCTTCAATATACACTGTCGTGAAATAATTTACTAAATATTGGAGCTCCTTCATCGGTTTAGTGCCATGAAATTGGCAATTTATACGATGATTTCGCATATCTTTCCCCAAGATACGATTTCTATACATGATATGTACCGGGCAGACTTTGCAGTCATAAATTTTGCCGGAATATTAGCCTGCATACACTCTACACTCCTACCAGATCTTCAAAGCTTCCATCTACGACTGCATCAAACACGCTTCGTCGAATTTTTAAGAATTTTTCCTTCTTGCCGTTTCCAATCGAAATTCGGGCACACAATGTTCGTTTTCCTGCTCCATTTGATGCTGTCTGACTGATGCCATCATCTGCCAGAAACGTCAAAATCTCTTTGCAATCATACGGAAAATAACGATTGGTCTGGCCCAGAAAAGCGACTGCCTTTTTATGTACGCTTTCTGGAACAAAATAATAAAAATCATCGTCTACATAACCATCATATATTGACGTTTCTATCATTGACGTTTTTTTCTCTCCCATCTTAACCGTACCCATTCGCATAAGGGATTCGATCGCCTTTACAAAGATTTCACTTGGCGATTCATCAACAGATATTTGTTCGCTTATCCGCACACATTGCAGTATAGAATCTCTCATCTGACTAATCATCGTGAGAATCTCGCCATTATTAAGACCGCAAAATTCCTGCAAAAACATCTTGAAAATATCCATAGCAAGACACAACGTTACCGCCGCATCTACCAAGCGTCTCTCCTTGAATACTTCGGACAGATGCTTTCGTTCATCGTTAAAACGATTTTTTATATATCTTATGATATTATCATAGTGCTGCCCCACATACTCCGCAAACGCAGCAATTAGAGTTGTATAAGCAGCTTCATTCTCTTGGAACCACGTCACCGCATCCACATTCACAGCATCGCGGTTTAATCGACAGAATACACATCTGAGATTCGTAGACATTCCCTTTGGCGTAAGTTCACCAGTCAAAGCAACCATTCCATGCACACCCTCTCCGCGCTTATCCTCCAGCTTTATATTCGAGCGACTTCTGCTGCTCCCGTCGCCTACCATTCGTATGATGGTTTCCAGCTTGTTCACCAGATCGCTCTTTTTAGTTTCCGTCTTGGCGGGTGAAAAATCGTCTATAGGCGTTACAGTATCATGTCCTTCAAAGACGAGTGCACGCTCAAGAGAAACCTCTGTGTCCGTGTCGAATCTCCTGGGTTCATCTCGGAATTCATCCCTGCAAAGCTGCGTATACAAAATTTTTGCAATCGTCGTTTTCATACTGCCTGTTTTGCCATTAATAAAAAGGACAAAACGCGGTCGGTATCCTGCTTCTTCAAACAGCCTATAGAGAACCCCCAATAAGGAAAAGGAGAACATAGTTGACACCACTGGCATATCCCAACATAAATCACATGCGCGGAGGAAAATCTGTATGATATCCTCTCCTCTGCAATTCCATCGCGGCAATGTTAACCCAGTTTCCACATACCGCTCTCTTCCAAGTTCAATGCCGTCATAAACATAGCACCAACGTCCGTCTATACGGTTCCATCCTGCCTGACAGAATATTTGAACTGTTCTGCTCCGCGCTATATCACGCCGAAATTGTTCCTCAATGACCTTGTCCGCTTTCTTTGCCTCATGATCAATAATTGCCTCAGGAATACTATCCGTTACTATACGCGCAAACATCCGAATCTGTCTGTTTTTTACAGTTAAATCAACCGTTTTGCCATCCACAAAAATTTTACATTCAATCTCACCACGCTCCAATAGCTCCTTTCCCGTTCTAGATCTAAAAATCTTTTTACATTGAACTTTGACACCGATATTTGTCGCCGGATATGTGCTTGCTGGTATCCATGAAACCATATCTCCCATATCCTGACGCACCAACTCCAAAATGCCTTGTTCTTCTGAACATATCTGTCTTTGCACATCATCGTTTTCGACTATATGTTGAGGTGCTTTCGCCGCCACAGACGGTTCACGACTGTCATCTTTGGAGAATAGTAAAACATCCACTCCCCTTGATGTTCCGTCGTCATGCTCAGGGAAAAACTCAAGCACCTCCCTACCTTTGAGTCCGCCCTGTTCATCCCGCTCCGAAAACTCCAGAACGTCAATACCCTTTTTCAATTTTCGATAATTTTTCCTCCGTTTCTTAATGATTTTGTGCTTTTCCGTAAGCACATTGTAATCATAAACCATAACGAAAATCTTTTCCAGCGACCGACACTTTTTCTCCGAATTTAAAATTTTTTGTCCTTCGGAAAACCAAGGAATTATTCCCAAATCCCCTTCATAACAGCCATATGTATTTGCGCGTACAAATTATCTGGTTCTTTTATCAGCTTCATTTTCCTAATCTTATATTTATTCCCAGATTTTCTTGTATAGTCCCCGAGAACTTTATCAATAGCCTTACTTTGAAAATATTTTTTCATCCATATTTTCCATTCTCTCTCTAACTCTGACACTGCCCCATTATCAGAATCTAATTTCAATTGATTATCATTCGCATACAACCATGCGTTAGCATCACACAAATTACTATAATAACAGTTTATTCTGTCGATATTTATCTTCAAATAATCACAAATCTGATCACAAGCCTCCCCGATACTCTGGTACACCCTATTAATTTCCTCATCCTCAGTACCTTGTTTCTTACAATTATGAAATGTCAACAAATATTTGAATACTACTTTTGCCAAAATATCACGACAATATATACACTTGATTTTACCTAACAGAGCTGCAACATCAAATATCTTTTCATTTAAAATTTTATAATTTATTTCCGCATTCTTCTTTTTGTATCTTTTGGTCATTTTATAAATGCACAGGAAAATAGTATTAGTCAGCGAGATCCCAAGCATATCATTTAAATAATAAATATTCTCATAAGATGTACCTTCCATTTTTGAATATAAATCTTCTATATATTTATAACTATATCTCGTTATATCCAAACTGCCTTTTTCTTTTTCTCTTTCTTTTTCGCTACCAAACGCTGTAAATTCAAACATCCTTATATATTTCTGCGTAAACAGGATGTCCTGCAGTTCTTTTATAAATACTGGCAGACTATCACTATCCTTCATCGGAAAAGAATCTATACTTTTTAAACGAGTTCTACAATCTATCTTTTCGTTTTTCCGCTCGTCGGAAAAAAAATATTTATCAGTAGCTATTTGCGTATATTTATATCTCATTAGATATTGTAAAATTATATCTTTTTCAAGTAAAATACTATTTGTTAATATATAGCTCATTATTGCCGTGCAGTCATCCAAAGAGATCATCTTCTTTAATTTATCTTTTTTCCTCTTCTTGATTTTCTTATATAGTTTAATCACTTGTTTCTCTGAGAGTCTTTGATCTTTTGAATTTTGGTGATAGGCAGGCGACCAATAACTTCCTTTATTCCCCCTCTTTTTATTTGCTCGAACTATAGTTCCTTGTGTCATTTGTAATCTTCTTATGCTTTCACCAAATTTTTTAAAATCCTTTTCTAAAAAAAGAAGTCTCCTAAAATCAATCAGCTTACCATTTAATTGACACTTTTGTGCAATTATTTTCACCAGCTTTGTATACTGAAATCCATCTCTGGCAATTTTTTCCAAATCAATATCGTATTCTTTTAGAATTCGTTCCTTAATAGAATCTAAATTTTCTTCACTTAAAGCACCAGCATTCAACTCCATATCTAAATACCGTCCCATTATCAAATTCCACCCTTCCATCTAATCCATGTCTATCAGTTACATATAAATTCTACCATTTACTATACATGATATCCGATGGAATAGGTGGAAAAGTGGAAAAATTATTTTGTTCGCAATAAAAATAGTTTCCTATAAATCCGAAATGATATTCCTTACGCCGCACTCTTCGTCTTCCCCAGCGCCTCCATCACACGCTTATACACCGCCTCACTCATCGTCTCGGGTGTCGCAATCTTGTACCTCTCCTGCACCGTCTCCATCGCTACCCCTGTCCTGTCAAGCTCCGCCTGCAGGTCACTCATCTGGCTGTCAGTAAGGACTGCCTCCGGCGCTTTCTTCCTTGCCGCCTTTTTCTTTCCCGTCCCGGATGCCGCCGCTCCCTGCATCGCATAGACGCAGTCGCCTTTCGTGTTGACGACCACAAGGGACACGATCTCCCGGCTGTCATTGTATCCGATGGATGCCACCTTAAAACGGTCGTTACAGTAAAGCTTGTCGCCTTTTTTCTGGATATCTGCCAGATCGCCCTGAATCCAGATGAACGGGGCAGTATAGAGCTCCCGCCCGATGCCCCAGTTAAAGCACGCCCTCTTGAAACTGTCCGACGCCTGCCCTTTCTCCTTCTCCGAATAACTGGCCGCTCCCACATCCTGCTTTGCCACCCATTCCTTTTTTATTTCATCATAAATCTCCACCGTGCAGTAAAGGTTCCCCTCTATGCTCTGGTGGCTCCGTTTCCACCCGAAAGCCCCGAAAGTCTCGTCGAGGATGCGCTGGTCTACCCTCGCGTCCTTATAGAGCAGGAGGCTTAACCCGTTTTCCTTTATGACCGATACCCTGCACTCGATCTCCTCCGCCCTTAAGAGCCTGATCTTTTTCGCTTCATCCTTCTGTCCTGTTCCTGCATCCATTTTCTCCTCTCCTTCCTGACTGCCGGCAGTCCCTTTCCAAAACCCCCGGCAGTCCTGTTTTCCTGTTTCTGTAACCGCGATTCTTCTATAAATATATTACAGACACCGCTTTACGCCGCTCTTTACGCCGCTTTTACCTCAAACCGCCTGCAGTGGGACACAGTGGCATAATCCGCATAGATTTCCGGCCGCTCCGCTTTGATCCGTTTCGTGTCGAGCCTTGTGGAATCAACGTTGCCCCATGAGACACGGTAGTTCCCGCTCACCGCCAGTTCATGCTCCCCCATCGCCAGCTTCACTTCCTGCTCGATCTGTTTCTTCTCCGTTTCCAGTTCCGCGATCTCCTTAAGGATCGTCCTGCGCCGCTCCAGTTTCCCGTCAAACCCGGCAAGGGACACTGTCCCGCCGGGCTTTGCGCTGCCAAAATACTTCTCTATCACCTCATCGCAGGCTCTGCTCCCATCCGGCGGCGGCATGGTCCCTTTCACCACATGGTTATTCCAGAAAGCCCCTTCCACATCTATGAGCCGTCCGATCAGGTCGTCATCCCATTCCAGCCTTCTGTAGACAAATCCCTGCCCCAGTATCAGCGCCGCTATATACCATACCCGCTTTCCCGTGACCGCCATGTAGTGGTAACACTGCATCACATAGTGGAGAGGGATGTCCCCGTCGGACCACTTGTCCGCATTGTAGGCGCTGGCTGTCTTGCATTCCAGCCCGGCGTCTTCCCCGATGACCAGCCTGTCCACATCCGCGATCATAAATGGGTGCTCCATGCTACGGTACATAAAGTTGGAGCGGCGGACTTTTAATCCCGTCGCCTCCGTGAACCGCTCCGCCACATACTGTTCGAGGTCATGCCCGATACGGACTGCCTCGGTATCGACTTCCTCCGCCTCGTCACTGGTCTTGTCCCGGAATACCTTCATGGCGCTGCTGTAGGGGTTTACCCCGCAGACTGCACCCGCATCAGAACCGCCGATCCCAGATTTTCTTAAGCGGAGCCATTCCGCATTGCTGACTCCTGCCAGTGATATTTTTTCAAACATGCTGTTCCTCCTCCGTTTTTCGTCATTCAGACATCCTCTGAAAATCATCTTCCGCAGCAGCAGTCCCGGGAACAGCGTACATTCTCCCCGGATATTTTACGCTGCTGCTGTTTTTCCATCAGATAAAGAATAGAGGCAGCCGGGACATAACGCCCGGCCACCCCCTGGTTATTCTTTATCTTTTCCGTGATATACTGTTTCCCTTTAAGACCATAAAGATAAATATGTCTTCCTGTTTATGCCGCCTTTATAAGCTGGTACGCTTTATCGATCAGCGGGTTGCCGTCCACCGTGCGGGCAAACAGGTTCTCATTATAGTTCGCCGTCCTGCGCAGCGGTTCGCTGTGTGTTGCGAAATCGGATACCGCATTGATAAAGCGGTACGCATTGCTCCCGACTTTCTGCAGATCGGGGGCGTCATAATACCGCCGCTCCATATCCCGGCGCAGTTTCAGGATATTTTTGCTCTGGATGGATGACGGTTCCCCTTCCACCGGCAAGAGCACTTCGATATATTCCTTTACCTGCGCATCCGTCATCTTCTGCCTGCGTAACTGCTCAAACTCAACGCCGAGGCTGTCCATGTATTTCTCCGCCATGAAGAGCGTGTCCCTTGCCTCCTGTATCTTGTCATGGATATTGCCTGTGTGGATCATGCTGAAACTCCGTTTTGCGGCATCCAGTGCAAGGTTCAGCGTATTGTTGCACACCACCCTGACAGGGGTGACTGCCACTTTCACGGAGCCGGAACCGTCATGGGTGTTGCTGAACACCAGATAGGGGCTGATCCGCTCCCCGGCAATGATATATTCCTGCGGGAGCCTTGCCAGGAGCCAGACCTTCTTCCCCTCCTGCAGTGACCCGGCAGTCTCATAGCGGACGCCCTTCCCCAGCAGCTCATCGGTAAAGCTGAATGCGTCCACGTTCTGTACCACCTTATAGCGGTCAGACACCACGCCCAGCACCTTCCTGTCAGAACTTCTCACATTTGCCTTATACCCTTTCACCATTTCATTATAGCCCGTGTACACAGGCTCCTGCACCACCTTCCAGTCAAGTCCCGCAAGCCGCAGCGCCTCCGCTGAGTCAGGAGCCTCCATGACGACCGTGCCCAGCCCGTGCCACGGTTTCTCCCTTACATAAAACATGGTTTCTACATCTGCTGACATTTCACATATCCTCCTTTATGTTTTTATTTTTACGTTTTACTCTCCATGGTTCCATCCTGCGGAATCTTAATGCCATCCGGGAATGCCTTTTTCTAGCAGCCCCTGTCCATAAGCCCGCTCCTCGCACTATGTATCCTTCCCCATCTCCTGCAGTACGCCCGCAATGATGAGGACAAGGCATCTCAATACGATCTCCATGTGCACACACCTCCCTTCACGCCGCCCCTAAAAGTTCCACCGCGTCCTTCTCCCTGCTGTAGCGATAAATGTTATCGGAGAGCACTTCCTCCGGCTCCAGCACAGTCCTGTTCACACCGCCCACCGTCTCCCTGTATGTCTGCCGTTTTTCCTCCAGATCCGGCACTAGCAGCACCTCATGCAGTGACGAGGGCAGGATCACAAGGTCGGAGCCAGTGCTGTCCGCCAGTTCCCTGATCTTCCCGGTATACAACATGGCCGCCGCCCCGTATCTCCCAGTGCTGTTCGTCAGCACATAGATGGGCGGCTCCTCCCCCATCCACGACGATGCCTTCCTCCTGATCAGGTCACTTAACGGGAACAGTTCATCCGGCACGCAGTTTTTCATGTTTTCCATCGCATCCTGATACAGCGTCTCCACCGTTTCTTCCCACAAGGCAAGGTGCCTGTTGTTGATCTGTATCTGCGCCTGCCCGTCCCCGATCTCGTAATAAAAGATAACCGCAAGGTCGTTCCACCTGACATAAGGCATATCCCGGAGCAGTTCCGTGTTTTTCTCACAGTTTACCAGCCTGAGCCGCAGATATTCCTTCACATGGCTGTAATCCGCAAACTGTTCCGGCTGGAAATCCCAAGCCGTCTCCATCTCCCGGATCTGGCTGTCATTATGCTCCATCAGCCCCTCAAATATCTCCCCTGCCGTTTCGCCCGCCAGATATCTTTCATAAGCCGTATCCAGATACAGTACCGGGGTAAAACGTTCCTCTTCTGTTACTACCCGGATGCCCCTCCTTGTGACCCCGTTATTTTTCAGAATATCCTGCACGCTGATCTGTGCCGTTTCCCCGAACCTTTCCCGTAACAGTCCTGCCATCTTTTCCTCAAACTCTTTAGACTCCATGACTTCCTCCTCTCTTCCCGGTTCTCCCGGTCTTTCTCCTGCCGTCATCCAGTCTTCCTCCTTCCTTCCTTCCTTCCTTTCATCCATCCGGCTGTCACCCTAACTACTGTAATCTGCCTATTTTACAACCCCTGTCTCCTTGAGCAGCGAAGCGCAGTCCTTGAATCCCTGTAAGTATGCTGCCGCACTGTAATAAGCGCTGCTCTCCGCATTGGCGGACAGGAGCATGTCCACTGTCCGCCGCTCCTTTTTTGACAGTCCGAGCCTGCTGAACGCCCCCATTTCTTTTCCGATCTTACATTCCAGTTTCTGGAACTCCGGGTCGCGGAATAAGATAGCATCCAGCCTTTCATTTGCTCCATGCTCCGCGATGATATCCAGAATGCTTTTTTCTCCTTTCTCCTCCAAAATCTTCACCTCCTTCTTTTCTGTCGTCCGCATGACGCACAGAATAGGGCGGCAGGATATGCCCCTGCCGCCCGGTTCTATAGTCAGCCTGTGTGATTCATAGCTATTATTTATTATTTCACTCTCCTTATTTTACGCTGTCCATTCTTATCTCCCTGAATGTTTACATTCTCTTTTATGCGTCTACGCTTACTTTACTTTCATTCAAGAATATAAGCGGTTCTATTGCTCCTGTCGCCATGATCTGACATCTGCACAATATCTCATTAAAGACTGCCTCCCGCCCTTTGATCTCCGGCATTGATGTATGCCATTTACGCCCATCAATAAAATTAATACTGTTCACGGCAAAATGAATATGGCATCGTTTCTCAGGTTCCCAGTGGACGCCAAACACTGCCTGATGCCCCATCTGATAATATACCTGACTGCATCCCATCCCAACATTCCAGAGCCACTCCGGGCTGTTGGCTAATCTTTCCACCTCCCAGTCCAGCAGATTAAGGACTTCATGGTACATCCTCCTGCCGCCTCTGCTGTTTATCCCATTGACATTCTGCACATAAAGAAACTGCTGTATCATGTCATCCACAGTATGAAAATAATCTGCGCCCACGGCTCCATAGGCAATCAGATCGCCAGCCCTGTCTTCGTTCTTCCTTGTCCTCGTGACATAGTGGATCAGGTTCTCCACCGCATCCAGATTCGTATAATTCTTCTTTTTATAATGTACCGCATTTTCCACGATCTGTTCTTTCGTTTCTTTATTTCTGCTGGGCATCCCTAAAATTGCCATAATCCCGCCATCCTCTCCATTAAATCTAATAACTGTTCCCGGTATCCGCTCTGGTCATTCCCCAGCTCTCTTACCATGTGGTTCATAGCCTCCTGTGTCTCTACCAGCGTTCGTGCCTTACCCTTGTCATATCTTGACCGCCTTCTCAGGATCACGTCAACAGCCTCTTCAAGCAGCCTGCTCTCGCTGGTTTCCATCCGTTCTGCCTTCGCCGCAATCTTCCTCTTTGTCTCTTCCGTACAGCGGATGGATATCTTTGCTGTTTTTCTTTCCATTTTCAGGAGTTTAACTCCTGTCCTCTGGTCCATATTTCTCCCTCCAGTGTATAAAAATCGCGCTATTTCATTTCATCAGGGAATCAAATTATATATGTATATATGCTAGATCTAATTTTTACGGATAACTTTCTTAAATAAGAAAATTACTTTTATGATATAAAGATATATGTGTATAGAATAACAGCATATAGAATTATCAATAGAAATAATGATATAGTTTTCTTAATATTGTATCAATAGTTCATTTATTCTCTTCATTTCATTCCGTTCATAAATGAACTATTGATACAATAAATACGCAAAATGTATGACATTTGTCTTTCCCTCCATAAAACACCACCGCCTCTGGTTTCAGCCTTAATATTTTTTTCTTTACCTCTATGTTAGGAACTCTGGTATTTTCTTACACTGTCTGCCTCACTTCCGCTGACATTCCTCGCATCTGCTATTCTCTATCTATAAGTAGTTACACTTATAACAATTAAATAAAATCACTCTGAGGGAGGTATTTGAAATGCTAAATGATTATTCGGATATCCTGACTGTTGCTGAAATAGCAGAAACCTTATACATCGGGAAAAACCGGGTATATGAACTTTTAGAAAACGGGTCTATAAAAGGGTTCCGGATCGGCCGGGTGTGGAAGGTTCCAAAAGAAGCTTTGCGGGAGTACATTCTGTCACAGAGCGGACTGCGGTAAAGTATTTATTTTAAGACAGGGACAGGCTGATGACCTGCCCCAACCGCTCAGCCTATGGACATGTATCGGTTATCTCATAACATCTTCACACCCACTTTCCAGCATTTCAGATATAGCGATTTTTACGAAAATACCGCAGACAGCCATTGCCGCTCCCAACGCTAAAATGGCAAACGCAATCACCCCGGCAGGCAGCGACCCATGCCCCCATAACGAAAGTGCTACCCGAAACGGCGTACTTCCATTCTGATAAGACAGATCGCCCGCTGCACCCCCTACACTTTGGGATAAGCGTACAAGCGGTTCCGCCGCTTTATATGCGAGCATATCCATAACCATGCCTGCCGGTATACCAATTACCATGCCCCTTTTCACCAAAGGCATAATCGGCATCAATTCCAGCGCCTCCTCATTCCACCTTTCTTCTGTCCCGTCGCCTTTTATCCCCCGCTGCCTCTTTTTATAAGACCGACAGACCATTCTCTGATACGACACTACCCTCATAATCTGCCTCATTCCAAATATCCCTGCCATAATGCCTATTCCCATCGGTGGTAACCATATAAACATTGTCTAATCCCTCCCTACTACTTATTCGCTTACTAGGCATTTGCGAAACGCCTCAATCTGCATAAATACGGCATTTTTTGTTTC
>CAJUMV010000053.1 GCA_910587715.1 uncultured Lachnospiraceae bacterium | reverse complement strand
CTGGCAATCCATTCAAAACTTTTCACTTTTAGACTTGACTTTTAATAGTTAGTCTCACACATTTTCTCTGTCGTATTTTTTGTTCTGATAACACTTATCTATAAAGAGACAATAAACCTGCCGGTGATGCCGTGCAGGTGAATATTCTTAATTAAGTTGTCCGCGCTGTCTGCCTGTCTGCGCAGCGCTCATAACCTTCTCATATAATAACGATTGTTATTACTCTAAATAAACCGTCCGGCGTACCATGTAAGCATCCGCTCGCCCCACAGCGCCGCTATCAGGACGCCCATGGATAAGTAGGGACCCATTGCTAACACCCTGCCCTCTCCGCTTACTTTCATACGGATGACATGGATGACCGCGCCGAAAACACATCCAAGCAGAAAAGCAAGAATAATCAATTTCCAGCCGAGCAGCAGCCCGCAGACCGCCATCAGTTTCACGTCGCCGCCGCCGATCGCCCTGCCGCTGGTGGCATAATACAAAATCGCTAACACAATACTGACAGAAATGGAGCCGATCAAGTAGGTAAGGATGTTGGAGAAGTCCGTCGCCGCCCGGACCAGCCCCAGTGCCAGTATAAACAGATTGATTCCAAAGGGAATCTCATAGGTTCTAAAGTCGATCACGCTCAAAACAAGGAGCGCAGAAGCCATCAGGCAGTAGAGTAGGGATTCTATGCCAAGGCCGCCTGTCCATACGATACAAACGTATAAGATACCGTTCGCCGCCTCAATCAGAGGATACTGGACAGATAATTTCGCGCCGCATTTGCGGCACCTCCCCCGCAGGGCAAGGAAGCTGAATACCGGAATCATATCGTACCATTTCAGATGGTACCCGCAGCTCATACAGTGGGAGGACGTCTTCACGATATCCTCCTTCTTCGGAATGCGGAAGATGCAGACATTCAAGAAGCTGCCGATCACGATGCCGAAGAGAAATATGATGCTGAATAGTAAGATGTCTGGTAACATGTCGTTTCCTTCTGTGGGATACTAGTCTGTAACGTATTACCCCCCCCCCCATGCAAAATAGCGTTTTTTAAAGTTCGCTTTTCTGCACGAGGGGCGAGGGGTTATGTTTGGTTACTTATGACTGATGGTTATGTTTAATTTGGTGCTGCGGTTGGGTGGTTTTATCAGGTCCCACCGCCTGCTGCAGCCTTAATTTTGCCAGAGATTTCAACGTCACCACCAGCTTTTACATTCCAAACTTTTTTTGTGGAGTCGTACTCTAAATAGACATCCAAGTTAGCACCTGTATATGCCGTGGACTGTAAATCGGCGCCCTTTGCCGCCGTATCATCCAACATTCCTTGGTCTACCAATTCAGTTGCTAATTTACCGCTTACAGTAATCTTGTTATTGCCTGAAGCACTCGAAATCGCATAATTTTTAGCCGCGCCATTGTCCAACTTAACATCCGGATCCGCTGCCAGAATCTGCATTGCGTTGATGTACTCAACAATAGTGGTCTGGTCGGATGAAACTCTACTCTTCTCCACATATTTCAGATACTGAGGTGCCAGCACTACGATCAGGATTGCCATGATGGCAATCACGATGATCAGCTCGACGAGGGAGAAACCTTTGTTGTTCATGTTCTCTTTCTTCATTGTTTCCTTCTCCTTTTTCATCATAATTGGGGTTGTTTGTAGTTACCTTTATCTTAACCGCGGCTGTTCCCTACTCAGCGCGCGCTTAATTCCTCTTTTCCGTTTATCCGCAGTTCTTCACCATTTCTACAAACTCTCGTGGGGATATCGCTTTTATCTGAGAATTCTTGAAATCCTCTAAATTCCTCGTAACAATATAATCTGCCGAAACCTCTTTCGCACATTTTTCCTGCAGGCAATCTTCCAAATCCGCAAAATCAGCCTGTTCTATTGCGTCACAGACTCTTACATGACTTGCCGCAACCACATGCAGCACGCAGCACAGCTTTTTCAACATTGCCCGCCTATCTGCCTCCGAATGGCTCTTACGTAAAATATAAAAAATATTAGGTACGCTGTGAAATGCAAGCTATCCTGTTGCTTTATCTCCTGCACAAATCCGAATCACATCTTTGGCATCTTCATAATACGGCTGCCTCATGGTTAAAAAATCCAATGCTACATTCGTATCAATCAATACAACCATACTTTTCGTCCCTTGCTTCTGCCAGTTCCTTATCGTAATCCAATTCCTCTGATATTGGAACAATCATCTTTTCCAAGTCCCAAAATGCTTTCATTTTAGGAGAGACTTCAATTTCTCCTAATGTTAAGTTAATATCTAATACACTTTCTTTTAATGACTGTATATACTGAATCACATATGGCATTTGCTCTTCCTGCATCTGCTCTACCAATTGAATTGCTTCACGCCTTAACGCCGTCATTTTTCAACACCTCTTTCTGTGAACTCTATATCCTCTACTCGTATTATACAAGAAACGCATCATAATATTTCATCAGCATTTCGTCTGTTGTGTTGTAAAAATTTTCTCCCGCAAAATAATCTGTCAATTCTTCCATGCAAAAATGCAGCTCTCCCAGCCGAAATTTGTTTTTGGGGTCGGCACATGTTAGTTCAAGCAATTCTATCGCCTTTTCATAAAAACGTTTCTTTTTATCCTCTTCGTTTCTATTTTTGTACTTAATCGCCCGATTGACCTCGCTTCCGATATTGGAAATCTGTTCTCCGATTTCCATCTCAAACCATCTCAGAGTTCTATCCATTTATTTACAACCTCCACGATCTTTTCCCTTGCAATCGGATCAGCCACATCTCTGCCCGCCCGCGGAAATCCTGCTTCTCTGTTTCTAGGTGGATTAATTAAGGAATCAAACTCTATCTCATAATCATCAAGTAAAATGTTTATTCCATACAAATTTCTATTGTCAGAGCCGTTATCTAATAAATACTTTTCCAAATCAGAATGTAATTCCGCATTAATAGCCAACAGTTCTCTTTGAATATCCACAACACCTTTAATCATATCTTCAAAGAATACTTCCGTTTCACCAAGTGTTCCCAGTTCATTCAGTTTTTTCTTTCACAATTTTTTCTGCAAGAATTAACATGATTGGTCACCATACATTTCCTCTTTACAGATTATCCAGTGCCGAATACATCGTCACCATCGGCGCCATAACCGCACCGATCAATAGTCCGACAATACCAGCCAGCACGATAATAATCATGGGCTCCATAGCCGCCATCAAAGACTGCACCGCCATCTCCACTTCTTCCTCGTAGTAGTCCGCCAGCTTATTTAACATGTCCTCGGTGGAACCGGCTTCCTCACCGATCCGCATCATATGATAAACCATCGGCGGGAACAGACCACATGTCTGCAAAGGCTGGGACAGGGGTACACCGACCATAATCTGCTCAAGCGCGTCCTTGAGAGCTTCCTTAAACCAGATATTCGTCATGGTATCCGACACGATATCCACCGCTTCCATCAGTGGCACGCCTGCCGTCAGCAGAGTACTCAGCGTTCTTGCCATCTGCGCACTGGCGGATTTTACCACCAAATTCTTGACTGCCGGAATCTTCATCTGCAGTTTTCCGAAAACATGTTTGCCGGAGTATGTCTTGGCATAAGCCTTCAGTGCAAATACAATACCGACTATGACCGGAATGAGTATGTACCAGTTATTCTTAATGAAATTACTCAGGTTGACTACCGCCATCGTGATAGCGGGAAGCTCCGTCCCCAGCTGCTCGAACATATCCATATAACGCGGGATAACGAACACCAGCATGACGATCACGACCGCTACCGCGATCAGCGCCACCACGATCGGGTAGATCATCGCTTTCTTGACCATGGCCTGCGTCTTGGCGGATTTTTCGAACTGCACCGCCATACGCTCCATGGCCGTATCCAGACTGCCGGACGCCTCGCCCGCTCTCGCCATCTGCACCAGAAGCTCCGGGAACACCCCCGGATGCCCTGCCAGAGAATCCGCAAAGCTCTCGCCTTTCTCCACGTCCGCACGCACGGCGTAGAGAGACTTCTGCATCTTCTTATTTTCCGTGGAGTCCGCCAACATATTTAATGTCTCGATGATCGTAACGCCGGCTCTGGTGATGCTGGCAAACTGTCTGCAGAACACTGCCATATCGCGCGGCGTAGGCTTTTTCCCGCCAAAATCAAGACTGATATCCCTTGTCAATGCATTCTGCTCTGTCAATTCCAGCACAATAAGACCCTGATTCTTCAGATCCCTGAGCACAAGGTCTTTGTTATCAGCGTCTTTACTGCCTTTAATCTCTTTTCCGCCTTTATCGATCGCGACATATCCCCAGACCGCCATAGCATATCCTCCGTACTTCCCCAGTGTACTTCCATGCAAAATCTACTGCACAGGTTTGCCTGCGTCCCCCTGAACTAATGCCAGAGATACTAGCGCCGATTTTCTCATTCGGTACTAATTTACTATGTTAATTAATATGATATCACTTTTGTCCTAAGAATGCAAGTGGCTTAATCAAGCCTAAAAATGCCATAATTAAGCTAAAAAACGCCACTGCCATCACTCATTAAACCGCCTCTGATTCGTTTTCCAATTCCTTCTTCCATGTATATTGAGGATTCCTATATATTGTAACGCGATTCCCTCATTGATTTTATCTTTTAACATCCAGTATAGTTTCTGTCCACCATAAGATACATTTTTCTTCACCCCAAAAGATACAATCCCACAGGGTGAATACTCGCACATTTCTTTTAGCCAGATGAAAAACATATGAAGTTGTATCAACCAAATGTAAAAAGCGAGCGGCACACTCCTGTATCTTATCCATACTTATCTTCCTGTCTTAAATCTACATATACCCAATCTGTACAAAAATAAAGCCCTGCCCAAACATCGGCAAGGCTTTATGCCCTACTTAACAACTTTCTTTCGCTTACGCTAGATGGTTTATGGTAAGTTGCCACCTTTGTGAGCCTCCGTGTTCACCGCTCTCCATCACGACTTGCACTTCACAGGCGAACGCATTTTATGAGACTGCTTCTCAAGAAGTTTCCTTCTACCACTATATTATGCCACCCATCTTTCAAAGTCAATCCGTATTTTACAAGTTTTTCACTATTATTCATTCTATTTCTTGCTATTGAGCGTCCCAAAACATAACAGCAATCCCAAAAACGCCACTGCCGTCACGCCCTCCCATACAAACCCCGCCGTACAGAGCGGGTCGCGCCATGCCAGTATCACCCTGCCGCCGCTTTCCGCTGTGGACAAACGGATATTTCCATTCTCCGTCCTTTCTACAAGCAGCGGTTTCACTGTGCCGTCCGCCGCAGTCACAAAAGCCGTCAGATGGGCGTCCCATGCAAAGGAAAGCGTATAGTTTTCTCCCGCCTGCGCCGTAAAGGTGAGCGTCTGCATGTTTTCATCCGTCAGCGGCACCTGGTTTCCCTCCCCGTCCACACACAGACTATCCGTGCCCGAAAGCTCCACCAAATCATAATGCTCGTTAAAAACGCAGACCCTCTCCACGCGGATATCCGGAAGCGTCCGCAGAGCGGCAACGACATCCTCTCTCCTGTCATTCTGAAAACGGATTTCCGCAATCTCTCTCGCCCGCCAGTTATCCGCCAGCGTGGTCTTATCCAGGAGCAGATAGCGCACGCTGTTTTCAATCAATTGTTCCTGCACTTTTTCCGGCTGCCGGCACAAATTCCCATAGAAATTTTCCAACGTGTCTGCATTGGCATATTTTGCATAAAAATCAGTATCCGAATAGAGCGCATCAAACAGTTCCAATCTGCTCTCCGGCATAGCAATCTCGTAGCCTGCCAGCGAGAATACACCAACAGCGGTGGCAAAATTTCTTGTCAGGTTGCGGGGCATGGCAAAACACTCATCATCGATACCCGGAAACTGTAAAAAAGCAGCCGTCCTGTAGTTTTTGCCATCCATATCCGTCGCCTCAATCGCAGAAAACGCTATCTCCTTCTCTTCCACAAAACTCCCCTCAACCCGCATTCCAAACAGTTGGCTCCCGAACGCAATCGTATCACAGGCATTGACCACACCCACACAGACAAAGACCGTGGCAAAAAACACCGCCGCCGACCGATACCGCTTTCCTCCTCGGCTCCCACGCCTGTCCCTCTTTTTCCCACAGCGGTCCGCACCGCTCCCGAGGCTGCCTGCAGCGCTCTCATCCGCAGGCGTGCCCTCCCTGCGGTCTGCCGCTCCAGCCAGATACGCCAACAGCAAAACCGCCAGCGGCACAGCCGGAAAAATCGCTTTAAAGAAATAACGGAAATTCGAGACAACCGGCATCACGCTGCATATATGTGCCGCCACTCCGCCGCTCATCAGCGACAGGAACCAAAGAAGCGCCGCCACACAGCCCGCCCCATCACGTAGGAGTCCAGAAAGGAAAACCCATCCCCGTACCGCCGTAAAATACCCTGTGGAATTACGGAATGAATCAAAAGACTGAAAAGCAGAAGCGGATATGTCATAAAATGATTATGCTGCCCAAAACCGCCCGACGCCCGCAAAAGCAGCAGAAGCATGGGCAAAGAAAGCCCGACTCCCACCGCCGCGTTGGTACACAGAACTTTTAAATAACACTTGTTTTTCAATATCATCATCGTCAGGCAAAGAACACCGAACAGCATATAGTGATAGAACGTGTACTGCACATTCCCCATCCACAGATCCATCGCCAGCACCACGCCGCAGGCGCAATATCTACTCCATCCCTTCTGCTCACAACGCAGAAAGGCATAGACAAGAAGCGGCACGAGAAAATAATTGTTGAACACATAATACCAATAGAAAAAAGCCCAGAAGCATCCCATCGTGCTGTAAGTCATAGTTAAAAGAAATGCCGAAACCTGCTTACAGCCAAGCCTCCTGCACGTCAGATAAAGAAAAAGATTCCCCAGCACCACCATCAGACCGATATAGAAAGTGATGGTGTCTATCCCGGCGGGCAGAAGCCTCGTCACCGTATAGGAAATAAGGATAAAGGGGTTCATCACGCCGTAATAGCCCTGCCCCGCCACAGACATTCCCTTCATCTGGTAGAAATCATAACAATAAATCCTGCCTGTCGTCCAAAAATCCTCGTAGGCACGCTCCATAACGGGATACCACTGTGTCCTGTTATCGTCGATATAAAAACCTCCGGATTTCCTCCCGCAAGCAGCAGCACATAGCCAATCGACGCCAGTATGACCAATAGCAGCCCCAGCTTTTTTCTTTCCTCATACATGGTTTCACCTCAATGGCTGCAGCCCGGTTTCCTCCAACAGCTCCCGCCGCACATGGATATCACTCTCATAATAGTTTGCCCCCGCCTTCCACACCTGCCAGACACCCTCTTTCCAAACCGGCACATAGTCCCGCATAGTGACCGTCCCTCCGTAGACCTCGGAAAGCTCCGGCATCATCCACAGCACCTGCGGCGGCTCTTCCCCCCTCCACTTCTCATACTGCCTCTGCGTCTCCTCCTCAGAGAGAAGAATGTGGGTGACGTAGTTTCTTTCGTCGATTCCGCCATTAAAATTAAAAAACAGGTTATGTTCAAAATAAGGCGCCACATTTACCGCCATATTACATTCATTGATATCCGTCAGCCGAATGTCTCCTTCCTCATCATAAGCAATCAGCCAGCTTGTCATCATCCGATACTCGTCCAGATGATGTGCCTTGATAAACGCCGCCTCATGACGTCCCGGCGCATAGTTTTTGTCGATATCCAATTTGCACGCCGCGCCCGTCCAGTACAGGGACACACCCATTGCCAGTGTACCGAGAAGAACCGCCGCGCACCGCACCGCGCCCGCCATATTTCCGTCCGCAGACAGCTCCGTCCGGTCTGCCGCGCACTCCCCGCTCTCTGCGGTAACCCAGCACCAAAAGCAGAAATAGAGCAGTCCAATCCCGATATGATGAATCGACACATACACTGCTGCCGCAAATACCGCAAAAAGACTGTAAGGGAGCACGAGCAGCAGCGCCGTCCCCCTCTTCCTGCCGTAATACAAAAGCACACCCCAAATCAACATACCGATAAGCGCACCGCTAAACAGCGCGGAAGGCATCAGATATGCCCGCGAAAGAAGCATGTGCTCGCTGTAGACATCCGTCAGCGCCACATCAGAAGGCAGCACAAAAAAGGTATAGAGCAGCCGCACGATAAAGGGATTTTCTATGGTAACTGCGTCGGCGGATACCGTGGCATAAGTATCCGCCCGCGGCATAATCATCCAGACAACGCCAAACGCTGCAGCCAGAAGAACCGCCAGCCACGAGATACGCCTGTCCCACTTCCGCCTGCCCTCTCTCCAAATCTCCCACAGCCATACGAGCGCCAGCCCGCCCGCGATGACCAGCCCGTAGGCAAGCGTTACACACATCAATATCAACGTCGCCACATATCTGTCCGGTCTAACATTCCTTTGCCGGTAAGCCATCGCCGCAAGCACGAACGCAAGCGTCATCACACAATACACGCGAGAAATCACACCGTACTGATAAAAGAAAAAGTAAGTGAACGGAAGCAGAAGCCGCACCAATCTGGGAAAAAGCGCATACCACAGAATCAGAAACACCGCCGTCCCCGTAAAAGCCAGACTGATAAGCGCGAGCGACAGCTCGTAAGGCGCGCCAGCCTTCGCAAAGGGCATCAGAACCAGATGCCAGAGCGGCGGATGCCCTTCGTAGTGTGTCGTCTCCAGAAACAGCGTCTTAAGCGTCACCGAGCGCGCAATCTGCCACGCTTCCGCTTCGTCAAAGAAAGGCTCATGCACAACCGCCATGCCTAGATGCGCCGCCGCATAGACGAGGAGTGCGAGGATTTCGGGGGCTTTACCCGGAAGTTCCTCTACTTTTCGCGAAAAGTCCGCTATCCTGTCCGCCATCGCCGACAATCGCTTTCCTATTTGCAATAGTAACGGATAATTCTTCATCCGGCATAAAGCCTGATTCCCATACATTCACGGTACAGATTATCAGCTTCCTCCTCTTGCATCTGAAAGCAGGTCCGCAAAATACCCATGATATATTCTTTCGACTGCTTCTGTATTACGGATTCTTTCACGAATGCAGTCGCGCACCGCACCTGTTCCCCCTTTATTCCTTCTTTTATTCCTTCTTTTATTCCTTGCTCTCTTCCTCGCTGCACAAATTTATCTACCACTTCGCACATCGTCACTCTGCCTCCTCTTCTTTGACGTTCCTGTAGCATCCCAATATTATTTATAAAATCCGCATCTCCCGTCAATGCGTATAGCATTCGCATTGTTCCGTTTACATCTGCTATTTCCTGATCCGTCGGCTCGTATTCCTTTCCCTCCGCCAGATAATCGACCACCACTCTCATATCACTTTTAAACCTCTGTCGTATTTCCAGAGGCAGGGTTCTCATCGAATACATGTGCAGACAAACATTGTCTATGTACTTTCTCGCCATACGGTGAATCTTTTTCCTGCGAAAAAGCCGATAAAAATCCCGGCTGGCATTCCATGCCTTATCGCCCCAATACAGCACAAGCGTAATTGCGGGATAGATATCCCTGCCGCTATACTGCTGTCTATAAATCGCACCTTCATACCCAGCCTTACGCAGCAGTATCCTATAATCTGGTCCAGACTGATTTTCCAACGTATACTGCGTTGCGATTCTGCCATTTTTCATCTCATATTTGCTGACATCATTATATTGATTGCGCAATGCGCCATTCACCGCCAGATACAGCGACTCCGTCGGCGCAGACTGCAAATCTTCTGGAAATACTATCTGTTCTCCTTCAAAAATGAATGCGTTGATAATATCCGCAAATACTTCCGGGCTGCGTTCAAACTGTTTAGCGGCCAAATCCTTTTGTCCCATCTGTCTCTCCTTTGTGTGTGCAGAGCCATTGGGACTTTCCTTTTCCCGTTTGCCATCCTGCAAACCCTGCCTATGTCTTTGAAATTATGGCAGAATCTGCCAGAACAACCGATACGGATACTACATCCGCCGATAGAAACAGCCGGCCTCACACGTCATGAAGACCGGCTGATTTAGTATTAGAATATCTCTTTTGCCTGAATTTGTCAAGCATTTTTGTAAAATTTATTGACGTTTTTTAGAATATCATACGTTTTTATTTCTCTGTCTACAGATCAAAGGACACCCTCATCATTTCCTGCACGGAGGTAATCCCCTCCAGCACGTATTTCGTGGCGCTCATGCGCAGGGTATTCATCCCCTCCTCCAGTGCCTTCTCCTTGATATCCTCCGCAGTTCCGCCCTTACTGATAATGGATTTCAAGGGCTGGCTCACCTCCATAATCTCATAGACACCGATACGTCCCTTAAACCCAGTGCCGTCACATCTGGAGCAGCCGCAGGGCTGGTAAATCGTCACATCCGCGTCCGGCTCCATCTGCAAAAGCTCCAGCTCTTCTTCGTCCGCCTTTTTCTGCCGTTTGCACTCGGGGCAGAGTCTGCGCACAAGTCTCTGGGCGATAACGCCGATCGTGGAGTCCGCGATCAGATATGGCTCGATGCCCATATCCGCCAGACGGGTGATGGTGCTTGCCGCGGAGTTGGTATGCAGGGTCGAAACCACCAAATGTCCTGTGATAGAAGCCTGCACGGCAATGGATGCTGTCTCCTGGTCACGAATCTCACCAATCATAATGATATCCGGATCCTGACGCAGAATCGAGCGCAGGGCGGATGCAAAGGTCAGATTTGCCTTCGTGTTAACCTGCACCTGGTTAATACCGTCGATATTCGCCTCCACCGGGTCCTCTACGGTGATAATATTCACATCCTCCTTATTCAGCTCACTGAGCGCCGTGTACAGGGTGGTGGACTTACCGCTTCCCGTAGGACCTGTCACCAGCAGGATTCCATGCGGATGCTTTAAGATATGATCAAATTTCTTCAGTTCGTCGGGTTTTAAACCAAGCTGGCTCTTCTCCTTTGTCAGGGCGTTCTTAGAGGTAAGACGCATAACGATCTTTTCCCCGTAAACCGTCGGCAGGATGGAAACACGGATATCGAACTCTTTCCGGTCTACGATCTGCGTGATACGACCGTCCTGCGGCTTTCTCTTCTCAGAGATATCCATGCCGCCGATGATTTTGATACGAGCCACGATCGCCGGCAGAAGCCTGATGCTGTAGACCGACTTCTCATAGAGTGCACCATCGATACGGTACCGAATCCGCACTTGTTTCTCCATCGGCTCAATATGAATATCGGAAGCGCGCTGTCTGACCGCCTGATCGATCATGCCCTTGACAAGCTGCACAATGGGGGAGTTGTTAACATCCTCACTGTACATATCCTCCTGCTCAATCATCTGGCTTTCTTTTTCTCTGGTGTATTCCTCCAGCGCGGAATTTACCTCCGCCTGCCCGTAATAGCGATCTATCGCCAGCATGACACTGCCCATGGTGGCAACCACAGGCTCCACCTGCAGGTTCGTGATGATATTGATATCGTCCATCGCCCCGATATCCATGGGATCGGACATTGCCACCCGAAGCACATTCATGTTGTCCGGGGAGTATTCAAAGGGAATCGCCCGGTGCTTCTTTAAGACGTTTGCGGGCACAAGGTCCAGAATTTCCTGCGGTATCTCGACATTGGAAAGATCCACCATATCGTAATGGAACTGGTTACTCAACGCTCTGGCGATATTTTCCTCGGTGGCAATGCCCTCGTCCACCAGCGTCTCGCCCAGCTTACGCCCGCTGCCCTTCTGCCGCTCCAGACCTCTCTGTAAATCCTCCTCCGTGATAACGCCGTTTTGTACCAGCACGTCTCCCAGACGCAGTTTTTTTCTTTTATTATCCATAATCAGCCCCCATTTACATCACTTTATTCTGCATTCCGTCGGGGTCCTGCGCAAACTGTATCGCCATCTCCCGATCAATTTTTCCTTCGTAAAACAGCTGTATGATCGCGTCGTCCATGGTAATCATGCCCATCTTGCGGTTAGTCTGCATAACAGTGGCGAGCTGATGCGATTTTCCTTCACGAATCAGATTTCTCACCGCATGGTTCGCGTGCATCACCTCAAAAGCCGCCACACGTCCCGCGCCGTCCATGGTAGGAATGAGCTGCTGTGAGATTACGGCTTCCAGCACGTTTGCCAGCTGTACCCTTATCTGCTGCTGCTGATGGGGCGGGAATACGTCAATGACACGGTCCACGGTGCTTGCCGCGCCGATGGTATGCAGGGTCGACAGCACAAGGTGACCGGTCTCCGCCGCCGTGATCGCTACGCTGATGGTCTCGAAATCACGCATCTCACCGACCAGAATCACATCCGGATCTTCACGCAGCGCCGCCCGCAAAGCGTTGGCATAGCTCTGGGAATCCAGACCGATTTCCCTCTGGTTTACCATCGCCATCTTATGCTGATGCAGATACTCGATCGGGTCCTCCAGCGTAATGACATGAGCGTCCCTGTTATTATTAATCTTGTCAATGATTGCCGCCAGCGTGGTGGACTTACCGCTTCCCGTAGGGCCTGTCACGAGAATCAATCCGCGCTTACGCTCATAAAGGTTGATAACGGACTCCGGCACGCCCAGCTTCTCCGGCGCCGGAACCACCGTACCCACCAGACGCAGCGCCAGCGCCGCGGAACCTCTCTGCTTGTAGACGTTAACACGGTATCTGCCCAGCTCCGGAATCGAGAAGGACATATCGTACTCGCCCCGCTCCTCGAAACGCTCCCGCTGTACATCATTCATGATAGAATAAGCGACCGTCAACGTATCCTGCGGCATCATTTTCGGATAGTTCATGGCTATCAAGTTTCCGTTGACGCGCATCTTTGGCGGTATTCCCACCGTAATATGTACATCGGACGCGCCGGCATCGTTCGCCGTCTGCATTATCTCCTGTATCGTTGCCATTCTTTCTTCCCCTCCTGCCGTTTACTTATCCTCAGATAATCGGAATCTCCACATATTCCGCTTCCTCGACTTCAATCCCGTTTTTCTTTAACAAATCCATATCCATCACATGACGGTTGTCCAGTGTCTTCATAATATCTTTAATCTCCAGATCCTCATACACATCCATATTCGCGAGATCTACAATACTGTTATCCTTGAACATCAGAAGCATAGGGCGCAGCACATTTGTTTCATTCGCCGCAAGGACAAGCGCCTTATCTCCCGTATTCAGCTCCACGCTGACCCCGGGCACAAGAATATTGATGGACTTGATGAGCGCCTCCACCGCCTTGCTGTGATATATTTCCGGATTGTTCATGAGGAATTTCAGCGCCTCCACCTCGGAAGCCGGGTCTTCATTAATCTTCATCGCCGTCATCATGTCATAGGTCTCCGCCACCGCCAGCACCCTGGCGCCGTTCACCAGCCGGATTGACGAGGTGTCCATGCCCTTCAGCAGTCTGTGCGCCTGTGCACAGATTCGTTTGATGTTGGGCTTCGCGGAAAACGCGGTCTCCAAAAGGGCATGTCCCGCCTCTTCCTTGGCGTTTGTTGTCATATCGATAACCGGACCGCCGGCGACCTCCTCTTCCTCAAAATGCATAATCTTCCCGATATCGTGGACAAGAGCCGCCTGTACGGTCTCCATCTGCTCCTCCACCCGCATATTCATAACATGTGTTATCATCGCGCAGAGAATCGCCACATTCAGGGAATGCTTGTATATGTAATCTTCTTTACTCCTGAGATTTTGCAGGAAATTAATCCTGCCATCCAGATGCCCGTAATTCTTGATGATATTGGAAGCAATCATATCATTTCTCTGGGGACGCCCGTTCTCTGCAATCCAATCCAGCTCTTCCCGGATAGAGAACACACACATTGTCTGGAACCGCTCAAATTCCACGTCCGCCCTCGTCATGGGCGGCACGGGTTCCGCGGGTTCCAGAATGAAAATCCCCAACAGTCCGAAATTTTTTACGCTGTTAATACCCTGCAGGGTCAGCTTGGAATTTCTCTCATACAACAGAACGCCGTTTTTATTATAGATAGGACGCGCCAATCTCATTCCGGTCTTCAAATCCTCGCTCTTTACAAAACGCATTGTCCCATTTCCTCCATTTCTGTCTCTATCCTCATGCCTGCCTTCGCGTTCGCAGCGCGCCAGGCTTTTTGCGCTGCGTCTCCTTTAAGCGATACCACACGCTTCGTAGCCTTCTCTCAGCTTCTCTAACGCCCGCTTCTCAATTCGTGACACATAGCTTCTGGAAATGCCGAGTCTGTGACCGATCTCCCGCTGCGTAATCTCCTGTCCGCTCAAAAGACCGTATCGCATCAAAATAATCTCCCGCTCCCTGTCCGAGAGCCTGTCGGTAATCAGACCTTTCAGTCTGTGCAGCTTATCCTCCACTTCCATCCTGTCGATCACGTCCGCCTGCTCCTGTTCGATCACGTCGAGCAGGCTGATTTCATTGCCCTCCCTGTCCGTACCGATGGGTTCGTACAAAGAGACTTCTCTGGAAGTCTTTTTCTTAGCCCGAAGGAGCATCAACAGCTCATTGTCTATACAACGCGACGCATAGGTACTGAGTTTCCCCTTCCCCGCATCAAAGGAATCTATCGCCTTAATCAATCCGATGGTGCCGATGGATATGAGATCTTCCATGTCCTCGTCCACGTTCTGGTACTTCTTGGCAATATGCGCCACCAGACGCAGGTTCCGCTCCACCAGAATCCCTTTGGCCTCCCCGCGCTCTCTTTCGCTTCCTGTTTTAAGCCGCCCCAGATAAACGGCTTCATCCTTCGCAGAAAGTGGCTGGCTGAATGTTTTCAAAAGGAGCCTCCAAAGTCCATTTACTCTATTCTATGACCCGGCGGCTTCCCAAGTGCCTTTCCATCTGTCCCAATTATAAATAGAGGCTCTTCATTATATTATACAAGCATAACAGGGGAAAGTCAAAAAAGAAACGATGCAAATACCACATTACTCACGTCGATGCCCCGTGGAGTAAGCCGAAGCCGCTGTCCCTCCCGCTCCAAAAGCCCCTGCGCCACAAAATCTCTCATCTGTTTTCCGTAAATCTCATCCGCGGTTTTTCCGAAACACCGCCGAAATTCCTCCAAATCCACCCCTTCCGTCAGACGAAGCCCCAGAAACATAAATTCCTCCATCTGCTCCTGCAGGGTGAGGGGCTGCACCTCGCAACGTCCCGTCTGCCGCAGCAGCTTTGCAAACGCCTCCGTCCACAGCTCTTCTTTCTTGATGCGTATCATCCGCTCTGCCTCCGCGATATGCGCCGCACGGTCCGCCGCCATCGGCTTCTCCACACAAGCCGCATAATCCGCGTGTGTATCGGGGTTCTTCCACCTCACGTTTCCCACCATGGAGGACGCCCCCAGCCCGAAGCCCACATAATCGCCCCTGCGCCAGTACACCTTATTGTGGCGGCACTCATACCCCGCTTGGGCATAGTTGGAAATCTCATAGCGGTGAAAACGCGCCTCTCCCAGAACCTTTTCTGTCAGTTCATACATCTCCCGCTCCTCGTCCTCATCGGGAAAGGTATACAAACCACGGTTTACATAAAGCAGTGTCCCTTCCTCCAGAATCAGACTGTACGCGGAAATATGCTCGGGCGAGAGCGCAATGACACGTTCTAGCGTTTTCCGATAGGAAGCAGAGCTCTGCCCGGGCAGCGCCGCCATCAAATCGATATTGATATTGCGAAAGCCCTCTTCCCGCGCCAGCTCATAGGTTTCCAAAAAATCACGGTAGTTATGGATTCTCCCAATGCGCTCAAGCTCCCTGTCATCCGTGGACTGCAGTCCAATGCTGAGACGATTAATACCATATGTTATGTAATTTTTAAGTTTTTCCGCAGTCGCCGTGCCGGGATTGCATTCTATCGTAATCTCCGCGTCCTCCGCCAAAGAGAAACGCGCTCTGACACGTTCCAGAATCCGCCCTGTCTCCTGCGCCGGAAGCAGGGACGGCGTACCCCCGCCAAGAAAGATGGAGACCACTCTGTGATCTCCATAAAATATCGACTGTTCTTCTATTTCCCGCAGTAGGCAGTTTACATAACTTCTCATTTCCCCGTTACATGCAGGCGCGGAGAGGAAATCGCAGTACAGGCATTTTCTGACACAGAACGGAATGTGAATATAAATACTTAAATCTTTCATGGCCTTCCTGTTTCCTTTTAGTCGTCATCCAGCTTCAGCACGCTCATAAACGCGCTCTGCGGAATCTCCACATTGCCCACCTGGCGCATCCGTTTCTTGCCCTCTTTCTGCTTTTCGAGCAGCTTCTTCTTCCGGGTGATATCGCCGCCGTAACACTTGGCAAGAACGTCCTTGCGCATTGCCTTGACCGTCTCCCTGGCGATGATCTTACCGCCAACCGCCGCCTGAATGGGTATCTCGAAAAGGTGTCTCGGAATTTCATCCTTCAGCTTCTCGCACATCTTCCTGCCGCGCTCATAAGCGCTGTCTGCGTGGACAATAAAGGAAAGCGCGTCCACCTCGTCGTGGTTTATCAGAATATCCAGCTTCACCAGCTTCGACTGCTCATATCCCTTTAACTCATAGTCAAAGGAAGCGTAACCTCTGGAACGGGATTTCAGCGCGTCGAAAAAGTCGTAAATAATCTCATTTAAAGGCAGCTCGTACTTTAACAGCGCGCGGGACGCCTCGATATACTCGGTGCTGATATAACGCCCTCTCCGCTCCTGACAAAGCTGCATGATAGAGCCTATAAACTCCGTCGTCACCATAATCTCCGCGCTGACCACCGGCTCCTCCATATAGTCAATCTCGGAAGGGTCTGGCAGGTTGGAAGGATTGGTCAGCTCAATCATTTCCCCGTTTGTCTTATAAACCCTGTAAATAACGCCCGGCGCGGTAGTCACCAAATCCAGATTATACTCCCGCTCCAACCGCTCCTGTATAATCTCTAAATGAAGCAGACCCAAAAAGCCGCATCGGAACCCGAAGCCCAAGGCAATCGAAGTCTCCGGCTCATAATTTAAGGAAGCGTCGTTGAGCTTCAACTTTTCCAGCGCATCCCGCAAATCCGGGTACTTCGCGCCATCCGCCGGATACATGCCGCAGTAGACCATAGAATTGACCTTTTTGTAGCCGGGAAGCGGCTCCTTGCACGGATTGTCCACATCCGTCACCGTATCGCCCACGGCGGTATCCTTCACATTCTTGATGGAAGCGGTCAGATATCCGACCATTCCCGCCGCCAGCTCGTCGCAGGGGATGAACTGTCCCGCACCGAAATACCCGACCTCCACGACCTCCGCGGTGGCTCCCGTCGCCATCATTTTTATTTTCGTGCCCTTTCTGACCCTGCCCTCCTTGATACGGCAGAACACGATCACGCCCTTATAGGAATCGTATACGGAATCAAAAATAAGCGCCTGCAGCGGATTATCGGGATTTCCGCCGGGAGCGGGGATTTTCTCCACGATGGCTTCCAGCACATCCTCGATACCGATGCCGTTTTTGGCAGAGATCAGCGGCGCATCCTGCGCTTCAATGCCAATCACATCCTCTATCTCATTCTTCACCCGCTCCGGTTCGGCGCTTGGCAAATCTATCTTATTAATGACAGGAAACACGTCTAAATCGTGGTCTAACGCCAGATAGACATTCGCCAGCGTCTGCGCCTCAATGCCCTGCGCCGCGTCCACCACGAGAATCGCCCCGTCACATGCCGCAAGGGAACGGCTCACCTCATAGTTAAAGTCCACATGACCGGGGGTGTCGATCAGGTTGAAAATATACTCGTTCCCGTCCTTCGCCTGATAGACAATGCGGACGGTCTGCGCCTTGATGGTAATGCCCCTCTCCCGTTCCAGCTCCATATTATCCAGTATCTGCGCCTGCATCTCCCGGCTGGTCAAAAGCCCCGTCTTTTCAATAATCCGATCCGCCAGCGTGGACTTGCCGTGGTCGATGTGCGCTACGATACAAAAATTTCTGATTTTGCTCTGGTCCATTGTGGTTTCCTCCCTAGAAATTGCGAAACACGTTTCAATCTGGTGAAATTACACAAATAGCATTTGGATAAGTTTCGCAATTATCTAGCATAGTATAACAAATCCACAGCGGGATGTCCACATTAATCGCCTTCCGGAGACTCCTCCGTCACGTCCTCTCCCCGCTCCGGCTCCCTGCCGGAAAAGACCAGATCCAGCACATGTGCCAAAACATCACACGCGTTATGTATTTCCTCTTCCGTATTGTTCTGCGCACCCAGCTCAATCAGCAGGGATTTAGGGCAAAGATGCATGTTATAGCGGTACGCTTTCAGGTAAATTCTGCGCGCCACGCCGGGATAATACTCATTGCACGCCGCCTGCATCTGGAAGGACAGCGCCAGATTATCCGCCAGATAAGGATTTTCCAGCTGTTCAATCGCCCCCTTCTTTGTACGGCAAAGACCGTTAAAAAACATAAACTGTGCGGTGGGACGCCCCTGCAGGTCCATCACCAGACGCCTGTCCGCGGGCATTTCATCCCGGTGCAGGTCGATTACCGCCTCAATGGACGGATTTTCCTGCAAAATAGCCTCCACGGCGGGCAGCGAATTATTGTAGGCATAGGATCTGTCTTCGTCATAGCATCCTGTATCATGTATCACATGATACCCGTATTCCTCCCGCAAAAGCTCTGCCAGATACTCCCCCGCCCCCAGAATGCCGCTGTTTTCATCCCCCGGCACGGAATCTGCAAAGTTCTCTTTGGAATGGGTGTGATAAAGCAGAATCTGGGGTGTATCCGCATCCCCGTGAATCCGCATATCCTTTTCCAAAAGCGTCTCTGCCCGCAAAAGCTCCTCTCCCGCAACGGTCGTGCTGTCCACCGCGTAAAAAGCCTTTATCAGAGCTTCGTAAGAGGTCAGCTCTTCCCAATGGTAGCGGTAGCTTTTCTCCTCCATCCTTGCAAACGACTGCTGCTCCCTCGTTTCGTCCGCCGCCTCTTCCTCTTGCTCCCCGTCTTTCTCTTCTTCCGATAAATAACGCTCGTTTTCTTTAAAAAAAGCCGATTCCAGATTCTTTTCCAGATGCATGGCGTCTTCGCCGTACTCCAGCGCGTCCTCCGCCAGCCCCTTGTAATCCTCGTCGCTTCCCTCCGGCAGAAGAAGTCTGGCGTAATCGCTCTCCGTCACACTCTCCTCCCCGTTTTCCAGGGCATAGAGAAGCCCCGGATACGGGGAAAGGAGAGCCCCTCGCCAAAAGCCGTCCTTCGACGCGCGGCGCTCGGTCTCGCTCATCCTACGGATTCCGGGAAGATAAGGTTCCATCACCAGCTCCTCCACAAGCCCATGGAGGACGGAAGCCTCCGTTTTCTTCTCACGTCCCCGCCAAAGCTCTACCGCTCCAAATCCGACAGATATAATAACAATCGTTATCAATATATATTTCAGCCATTTTCTATTCTTGTACATACTACAGATATATGCACGGCAAATGCAGGTTCATGCGTAAATGCTTCGACCCGCATCGAATCGTTTCTTTCACGCGCGCTCCTTGTCAGAGATTCAGCGCGCCGTTAATCCCGTCGCAGATAATGTGGCTAATCTGTCGTATCTGCTGATCCACATCCTTTGTGGTCACATACATATTGTTCAGTTCCTTAAGCGTGGCAGGACGCTCTCCCATAGCATCCCCCACAATCGTAGCCGCATCCACCACCGTCGGCACGCCAAGTGCCAGTACCGGAATATGAAGCGTCTCCTCCGTAATGGCGTTTCTGTGGTTTCCCACGCCGGAGCCGGGATGAATGCCCGTATTCGTGATTTGGATGGTGCGGTTTAGGCGTTTGGTGGAACGTGCCGCCAGCGCGTCAATCGCAATCACCATATCCGGCTTTGTCTCCCCGATCACGCCCTTGATGATCTCCGCGGACTCCATACCCGTCTTCGCCATAACGCCCGGCGCCAGACTGCTTACCAGATGCATCTTCGTCCGGTTGTAAGCCACTTTTCCATACTCCATCACAATATGCCTGTTGACAAAGAGGTTATCGACTACATTCGGTCCGAGGGAATCCGCCGTAACCTCCCGATTGCCGAGCCCCACCACCAGAATCGACTGCTCCTTATCCGGATTCGGCAGAATCCCCCGAAGCTGCTCCGCCAAGATACGGGATATCTCCTGATGATAGTCCTCCTCCGGCTCCGTCATTGCAGGCGCTTCCAGCGTGATATAGGTTCCCATAGGTTTCCCCAGCGCCTTTGCCCCGTTTTTCGTCTCTATGACCACCCGGGTGATATGCACGTCGCTCTCCTCGTCATAGTACTCTTCCACTTCCACACCATGAAGCCCGGACTCTTTTTCTCCAATACCTTCTCTGGCTTCCAACGCCAAGTCCGTCCTGACATTTGACCAGCTATCCATCGCAATTTCCATTCCTTTCTGGCTTCGCAGCCGCTTACTTTTCTTTTGCAGCTACTATAGTTTATGCTCTTTTCTTTCGCCTGCCCATTTTGTTTTCTATTTTTTGCAAAAATAAACAAAATATGTATTGACATCCCCATTTCCATAAACTAAAATAATATGCGTGTGTTTCCATTAAAACGTCCGTGTCCGTCTTTAATGAGACACGTCCTTATAAGAAAATAAAGTGCAAATGTTTTGAAATGGAGGATGTTATGGCTAATATCAAATCTGCGAAAAAGAGAATTTTGGTAAACAGGACAAAGGCTGAGAGAAACAAGTCTATCAAGTCCGGCGTGAAGACCGCGATCAAGAAGGTATATGCCGCTATCGAAGCAAAGGATAAGGCTGCCGCACAGAGCGCGCTGCTTGCTGCTACGTCCGCTCTTGACAAGGCTACCAAAAAGGGCGTATACCACAAGAATACCTCTGCCAGAAAGGTTTCCCGTATGGCTCTCGCCGTAAACAAGATGGCGTAAAAATCAGATTTTATAACGAAGCTTTAAAGGAGCGAGTGCATTGCACCCGCTCCTTTCTTATGCACACGCCCGCACATGGAATATTGCTGCTGAAGCAGCGTGCGGGCGGCGCAGCGAGTAGGGAAAGATGGCTTCCCTACTCGATTTCATGCTCAAACCCGCGCGGAGAATGCCGCTAACGGCTGTGTCCCCCGCCGCCGTGATGACCGCCACCACCGCCATGACTGCCGCCGCCACCATGTCCGCCGCCGCTGCTCGTCTGAATTTTCCGCTGCGTTACCGTCTTTCTCAAAAACCGATCCTGTGCCACCCTAAAAACTGGCTCCCTGCCCGCCACATAAGTGGTAGCCGTAGTTGTCTTTTTCCCTTCTTTGGAACGCCAGTTCAGCGCCGCAAAGATAACAGCCGCTATTATTCCTATCAGCCAGGGCACATATCTCGGCACAGACACGTGAAACACTTTCCAGCCCATCATATCGTGGTAAAAGTCGTTGATATAGGTCTTGTAAGCACGATAAGGATCACTCTCCACATATAAGTATACATTGTCTAGCAGATGGTCGATATCTTCCACATAGTAGGCATCCCTCGCCCGCCCGGTGGTGCACAGCCAAGTATGGATTCTGCCGTCGTCCTCCCTCGACCAATTATCCACCAGCATCACGCCGTCGCCGTCGGGCTTGTCGTAGCCGAACCCCATGTTCTCCCAGCTCTGCTCTGCGTACACCCTCACAAACTCCTCAGAGCTGACACCCGGCTCAATCGCCCTTGCAAAATCCTTCAAAGGCTCATTAAGCGTGACGAGCACGATATCACAGCCCGTCTGCTTCTCCCTCTTGGCTATCAGCTTACGAAGCTTCTCCTCTTCCTTATCCGACAACTTACCCGCATTATCAAATACGCGCTCCTGTGTCATACATTCGGTATTCGTCCGCTGGTAATTCATTGCCTTTGCCAGCCCCCAATGCCCTGCGTGAAGCACCGCGGTCAAAATGGCAGCGGCGGCAAGAACGATGTACAGCCATTTAAAATAGCGAAAATATTCTCTCACAGCTTTCGTCTTTCCCTTCTATAAGAAATCAAGCGCCCACGCGCAATTTCCTAACCAATTATAAGATTTCCAGCACATGCACCGCCAGATAACAGAGCGCCGTCACCGCTGCAAACACGGATGCGCTGTAGGCAAGCACCTTTCCCCGGGAAACGGGCGTTACGCCGATTACTTTCCCCGTCTGCCCGTTCACATGGTACAAATAGGACTGGTCTTTATAGCGGTAAACATACTGCCAGACGGGCATCAGCGCATAGCAGAAGCTCTCTCTTTTCAGATTCAGATTCTTCCGGTAAGGGCGCACCGCAGCATACCCCGTCAAAGAGCCCTGCATCAGCTCTTCCGAAGCCTGCCTAGCCTTTGCCTGCGCCCGCCCGTCCAGCTCCTGCGCCTCCTGATTATAAACTTCCCCGAAAAAGCCGGACATGTACTGCGGCTCAAAATCCGCAAGCGCCCGGTAATCATACGGCTCCATCAAATCCATAATCCCGTCGTCCATGGCGATGGAAGCGTCCACAGGAATCCTGTCAAAATCCACGTCCATCCGCCGAATAACCTCGAAATAAGAAGTTTCCGTATACTCCGTGTCACCGCTCCGCCACGTTCTGACCTTCGTACCCTCTCCCGCGAAATCATAGTCCGCGTCGTAATCATAGAGCCAGAAAGGCACATAAATCCCTTCCATCTTCTCCAGACTCTTCGCAGACAGGAAATCGGCGGGCGCAAAAAGCCGTCTGGAAAACTCGTGCTCCATGGCTGCCACCGCCATATTTTTTCCGATACAAAACGGCAGCATCAGTTTCGGCTCAAAAACGCCCTCCACCCGCTCATTGAATATCAAATACGTGCCGCAGTGCTCACACCTGTATGCCGAGGTATATTGCGTAATCTGCAAAGGCGCACCGCAGTTTACGCACTGCACAAGGGAACTGTCCCCTATCTTTTCTTCACTGTCCACACTCTCGCAGTGCGGGCAGTACATTTTTTTCTTTTCCGGAGAATACACCGTATTGCCGCCGCAGTTTTTACATTTGAAAATCATCTATGTATGTTCCTTTCAGTCCCGCCCATCCCAACAATAGGTGCAAAGCTTACATTTATCAATGCCGACGGACGCAATCATATCATCCAGACGATGATAGCGCAGCGTGGTGAAATTCAGCTTCTCCCGAATTCCTTCCAGCACCTGCGCATACTCCGTGCTGTCCGGGTCCGCATAGACCGACAGATTCGGGTATTTGTTTTCCCCTTCCATCTCCTGAATCACCCGCCTCGCGATTAGCTCCATCTCCGAGGTGGAACGGGAAAAGTTCAGGTATTTACAACCGTAAAGCAGCGGCGGACATGCCGGGCGGATATGTACCTCCTTCGCGCCGCTCTGGTAAAGAAACTCCGTCGTCTCCCGAAGCTGCGTGCCCCGCACAATGGAATCGTCAATCAGCAAAAGGCTCCTGTCCTTAATCAAATCATGCACCGGAATCAGCTTCATCTTTGCAATCAAATCCCGTTTGCTCTGGATCGTAGGCATAAAGGATCGGGGCCATGTGGGTGTATATTTGATAAACGGTCTGGAAAACGGAATCCCCGACTCATTGGCGTAGCCGATGGCATGGGCAGTCCCGGAATCCGGCACGCCTGCCACAATATCCGGCTTCACGTCGTCGCGCTTCGCTAACATCGCCCCACAATGATAGCGCATCTCCTCCACGCTGATCCCCTCGTAGGAGGAGGAAGGATAGCCGTAATAAATCCACAAAAACGTACAGATTTTCATATCTTTACCCGGCGCGGCGAGCGTCTGCACCCCTTCCGCCGTCACAATCACAATCTCCCCTGGGCCAAGTTCGCGCTCCGGCACATAGCCGAGATTTAAATAGGCAAAGCTCTCAAAGGAAACGCAGCAGGCGTCCTCTTTCCTGCCAATCGTGACAGGCGTGCGTCCCAGCCGGTCTCTCGCCGCGTAAATCCCTTTCGGCGTCATGATCAGTATGGTCATGGAGCCATCAATCAGCTCCTGCGCGTACTGAATGCCTTCGATCAGATTGTCACGCTGGTTGATGACAGCCGCCACCAGCTCCGTGGCGTTGATATCGCCGCCGCTCATCTCCAGAAAATGCCCTTTGCCGTGCCGGAAAATTTCCGACACGATTTCGTCTTTGTTATTTATCCTGCCAACCGTGGTAATCGCGTAGGTGCCATGGTGAGAGCGGATAATCAGCGGCTGCGGCTCAAAATCCGAAATACAGCCGATGCCGAGCGTCCCGTACATCTTGTTTACATCCTTGTCAAACTTGGTGCGGAACGGCGTGTTCTCAATATTATGTATCGCGCGGTTAAAGCCCGCCTCCGCGTCATAGAGCGCCATGCCCGCCCGTCTGGTTCCCAGATGGGAATGGTAGTCCGTCCCAAAAAACAAATCGAAAATACAATTTTCCTTCGATGCCACTCCAAAAAAACCGCCCATATATTCCTCCCCTTGTCTTATGTTGTGTATATTTCACAGCCGCAGCGTCCGCCCTCTTTCACGCGGTTCAATACCTTCTGCGCCTGCCGGTACATCTCCTTATAGCTCTCGCCCGACTCCCCCAGCGCCGCTCCCGCACTCAGCGTAACGGTGGGCATATCCTTATCCCCGTGCAGCAGCCTGTCGTTCACAACGGCAATCCGCCTGCGGATACCGCTCACCTGCTCCGCCGAAAGCCCCTCAATCCATACGCCAAACGTGTCCTCCGAAAGCCGTCCTATGCCGTCTTCCCCTCTGAAATACTCCCGCAGCGTTTCATAGACAGCCTGCAGCACCCGGTCTCCCGTCTCCCTGCCGTAGTTGTCGTTGACCTCCTGCATGTGATCCACATCCACCAAAAGAAGGCAGCCTTGCGTATGCTCGCCTGCCAATGCGTCCTCCACCATTTTCTGAAAGGTGCTTTTGTTCGCCGCGCCCGTGAGCGCATCCCATTTTCCTAAGCTGTAACTTTTCCCCACCGCTTTTGCCTGAGGCTTCTGTGCCGGGGAACGCCGTAGAATGTTTAACACTGATGTTACCCCCATGGTGTCTACCTCTTTATCTTACTGTATATTGAGGCGGGTTGCAAATAGAATTTGTATCAAATTGTCTTTAATTGTATCAATGTGGATGTGCTAGTTTGCATTATGAGAAGTTCCGGGATGGAACCGTGAAATGCATTGAAGATGAGATTCCGTTTGAGGTGCCGGAGGGGTGGACGTGGTGCAGATTAGGAAATATTAGCGGAGCTATTCAGTATGGGCTGAGCAATTCGTCGGAGTTAAAAGGGACGTACAGACTTTTGCGCATTACGGATATTCAAGATGGAAAAGTTGACTGGGGAACGGTTCCCTTTACAACTACTGAAAATCCAAACACTTATATACTTGAAAAAGGTGATATTGTTTTTGCTCGTACAGGATCTACTGTTGGAAAATCCTTTTTAATTAAAGAAACACCATATCCATCTGTTTTCGCATCATATTTGATTAGAATCCGATTGCTTGGTAATTTATTCGTCGAATATATTTATCAGTTTTTTAACAGTTCTTGTTATTGGACCCAAATCACTGATAAATCTGTTGGTGTCGGACAACCGAATTGTAATGGAACCTCTTTAAAAAAATTATTTATTCCATTACCTCCGATAAATGAGCAAATTCAAATTGTTACAGTAGTAACAAAACTGTTAAATCATGTAGAAGAAATAGACAACAACAAAAAGAATTTACTATTATTTATAGAGAAAGCAAAATCCAAAATCATAGATCTTGCCATCCGTGGTAAACTCGTTCCACAGGATCCGAACGACGAATCAGCATCCATGCTATTAGAAAGCATTCGGGCAGAAGAGGAAGAATTTATCAAACAGGGTAAACTCAAACGGGATAAGAAAAAATCTGTCATTTTTAAAGGTGAGGATAACTCTTATTATGAGAA
>CAJUMV010000052.1 GCA_910587715.1 uncultured Lachnospiraceae bacterium | reverse complement strand
TTTCACTTGGAATCGGTCGTTTTTATCTTCTGGTTCCTCAACTCTTCGGAGCGCCAACTCCGTCATTTTTATCTAAGAAAGGAAAACACATCTATGAAGCAACATGCATTTCCGGCTCTTCTCAACGCCCACGGTCCCATTTCCTACAACATGACCAACGACTATATGTTTCGTGCCGTCTTGCAGTCCAATAACAAGGTCCTACGGGGACTCATCTGTTCCCTGCTCCATCTTCCCGAGCAGAAGGTCGTATCCGCGGAGATCACGAACCCCGTGGTTTTGGGAGAGGCAGTGACAGATAAAGAGTTTCGTCTGGATATCAACGTGATACTCAATAACCATACCCTCATTAATCTGGAGATGCAGATTGCCAATAAGCTGAACTGGCGGGAGCGCTCGGTCATGTATCTGTGCCGTTCCTTCGACAGGCTCAACCGCGGGCAGGATTATTTGGATGCGAAGCCTGCTGTACATATCGGATTCCTCGACTATACTCTGTTTGAGGAGCGGCCGGAGTTTTATGCCTCTTATAAACTGATAAACGTTAAAAATCATCAAAAATATAGTGACAGCCTGACCCTGCATGTGGTAGACTTATCTCGGATAGACTTGGCGACGGAAGAGGATAAGAGGTATCATATTCATGAGTGGGCGATGCTGTTTAAAGCCGCCACATGGGAGGAGATAAAAATGCTGGCATCCAAGGATGAATATTTGCAGGAAGCGTCAGAGACCATATTCCGCATGAGCGCGGACGAGCTGGTTCGCAAGAGGTGCCTGGACCGGGAGGAGTATTATCAGGACCTGCGTAGTTATGAGAGGAAGATTGAGTTAGACCGAATCGAACACGAGCAGGACCTGCGTAACTATGAGAGGAAGATTGAGTTAGACCGAATCGAACACGAGCAGGACCTGCGTAACTATGAGAGAAAGATAGAACAGAACAGGCTGGCGTATGAGCAGGATAGGCAGAACTATGAGCAGAAGATAGAACAGAATCGGGTAGCGTATGAGCAGGATAGGCAGAACTATGAGCAGAAGATAGAACAGGACCGGCTAGAGCACGAGCGGATAATAGCGGAAAAAGAAAAGGAAATTCAGAGTCTTCGAGCACAGCTCGCACAGAAGGGAAGGGAAATAAATCATAACAGTTGACAAAACCGATTCATGCGGCTAAAATGGATGAAAATACAGCCGATGAGGGCTGATAGAATAATAAAACGTGGCGAAGAAGAGAATAGTACGGATGGGAAACGTTGCAGAGAGAGAGTCGTTTGGTGGGAGGCTTTTATGGGAACCGTTCGGAACCGGTCTCGGAGTCCTGTGTGATGAGCATAGCGTAGCACCGGCGATAACGGTATGAAAAGCAGAATGCGGATGATGCATTAATCAGGGTGGTACCGCCGAGAATTCGGTCCCTAAGGGATAGAATTTCGGCGGTTTTTTGCGCGCATAAGCAGAGTCAGAAAGCAGCAGAGGAAAAGGAGGAAATTATGGCAGACAAAAAGTTAGTGGAAGCAATCACAGCGATGGAGGATGATTTCGCGCAGTGGTACACGGATGTAGTGAAAAAGGCGGAGCTTCTGGATTACACCAGTATTAAAGGCTGTATGGTATTTAAGCCTGCGGGCTATGCGATTTGGGAGCTGATACAGCGGCAGATGGATGAGCGGTTTAAGGCAACGGGGGTAGAAAATGTGTATCTGCCCATGTTTATTCCGGAAAGTCTGCTGAATAAAGAGAAGGACCATGTGGAAGGTTTTGCGCCAGAGGTGGCGTGGGTGACCCACGGCGGTATGCAGCCTTTGCAGGAAAGGCTCTGTGTCAGACCGACTTCTGAGACACTGTTTTGTGATTACTATAAAAATGTGGTGCAGTCATACCGCGATCTGCCGCAGGTGTGCAACCAGTGGTGCTCGGTGGTGCGCTGGGAAAAGGAGACAAGACCATTCCTTCGGAGCCGCGAATTTTTATGGCAGGAGGGTCACACGGCTCACGCTACGGCAGAGGAAGCGGAAGAGCGGACGATTCAGATGTTGAATGTCTACGCTGATTTCTGCGAGGAGGTGCTGGCGATTCCTGTTATCAAGGGTCGTAAGACAGACAAAGAAAAATTTGCGGGAGCGATTGCTACTTATACAATTGAGGCGTTGATGCACGACGGCAAAGCGCTGCAGTCCGGCACCAGCCACAATTTCGGCGACGGCTTTGCAAAGGCATTCGGCATACAGTTTACAGATAAGGATAATACGTTAAAATATGTGCATCAGACCTCATGGGGAACGACGACCCGTCTGATTGGCGCGGTGATTATGGTGCACGGCGACAATTCCGGGTTGGTGCTGCCGCCTAAGATTGCGCCTACGCAGATTATGATTATTCCGATTCAGCAGAAAAAGGAAGGCGTGCTGGATAAGGCTTATGAACTAAAGGACAGACTTGGAGCGTTCCGTGTGAAGGTAGACGATACCGACAAGAGTCCGGGCTGGAAATTTTCCGAGCAGGAGATGCGTGGTATTCCGATTCGCGTGGAAATCGGTCCCAAAGACATCGAAGCAGGCAAGTGCGTTATTTGCCGCCGGGATACGAGAGAGAAAATAGAGGTTTCTCTGGATGAGATTGAGAGAAAGGCCGGAGAGATTCTGGAGCTGATGCAGAAGGAAATGCTGGAGCGCGCCAGAGCGCACAGGGAGGAACACACCTACGAGGCGAAGGACATGGAGACTTTCCGTAAGCTGTTTGCGGAGAAATCCGGCTTTGTAAAGGCGATGTGGTGCGGCGAGCAGGCATGTGAAGACCAGATTAAGGAAGAGCTGGCTGTTACCAGCCGTTGTATGCCGTTTGAGCAGGAGCAGATCGGCGATACCTGCGTATGCTGCGGAAAACCCGCGAAGAAGATGGTTTACTGGGGCAGGGCATATTAATGGGAGAGAAGAAATGAGCGGAAAAAGGAAGAAGAAAAAGGGACTTTTCCCGGTTATCATTCTGGGGCTGCTTATCGGGGTCTGTCTGGTTGTGGCGATTGGGTTTGTCAGCGGCGCGCTGAGCGGAACAGACAAAAATCCGATTACGACAAAAGTTTCAGAGGGCGTCAAGCATGCTGTGACAAAGAAGGTTTCCGAAACGGTGATGGAGCAGGCGGTGAAACAGGCGCTTGAGGGCAGCGGTGAACCGCAGGCGGCCGAAAAAGCAAAAGAAATAGTGAACAACATGGACGAAGGCGACAAGCAGAAGGCGGAAGAAATTATTGACCGTTATGCGGACAGCGATACGCTCTCCGATGTGATGGAGATTGTGGGGGACGGTGTGGATAGCGAATCTTTGTCGGAGGTGAAAGAGTATCTGCAGGAAAATGTGTCCGAGCAGGACAAAGCGGATTTGGAAGAGCTGTATCGAAAGTACAGTGAAGGGTATTAAGGCGCGTATGTCTGAAATGTCCCACAGTGCACAAAGTAATATTTATAGAAAAAAGATAAGGCAGGAAATCCGGGCAGGGTTTCCTGTTTCTTTTATGCGCAGCCCCATGCAGAGGAAGTATGCCGTCAAAGCGGCGCATGGGGCGCAAGACGTCCGGGGGACGTCTGTTATGCGTGGGCCGGAGTAGAACGGAGGGCGCGCGGCGAGCAGGGAGAAAATCCTCCCTACTCGATTGCATACGCCCGTACAGGGAGTAAGGAGAGAAATAGGGGTTGACAGGTGTATACCTGCCATGTAAGATGTAATCATAGGGTATACATTCGTATACCATAATTTTCCAGATATTGTTGGAAAAGAGGAAGAAGAAAGGACGGAAACATCATGGTCAGTTTATCGGATGGGGAATGGAAAATCATGAATCAGCTCTGGGAGCGGGAGAGCACGATTACGGAACTGAAAAATGAGCTGGGTCAGGAAACGGGCTGGGATAAGCATATTGTGATTACCATGCTTTCCCGTATGGAAAAGAAGGGCGCGGTTGCGCATAGAGAGGGCGGCAGAGCAAAGATTTTTTATCCGCTGGTGAGCAGAGAGGAGGTCTCCATGCAGGAAACCCGGGGCTTTTTGCAGAAGGTTTACAGAGGCAGTCTGGGTATGATGGTCAACGCCATGGTAGAGGACGAGGCGCTGTCCGAGGAGGAGATACAGGAGCTTTACGGCATTTTGGAGCAGGCAAGAAAAAATAAAGCAGCAGATGTGCATAAAGCGAAAAAGGGCCGCGATGAGACATCGGAAATGCCGTGAGGAGAAAGAAAGCGGGTAATGCAGTGGTAAGCCGCATACGAAGATGCGTGGTTCGAAAGGATGGAGGATATTTATGAGAGAGATATTAATAACGGCAACGGTTTTAATTTTGTGCATCCTGCTGCTCCGACGGATTTTCCGGGGAAAAATCAGCAGCAGATTACAGTATGCGATCTGGCTTCTGGTGGCGCTTAGGCTGGTGATTCCGTTTTCGGCGGAGTTTGACTTGGGGTCGTTTTCCGGATTTCGCTTGTTGGATTTGGTGGAGAAAGATGAGAGCGGCATAGGGGAGCGGCTGGAGGAGACGATTCGTCTTGAGGAACCCATCCAGATGAGCGTAAATGCAAACAGCGTGTTGTTCCGTCTGTTTACCACGGACGAAATCCGTGAGACGGTAGAGAGTGTGCCCGATGATGGACCGACTTCTGTATTTTTAGCGGGGACGCTGGGCTTTTCCCGGCTGGATGTGCTGTGGTTTTTGTGGGGGCTTGGCGCGGTTGTTGTGGGCGTGTGGATTTTGGCGGCAAACATCATATTCAGCCGCCGTCTGAGGAAAACGAGGCAGCCTTTTGATTTGCCGGAAGAAGTAAAGACAGCGGTTTTGGAAAATATTTTCAGAGGAAAGGACCGCCTGCCGGCAATCTATCTGGCAGAAGGTATTTCTTCTCCGTGCCTGTACGGTTTCCCGGGGCGTGAGGCGGTTTATCTGACGACAGATGTAATTGATGACACGGAGAGACTGCGGCATGTCATTACTCATGAGCTTGTCCATAAAAAGCATGGGGACAGCTTTTGGGCGCTTTTGCGCAGTATTTTGGTGACGGTGTACTGGTTTCATCCGCTTGTCTGGGTGGCGGCAGTCTGTTCCAAGCGGGACTGTGAGCTGGCATGTGACGAAAGGGCGCTTCTGCTGCTGGGAGAGGAGGAGCGGATTTCCTACGGGGAGACACTGCTCTCCATTATCACGAAGAAAGGGCGGGTTTCCGATTTGTTCTGTACGGCAACGACTATGACCGGCAGCGGAAAGAGTGTGAAGGAGCGGATTCGGTTTATTGCCAAGGAGCCGAAAATTTTTTATGCGGCGGTTGGGAGCGTGCTTTTTCTGATTGCGGCGGCATGTCTCTTTGTCTTTACAAGGGACGCGCGGTTTCACGGGATAACAGTGGATGCGCAGGCGGGTCTTACGGTCACGGGGGCGGATATGCAGATACCGCTGCCTGCAAGCATTGGCGGCATCAGCGGCTGTGTGGTGGAAAAGGAAACTGACGATGTTGTCATATATCATGTTGCCGCGCAGGAAGAAGTGGGCAGATTTTCCAGAATGCCGCTTCGGGACGCGCTGGGGCTGGTGGACGAAGGACGGGAGGTTTTGCCAATCGGAGACGGCGGCTGTAATTACTTTTTGCGGGCTTATCTGGGAGAGCCTTTGTCGAGGACGGAGCACCTTTATTTTCCTTCGGGGGAAGGCTCCGGCGTTTTAAAACACGAAGATATTTATTATCCGGAGGAGGGCATTCTCAAGCACGAGGACACGATAGAGGCTGTGCCGGGAGATGACAAAAACCCGTTGCTCAGCAAAGACTGGGAAGTGATTCCGCTGGAGGAGGATGAAGCCGGAACGGGTGAGGTCAGTGAGGAAGATAAGATGGATTATCTGCCAAATGAAAGCATTACCGTCACGGAGTCGGCGCCGACGGAAAAGTCTATGATGCATACCTATACGCCTGCGGCAGGCGTGCCCGGCACAGACAGCAACGATGACACAACTTATATCGTAGATAATAACTCCTCTCATACAGCGGAAACACAGGAAGAAGGCTCGGCAGATTATCTCCCCAACGAGCAGATTACGACGACTTATACGCCAAGCGAGATTAATATAGATAAACTTGATAACAGATGCTATATCTATGTCAAAGGTGATTTTCACGGGAAGGTGAAGGATAAATTTCAAGAGGAAATGGCATTTATTGACAGGGAATTAAAAGCGGCGGCGAATCAGGTGATCATTTTAAGCCTGAACCGGGAGCGGCGGGAAGCATTGTTTGATGCCCTGACTGCAAACCGCACGCCCTATGTTGGGGATAACGCCAAGGTAGGCGCGTTGATTGACGCCCTGCCCCTGCCGCCCACATTAAACCGTGCAGGCGGGTTTTCCATGCAGACGCTGGAGCAGCCCTTTTCCCTGCGGGTCGATTATGAGATGAGCACGGATTATTTTACAAAAGAAGATGAGGATATGTTATACTTTAATGCGGCGATGCTGTTTTACGCCATCGGGAATGTGGAGGAGATTTCTTCGGAAATAAAACATCCGTCTGGAAGAAATTCGGAGATGAAGGTCTATTACCGGGAAGAGCTGGAAAAAGAGCTTCCGGTCTTGCAGAATGCGGATTATGAGGACGAACAGACTTTCCGCGATGGACTGGCGGATTTGCATTTGGGGGTGGAGACATACTTATCGGCGTCTGGTGAGTAATGCGCCAGGGAAAAATAAAAAAATATTAAGAATTATGTAACCTTTTTCTTAAGTTCCCCGTTCTAATATATAGAAACGTAGAAATATGTCGATTTTAGAGAAATTTTAAAGATTGATATATTATAATAGGGTGAAACGAGGGGGAACATCATGGGGCAGGCACAAAGGAGCGGCGGAAGAGATTTTTCGCAGAACAGGGCGGGAAATGCGCGCAGGAGTCATACAAGGGATAATATAAGTGTTATCGCCGGCGGCGCTTCACGCAGCAGAGCGGGGAGCAGTGCGCAGAAGAGCAGAAACAGCGCGGGAGAGCGTGCGGGACGGCGCGGTACGGACAGTGACGGATTGGAGAATCTGGAGCTTTGGGAGATTTCCAGGGAGAGTGAAGGTTCCCGTATGATGCGTCTTGCGGACCGTGAGCAGGTTCGTTCCGGGCAGAGACATTCCCGTCAGAGACCGCAGTCGGACCGCCGAAACGTAGGCAGTCCGCGTCCGGTAAGCGCTATTAAACGGCGCAAAGCAAGAAAGCGGCGGCTGAATCTCTACCGCCTTTTTACCTTCCTGATGATTGGCGTATGCCTGATTTTGATTTATCAAACGACCGGCGCGGTTTACCGCATGATGCATGATGATAAAACCAGCAAGGGCAAGGGAATCGTGGAGATCGTGTCTGAAAAGATAGAGGGGAACCGGATGGAAGCGCCGCCGACTATCGTGGATTATCTGGAGCCGAACGAATTTTCCAGACCGGGCACGGAATTGAAAAAGATTAAGAGCATATTTGTGCACTATACTGCGAACCCGGGCACTTCCGCAGCGCAGAACCGCAGTTATTTTGCCAATCTCGCCGAGACGCAGGAGCGGTCGGCAAGCGCGCATTTTATTATCGGCTACGAGGGGGAACTGATTCAGTGCATTCCGCTGGAGGAGCAGGCATATGCGGTAGCTACCAGAAACGAGGACTCGGTTTCCATAGAGTGCTGTTATCTGGACGAGGACGGGAAGTTCACGCAGGAAACTTATGATACCCTGGTACATACGCTGGCATGGCTGACACAGGAAAATCATTTGTCAACGGACGATATTCTGCGGCACTATGACTGCGGCGGCAAGATGTGTCCGCTCTATTATGTGGAGCATGAGGACGCATGGGAGAAGCTGCTTGCGGATGTGAAAGAGTATAAGCCGGAGAAAGTTTCGGAATCGAACTGATTTCGCAGCGAATGGAAATTGCATGATGATATGACGTGATGACGGGAAAGAATAACTATGGAAAAAGCATATAAACTAGAATTTGCGGGGGAGCAGACGGGGAGTCTCTATGTGAACTGCTGCGGGCTTTCCCGAACGGAGCCGATGCACAGCTTCGGACCGGCATTAAAGCCCCATTATCTGATTCACTATATCTTAAGCGGCAAAGGGAAATTTTTAATCGGCGGAGAGGAATATCCGCTGGAAGCGGGCTACGGGTTTCTGATCACGCCCGATGAGCTTGCCTTTTATCAGGCGGACGAAGAAGAGCCCTGGACCTATGTCTGGGTCGGCTTCAGCGGCACGCAGGCGGCGGAGTATGTGGGAAATATCGGTCTGTCCGTGAGACAGCCGATTTTTAAGTCTGACGCGTCGGAAGAACTTTACCGAATCGTGAAGGACATGATGGAGCATAATACCTATGGTCTCTCCCATGATTTGCGCAGAAACGGGCAGCTTGGCATTTTTCTTTCGGTTATAGCTGAGGGCAGCAGGGTTGAGAAGCACAATGAAGATGACAGAGCAAATATTTATGTGCGCAAAGCCGTTTCGTTTATCCAGAATAATTACTGCAATCCCATCAAAGTGACGGATGTGGCGGACTACGTGTGTATCAACAGGAGTTATCTCTATACGCTGTTTCAAAATTCTATGGGCATGTCGCCCCAGCAGTTTTTGACTACGTTTCGCATTACAAAAGCGACAGAGCTTTTGCAGCTTACTTCCCTTCCGATTGAAAGTATCGCTCTGTCGTGCGGTTATCACGACCCGCTTGTATTCACAAAGGCATTCCGGCAGATGAAGCAGATGTCACCCACAAGCTTCCGCAAGGAGATGCAGAAGGGGGAGACGAGGCGGAATCGGGAATATCTGCGGCAGGTGGAGGAATTTATCGGGCAGATTAACAGCTTGAACCAAATATAACATTTTGACAGGTTTCAGTAACAAAGGACTATGTAAGGATAGTCCTTTTTTGTTATAATATAATCAGCGCAAAAGAAAAACAAGCGACGCGAAGCGGCATTTGTTTTTCCTGCGCGATTAACGAGCAAACGTCCGACGAAGGCGGACAGAGAGTGCGAAGCACGGGTTTGCGAGTGAAAAGATGTAAAAAAGAGAAGGAGAGAGGGTATGAAGCAGACGGTTTTAAAGAAATTTGAGGAGCTCTACGGGGACGCGAGCGGGGCAAATGTATATTTTGCGCCGGGCAGGGTGAACATGATCGGCGAGCACACGGATTACAATGGGGGGCATGTATTTCCCTGTGCGCTGACAATCGGTACTTACGCGGCGGTGAAAAAGAGAACGGACAGGAAGCTGCGGTTTTATTCCATGAATTTTGACAGTATGGGTATTGTGGAGAGCAGTCTGGATGATTTGACGCCTTCCGACGCGGCGGGCTGGACGAATTACCCGAAGGGGGTTATGTGGGCTTTTGCGGAGCGCGGCATGAAGATGGACTGCGGGCTGGACATTGTGTTAAACGGGGATATTCCGGGCGGTTCCGGCTTATCCTCTTCGGCGTCTCTGGAGGTGCTGACAGGCTTTTATCTGCGGGATTTATTCGGATTTGACGTGACCAATGTGGACCTGGCGCTGATTGGTCAGTATTCGGAAAATAACTTCAACGGCATGAACTGCGGCATCATGGATCAGTTTGCGTCAGCGATGGGTAAGAAGGACAACGCCATCTTTTTAGACACGGCGGATCTGTCCTATCAGTATGCGCCGCTTGTGTTAAATGGAGCGAAGATCATTGTCACCAACAGCAATGTGAAGCACTCTCTTGTAAATTCCGGCTACAATACGAGAAGGAAGGAGAGCGAGCAGGCGCTGGCTGACTTGCAGAAGGTGGTAACGATAAAGACACTCGGTGATCTAACGGAAGAAGAATTTGAGGCGAATAAGTCCGCCATCAGCGACGAGGTCTGTGCAAAACGCGCGAAACACGCAGTTTACGAGAACCAGAGAACCATTCGCGCGGTGGAAGCGCTGAAGAATAACAATCTGCAGGAGTTTGGCGAGCTGATGAACGCGTCCCATGTTTCGCTGCGGGACGATTATGAGGTGTCCTGCGACGAGATTGACGTGCTTGTGGAAGAAGCGTGGAAAGTGGACGGCGTAATCGGTTCCCGCATTACGGGCGGCGGGTTCGGCGGCTGTACCGTGAGCATCGTGAAAAATGAAGCGGTAGAAACTTTCAAGGAAAAGGTTGGTACGGCATATAAGGAGCGTGTCGGTAAGGATGCGGATTTCTATGTGGTGGAGATTGGGGACGGTCCGTCTAAACTCTAAAGGAGGTTGGAAAAATGTTTCAGCAAAGTATCAGAAAACTTGTAACATACGGTTTACTTACCGGATTGATTGAAAAAGAGGATGAGATTTACACGACCAACCGCTTGCTGGAGCTTTTCGGGCTGGATGAGCTGGAGGATGGCGGCGACGTATCTATGAGCGTGGAAGAGTTGGAGCCGGTTCTTAAGGAAATGCTGGACTATGCCTGCGAGAAGGGGCTTATTGAGGACAGCATCGTGTATCGGGATCTTTTTGATACGAAGATTATGGGGCTGCTCACGCCCAGACCGAGCGAGGTCATCCGGACATTTCGGGGAAAATACGAAAGGGACCCGAAAGAGGCGACGGATTATTTCTATAAGCTGAGCCGGGACACGGATTACATCAGGCGTTACCGTATTGAGAAGGATCAGAAATGGATTTCGTCTACAAAGTACGGCGATTTGGATATCACCATCAATCTGTCCAAGCCGGAGAAGGACCCGAAGGCGATTGCGGCGGCGAAAAACGCGAAGCAGGGCGGTTACCCGAAATGCCTTCTCTGCCGGGAGAACGAGGGCTATGCGGGGCGGGTGAACCATCCGGCGAGACAGAATCACAGGATTATCCCGGTTACGATAAACGGCAGCCAGTGGGGCTTTCAGTATTCCCCCTATGTGTATTATAACGAACACTGTATCGTGTTTAACTCGCAGCATATTCCGATGAAGATTGAGCACGATACGTTCTGCAAGCTGTTTGATTTTGTGAAGCAGTTCCCGCATTATTTTGTGGGCTCTAACGCGGATCTGCCGATTGTGGGCGGCTCTATTTTGAGCCACGATCATTTTCAGGGCGGGCACTATGAGTTCGCTATGGCGAAGGCGCCCGTGGAGCGCAGCTTTACGGTGCAGGGATTTACTGATGTGGAGGCGGGCGTAGTGAACTGGCCGATGTCTGTAATTCGTATTTCCCATGAGGATTCGGACAGGCTTGTGGCGCTTGCGGATGTGATTTTAGAAAAATGGCGGGGCTATACCGACGAGGCGGCGTTTATTTTTGCCGAAACCGACGGTGAGCCGCACAATACGATCACGCCCATTGCCAGAAAGCGGGACGGAAAATTCGAGCTGGATCTGGTGCTGCGCAATAACATAACCACAGACGAGCATCCGCTGGGCGTGTATCATCCACATGCGAAGCTGCATCATATCAAAAAGGAAAATATCGGTTTGATCGAGGTCATGGGGCTTGCCGTGCTGCCCGCCAGACTGAAAGGGGAGATGGAGCGTCTCGCTGAAGCGATTTTGTCAGGCGCGGATATCCGTAAGGATGAGGAGCTTGCGAAACACGCCGACTGGATGGAGGAATTTCTGCCTGCCTATCCGCATGTGGATAAGGAGAACATTATGGAAATTCTGCACAAAGAAATCGGCAACGTGTTTATGGAAGTGCTTGAGGATGCGGGTGTTTATAAGAGAGATGCCAAGGGACAGGCGGCGTTTGACAGATTCCTTTCTATTCTCTGATCATGGCATACGGGCAGGAAATGAGGCGGGACTTGGGAATCCCGCCTTTTGCCAGAAACGTTATATAACGCATAGACCAGATGTGACAGCCATAATGGGTGTAAGCAGTTACAGGGCGCTGGCACTCTGACTAGATATGCTGTGTGAGATAATAAATATATGGAAAGGCAAAGCGTCACCGGATGGTGACAGATTCCGAATTACAAATCATCGCTCATGCCTAACATACTGCATAGGAAGTTGTAAAAGTCTCCCTGTTGTTTTTGGGTCATTTTTTGGTAAATGGTGATAAGATGCCGGTATTTTTTGAGATTGCACATATTATCCGCCAAGAGGGAATCTGCTGCCAGACGTTCTTCGGAGAGTAATAGAATATAGTCTGTGGTGACATGAAAGAAACGCGATAAATCTGCCAAAAGCAGAGCGTCAGGGGTGCTGGCTCCACATTCGATCTTGCTTAGACTTGTTTGATTAATGCCAAGCTGTTCAGCGAGAGCTTGCTGTGTCAGTTTTTTTTCCAGTCGGAGTTCCTTTATCCTTGTCTTCATTCGTAATCCCTTTTTGTTATTGTAGTTTATTTGGTGTCAAAAAATATTCCAATTTTTAATAAGGATATTCTTAACAGAATATTTTTGTCGAAAGACACCTTTTTTATAAATAAATGACTGTCAGACTACAAGATATAGTGTGGATTCCCGAAAGGATATATAGATATAGAAGTATGGAATACGTTAATTCTATAGGATAAAAAAGGAAATCATTTTAGGAAAGCTTAATTCTGCCCCGGTGCGGGACTTTGACGGGAGCTGCTGCAGGAAACGGCAGGGGCGGGAAGGGGATACGGAGGGGAAAATGATGGATTCCTATGTGTGTATTGATTTAGAGACGACCGGGCTTGACCCAAAGCGGGATAAAATCATAGAGATTGGCGCAGTCAGGGTAGAGCGGGGAGAAATTGTGGGGGAATGGGAAACTTTTGTCAATCCCGGACAGAAACTTCCGGAGCGGATTGTGGAGCTTACCGGAATCCATGACGGGGAGCTTGCCGGGGTAAAACCGATTGGGGAAGTGCTGCCGAAGCTTCTTTCCTTTTTGGGAGAGCATGTACTTCTGGGGCACAGTATTCTTTTTGATTTTTCTTTTTTGAAAAAGGCGGCGGTGAACGAAAGGCTTTCTTTTGAGAGAGAAGGAATCGATACGTTAAAGATTGCGCGGAAATATTTGAAGGATTTGCAAAGCCGCAGTCTGGGGGCGCTCTGTAAACATTACGAAATTCCCCACAGCGCGCACAGGGCATTGGGGGATGCCCGCGCTACGGTCGCTTTATATCGAAAGCTGGCGGAAGCATTTTATGAAAAGGAAGAAGCGGCGGGAGAAAAGAGTCTGTTTCGCCCGAAACCGCTTATCTATCAGGCGAAGCGTGACACGCCGCTTACGATTGCACAAAAAGAACAGTTATATAAATTGTTGGACAGGCATAAACTGATAGTAGATTATAAGGTCGAAAGTCTGACCCGCAGTGAAGCTAGTCGGAAGATTGACCAGATTCTTGCAGCATACGGACGATAGGCTTTTGCATGGCGGAAGTCAGGGACTGTGCCACGGGAAGCAGTGCGTCGATTTTTTCGGGCGTGTCGTTTTCCTGATAAATGCGGATAAGCAGCCGGTAAGTTGCGCTCACGTCCGTACCTGTAGATATGGCAAATTCCAGAAGCTGACAAGCCTCTTTGGAAAAGCCGTTGTCGTAAAGCGCCTGCGCCCACTGCTGCAGGGTACGCGCTAAAAGTGTGTAATTTTGGTCATAGGCGGTCAGCTTCGTGATGTTTGGCGCGCCGTAGCGCAGTTTCAAATCCGTGTTGGTAAGCCCTGTAAAATTGACGATGGGCTGGTCCTTCAGAGTGAGTATAATCTGCCGGTAATCTTCGACCTTGGGAATGTCCTGCAAGAGCTCCATGGGGAAAATTTCCATAGGCAGTTTAATATAGTCCAGATCATCCAGCGGTTTTCGCCTCGTATTGTTTGCCGCACGCTCTCTGTCCCAGAACTCCTGAGCCATTGCGGCGGCGGTTTTCCGGTTTTTGGAAGAGGATATGGCGATTGCCACGGCTAATGCCAGGGTGCTTGCAATAATTATCAAATTCATATATAATTCCTTTATGCCAAAAGAAGGCATTCCTTACTTATTAATTATAGTGTAGCAAAAAAGTATTTGAGGTGGTATTATGAAGTTCAACAGGAAAACCAGAAAAATTATTTCATCAGTTATCATCATTATCGTCGTTCTGGCGATGGTTATTCCGATGCTGGCTTCTGCGTTTTATTCATTTTAACACAGTAGTCAGATTTTGTGAATGGCAAGGATTTGACAGGGGAGAAGTGGGGAGCGGGTAATCGATATGAAAAAATTATCTGTGACAGTCTTGGCGGCATTTTTGGCGGCGGCGTTTGCCGTTATGCCGACACAGGCAAAAGAAGGGAAAATGGAGACGGGAATCTATGTGGACGATATAGATATCTCGGGAATGACAGAGGAGGAAGCGGGCGAAGCGATTGAGTCGTATGTCGCCGGCTTTGGTGATGCGCAGATTACGCTGCATGCGCCGGAGGATGGGGAGATCACGGCATCCGCCGCAGAGCTTGGTTTGACATGGGGTAACCGTGAGATTCTTAAGGAAGCCGCCAACTTTGGGCGTGACGGAGATATTCTGCAGTGTTATAAGGAACTGCGGGATTTGGAATATAAGAATAAGGTTTACCGGGTATCTTTTGACTTTGATAAAGAGAAAATCCGCGCGCTGATCGAGGAAAATGCTGAGCAGTATGACCAGGAAGCCGTTAACGCGAGTCTGACAAAGACCGAGGACGGCTTTGAGGTGACCGAAGGGCAGACCGGTCATGTGGTAGACCGTGACGGCACGACGGAGAGCGTGTACGCGTATCTGACGGACGAGTGGACAGGCGGCGCCTGCGATTTGGATATGCAGGTTGAGACACAGGAGCCGCAGGGCAGGGCCGAAGACCTGGAGAAGGTGAAGGATGTTCTCGGCACCTTTACCACCAGCTTTTCTACCTCCGGCGAAGCGAGAAGTAAGAACGTGGCAAACGGCTGCAGGCTTCTGAGCGGTATTACGCTGTACCCTGGCGAGGAGATTTCGACGCTGGAAACCATTACGCCGTTCTCGGAGGACAACGGCTATTATATGGCGGCATCCTATCTGAACGGACAGGTGGTTGACAGTCTGGGCGGCGGTATCTGCCAGGTATCGACCACACTCTACAATGCGGTGCTGAAGGCGGAGCTTGAGGTGACGGAGCGTTACAACCACTCCATGATTGTTACCTATGTGGATCCTTCTGCGGATGCTGCTATTGCGGAGTCATCCGGAAAAGATTTTAAATTTAAGAATAATTTGGATTATCCTGTATACATAGACGGCTATACGACGCCCGAAAAGGAGATTACCTTTACCGTTTATGGGCTGGAAACGAGAGACAGTGGTCGGGAAGTGAGCTATGAGAGCGAAGTCCTTGAGAGAATCGAGCCGGACACGGAAGTGATTTACACGGACGAATCCATGCCGGTCGGATATTGCAGCGTGCAGTCCGCGCATGTGGGCTATAAGGCGAGACTGTGGAAGGTTGTGAAGGAGAACGGTGAGGAAGTGAGCCGTGAACAGGTAAACAGCAGCAGCTATATGAAGGCGCCCAGAAGCGCGACGGTGGGCGTAGCGACCGAAGACCCGGGTGCTTATAACGCGATTATGGCAGCGGTGGCATCGGGCAGCGTGGATCAGGTAAAGGCGGTATCCGGCGCTTATCGCGGCGGAGATCCCGGGCAGATACAGGCGGCAGCGGCGGCGGCACAGCAGGCAGCAGCGGAAAAAGCGGCGGCGGATCAGGCAGCGGCGGCGCAGGCGGCAGCAGAGCAAGCAGCGGCGGAACAGGCGGCACAGCAGCAGGAGACAGCGCCCCCGCCGGAGGAATACTACGAAGAATAAGGCATATGGCATGAGACAGGAAAGAAAATCGGGGAATATGTTAAAAGGTTCTCCGTTGGAAGGGACAAAACCGGATAAGGCGGAAGTGGGAAATGGCGCAGGGCTGGGGAAAGACTGCGCCGTTTTATGCGAAGAGCCGCATAGAGAAGCTTGCTGTGAGCCTCATATGGCGGGCGCGGATCAGGATATCGTGGTGAGCAAATGGATTGGTCTGGAGGGAACGGCAAGGCTTGCCGCCGCGAATTATGAAAGACTGCGGCAGCGGTTTCCGGCGCGCATGATTGCGGAAGCCGCCGCCTTTGACAGATATTTGTCGGTGGCACCGGAGGCTGCTACCGCCATGAAGTCCGGCGTCTGCGGCATACAGGCTGTTTCCCGGGGCGGTATTTTTGCGGGATTGTGGGAGATGGCGGAGGAAGCCGGCGTCGGACTGGAAGCGGATTTGAGAAAAATACCTGTCAGGCAGGAAACCATAGAGATTTGTGAAGTTTTCGGGGAAAATCCCTATGAGCTTTTGTCGGGCGGCTGTCTTATTATGACGGCGGAACACGGAAATGCGCTGGTGGAAGCGCTTTTGTGGGAAGGGATTCCGGCGGTGGTGATCGGGCGCACGACACACGGCAACGACAGGGTGCTTTATAATGAAGGAAGAAAAAGCTATTTGAATAAGCCGAGAGGCTGATAAAAAGGAGGAGGAAAAAGATGAGAGAAGAGTTGTTAAAAATCATAGAGAGGAACAGCCGCATCGATTTAAAGGAGCTGGCGGTGATTCTCGGGGCGGAAGAGATTGACGTGGTGAATGAGCTGCAGGCGCTTGAAGATGAGGGCATTATCTGCGGTTATCATACGATGATCGACTGGGAGAAGACTTCCATTGAGAAGGTGTCCGCGTTAATTGAGGTGCGGGTAACGCCCCAGAGAGGACAGGGCTTTGACAATATCGCGGAGCGGATTTATAAGTATTCAGAGGTGACCTCTGTATATCTGATTTCCGGTGGCTATGACCTGCTTGTGACCCTGGAAGGGAAGTCCTTAAAGGAGATTTCCGGCTTTGTGTCTGACAAGCTCTCCACGCTGGAGTCGGTCTTAAGTACGGCAACCCATTTTATTTTGAAAAAATACAAAGACCATGGAACGATTTTGACGAAAAAATATGAAGATACGAGAGAGAAGGTGTCACCGTGAAAGATATGTTATCAAAACAGGCTGTAGGACTGAAACCTTCGGGCATTCGGAAATTTTTTGACATAGTCAGCGAGATGGAGGATGCCATTTCCCTCGGTGTGGGCGAACCGGATTTCGATACGCCGTGGCATATCAGGGACGAGGGCATTTACTCGCTGGAAAAGGGTCGTACATTTTATACTTCCAACAGCGGACTGTTGGAGCTGCGGCAGGAAATCTGTAATTATATTAAGAAAAAACAGGGCGTGGACTACGATCCTAAGCATGAAGTGTTAATTACCGTGGGCGGATCCGAAGCAATCGACATCGGACTGCGTGCCGTCATTAATCCGGGGGACGAGGTGCTGATTCCGCAGCCGAGTTTCGTATCTTACGAGCCCTGTGCGATTATGGCGGGCGGCGTGCCGGTCATTATCGAATTGAAGGAAGAGAACGAGTTTCGCCTGACGGCAGAGGAGCTGGAGAATGCCATCACGGAAAAGACCAAGATACTGATTCTGCCCTTCCCGAATAATCCGACGGGAGCCATCATGGAGCGGGACGACTTGGAAGCGATTGCTGAAGTGATTCGAAAACATGACATACTTGTCATGTCAGATGAGATTTACGCGGAGCTGACTTATAAGGAAAAGCATGTGTCCATTATTGAGATGGAAGGCATGAGGGAGAGGACAATCCTTATTAACGGTTTCTCCAAGGCTTATGCGATGACGGGCTGGCGGCTCGGTTATGCGTGCGGTCCGAGAGAGATTATGGAGCAGATGACGAAGCTTCACCAGTTTGCGATTATGTGCGCGCCTACCACGAGCCAGTATGCGGCGATTGAGGCGCTTCGCAACGGGGATGATGACGTGCAGGAAATGAAGACGGCTTACAACCAAAGGAGACGCTATCTGATAAATGCCTTTCGGGAAATGGGGCTGTCGTGTTTTGAACCGTTTGGGGCATTTTATATTTTTCCCTGCATCAAGGAGTTTGGCTTGACCAGCGAGGCGTTTGCGGAACGGTTTTTGGCGGAGGAAAAGGTGGCTGTGGTGCCGGGGACGGCATTCGGCGACTGCGGCGAAGGATTTTTAAGAATTTCCTATGCTTACTCTCTGGATACGTTGAAGCTGGCAATCGGGAAACTGGCGGATTTTGTCGGCAGACTACGCGGAGAAAAATAATGCACATTATTTTACATCAGCCGGAGATTCCGGCAAATACGGGGAATATCGGCCGTACCTGTGTGGCGACAGGCACGGCGCTCCATCTGATAGAGCCTTTGGGATTCCGGCTGGACGAGAAATCCATCAAGCGGGCGGGCATGGACTATTGGGAGCAGCTGGATGTGACCCGCTATATCAATTTTCAAGAGTTTCGTAAGAAGCATCCGGAGGCAAAAATCTGGTATGCCACCACCAAGGCGAAACGCCTCTACACGGAAGCCGCTTTCGGGCAGGACGACTTTATTATGTTTGGCAAGGAGAGCGCCGGGATTCCGGAAGAGCTTTTGGTGGAACATGAGGAGACCTGCATTCGCATTCCGATGATGGACGAAATCCGGTCTTTGAACCTGTCCAATTCCGTGGCGATTGTGTTGTACGAGGCGCTTAGGCAGAACGGGTTCGCGGGGATGCGCAGGGAGGGGGAGCTGCACAGGCTATGCTGGCGGTAGCTGCCACCAGCATAGTAACATCTTTAATCGTCGTCTTCTACCTCGGATTTTGGCAGGGAAAAGATAAATTCGGTTCCCACGCCCTCCGTACTGATGACGTTGATGTTTTCCCCGTGTGCCTGTATGATTTCCTTTGTGATGGACAGACCGAGCCCTGTACCCTTTTTGTCTTTTCCTCTGGAGAGGTCGGATTTGTAAAAGCGGTTCCAAATCAGCTTCAAATCATCTTTCGGAATGCCGATTCCGGTGTCTTTCACGCTGATAAAAATTTTATTGTGCTTTTCCGTCGTTTCGATTTTGATAAGGGAATCGTGATGGCTGAACTTAATGGCGTTATCCAGTAGGTTATATAAAACCTGCTGGATTTTATCCATGTCCGCGACCACGTACATCTCGTCGCCCGTGAGAATCAGCTCGATGCCGATCATTTTCTGGCGGCAGGTGCCCTCGAAGGTGGCGGCAACATTGCGGATGACGGTGTTAATCTCGAAGTCCGTCCTATTTAACATGATTCCCTTTGTATTCAGGTTATTGAGGGTCAGGAGGCTGTTTGTCAGCTTCGTCAGACGGCTTGTTTCATTCAACACAATATTTAAGTATTTTTCGTACATTTCCGGAGGAATCGTACCGTCGAGCATAGCTTTCAGATAACCTTCGATGGAAGTCAGGGGGGAACGGAAGTCGTGGGAAACGTTTGCCACAAACTTTTTCTGGTCATCCTCCGAGCGGGCGATTTCGCTTGCCATGTAGGACAGGGTGGCAGCAAGATAGCCCATTTCGTCCTCGCTTTCCACACTGAATTCATAGTGCATATTGCCGCTGGCGTACTGCTCTGTCGCTTCCGTGATTTTGCGCAGGGGAATATAAACCATTTCCGTGAAAAAAATCAGGATGATCAGGGACAGTAAAAAGAGGATCAGCAGCATGATATAGGAAATATTTAAGAGCTGGTTTGTCTCGGTTTGTATGCTGCCGAGGGAAGTGTGGATTACCACATAGCCCTTCACTTTATAATCGGAAGTAATAGGGGCAAAGACACTCAGCATCTCCTCGTCAAAGGTGCGGAAAAAGTCGCCCACCGTATAGTAAGAACCTGCGGTAATGGTAGGGTCGAAATTTTCCACCACGACCTCGTTTTCCACATCCACCGGGGCGGAAGAGTCTAAGACCATACGTCCGGAAGGATTGATAATCCAGATGGTAGCGTTTAAATAAGTATCCAGCGCATCGAGCTGTGTTTTTACCGTTTCCAGAGACACTTCCGTATTGTACAAGTCGGTGGCGTAGGTGTTGGCAATCAGCGTGGCTTCCCGGTAAAGAGCGTCAGCCTTTTCCTTGGTGAGATGGTTGAAGGTCATGTCGGACACAAAAGTGGCGACCACCACGAAGCCGAACAGCCCGAAAATGATGTAAGCCAATATTAATTTTAGGTACAGTGTCTTTCGCATATCAGAATCTCTTTTCGCGCACTTCAAATTTGTAACCGACGCCCCAAATAGTAGCGATGCGCCAGCTTTCGTGGTCTTTAATCTTGTTGCGGAGCCGCTTGATATGCACGTCTATCGTGCGGCTGTCCCCAAGGTACTCATATCCCCATATCTGGTCCAAAAGCTGCTCTCTGGAAAAGACATGGTTCGGAGAGGAAGCAAGGAAGTAGAGAAGCTCCAGCTCCTTGGGCGGCAGTTCGATGGTTTCTCCCATATAGATAACGGAATAATTGGTCTGGTTGATAATCAAATCCGGATATTCCACGCTCTTCACGTCGGAAGGTTTCGGCTCCGCCACCGCCGGTTTGTAACGGCGGAGCACCGCTTTGACCCGTGCCACCAGCTCTTTGGAGTCAAAGGGCTTTTCCACGTAGTCGTCCGCGCCCAGCTCCAGCCCCAGCACTTTGTCAAAGACCTCGCCTTTGGCGGAAAGCATGATAATGGGGAGCGTAGATTTTGAGCGCACTTCCCGGCAGACCTGATAGCCATCGATGCCCGGCAGCATCAAATCAAGGAGCATCAGGTTCGGCTCGAAGCTGTCTATTGCCGCCAGAACGGATTCTCCGTCGTTGACAATCATGGTTTCAAAGCACTCCTTTGTCAGATAGAGAGAAATCAGTTCCGCGATATTGTTGTCATCATCCACGATTAAGATTTTTTGCTTATTTATCATGATAACCTCCTCAATCTTTAAATTCCGCGATGGTAACGCCCGCGTCACCCTCCCCAAATTCACCCAGCCGAAAACTTTTGATGACCCGGTTTTTGCGCAGATATCCCTGCACGGCTTTCCTTAGCGCCCCCGTTCCCTTGCCGTGCACGATGCGGACGCTGGGTAAATGCGCCAGATAAGCGTCGTCCAGATATTTGTCGAGCTCGGAGAGCGCTTCGTCCACCGTCTTGCCGAGAAGGTTGATTTCCGTGGAGACAGAGTAGGATTTGGACATTTTTAGCTTGCCGGAAGAACTGCGCTGCATTTTTTCTGTTTTAACCGTCTCCTCCTCAAGCAGAACCAAGTCCGACAGCGATACCTGAGAGCGGATAATGCCGCACTGGACAAATAACCTGCCGTTTTTATCAGGAAGGGAGCTGACACTGCCCTTTAACCCCATGGAGACAATCTTCACACTGTCACCCAGCCGAATCTGGTTCGGTTTAAGCACCTTGTGGGAGGGATTTTCGCTTTTCAGTGCGAGCTTTTCATTTTTCTCTGAAATTTTATCGTGTACCTTGCGGCGCGATTTCTCCAAATCTTTGATGGAAGAGGAAGTGCCTGCTTTTTGAAAAGTACGGATGGTCTCGTCCGCCAGTTCCTTTGCATTTTGTAGGATTTCGCGGGCTTCCTCGTTTGCCTGCCTGATAATGCGGTCGCGGGACTGGTCGATTTTTTCCTGCTTGGATTCCAGCTTCTCCTTTAACGCCTGCACCTCCCGCTTGTAGGCTTCGATTTCCGCCTGCTCCTTTTCTATGGTCAGACGGCTGTTTTCCAGATTGGCGAGCAGGTCCTCAAAGCTCTCTTTGTCCTGCGTAATGTGCCGCTTAGCATCTTCTATGATGTAATCCGGCAGACCCAGACGGGAAGAAATCGCAAAGGCGTTGCTCTTGCCGGGTATGCCGATTAAAAGCCGGTAGGTAGGACGAAGCGTCTCCACGTTAAATTCGCAGCAGGCGTTTTCTACGAAAGGCGTGGAAAGCGCATAAACCTTCAGCTCACTGTAATGCGTGGTAGCCATAGTGCGGATGCCCCTGCCATGCAGATGATCCAGAACGGAAATAGCAAGCGCCGCGCCCTCGGTGGGGTCCGTGCCTGCGCCCAGCTCGTCAAAAAGACAGAGGGAATCTGCGTCCGCCTCCTGCAAAATAGACACGATGCTCGTCATATGGGAAGAAAACGTGGAGAGACTCTGCTCGATGCTCTGCTCGTCCCCGATATCCGCATAGACTTCCCTGAAAATGGAAAGCTCCGAGCGGTCCAGCGCGGGGATGTGCAGTCCAGCCTGCCCCATCAGGGTCAGAAGCCCTACCGTTTTCAGCGCCACGGTTTTACCGCCGGTGTTCGGTCCCGTGATGATAAGCAGGTCAAAGTCGATGCCCAGGAAAATATCTACGGGCACCACTGTTTTCTTATCAATCAGCGGATGCCGCCCCTTGCGGATGTGTATCCGGTGCTCCGTGTTAAAAAGCGGCATGGTGGCGTTCTGCTCCATGGCAAGGGACGCCTTGGCGAAGATAAAGTCCAGCATGGTCATGGATTCCTGATTCAGGGCAAGCGCGTCCGTATACGCCGCCGCCTGCGCACTCAGAGAAGCGAGAATTGCCTCGATTTCTTCCTGTTCTTTTATGGACAATTCCTTCAATTCGTTGTTCAGATTGACAACAGCCGCAGGCTCTATGAAGAAAGTGGAGCCGGTGGAGGACTGGTCGTGCACCATGCCCGGCACCTGTCCTTTGTATTCGGACTTCACAGGGATGCAGTAACGGTTGTCGCGCATGGTCACCACGGCGTCCTGCAGATAGGTGCGCAGGGAACCGTTTATCATGGAAGATAACTGCGAGTGAATCCGATCGTTAGTGATAACCATGCTGCGCCGGATGCGCTTGAGTGCCGGGCTTGCGTCGTCGGCAATCTCTTCCTCAGAGAGAATGCAGCGATTAATCTCATTTGCCAGAGGTGTGAGCGGCTCCAGACTGTCAAAATAAATGTCCAGTGAATCGCCGGGAATGTCGTCCCGGTCCCTGCGCCCGTAGGCTTTAATGCGGTTCACGTTTTCCAGGAAAGATGCAATGCGCAAAAGCTCTGTGATGGAAAGAACGCTTCCCACCTCTAACGATTTCAGACTCATGCCTAAATCTTTGTTGCTGCCAAAGGACGTGGAGCCTTTGGCAAAAAGACGCCCGAGAGCGTCCGCCGTCTGCGTCTGTGCCGTCCGGATTTCCTCTAAATCCGTCATGGGAACAAGCGCCGCCGTAAGCCGTTTGCCCGGTTCGGAGGATGCTTTTTCCGTCAGCCGGTCGATAATTTTATGATATTCTAAAACCCGTAATACTTTGCTGTTCATAAGTACCTCTTATTTCATCAGTGTTTCTGTTCTAAGCATTATCCTACCACAAAATAAAGGAAATTACTATTGGGAATGCCAAACAGTCTGCCCGACGCGGTTTCTTGTCATGCATTAAGGGGTGTGGTATAATCAATCATATTCGGAGGGCGGTACTATGTCTGAGCAGGAAAAAGAACAAAATAGAGCGGAGGAAGCGCCCGTCAAAGAGCAGGCGGAGTATACGCCTTCCGTGCAGGCGGAGTTTATGCGGGAAAAGATTAAGCAAAAGCCCGTCAATAAGAAAAAACTGCTCCGCAGAACGGTGATTACCGCTGTGATGGCGGTAGTGTTCGGTCTGGTGGCGTGCATTACTTTTCTGGTGCTGGAGCCGGTAATCAGCAACCGTCTCTATCCGGAGGAAGAGCCAAAGGAGGTCGCGTTTCCGGAGGAAACACCGATTGAAGAGATGAAACCGGAAGATATGCTGGTGACCGAGGAGGATGCGGAACCACAGGCGCCGGATCCGGTGGATTTGGAGATGGTGGATGAACAGATTCAGGAAGTGCTGTCGCAGGTTGACAGGGAGCTTACGCTGGAAGATTATCAGGCGCTCTATGAAGAACGGCGGAAACTGGCGGAAGAGACTTGCCGTGCGGTGGTAACCGTGGCGGGCGTTACTTCGGATGTGGATTGGTTCAACAACATCTATGAAAATGTGGCGTCGGCTTCCGGCGTAATCGTCGCGAATAACGAGAAAGCACTGCTTATCTTAGTCAGCGCGGGAAGTTTAAATGGGGCGGACAGCATAGAAGTGACATTCTGCGACCAGACGCAGGTGGAAGCGGAGCTTGTGCAGAAGGATGTCAATACAGGACTGGCAATTCTCTCCGTGCCGCTTACGTCTGTCGGTGCAGAAACCATGGATAAAATTGACATTGCGGAGCTGGGCAGTTCCAATACCGTGAATCTGCTCGGAATGCCGGTGGTGGCGCTTGGAAGTCCTCTGGGTACCAGCGGTTCCATCAGCTATGGCATGGTGACCTCTACGGGGACGGTGATTGACCTGCCGGACGCGGCTTATAAGAAAATTACAACTGATATTTACGGGAGCCGCAATGCCACAGGCATATTGATTAATTTAAAAGGCATGGTGATTGGCATCATAGATAATGTCAATACCGGAAACGATATGAGTAATCTCCTTACGGCATACGGAATTACGGAGCTGAAACGCACGATTGAGCAGATGTCCAACGATAAGGAGCGCGCATATCTGGGCGTACACGGGGCGGATGTGCCGAAGGAAGCCATTGAGGACACACAGATTAATACCCCGGCGGGCGCGTATATCAGAGAGATTGAGATAGACTCGCCTGCTATGGCGGCAGGGATTCAGAGCGGCGACGTGGTGACCAGAGTAGGGAATACGCAGATTACGACTTACAATGAGCTTCTGGGGATTTTGCAGTCATCGAAGCCGGAGGACGTGCTGACAGTCACTCTGACGAGACAGGGACATGAGATGAGTGTGGATGTGACACTGGGGAGCTGGTAGACGTTTCAAGCGTGCGATGTAATCGGAAGGGGAAAGTTCGGTTTGACGGGAAACAGAAAGGAAAGGATAATACGATGAAATATATCAAAGATTACAAGGAAAGTGACAAAATGTTTGACATATATCTGTGCAAGCATAAACAGTTGGCGGTGACGAAAAACGGGAAACCCTATGACAATGTGATCTTGCAGGATAAGACAGGCACCATAGACGCCAAGATATGGGACCCCAACAATGCGGGGATAGAAGACTTTGACAGTATGGATTACATAGAGGTACACGGCGATGTGACCAGCTTTCAGGGAGCACTGCAGGTCAACGTAAAGCGCGTACGCAAATGCAGGGAAGGCGAGTACGACCCGGCGGAGTATCTTCCCGTCAGCAAATTTAAATCGGCGGATATGATGAAAGAGCTGCTGGATTTGGCGGCAAGTGTCAAAAATCCTTACCTGCATCAATTACTGGAAGCCTTTTTTGTAAAAGATGAGACATTTATTAAGGCTTTCCGGCAGTCCTCGGCGGCAAAGACGGTACACCATGGATTTGTGGGCGGTTTATTGCAGCATACGCTGGCGGTGACAAAGCTCTGCGATTATTTTTGTACCCAGTATCCGGTGTTAAACAGGGATTTGCTCATTACGGCAGCAATCTGTCATGATATCGGGAAAGTAAAGGAATTGTCGCTTTTTCCGCAGAATGATTATACCGATGACGGACAGTTTCTCGGTCATATCGTGATTGGCAGCGAAATGATTGGGGAGAAGGTGAGGGAGATAGCCGGATTTCCGCCGCTGCTTGCTAATGAGCTGAAGCACTGCATTCTTTCCCATCACGGGGAATTTGAGTTCGGTTCCCCTAAGAAGCCCGCGATTGTGGAAGCGGTGGCTTTAAATTTTGCCGATAATGTGGATGCGAAGATGGAGACCTTTGCGGAAATTCTGGAGGGCAGCACGGAGAAGGGGTGGCTCGGGTATAATCGATTGTTTGAGTCGAATCTGCGGGGAACCAGTCTGGAATAAATGCGAAGAAACAATAAAATAGGATAGGGCAGTTTATGGAATATAATACATATAAAAAGAATGATATTGTGACAATTACGATAGAGGATATCGGAAATGACGGCGAGGGCATCGGCAGGGCGGACGGTTATACTTTGTTTGTAAAAGACGCTGTGATTGGGGATGTGATAGAAGCGCGTATCACGAAATGCAAAAAAAACTATGGTTACGCGAGAGTAGAGAAGGTGGTGACGCCTTCTCCTTTTCGTGTGGAGCCGAAATGCCCCTTTCACAGACAATGCGGCGGCTGTCAGATTCAGGCCATGAGCTATGAGAGACAGCTTGTCTATAAACAGAATAAAGTGCGTAATCATTTGCAGAGAATTGGCGGTTTTTCACCGGAACAGCTCGATAAAGTTATGGAGCCGATTGTGGGTATGAAGGAGCCGTGGCATTACCGCAATAAGGCACAGTATCCCGTGGGATATGACAGGGCGGGGAATCTTGTTGTCGGCTTTTATGCGGGAAGAACCCATGATATTATTGCCAATACGGACTGTCCGCTGGGACCGCCTGAAAATAAATTCATTTTGGAGGCCGTTCTTGCCTACATGAAAGAGAACGGCGTGAGCGCCTATCGGGAAAGCACGGGGGAAGGCTTGGTGCGCCATGTGCTCATCCGCACGGGATTTGCTTCCGGGGAGATTATGGTGTGTCTCGTGATCAATGGGAAAAAGCTGCCGGCGGAGGATAAGCTGGTGGAGAAGCTGCTGAAGGTGGAGCTGGAGAAAGTAGTGCTGGATGGCGAAGTGTCTCCTGGTACGTGTGAGCAGACTGTGCAAGAGGAAGAGCGGGAAACGCCGCGTAAGAGGATTGTCAGCATTTCGATTAGTATTAATAAAGAAAAGACGAATGTGATTATGGGGCAGGAAATACGGGTGCTCTGGGGCAGTGGGTGGATGGAGGACAGCCTCCGCGTGTTGAATGCGGCGGATTTCGGAGTTGAGAATATGGAGGGCGGGAACGCGGAAGGGGAAGAGAAGATCACGTTTCGTATTTCACCCTTGTCCTTTTATCAGGTGAATCCCGGACAGACGGAAAAGCTCTATGCCCTTGCACTGGAATATGCCGGATTGACGGGAAAGGAAACCGTATGGGATTTGTATTGCGGCATTGGGACAATTTCCCTTTTTATGGCGAAACGGGCGAAGAAGGTATACGGAGTGGAGATCGTGCCGCAGGCGATTGAGGACGCGCGGGAGAACGCCCGCAGAAACAGGATAACGAACGTAGAGTTTTTTGTGGGGAAGGCGGAGGAAGTGCTGCCGGGGTTTTATAAGGGGGACAGCGGAAGCGGCAGTTTAGAGAGCGGAAAGGCAGAAGCGGAAAATGGGAAGGACAACGGCAGGGCAGAAGAGACGGAGACTTTGGTGCGCGAGCGGATGCGGCATCCCGATGTGATTGTAGTGGATCCGCCCCGGAAAGGCTGTGATGAGAAGTGTCTGGAAACCATGCTTGCCATGCAGCCGGAACGGATTGTCTATGTGAGCTGCGACCCGGCAACGCTGGCGAGGGATCTGAAGGTGTTGTGTGTGGGTGGATATGAGTTGAAGAGGGTTGGGGCTGTGGACCAGTTTGGGGGGACGGGGCATGTGGAAACCATTGTCTTGCTTTCCAAGGGCGAGGTCGACTCGAAAAAGATT
>CAJUMV010000051.1 GCA_910587715.1 uncultured Lachnospiraceae bacterium | reverse complement strand
AAATCGGGTGAAAAAAATTTAAAAAAGTGTCGCATTTAATATTGACATTTTCAAACAGATAAATTTTTGCGAAATATGCTTGACAATCCCGCCTTTCAATGCCAAAATGATAAGCAGTTATCATAGGCAGAGACATTGAGGAAGACAGTACCCGATTTTTGAAAGTCGCAGCGAGCCGGTGAGGGTGCAAGACCGGTACGAGTAGGAGAACGGAGAAAATCACTTCTGAGTTTCAGACTGAACCCTTGCGCGGCGGGGCAGTAGGCTCTGACGGCGTCCCGCCGTTATCGGGAACCGTATAGCCGTGTGAATGGCGGTACGTCGTAACAGGTGGTATCACGAGAACTTTACCCTCGTCCTTTTACGGGACGGGGGTTTCTTTAATTAAAAATAGAAAGGATGGACACTATGTATCAGAAAGTTGACGCGAACCTGAATTTTGTGGACAGGGAAAAAGAAGTATGTCTCTTCTGGAAGGGGAACGATATCTTTAAGAAGAGTATGGACTCCCGCAAGGACGGCCCCACTTACACATTCTATGACGGGCCGCCGACGGCGAACGGCAAGCCCCACATCGGACACGTATTGACGCGTGTCATCAAGGACATGATTCCCAGATACCGTACGATGAAGGGGTATATGGTGCCCCGTAAGGCGGGGTGGGACACCCATGGTCTGCCGGTGGAACTGGAAGTGGAAAAGCTGCTGGGTTTGGACGGCAAGGAGCAGATCGAGGAGTACGGGCTTGATCCGTTTATCAGCAAGTGTAAGGAATCTGTCTGGAAATACAAGGGCATGTGGGAGGATTTCTCCGGCACGGTCGGTTTCTGGGCTGACATGGACGATCCTTACGTGACGTATCACGATGATTTTATCGAGTCCGAGTGGTGGGCGCTCAAGCAGATCTGGGACAAGAACCTGCTGTACAAGGGCTTTAAGATTGTGCCCTACTGCCCGCGCTGCGGCACGCCCCTGTCCTCCCATGAGGTGGCGCAGGGCTACAAGGCGGTGAAGGAGCGCTCCGCGATTGCCCGCTTTAAGGTGGTGGGCGAGGACGCTTACTTCCTTGCGTGGACGACGACGCCGTGGACGCTGCCCTCCAATGTGGCGCTCTGCGTGAACCCCGTGGAGACCTATGTGAAGGTGAAGGCGGCAGACGGCTATACCTATTATATGGCGCAGGCGCTTTTGGACACGGTGCTCGGGAAGCTTGCGGAGGATGGAAAGCCCGCCTATGAAGTATTGGAGACTTACGTGGGCACGGACTTGGAGTATAAGGAGTACGAGCCGCTATTTGCCTGTGCGGGCGAGGAGGCTTCCCGACAGAAGAAAAAAGCCCACTATGTGACGTGCGACAATTACGTTACCATGACGGACGGTACCGGCATCGTGCATATCGCGCCCGCCTTCGGTGAGGACGACGCACAGGTGGGACGCAAATATGACCTTCCCTTCGTACAGTTCGTGGACGGCAAGGGCAATATGACCGAGGAGACGCCTTATGCGGGTCTGTTCGTGAAGAAGGCTGACCCGGAAGTCATCAAAGACTTAGATAAAGAAGGAAAACTTTTCGACGCGCCCAAGTTCGAGCATGACTATCCGTTCTGCTGGCGATGCGACACGCCGCTGATCTACTATGCGCGGGAGTCATGGTTTATCAAGATGACGGCGGTGCGCGACGATCTGGTGCGCAACAACAAGACCGTAAACTGGATCCCTGAGTCCATCGGCGAGGGGCGTTTCGGCAACTGGCTGGAAAACATTCAGGACTGGGGCATTTCCCGTAACCGTTATTGGGGCACGCCCTTGAACGTGTGGGAGTGCGAGGGATGCGGTCACATGGAGGCGATCGGTTCCCGCGAGGAACTGGAGAAGATGAGCGGCAACGCGGCGGCGAAGACCGTGGAGCTGCACAGACCGTATATTGACGAGATTACCTGTACCTGCCCCGAGTGCGGCGGGACTATGAAGCGTGTGCCCGAGGTGATCGACTGCTGGTTTGACTCCGGCGCCATGCCTTTTGCGCAGCATCATTATCCTTTTGAGAATAAAGAGCTTTTTGACAGCCAGTTCCCGGCGCAGTTTATCTCCGAGGCGGTTGACCAGACGCGCGGCTGGTTCTACTCGCTGATGGCGGAGTCTACGCTTCTGTTTAACTGCGCACCTTTCGAGAATGTCATCGTGCTCGGGCATGTGCAAGACGAGAACGGGCAGAAGATGAGCAAGTCTAAGGGCAATGCGGTCGATCCTTTCGAGGCGCTTGAGACTTACGGTGCGGACGCGATTCGCTGGTATTTCTATATCAATTCGGCGCCGTGGCTGCCCAACCGTTTCCACGGCAAGGCGGTGCAGGAGGGCCAGCGCAAGTTCCTCGGCACGCTCTGGAATACCTACGCGTTCTTCGTGCTGTACGCGAATATCGACAACTTTGACGCGACGAAGTACAGTCTGGAATACGACAAACTTCCCGTGATGGATAAGTGGCTGCTCTCCAAATTAAACACGGCAGTCAAGGAAGTGGATGACCATCTGAATAATTACAGAATCCCCGAGGCGGCGAGGGTGCTGGACAACTTTGTGGATGAGATGAGCAACTGGTACGTGAGAAGAAGCCGCGAGAGATTCTGGGCGAAAGGCATGGAGCAGGACAAGATCAACGCTTACATGACGCTCTACACGGCGCTTGTGGATATCTGCAAGTGCGCGGCGCCCATGATTCCGTTTATGACGGAGGAAATTTACCGCAATCTGGTGTGCAGCATTGACAAGGACGCGCCGGAGAGCATTCACCTTTGCGACTTCCCGACGGCGGACGAGGGAATGATTGACAAGAAGCTCGAGGACTCCATGGAAGAGGTGCTAAAGATTGTAGTCATGGGACGCGCGGCGCGCAACACAGCGAACATCAAAAACCGCCAGCCCATCGGCACCATGTACGTGAAGGCGGAGAGCGTTCTCGACGACTTCTATCAGGATATCGTGAAGGACGAGTTAAACGTAAAGCAGATCGTATTCTCCGACGACGTGTCGGCGTTCACGACTTACAGCTTCAAGCCCCAGCTTAAGACCGTCGGTCCGAAGTACGGCAAACAGCTCGGCGGCATCAAGGCGTATCTGTCCGCGGTGGACGGCAGCGCGGCGATGGATACCCTGAAAGCACAAGGCGCACTGAACTTTGAGGTGGACGGTGTGGAAGTTTCTCTCGCCGAGGAGGATCTGCTCATCGACATGGCGCAGAAGGACGGCTTTGTGGCGGAGGCAGACAATTATGTGACGGTTGTGCTGGACACGAACCTGACGGAGGAGCTGATCGAGGAGGGTTTTGTCTACGAGATTATCAGCAAGATCCAGACCATGAGAAAGGATGCGGATTTTGAGGTGATGGATCACATCCGGGTGACCTTTGACGGCAATGAGAAGGTGGCGCAGATTGCCGCGAGGAACGAGGCTGTGATCGCCGGGAAAGTGCTGGCTGAGAGCATCGGCACGGGAGAAAATCTGGCGGTTTCCAAGGAGTGGAACGTGAACGGGGAGACCGTGACGATCGGCGTTGAGAAGGTGTGAGCAAAAAAAACACATTTTGCGTACATTGCTTATGGTCAAAAGTCAAAATACAGGCTATAATAAAAAGGAATGTAAGTAAACTTGTCTGACAGCAGGGATAACGAGGAGGAAAGAGATGATAACAAAAGCACCGGCAGCAACTTTTGATACAGAGCTTTTTAAGAGGAGCGTCCTATACAATGTAAAAACCCTTTACAGAAAGACGCTGGAGGAAGCATCTGACCAGCAGATTTTTCAGGCGGTATCCTACGCGGTTAAGGATGCCATAGTGGATCAGTGGTTAAAGTCACAGAAAGAGTTCGAGAGACAGGATCCGAAAATGGTTTATTATCTGTCCATGGAATTTCTGATGGGCAGGGCGCTCGGTAACAATATGATCAATCTGCAGGCATATAAAGCGTTCGAGAAGGCGCTCGCAGAGCTCGGCATCGATATCAACGTGGTGGAGGATCAGGAGCCTGACGCAGCGCTTGGAAATGGGGGCTTAGGTCGTCTGGCGGCATGTTTCCTTGATTCTCTGGCAACGCTCGGCTATGAAGCTTATGGCTGTGGCATCCGCTACCGCTACGGTATGTTTAAGCAGGAGATTCGCGATGGTTACCAGGTGGAGGTGCCGGATAACTGGCTCAAGGACGGCAATCCTTTCGAGCTGCGCAGACCAGAGTACGCGAAGGAAGTACGTTTCGGTGGCTATGTGAATGTTTATGTGGACGAGAACGGCAGGAGCAATTTCAAGCAGGAGGGTTATCAGGCGGTAACGGCGATTCCCTATGACCTGCCGGTTGTGGGTTATGGCAGCGGTATTGTCAATACCCTGCGTATCTGGGATGCGGAGCCGGTGAACTGCTTCCAGCTCGACTCCTTTGACAAGGGCGATTATCAGAAAGCGGTGGAGCAGGAGAATCTGGCGAGAAATATCGTGGAAGTGCTCTATCCTAACGACAATCACTATGCAGGCAAGGAACTCCGCTTAAAACAGCAGTATTTCTTCATCTCCGCGTCGGTGCAGACGGCAGTGGCGAAGTATATGAGAAATCATGACGACATCAGGAAGTTCCACGAGAAGGTGACCTTCCAGTTGAATGATACCCATCCTACCGTTGCCGTAGCGGAGCTGATGCGTATTCTGATGGATGAACATTATCTGACATGGGATGAAGCATGGGAAGTGACCACGAAAACCTGTGCTTATACGAACCATACAATCATGTCGGAAGCGCTGGAAAAATGGCCTATCGAGCTGTTTTCGAGACTGCTTCCGAGAGTATATCAGATCGTAGAGGAGATCAACCGTCGCTTTATCGCGAGAATCGAGCAGATGTATCCCGGCAACCACGAGAAAGTCAGGAAGATGGCGATTATCTATGACGGGCAGGTGAAGATGGCGCATTTGGCGATTGCGGCAGGCTACTCTGTGAACGGCGTGGCAAGATTACATACGGAAATCTTAAAGAATCAGGAGCTGAAGGATTTCTATGAGATGATGCCCGAGAAGTTCAACAACAAGACAAACGGCATTACCCAGAGAAGATTCCTCCTGCACGCGAACCCGCTTCTGGCGGATTGGGTGACGGCTCATGTGGGCGATGACTGGATTACGGATCTGCCACAGATTGGCAGGCTGAAAATATACGCGGACGATGCCAAAGCGCAGCAGGAGTTCCTGAATATCAAATATCAGAACAAGGTACGGCTGGCGCAGTATATTAGGGAGCACAACGGCATTGAGGTAGACCCCCGTTCCATCTTTGATGTACAGGTAAAGCGTCTGCACGAGTACAAGAGACAGCTCTTAAATATCCTGCATGTGATGTATCTCTACAACGAGCTGAAAGAGCATCCGGATATGGACTTCTATCCGAGAACCTTTATTTTCGGTGCGAAAGCGGCTGCAGGCTACCAGAACGCGAAGCTGACCATCAAACTGATTAATTCCGTGGCGGATGTAGTCAATAACGATCCGGCGATTAACGGGAAGATTAAGGTGGTGTTTATCGAGAACTACCGTGTGTCCAACGCGGAGATTATCTTTGCTGCGGCGGATGTGTCCGAACAGATTTCTACGGCAAGCAAGGAAGCGTCCGGTACGGGCAACATGAAGTTTATGTTAAACGGCGCGCTGACGATTGGCACCATGGACGGCGCGAACGTGGAGATTGTGGAGGAAGTGGGTGAGGAGAACGCGTTTATTTTCGGCTTATCCTCCGACGAGGTTATCCGCTATGAAAATTACGGCGGCTATGACCCCACCGAAATCTTCAATAACGACCCCGATGTGAGAAAGGTGCTGATGCAGCTCATCAACGGCACTTATGCGCCGGGAGATCCGGACCTGTTCCGCTCCCTGTATAACTCTCTGTTAAATACGCAGAGCACGGCGAAAGCGGACACGTACTTTATTTTGAAGGATTTCAAGGCTTATGCGGAAGCGCAGAAAAAAGTGGAGAAGGCTTATCGGGACGAAAAGGGCTGGGCAAAGAGTGCGATTTTAAATGTGGCATGTTCCGGCAAATTCACTTCCGACAGAACCATTCAGGAGTATGTGGATGATATCTGGAAGCTCGACAAGGTGGTGCTGCCAAAAGAGCCTGTGACGACGGCTTCAATGGCTTCGGCGGTGAGAAAACCGCTGAAATAGAACGGATAAGAGGGTAAGAAAAGGCTTTCTTCTTTGAACGGGGAGGAAGCCTTTTTACTCTATTTCTTATGCGCGGGAAAAGGAGCGGCATAGTTATGGATAAAAAACTGGCATTTCAGATTTTGGGACTTTCGGAGACAAAGGAAGAAGCGCAAATCAGGCAGCGTTATCTTACGCTTTTAAAGGACACGAATCCGGAGGACGATGCCGAGGGCTTTAAGCGCCTGCGGGAGGCTTATGAGGAAGCGCTTCGCTTTACAAGGCAGCAGGAGGAAGAGGAGGATGTGCCGCAGGGAGAGGTCGGGCAATGGATACAGCGCGTGCGGGAAATCTACCGGAATATTCTTTTGCGCAGGGACGTAGAGAATTGGCAGGCGCTTTTTGAAGAGCCTGTCTGTGTAAGTCTGGACACGTTTCTGGATGCAAGAAGCCAGCTTCTCGGTTTTCTTACCGGGCATTCTTTCCTGCCGCAGACGGTGTGGCGCGCCGTAGATCAGGCATTTCATGTGATGGAGGATTTTGATGCGCTCAAAGAAGAGCTTCCGGTCAATTTTTTGAAGCATATCGAGTACCATGTGGATACGGAGGATTTTCTTGACTACGGTCTGTTCGAGATGCAGGACGGTTATCTGCCGGAGAGCGACGAGGAGACGGACGACTATATCAGGGAGTATTTTCGGACGAAAAACCGATTGGAGGATGACGAAACGGAAGGCGTTTCCCAGAGCCTTTCGGATATGAAAAGGTATGGCGTTTACCATCCTTATGAGGATGTGGAGCGGCTGCGCCTGTATATTCGTGAAGAAGAATGTGAGAAAGGGCGCAGGCTGGCGGAGAGACTGATAGAAAAATACTCGGAAGACGGTTATGTACGGGTGTGGACGGGAAAAATCTTTTATGATACGGGGGATAAGGAAAAAGGCTTCGCACAGTGGGAGGCGGTACTTTCCGAGGAGCCGGATTATTATATGGCAAAATATTTTGCCATGCACCATCTCGTAGAGCAAAAAAGCTGGTACCAGGCGGGCAAATACGTGGATGAGCTGATTAAGGTGAACAGGCGGGATGAGGAGCTGCAAACGCTGCAGAAACAGATTGACAATGAGCTGGTTCCCATACTGCGAAAGATGCTTGATGAAGGCGGGACATACGAAGAGCTTTCCGGGAAGGAGCTGCGCTCGTTTCTGGGATGGCGGCTGTTTGATCTGGAGCGGTATGAGGATATTCTCACCCTGCTGTCGGAGGATGGCGAACTGGAGGCAGAGGAGGACGGTCTTGAGCTAAAGGCATGGAGCCTTTACCGATTGGAACGTTATCAGGAGGCAATTCCCGTTTATCAGGCGCACTTGAAATGCGTGGAAAAAAATGCGGATGAAGCGGAGAAGAAGGCGTCAAAGGCATCGCAGAGCCATCGTCTTCTCGGCGTCTGCTATTTCTGTACCGATCATCCGGAAGAAGGAGAGCGGGAGACGAAGACGGCTATTGAGATGGAGCCGGACGCGAGAGTACGCATCGACTGTAACTATTATCTGGCGGACAGGTATCTTTCTTTAAAGGAATACGAAAAGTCTACAGAAATCTGTGACGAGATTCTGGAGGCGGATGATGGGTTTTATCCTGCCTATCTGGTCAGACAGGAAGCGTGCTATCATATGAGAAAGGCGCAGCAGGTAGTGGACGATTATTATCGCGCCATAGAGCTGTACGCGGGTTTTGACAGACCTTACCTTTATGCGGCTATGATTTTTTATGACTATAATCAGTACAAGGATGCGCTGGGCGTCATAGAAAGAGCCAGAGACAATCAGGTGGCGTTTTCCAAAAGGCTGCGTTTTCAGGAAGCGAAGATTCTGCGGATGCTCTCGGAGGATGCGGAGGGGCGTAAGCGTCCTTTGGAAATAGTGAACGCGCTGCTAAAGGAGACGGAGGAAGCGGCCAAGGAAGACGAAAAAAAGGCGGCGGAGGACAGGGATTCCCTTGACCGCGCGGAGCTTCTCTTTGAGAAAGGACTTTTGTTTGAGGGGGAGGAGAAGCTTGATACGGCAATCGAGCTTGTGCAGCAGGCAATGAGGTTAGACCCGCAGGAGCCTTATTATGCGCTGGTGCTGGGCAATCTCCTGCGGGATTCGGGACAGTATGACAAGGCGCTTGTGCAGTATAAACGGCTGGAGGAGGTTTACCATCACACGGAATACTATTTCGGGATGGGCGTCTGCTGTCAGATGGAGGAGGACTGGCAGCAGGCGGCGGCTTACTTTATGAAAGCGGTGGAGCAGGACGAGACTTATCGGGATGTGAATTTAAGGCTTTACCGGTGCTATGAGAAGCTGTACGATTTGGAGTATAAGCGGGATTATTACGATAAAGCGATGTATTATATCAATAAGCAGATGGAAATTACCGAAAACCGGGGATACCGCCTCTGGGACAGGGGCAATCTGTATGAGGATGCGATGGAGACGGCGCTTGCCGTGGCGGACTATGAAGCGGCTCTTGCGGCCGGGACCGTTCCGGAGGATGAGATTTATATTCTCTGGCAGAATATCGGCATTACCTACACCAATGCCTTGCAGTATGAAAAAGGATATGAAGCCTACAAGCGTGCGGTGGAAACGATGGCAGAAAAGGACACGTCCGCTAAAGGATATCGCGGCATGGCGGAGTGCCTTTGGAAAATGGGAGACTACGAGAAGGCGATTGCCTGCTGCAGAGAGGGTCTGGCGATTTTTCCGGCGGACAGTACTTTGTGGGATACGCTGACCACCTGTTATGTAAGGACGAAGCGTCTGGAGGAGGCTTTGCGGCTGCAGGAGGAGAGACGGAAGCAGTTGGGAGACAGCGAGGATTATTACTGCAGTATCGCCGAAACGTTGATTGAGATGGGAAAGACGGAGGAAGGGCTGGCTGTTTTCGATGACGCGAAGCGCTCGTATTTCAAGCGGGCGGCGGACAGACAGGAGCTTGCGAAGCTGTATCAGGAGTGGGCCGGCGTTTTGGTGGACGTGGCGGAATACGGGAAAGCGGCAAAAAAGTATCAGGAAGCGGCGACACTTTACGAGGACAACCGTCAAAAATTCAGGGTGGAATGGCGTATCGCGAAAAGCTATTATATGGCAGGGCAGCGCGAGGAAGCGGCACGCTGGGCGAAAAAAGCGCTGGATCGACTTGCACAGTGTAGTGTAAAAGAGGAAGATTATCTGACTTATGCCAAATATGCCCCTGTGCAGAGCGGATGGCTCGCATGGTGTTACCTGGCGCTCGGGGAGAAGGAAAAGGCGAAAGGCATTTTCGAGCGGATGGAACAGCTTAAGCCCTGTGCCGCCTGTGCCTATAAAAAATGTTTTGAGTCTTCTCTCTGGCTTGGCTGCTATTATTACAGTGAAGGGGAATTTGAGAAGGCGGCGGCGCAGTTTGAGGAGGCATCTGTAAGATATGGGGCTGTCTTGCTGGAAGCAAAGTTCCTGTTGGAAAAAATACAAAGCGGCGACAGTGGGCACGCGCAGTCGAAGGGTACGGGGAAAACGCAGGGCGCCGGGCAGTGGCAGGGAGTTATGGAGCGGCTGTTTCACAAGAAAACGGGTCCTGTGAAATAAGAGAGCTGAAAATAGAACGTGCGAAGGGATTTGAGCAAATATGATTATCGGAATCGATTTGGGAACGACAAACAGTCTGGCGGCTTATTTTACGGAAGAGGGACCGCAGATCATACCGAACCGTCTGGGAAAGCGGCTGACGCCCTCCGTGGTGAGCATGGACGAGGAGGAGCAGATTTATGTGGGCGATCTGGCGGTGGAGAGAGGGCTTCTCTATCCGGGCAGCGCGGCTTCCGTCTTTAAAAGGGATATGGGCAGCGGCAGGAAATTTAATCTGCTGCACAAAACGTTTACGGCGGAGGAGCTTTCTTCCTTTGTGCTGCGGGCGCTTAAGGAGGATGCGGAAAACTTTCTCGGGGAGCCGGTGACGGAAGCTGTCATCAGTGTGCCCGCCTATTTCAACGACGAGAGACGGCGCGCCACCAGAAGGGCGGGGGAGCTTGCCGGGCTTAAGGTGGAGCGGATCATCAGCGAGCCGACGGCGGCGGCAATTGCCTACGGATTGTATCAAAGTCAGGGGCATATGCGGTTTCTGGTATTTGATCTGGGCGGCGGCACTTTCGACGTGTCCGTGTTGGAACGGATTGACAGTATATTAGAAGTGCGCGCCGTGGCGGGAGATAATTTCCTCGGCGGCGAGGATTTCACGAATGTGCTGGAGGAAATGTTCTTTGAGAAATTTCCACAGTTTGACAGGTTGGCGCTTGACGCAAAAACTCTGCGCCATATCCATAAGCAGGCGGATAAATGTAAGATTGGCTTCTCGGAAGGGAAGACTTCCGTTATGGAGTGCAAGATTGGTGAGGAGGCATTTTCTTACACGGTGGAACTTTCCGCTTACGAAAATGCCTGCGAGGAGCTGTTAGAAAAAATCAGACAGCCCGTGCGCCGCAGTCTTTCCGACGCGCATATCCGGCTTGCCGATATCGATAAGGTGGTGCTGGTAGGCGGAGCGACCAAAAGCCCGGTAATCCGCCGGTTCGTGAGCAAGCTGTTTCGGGTGATTCCGGATACGAATATCAACCCTGACGAAGCGGTGGCGCTGGGCGCGGCGATTCAGGGCGCCATGAAGGAGCGGAAAGAGGCAATCAAGGAAGTCATTCTCACGGATGTCTGCCCTTTTACCCTTGGCACGGAAATCGTCAGAGAGTGGGAGAAGGGGTATTTTGAGAGTGGTGTGTTCTGCCCCATCATCGAGAGAAACACGATTATCCCGGCAAGCCGCACGGAGCGGCTCTATACGGTGCGGGATGACCAGACGAAAATTCGGGTCAATGTCCTACAGGGGGAGAGCCGTTTCGCGAAAAATAATCTTTCCCTCGGGGAGCTGAATATAGAGGTGCCGCCCGCCCCTGCGGGAGAAGAAGCCGTGGACGTGACCTACACTTATGATATCAATTCCATTCTGGAGGTAGAGGTAAAGGTGGTGTCTACCGGAAAGAAGGAGAAGCAGGTCTTTGGCGGCAAAAACGCGGATATGACGCCGGAACAGATTGCGGCGCGGTTCGAGACGCTGTCCTATTTAAAAATCCATCCGAGAGACAGGGAGGAAAATAAATACCTGCTCCTGATGGGCGAGCGGATGTATGAGGAGAGTCTAGGAGACAAACGATATCTCATATCCCAGGAGCTTCATAAGTACGAGCAGGCGCTCAACAGCTATGATCCGGGAACGATTGAGCGGGCGAAGGAAGCGTTTCGGGAGTTCCTGAAAGAATTAGAGGAGTAGCGTGAGAAGAAATTCTAATCACTCGCAGCAAGGGCTGCTTCGTGAAGAATTTCTAAGTCTCACGCGGGAGAATGCCTGAAATACGGCATTCTCCGCACAGATTTGGGATTCCGTAGAGTGGAATCATGGCGGTTAGCGTGGAGGAATATTCATGGAACGAGTTTTGCTGGTTGGTGCGAATTTGAATGACGGGGAGGACTATCTCACTTCTTTGGAGGAGCTCGGCGCTTTGGCGGAGGCTTGCGATATGGAAGTGGCGGGGGTGACGTCACAGACTCTTGACGTGGTACACAAGGCTTTCTATATCGGCACGGGCAAGGTGGACGAGGTAAAGCAGCTGGCACAGGAGCTTCATGCGGATGTCATCATTTTTGACAATTCCCTCTCTCCCATGCAGATGCGGAATTTACAGGAGCGGCTGGAAAAGCCGATTCTGGACAGAAGCGCGCTGATTCTGGATATCTTTGCGAGAAGGGCGCGCTCCCGGGAAGCCAAACTTCAGGTGGAGGTGGCGAGACTGCAGTATATGCTGCCAAGGCTGGTAGGGCTTCACGCGGCGTTATCCCGTCAGGGCGGCGCGAGCGGCTCCATGAGTAACAGGGGCGCCGGGGAGACGAAGCTGGAGTTAGACAGGCGTGTGCTGGAAAAGAGGCTGGCGGAGCTGCGGCGGGAGCTCAAAGAAGTGGGGAACGAGCGGGAGACCCAGAGAAAGCGGCGGGTGAAGTCAGGACTTCCGAGAGTTGCGCTGGTGGGTTATACCAATGCGGGAAAATCCACGCTTTTGAATGCGATGCTCGAGCTTTACGGCGCAGATGAAGGAGAAGGGCAGGAGCGGCATGTCTTTGAGAAGGACATGCTCTTTGCCACGCTGGATACGACCGTGCGCAAGATTGCGCCGCCGGAGCACCACGTATTCCTGCTGTCGGACACGGTCGGTTTTATTCACAAGCTGCCCCATAATCTGGTGGAGGCGTTTCAGTCCACCTTGGAGGAGGCAAAGGAAGCGGACCTGCTCATGCAGGTGGTGGATTACAGTGACGAGCATTATAAAGAGCAGATTGCGGTCACGAACCAGACGTTAAAGAGACTGCAGGCGGACGGCATTCCCATGCTTACTATTTACAACAAAGCGGATTTGGTTTCGCCGGATGCGCTGCCGGGGCTTTCGGGAGTGGCGGCGGAAGAGCTGAACGCGCATCTGCCCGTGGTGGCGAAGGAACGCGGCGAATTGGTCGGCGACGCGATTTACCTCTCCGCGAAAAAGCGGCTGGGGATGGAAGAATTGGTCTGCCTGATTGAAGAAAAACTTGCCGGCGGATATCGGGAGTGCACTCTTCTGATTCCCTACACCGACGGCAGGGCGGTTTCTTATCTGAATGAGAACGCGGTGGTTTTCGAGACGGCGTATGAGGAGAAGGGCGTGCGGATGCGGGTGAACTGCAAGAAGGCGGATTACGGGTATTATAAAAAGTATGCGGAAGGGTGATTTCAAAACGGCTGTCGGGAAGTGTGTTGCACCGGCGGCGCATATCCTTTATAATGATTTAGAAAGTTACAAACGGAGAATGACACGGACATGGAGGTAAGTATGATTGAACTGACACAGGGCGGCGCGTATCTGTTAAACGGGACGGAGTTGATTTTCGACGGTGCGGATGCGGCGGCGCAGATTAAAAATAAGACCGGGCGGGACGTATCGAAGGGCGAGGCGGCGAAGAACACGATTGCCTACAGTATTCTGGAATCCCATAACACTTCCGGCAATATGGAGAAATTGAAAATCAAATTCGATAAACTGACTTCCCACGATATCACCTTTGTGGGGATTATCCAGACGGCGCGGGCTTCGGGACTGCAGAAATTCCCGATTCCCTACGTGCTTACTAACTGCCACAATTCCCTGTGCGCGGTGGGCGGCACGATCAACGAGGATGATCACATGTTCGGGCTTACCTGTGCCAAGAGGTACGGCGGCGTCTATGTGCCGCCCCATCAGGCGGTCATCCATCAGTACGCAAGAGAAATGCTGGCGGGCGGCGGGAAAATGATTCTCGGTTCCGATTCCCATACAAGATACGGCGCGCTCGGCACGATGGCAATGGGCGAGGGCGGACCGGAGCTGGTAAAGCAGCTCTTGTCCCAGACTTATGATATCAATATGCCCGGTGTGGTGGGCGTATATCTGACGGGCGAGCCTGTGAAGGGCGTCGGTCCGCAGGACGTGGCGCTGGCAATCATCGGTGCGGTGTTCGGAAACGGCTATGTGAAAAATAAGGTAATGGAGTTTGTGGGACCGGGCGTGTCTGCACTGAGCGCGGACTTCCGGATTGGCATCGACGTGATGACCACGGAGACCACCTGCCTGTCCTCTATCTGGCGGACGGACGAACAGATTCGGGAATTTTATGAGATTCACGGCAGGAGCGGGGAGTATAAAGAGTTAAATCCGGGAGAAGTGGCTTATTACGACGGCATGATTACCGTGGATTTGTCGAAAATCCGTCCTATGATCGCGATGCCCTTCCATCCGAGCAACACCTACACCATTGATGAGGTGAATGCGAATCTGAAGGATGTGCTCCACGACGTGGAGGAGCGGGCGAAGGTCAGTCTGGACGGCGCGGTGCCTTATTCTTTACAGGAGAAGGTTGTGGACGGTAAATTTATGGTGGATCAGGGCATTATCGCGGGCTGTGCGGGCGGCGGATTTGAGAATATCTGCGCGGCGGCTGATATCCTGCGCGGTTCTTACATCGGTTCGGACGGCTTTACCTTGAGCGTGTACCCGGCGTCCATGCCCGTGTATATGGAGCTGATCAAGAACGGCTGTGCGGCGGCGATTTTAGAGACAGGTGCGGTACTAAAAACCGCTTTCTGCGGACCGTGCTTCGGTGCGGGCGATACGCCGGCAAACAATGCGTTCAGCATCCGTCATTCTACAAGGAATTTCCCCAACAGGGAAGGTTCCAAACTGCAGAACGGTCAGATTTCCTCTGTGGCGCTTATGGATGCCCGTTCCATTGCGGCGACGGCGGCGAACAAGGGTATGCTCACGCCGGCGACCGAATTTGACGGGGAAATCGGAAAATATAAATATCACTTTGACGCCAATATTTATAAGAATCGTGTCTTTGATTCCAAGGGCGCGGCGGACGAGAGCGTGGAGATTCAGTTCGGACCGAATATCAAGGACTGGCCCGCTATGGGGGCGCTGCCGGAGAATCTGGTGCTGCGGGTCGTTTCGGAAATCCATGACCCTGTCACCACGACGGACGAGCTGATCCCTTCCGGAGAGACTTCCTCATACCGCTCCAATCCGCTGGGACTGGCGGAGTTTACCTTGTCCAGAAAAGACCCGGAATATGTGGGACGCGCCAAGGATATCCAGAGAGCGGAGAAAGCAAGAATGCAGGGAGAGCACCCGTGTCAGGCGCATCCCGACGTAAAGCCGGTGATGGATGTGGTGAAGAAAACATTTGCCGATGTGTCCCACGAAAATACCGGATTCGGCTCCACGATTTTTGCAGTGAAACCGGGCGACGGTTCCGCCAGAGAGCAGGCGGCGAGCTGTCAGAAGGTGCTTGGCGGCTGGGCGAATATCGCCAACGAGTACGCGACGAAGCGGTATCGTTCCAATCTGATTAACTGGGGGATGCTGCCGTTTCTGATTGAAGCGGGCAAGCTGCCGTTTCATAATCTGGACTACCTCTTCTTCCCGGGTATCCGCAAGGCGGTAGAGGAGAAGGCGGAGTCGATTGAAGCTTACCGGGTATGCGTGGAGGAAGGAACGCTTCAGCCGTTTACTCTGATGTTAGGGGAGTTGACCGACGAGGAGAGACAGATTATCTTAAAGGGCTGTCTTATCAATTACAACAGGGTATCATAAATTGGGGGATTATGCATAATGGGGTAAAAAAGGAGAAAGGGAGCAGAGTACGCCCTCTTATCTTCTTCGGAATGATTCCGTTTGTGGTGGCGGCGCTCGTCTACGCGGCAGTGCAAAACGGAAAACAACTGAATCGTGACATGCAGAAAAGCGTGCCGCTTAACACGTCTTCTGCGGACGCTCTGGCGAATGTTGCCCTGCCGGAGCTGGAGCCGGAAAAGCCGGAAGTGGACTCGTCCTCTAAAGAGATTGTGGGTGACGTGCTTTTGAGCAATGTTCCCAAGGCGGACTACAGCTATTCCTTTAACGGGAAGCTGAACGAAGCGGCTGTGGTGACGAGAGCGGGGGATGAGGGGCGTTTTAACAGCGGCACTTATCCGGAGCCGTCTGAGGATGTATTTCCTTTATTTACGGAAGGGGTTGAGGGCGATGCGCTTTATCTGGACGGCAGCTATGGTGTGGCGCTTCAGGGTGTGGAGCCGTTGAATGAATCCTATACGATTTCTTTCTGGTTCCGTGCGGACGAGCTGTTTGACTGGTCGCCGTTTCTGCTGATTGGTTCCCATCTGCTGGATGTGGGAGGAAGTCAGAGTTATCTTTCCGTAAACAGGAAAACTACCGAAGAGGGAGAGCAGGTCGTGCCGATTTTTAATACCATCGACGCAGCTTTAGATAATTCCTGCGAGATACGACCCTCCATGGAGCAAAAAAAATGGGTCAATCTGAATGAGTGGGTTTACATAACTATTTGCGTGGATGCTTCCGCACAATCCGGCGCACCGGAGGGAAGGGCGATGGGGTATCTGTATCTGAACAGCGAGCTGATCGGTTCGGGAGAGGTGTCGTTATTGCATATGGATGCCGAGGGCGTGTACGCCTATTTGGGGATTAGCTGTTATGATGAGCTGTTCCGTGCCAGTTACGACGAAGTGCATATCTGGAAACAGGTGCTGGATGAGAGCCAGATCAGCAGTATGTATACGGCATACATTTCCGCATGAGGTATAAAGTTAATGGTAAAAGTTCCGATATATAAATTACAGGGGAACGGCTCATGGCCAGAGCTTGTTTTTCTGGAATTTGAATGATGTAGAGACCAGGGACGGTATTTTTAAGGAAAAGGACTTTCCATAAGAGTGCCGTTTTTTCTATGTCCGGGCGTCAAGGAGGGCGCTGTCTGGTGCACAGGCAGGTGTAGAAAGCGGTCTTGTACAAAAGGAGGGAACATTGATCATTGAATCCGGTACCATAGGGATGCAGTCCTCCAGAACCAGCCGCTCCGTGACAAGGGTGAGCGCCAGATCGATAGCGGGCACTTTTGCGGGCGGAAAAGAAGGATTAAATTCACTTTTTGAGAATCAGCTTGGCACTGGAGAAAAGACTGCCGGAGAGGAAACCGATAAGGATAAGGCGAATCTGGAGGACCTCTCCACACATATGCGCAACATGACCGGCGGGTGGAAAATTTCCACGAGAAATGACGAGCAGGAAGCGGTGCGCAGCATCAAGCAGCAGTGCGTGGAATTTCTGTTGGAGCTTTTGTTTAACTTTCGGGGGAAGAGAAGCGGACAGAACAGTCCCATAGCAGCGGCGGCGGGCTCTGCGACCATGTTTGCGGTACAGGGATATCAGATGCAGCGCTATCACATGGAGGAGGAGAATACCTCTTTCGCCACTCAGGGTACGGTAAAAACGGCGGACGGGAGGGAGCTGTCCTTCAACTTGGAGTTTGGCATGAGCCGCAGATTTGAAGAGTACTATGAGGAAAATGTGGTTACATCTATTAAGACTTTTAAGGATCCGCTGGTAATTAATCTGAATACCAATATTGCGCAGGTTTCCGACCAGAAGTTTTTCTTTGATCTGGACTGCGACGGTGAGGAGGAAGAGATTTCGAGCCTGCAGGCGGGCAGCGGCTTTTTGGCGCTTGATTTAAACGGTGACGGACAGATTAACGACGGCAGCGAGTTATTCGGGACAAAGAGCGGCGACGGCTTTAAAGATCTTTCTAAGTACGATGCGGACGGCAATGGCTGGATTGACGAAGCGGACCCCATCTGGGAGAAGCTTCTGATTTGGACGAAGGATGAAGATGGAAATGATAAACTGTATCATCTTTCCGATCTGGGAGTGGGCGCCATCGGTCTTTCCCGGGTGGGAACACAGTTTTCCATGAATGCCAAAGAGACCAATGAAACTAACGCCATGATTCGCAAGACAGGTATTTTTCTGTATGAAAACGGCTCCGTATCTACGCTGCAGCAGCTGGATATGGCGGTTTACAACGAAAAATCATAATATCATAACGAGCAGGACATCCGCATAGGATTTATGTGGGGTGTCACATGAACAAAAATGGAATCGTTTCAAAAAAAACAAACAAAAGGGACGCAGGCAGCTTCCTTTTGTTTGTTTTTTTATTGCCGTATGTCTGTGCCTGTCTCTGGGGGCATGTGGGGGAGGAGTCGGAGAGCCTGAAAAGGAATCAGTCAGAAAGCGGATATCTGGTGGAAGCATCCGTGGAGTGGGGCGTTTGGGAGCTTTCTTTGGAAGAATATCTTGCCTACAGGCTTTGCGTTGTGCTGCCGGAGGACTGCGAGCCGGAGCTGCGGAAAGCGCAGGCGGTGCTTTTGCGGACGGAACTGGCGGCTCTCTATGCGGAGCAGGGAGATAAAAGGGTTACCGTGGATGGAGAAGGGCTGGCAAAATTTTATAAGAATGCGGCGGCTTCGGAAGAACTCTTGAAAGCGAGCAGGCAGGCGGTGAGGGCGACGGCGGGGGAGATTCTGACTTATCATGGGGAACCGGTTCGGGCGTCCTATTTCCGGGTGAGCAACGGCTCTACCAGAGACGCGGGGGATGAGGACTGTCCGTATCTTTCGGCAGTTTCCTGTGAACAGGATAAGGAAGCGCCGGACTACCGCAGTGTGGTGAGAGTGGAGCGGGACCGTTATCTGGAAAAACTGCGGGGTGCTTTGGAGGGAGATTTTGCAGAGCAGACGCTTTGGGAGGAGGGACATTTTTCTTTTGACGGGACAGGATATATGACGGGAGTGTCATATATTGACGAAAACGGGGAGAAGGAAAAGATAGACGGAGAGACATTTCGTCATCTTTTTGGATTGTCCTCCGCTTCTTTTGAAATGGACAGGGAGGAAGAGCGGGTCGTTTTTCGTGTGACGGGAGTGGGACATGGTTTCGGTATGAGCCAGTATGCAGCCGGGCGACTGGCAGAAAACGGGGAAAATTATAAGGAGATTCTTGCAACCTTCTTTTTTCAGACAGAATTAGCAAATTTTGAATAAGGCGGAAAATTTGGGTAAAACTATGAGACAAAACCGGTGCATGGGCTGTTTGTGCTTTTGCGGACGATTTGCGCGGCATCGGAAGAAAAACAGGAGGCGAGTTTCATGGCGAGAAGAAACAGAAGCAGTATCAGAAAAGAGAGAATCATCATGCTGGCGTCCTCGGTGTTCGTTCTGGCGGCGCTGACAGTGACCGGTGTTTATGTAAGAAACAGCAACCGCGCGGAGAAGGAGGACTATGTGGTGGACTTCGAAGCGTTGGAGCAGAGCGGTACGGAGCTTTCCGAAAATATGGTGTCCGGCGAGGAGCTTGACACGCTTTTTGCAGGTGTCGGGACGGACGATTTGGATTATGATCCCAGCTTTCAGGAAGCAAATTCCCTGCATGTGGAAAACACGGAGAACGGTCTGAAATCAGGAAATAAGTCCGATAAGAGTACCACGGAAAAGAAAACCATTGAAGAGAAGATAGAGGAAAAGGAAGCAGAGCAGGGAGAGAAGACGGAGGAGAAATCCGAGCAGACAAAGAAGGATGAGCCCCAAAAGGATAATCCGGTAGAAAAATCCGCGGAAAGTAAGAAGGACAGCGGTGCGGATAAGAGTAAAGAGGAAGAAGCGGGCATGTTTGACGAGACGGTGGACGATGTTTTGAGCGATGAGGTACAGGCGGAAGCTATCTCCACTACCGTGCAGCCGGAGCTTGACTTTAGCGAAGAAGATGGGCTGGTGTGGCCTATTGTGGGAGATGTGCTCATCAACTACAGCATGGACAGGACCATTTATTTCCCGACGCTGGATCAGTATAAATATAATCCGGCAATCGTCATAGCGGCAGCGCAGGGAGAGAATATTTCGGCGGCGGCGGACGGACGCGTGACCTCTGTCAGCTACGACCACGACACCGGCAATACGGTGGTGATGGAGCTGGGTAACGGCTATGAACTGACTTACGGGCAGCTTGAAAATATCACCGTATCTGAGGGAAGCTTCGTGCATGTAGGAGACGGGATCGGTACGGTGGCGTCGCCTACCAAGTATTACAGTCTGGAAGGGACGAATGTGTATTTCAAGCTGACGAAGGACGGGGAGCCGGTGAATCCGATGAGTAAATTGCAATAATCGCATAAGATATAGATGATTGCGAAACTTCTTGTAGTTTATTGAAATTGTCCAAATATCATCATCAACGCAGACGCGCTTGCGCTCCGTTCCAGCCGTAACAGCGCTAAACTCGAAAATACCTCGTTAAGCGCTGACGGCTTCCAAGGGTCTGCTTATGATAATGATATTCGCACAATACATTTGAGATTGTGAAAAGTTTCGCAATCGTCGAAATGCTTTGGAGGAATGAGATGTATATTGTACACGGCAATATAAAGACCATGGAAGGGCGCGATTTTGCGGACGGATATGTTGAGATCCGGAATGGGAAGATTGCGGCTCTGGGGGATATGAAGGACTGTCCGCAGACGGAGGGACAAGTCCTCGATGTGGAGGGCGGTCTGGTGATGCCGGGGATTATCGAGGCGCACTGTCATATGGGAATCACCGAGGAGAAAAAGGGAATGGAGGGGGACGACTGTAATGAGAATGTGAACCCAGTCACGCCGTATCTGCGCGCCATTGACGCGATTAATCCCATGGATGCGGCATTTAGGGACGCCATGCAGGCGGGGATTACCGCCGCGATGATCGGACCGGGAAGCGCTAACGTGGTGGGCGGACAGTTTGCTTTCGTAAAGACTCACGGCAGATGCGTCGACAATATGATAGTAAAGGCGCCCGCCGCCATGAAGGTGGCTTTCGGAGAGAATCCAAAGGTAAATTATTCGGGGCAGGGGGTATCCCCCTCCACCCGCATGGCGATTGCCGCACTTTTGCGGGAAGAGCTGACTAAGGCGGCGGCATACCGGGAGAAGCGGGAAAAGAATAAGGACGCGGAGAAGGACTTTCGCTATGAGTGCTGGCTTCCCGTTCTGCGAGGAGAAATCCCCTTAAAGGCTCATGCACACCGTGCCGATGATATCTTGACGGCTGTGCGTATTGCCAAAGAATTTCATCTGCGGATGACGTTAGACCACTGCAGCGAGGGGCATCTGATCATGGAGGAATTAAAGGCAGCGGGTTTTCCGGCGATTGTTGGTCCCGATATGGCGAGCCGCAATAAGATTGAGGTGCAGAACATGGCATTTAAGACGGCGGGGCTTCTGTCCGGGCATGGGATTTTAACTGCCATTACCACGGACCACCCCGTTTCCAAAATCCAGTTTCTGCCAATCTGTGCGGGACTTGCGGTGAAAGCAGGCATGTCTCCCGAGGAGGGGCTTCGCTCCATCACCATTAACGCGGCGAAAATCTGCGGCGTGGACGAGCGGGTAGGCAGCCTCGCGCCGGGAAAGGACGCTGATATCGCGATTTTTGCCGGAAATCCCATGGAGGTATTTACCAAAACACGATATACGCTCATTAACGGTGAAATTGTGTATTCGTCGGAGGAAAGCGACACTTCGTTCTAAATGATTTCTCCCATGATTTTTACTGGAAAATGCCATCTGTTACTATGGCGGAAAATGTGTTAAACTGGATAAGTAACGGATGCGCAGAAAAAAGACAATCGGGAAAGCAATTATGGGAAAGAGTGCGGTTTTAAAAAGAATAACAGGCGGGGTTCTCGTCCTTACCCTTCTGCTTACGGCGGTGACAGGCTGCGGCAGTCTGCAGGATTTTCAGATGGAGCCGCCGACAGGCAAGGAGGAGACGGACGAGTTTACCAGTCTTGGGCTTTCGCCGGAGTTCGATTATGAAGTGCCGGAGAGCCTGCCGAGCATTCTTGTAGACCAGGTGGGGTATGCCGTCGGCAGCAAGAAGCTGGCAATGATAAACGGGGAGACACCGCCGGAAACCTTTTCTATTCTGGATGCCGACAGCGGTAGAGAGGTCTACACAGGCAAGATTGAGCGTAAGGGGTATGACCCTGCCGTAAACGCCCATATCAGCTATGCGGATTTTACGGAATTTAAGACGGTTGGGACATATTACATACAGGCGGCTTCGATTGGACGCTCCTACGCCTTTGAGATTGCGGAAGAACCTTACAAGGCGCTTTTAAACAAGGTGTTTAAGCAGTATTATTTTAACCGATGCGGACTGACGCTTTCTTCCGAGCTTGCCGGGGAAGCGGCGCATAATGCCTGTCATTCCAGACAAGCGCAGATGAAAGAGGAGGCAATGATTAAGCGGGATGTGTCGGGCGGCTGGCATGTGGACGAGATTGGAAGCCGGGATGTGACAAGAGGGTGTCAGGCGGTAAATAACCTGCTGCTTGCTTACGAGCTTTACCCGGATGATATGGGCGATGATATGGGGATACCGGAGAGCGGAAACGGGATTCCCGATGTGCTCGACGAGGTAAAGTATGAAATCGACTGGCTGCTCAAGATGCAGGACACAAGCGGGGCGGTATATGCTTCCGTCAGTTCGGTGGATAATAAGAATATGGGTTATATTCTCTATATAGACGGGATTACCATGGAGGCGACCATTCACTATGCGGCGGCCATGGCGAAATTCAGCTATCTCTACCAGAGCTATGACAGGGATTTCGCGACCCTTTGCCTGCAGGCTTCGGACAGGGCGTACCGGTATGTGGAGAAGTATCTGGCGGATGTGTCGCAGGAACAGTATTTCTTTGCGGCGGCGGAGCTTTACCGCGCTACGGGGAGCTATCAGTATCACAACGTGGTGAAGTCCTACCTGACGCAGAATCCGGATTTGGATTTAGAAAATGATTATGTGTTCTGGGGATGTGTGACTTATCTCTCCACAAAACAGAAGGTGGATATGAATTTGTGTGAAGCTGTGACGCAGAGCCTGATGCGCAAGGGAGAAACGATTTCCTATGCGTCTAAGGATTCCAAGCTGCTGGTGAATACGGATGAGAAGCAGGGCGGTAATGCCGGGCTTTTGCGGGACATGACGAGACTTGCCGTGGTGGATTATATCATCACGAACCATGAGTATGCGACGGTATTGGAAAATCATGTCCATTATATGCTGGGACGAAATCTGCAGTCCTTATCCTATCTGGACGGCGTGGGCGGGCGCAATTACTGTGATGTGGATGCAAGCCTTGGGATTATGAATCAGGTTGACCAGAACGCGGAGTTTTTCCTTTTGCTTGCGGCTATTATGGATGATGAGCTGGTGGTGGGGGAAGAATAACAACGCGAAAAGAACTTCTAAAACTCAGCAGCAGAGGCTGCTTCGTTAAGAAGTTCTATGTTTCGCGTGGGAGAATACCAAAGGACGGTATTCTCCGCATGAATGATAAACTTACACAAATTCTTTGTTTTTAAAATACATTTCCTTAATAATTGACAGCACCGTGTCGTCGATGTGGTGTTTTTGGTCTTTGTCGAGGTCTTTTAGGTAGATGGGTTTGCCGTATTCGATGATGACATGGGTTTTTCTGATTTTCGGCAGGTGTGCTTCCCATACCTGCTCGGCGTTGTTGATGCTTATGGGGACGATGGGACAGCCGGACTTCTCGGCAATCTTAAAGCTGCCGCCGTGGAAGGGCAGAAAGGTGTCCGGTTCGCTGCTGCGGCTTCCCTCGGGGAAGATACAGATGGAGATGCCGGATTTTACTTTTTCCACCGCCGTGAGAATGGTTTTCATGCCCTGCTTGATATCCTTTCTGTCAAGGAAAAGACAGTGCAGGTTTTTCATCCAGTTTGAGAGAAGCGGCACCTTTAACATGCCGATTTTTGCGATATATCCCGTGGGTCTGGGAACACGCACATAGGTCATGATAATGTCGAAATAGCTTCGGTGGTTTCCGATATACAGCAAGGGGACATCCTTCGGAACATTCTCTTCCCCGATTGCGGTGACGGACACGCCCGACAGGAAAAGGACGCAGCGAAACGCCCAGTTGACAATGGCAAGCGAGCTTTTATCCTTGGCGCTCTGGTTAAACTTTCCGAGGAAATATTCCATGATTAAAAGCGGAATGCTGAAAATCAGGAACAGAACAACGAAGGTGGCAACTAATATCAGACGTATCATAGGGAAAACCTTTCTGTGTTTTAATGATTTTGTACTAAGTATAGCATTATTCTATAGGAATAGACAATGCCTTCGCATAATAAATTAGATAGTAAGAGAATGTGCGGAGGAAATGATGGCTGAATTGAGCGAGTATCAGAGGAGAATCGTCAGCATAGGGCTGGTATGCCTGCTGTGCTTTGCGGTGTATTCCTGCGGGCAGAAGCAGAACCCTATGGAGAAAATCAAAGATTTGGATTACACGGTGATAGCGGAGGATAATATTCCGGAGGAGCTTCTTTTAAAAATTGAGGAGCGGAAGGCGGATACGTTTAAGCTGACCTTTGAGGACCAGGGGTTTCTCTATATTTGTGTGGGGTACGGAACGCAGCAGACGGGCGGCTACAGTATTGCGGTGAACGACCTGTATGAGACGGCAAATGCGGTCTATATCGACACCAATCTCATCGGACCGTCGCCGGAGGAGAAGAGCAAGCCCGTGGAAAGCTACCCTTATGTGGTGGTGAAGACGGAGTTTTCGCAGAAGCCGGTGGTGTTTGAGTAGATTTTATGTACATATGGGAGCGCAGGACAGACGTTGTCAGATTACGGAAAGGATGAAAAGATGCTTATATTAAAAAACGGATATATGCTCGACCCGTCGTCGGGTACGGAAGGGTATTACGATATTATGATTGATACGGAGGGCGGGAGAATCGCGAAGATTGTGCCGCGGGGTGCGCTTGCGGCAGATGATACGGAGATAATTGACCTGAACGGTCAAACGGTAGCGCCGGGTCTGGTGGATGTGCATGTGCATTTCCGCGACCCGGGCTTTACCCATAAAGAGGATATTCACACCGGGGCGGCTGCGGCGGCAAAGGGCGGCTTCACGTCCGTGGTGCTGATGGCGAACACAAAACCGGCGGTGGACAACCTTGAGACGCTTGCCTATGTATGGAACAAGGGGAAAGAGACGGGCATTCATGTCCACACCTGCGCCAATGTGACGATGGGACTGCAGGGAAAAGAATTGACGGATATGGAGTCACTGAGTGGGCAGGGGGCAGCAGGCTTTACCGATGATGGCATCCCCCTGGTGGATGAGACGCTGCTGCGGGCAGCGCTGCAAATAGCGGCGAAATGCGGGAAACCGGTCAGTCTCCATGAGGAAAATCCGGCGTTTATCAAAAATAATGGTGTGAATGCGGGCAAGGCTGCCGCCCATTACGGGATAGGCGGCTCGCCCAGAGAAGCGGAGATTTCCATGGTGGAACGGGACCTGCGGATTGCGATGGAGGAAGAAGCCGACCTTTCCATTCAGCATATCAGCACGAAAGAGGCTGTGGAACTGGTACGGCAGGCGAAAAAGAAGAGCAGCCATATCTTTGCGGAAGCGACGCCCCATCATTTTACACTGACGGAGGAGGCTGTCATCAGACATGGAACGCTTGCGAAGATGAATCCGCCTTTGCGGGAGGAGGCAGACCGGCTGGCGATTATTGAGGGGCTGCGGGACGGTACGATTGACATGATTGCCACAGACCATGCGCCCCACAGCGTAGCGGAAAAGGAAAAGCCGTTGACGGAAGCGCCAAGCGGCATTATCGGGCTGGAGACGGCATTGTCGCTGGGGATTCGGGAATTGGTGGATAAGGGCTATCTTTCTATGATGGAATTAATCGGAAAGATGAGCCTGGCACCGGCGAGGCTGTACCATCTCGACGCGGGGTATCTGAAAGAGGGCGGTCCTGCGGATTTGGTGGTATTTGACCCGAAGAAAGAGTGGGTGGTAAAGGAATTTGCTTCAAAGGCGGCGAACTCGCCCTTTGTGGGGGAAACGCTGCCGGGTGTGGTTAACTATACCATCTGCGGTGGGAAGGTTGTGTATCGAGGTTAAAAGATTGCCTGCCGAGGTTGAAATGTCTGCCGGGAAACGATGGAGAAACAAGAGGAGATACAGATGAAAAAGGCGGGAAATCCCGCCCTACAGTTCATCCACCGAAAGCGTCACATTGCTCAGACCGTAATAGTAGTTGACGGTCTCGGCGGTAAACTTATACACGCAGTAATCCTCGTCGTCCACGCCCTTGGGGTAATACATTTCAAAGCCTTCCCGCCAGAGAAACGCCTTGGTTTCGTGGTCGGTACAGACTTCCATCGTTCCCGTAAAAAGCGCGCCTTTATATTGGTCTTTGGTGTCGTCCACATAGTACACGGACGCTTTCGGGTTTTTCATAAACTGCGCCACCCGCTTTGAGCTGGTGTTGGTGGAAAAGTAGTGGATTTTCATGCTTTCGTGCTCTAAGGTGAGCATTCCCTTAATCTGGGGAAACCCGTCCTCGTTGACGGATGCGATATAAGCCACCTGCGCGTTTTCCCGCAAGGCGCGTATGCCCGATTTTATCATGTTTCTTTCCATTTTCGTGAGCCTCCTTTTCTGTAAGATTCGTAAACATTTTCCCAGAAGCTGTTTGCAAATTGAATATTTTGGCATTGGATATCCTTTGCAAAGGTTGTTTATTTTGTGGTTATATTTATATTATATAGAATAGTACTATATAGTATTAATGTCAAGGGGTTTTTTGGCGCGGACGACAGAAATAACAGAACTAAATTTGGGTAACACAAACAAAGCGGTCAGGATAAGCCCAGCCGCCTTGTTGGAAAAACGGGCAGATATGATGCCCTCTTCTGCCTGAACCGTTTATGTCACACGATTAACAGAATTTCTGAGCGCCAGCAGTTCATAGTAGTCCAAAAGAGCGGCGGTATTTTGATGGTCGAGCTCCAGTGTTACATTCATAAGGTCGCTGACGGTATAGTCTGCGGAAAGACGCTTGTTCAGCGTGCTGATGCTCGCGCGGTACCGGGTGCGCTGTAAAAGAAAATCCGTGGATACGTCGTAAAAGTCCGCAAGCTTAATCAGGGTGTTGAGGTCAGGGGTATGTACGCCTTTTTCATAGTTGGAGACAGTCGCCACAGTCACGTTCAGATAGGCGGCAACTTCTTTCTGCAGGCATCCTTTTTCTTTTCGCAGTTTCGCTAAAAATTCACCAAATTGCATTGTTTTCTCCATACCAAAGCAGGATGCATTGGTCTTTTTCTGAAAGTAGGGCAGAGCCGCAAGGGGTCTGCGGGTTACTGTGTTACTTAAATAGTTATATCGATATTTTAACTGTATCGCATTTTAATGTAGAAAAAAGTAAAATAAACGTACCGCATAAAATATGGTGGAATATGGAAATAAAATTAATATATAGTTAATTGCAACAGAACATGAAGTGGATTGCCTGTGAGGAAATTGTTTTTATTATAGTACTATGTTACACTAAGAATAAAAAATGTGAAAAGTTCAATTTTTTCTTAAGGAGGAGCGATGCTTCCTAGTGATATCAAAATCAGGACAGCCGATGTCTTAGACGCGCAGGCGCTTCTGGAAATCTATACGCCTTACGTTAAAAATACGGCAATCACGTTTGAGTATGAGGTGCCGGGTGTAAGCGATTTTCAACAAAGAATAGAAAACACGCTGAAAAGATATCCTTATATTGTGGCGGAGAAGGGCGGAGAACTGTTAGGCTATGCTTACACAGGCGTCTTTAAGGGCAGAGCTGCCTATGATTGGGCGGTGGAGGTTTCTATTTATGTGAAGGAGGATAAGCGCGGGCTTGGAATCGGGCGCAGGCTCTATGAGGCGCTGGAGGAAATTTCCCGGGCACAGCATATTCTGAATCTGAATGCCTGCATTGCTTATGCCGACAAGCATTCCTATAGAGAATGAAAATTGAACTTTGACAAAATAAAATCTCCCC
>CAJUMV010000050.1 GCA_910587715.1 uncultured Lachnospiraceae bacterium | reverse complement strand
TTAAAAATTTATAAAAAACCTGCTAAAAAGTCTTGACTTTTGTTAGCAGGTTTTTTTGTCAATAATTTACCTGTTTGTGTCAAGAAACTACGGTTACATTTGCGCGGGCAGTTTATATAATCAAAAGCAGAAACGGAGACATTCCCATAAAGGGCATCCGTAAAAATAGAGATGGAGGATATGAAAATGAAGAGAAAAACAGCAGCATTGATGGCAGCTCTGCTTTCAGTATCTATGTTTACAGGCTGCGGGGCAGACGGCGCGGGCAGTGGGCAGGCAGACAGCGCCGGGACAGCGACAGAGCAGGCGACTGCCAGTGGAACAGAAACTTCGGATGGCGGCGGTGAGACAGCGGACGAGGATGTGACGATACGCTGGATGCAGTTTCAGGTAGAGTACACGAATCAGGTGAAACAGATGGCAAAGTCCTACGAGGCGGAGCATCCGAATGTGAAGATTGAGGTGGAGGTGATCGGTGACGATTACTATGATGTATTAAAGACAAAGGCTTCCTCCGGGGATATGCCCGACGTATTTATGACAGCCGGATACAATGAGATCGTAACCTATAAGGATTATGTGACGGATTTATCCGATCAGGCGTTTGTATCGCAAATTGCGGAGGGCGCGAAGGAATGCGTTTCACTGGATGACAAGGTGGTAGGGCTTCCGGTGCAGATGTCCGGCAACGGCATCGTATATAACAAAAAGATTTTCGAGGAAAACGGCATACAGGTTCCCACGACCCTGACGGAGTTAGAACAGGTCTGTGAGACGCTGCAGAGCAAAGGCATCACACCGTTTGCGAATCAGTTTAAGGACGACTGGCTGCTGGGACAGCTGGTAAACTATGGGTTTGCAGGCGGGGAAGACACACCGGCATTTCTGAGCAGCTTGACCGATGGGACGGCAAAAATTGCGGAAACGGAAAAAATGAATGATATCATGAATGTTATGGATGTGATGCTCAAATATGGGCAGGATAAACCCCTTGATGCGGGCTGGAATGAGGCGGCGGCAACATTCGCGCTCGGGGAGCAGGCAATGATTTTTGAAGGCATCTGGGCGTATGATACCATTGCGGAAATCGCACCGGATATGGAGGTAGGTATGTTTGCGCTTCCTATGACAGATAATGCGGCGGACACCAAGCTTGCGGCGGACGTGAACGGTGTCTGGCATGTTTCCGCAACCTCCGCGCATCCTGAAGTGGCAAAGGACATTTTAAACTGGATCGTATCAAGTGATGCGGGGAAGGACTTTTTACTGAACCAGTGTCAGGTAATCCCGGCAATGAACGGTATGGAGTTTCAGGGAACAAACCCGCTGTCCAAGGATGTGTCCGCTTATATCAAGGAAGGAAATACGATTATCTGGTCGTGGCCGCTCTGGCCGGACGGCTATTACAATGAATCCGGCAAGAAGCTGCAGGATTATGTCTCCGGAGGAACGGGAGACCACGGGGCGGCGCTGCAGTCGCTGGATGATCTGTGGCAGAATCTGGCAGTGAAATAAGTGCTCTTGAACATAAAAGCAGATGGCGGAGTCTGTGCCTGTAGGATAAGCGCAGGCTCCATTTTTCGGAAATGGGGGAAGGTATGAAAAACAAAAAGAAGGAATTGGTGTCGGAGGTACTGATTTTTGTCATGCCTTTGATGGTACTGTACTTTATTTTCTTTATTCTGCCGCTGGCGGAGGGCGTGTACTATTCCCTGCTGGACTGGGACGGGATAAGCAAAAGCAGGAATTATGTCGGCGTAAAAAATTACGCCAAGTTATTTACGGATGATAAAGATTATTTTACATCGTTGGCATTTACCCTGAAGTATGTGGTGTTAAATGTGATCGGCACAAATGTGCTGGCGTTTCTTCTGGCTCTCGTCGTGAATGCAAAGTTTAAGACGACGAAGTTTTTGAGGACCTGTTTCTTTTTGCCAAACGTGATCAGCATGCTGATCGTCGGTTATATCTGGCGTTTTATTTTTAATCAGGGCTGCGCGGCGCTCTATAAGGCGACAGACTGGGAATTTTTCAATATCAGCTGGCTGGGTGGAGGAAATGTCTCTGTCGTGGCGACGGTGATCGTGGCAATGTGGCAGGGCGTCGGTTACATTATGATTCTGTATCTTTCCGGCTTACAGATGGTTGACACAAGCCTTTTGGAAGCGGCATCGATAGACGGGGCGGGAAAAGTGAAACAGTTTTTCAAGGTGACGCTGCCACTGATGGTGCCTACGATTGGCGTTAATCTGTTTATGGTGGTATCCCAGTCATTCAGACAGTTTGACTTGAACCTCTCGCTGACGGGCGGCGGTCCCGGCAGACAGACGACAAGCCTGGCGTTAGATATTTACACGGAGGGCTATCAGAATAACAGAATGGGCTATGCGGAGGCAAAGGCGGTAATCCTGTTTGTCATTGTAATTGCCATTGCGATTTTACAGCTCAGGGTGACCAGATCTAAGGAGGTGGAAGCATGATGGGTAACGCAAAAAAGGTTAGGAAAATAGCAGCGGAAGTGGTCATGGTAATTCTTGCCATTCTGTTTGTTTCCCCGGCATGGATTGTTCTGACCAATTCCTTCAAGCCTCTTGGCGAGATTTTGACGAATACCTTTGGAATGCCGGCAAGTTTGTATCTGGGAAATTTTCAATATGTGCTGGAAAATATGAATTATGTACGGGTGTTTTTTAATACGGTCTGCATCTGTGTATTCGCGATCGCTTTTACGGTGATACTCAGCGCGATGTGCGCATACCGTCTTTCCAGATGGAACAACAAAATCAGTAACGGGATTCTTCTGCTGTTGATGGCGTCCATGATAGTCCCTTTTCAGAGCATTATGCTCCCCTTTGCCAAAATCTGTAAGAGTTTGCATCTGACGGACAGTATACCGGGATTAATCCTTGTGCTGGTGCCGTTGTATTGTCCGATGGCAGTGTTTATCTTTCAGGGCGCGATCAAATCGATACCAAAGGAAATAGAAGAGGCGGCGCAGATGGACGGCTGTGGAAAAGTCGCCACCTTTTTCCGCATTATTTTTCCGCTGCTTAAGCCGTCTACCAGCAGCATTGTGGTATTGTTTACACTGCAGATGTGGAATGATTTTACCCTGCCGCTTATCATGCTGTAGAGCGAATCAAAGAAGACGATCACGACAACCGTATATTCCTTTTTCAGCGCTTATTCCATGCGCTGGGATTATGCGCTGACATCACTTGCGCTGTCGATTTTGCCGATGATTTTATTCTTCCTCTTTATGCAGAAATACATAATTTCCGGTATTATTGCCGGAGCCGTTAAGGGGTAGGAAAGGGAAGAAAATATGACATTTCAGAGCAAAGATAAGGAAAAGCGGATCGCGGATTATGTGGCAGGGTTTAACAGCCGGGATGAGGAGACAATCAGGCAGTACAGCTTTGATAATGCCCACGCCGCTACGTGGATGAACGGGCATGTGCCCTATTTTGAGTGCAGCGACCGGACAGTGGAGGAGACATATTACTTTCGATGGTGGGTTTACCGAAAGCATATTAAGAAGACTCCGGAAGGGTTTATCATTACGGAATTTCTGCCTGCCGTCTATTGGGCGGGGGCGTATAATTCCATCAACTGTGCGGCGGGTCACCATCTTGGTGAAGGCCGGTGGCTGAGAGACGGCAGCCTCTATATGGAGGATTATCTGCGTTTCTGGATGCAGGGGAGCGGCGATGTCCGCTCCTACAGCACATGGATTGCGGATGCGTTATACCAGTATTGTCTGGTTCGCGGGGATTTTGGGCTGGCGGTGGAACTGCTGCCGGAGCTTGCCAGTAACTATGAGGCATGGGAGAAGTCCCATCTTCATGAGAGCGGTCTTTTCTGGTCAGTGGATGACAGGGATGCTATGGAATATTCGATCAGCGGGAACGGTCTGCGCCCCACCTTAAATTCCTATCTGTATGCGGACGCGAAAGCGATTGCGAATATTGCCGGGATGGCCGGGGACCGGGCGTGCGAGGAAAAGTTTACCCAAAAGGCGGAAAAACTGAAAGAGCTAGTACAAAGCAGATTGTGGGATGAAGAGGACGGGTTTTTTAAGGTATATCCCTTGCAGGACAGAAGCGGTCAGGTGACGGAGTGGGATTTTTCCAAAGTGGACAGGGAAAGAAATGTCTGTGAGGAGATTGGATTTATTCCATGGTGTTTTGAGCTGCCGGATGCCGGTTATGAAAGAGCGTGGCGGTATCTGCGGGCAGAGGACGGCTTTGAGGCGCCCTATGGTCCGGTGACTGCCGTGCGCGGACACAAAAACTTTATGCAGAGTCATCCGGAACATGAATGTCTGTGGAACGGACCGTCATGGCCTTTCGCCACGACACAGACGCTGCTTGCCCTTGCGAATGTATTGAAAGATTACCGGCAGGATTATGTGACGGAGGAGGATTTTTTTACCTTGTTTTCGCGGTATACCCGTTCCCATTATCGCACGCTTAGGGACGGGAGAAAAGTAAACTGGCTGGATGAAAATCTGGAGCCCTTCACCGGAAGATGGCTTTCCAGAGATATTCTGGAGAATTGGGGCTGGCGGGAGGATAAGGGCGGCTATGAGAGGGGAAAGGACTACAACCATTCTGGTTATGCGGATATTCTGATCAGCAAGATTTTGGGGATGGAACCGCAACAGGACGGCACACTCCGAATCAGACCGATGATTCCAAAGGACTGGGCGTTTTGCTGTCTGGACGGTCTGCAGTGTCAGGGGCATGAATATACCGTCTGCTGGGACCGGACAGGGGAAAAATATCATTTGGGAAAAGGGCTTCATGTGTGGCGGGACGGTGTGGCGGTTACTGCTTCCGATAACTGCCGGGTGACGTTCCCACATTCTTTTTAAATACCTTGCTGAAATAATTTCCGTCATGGAAGCCAAGCGAAAATGCGATGTCGTCGATGGTGTGATCCGTCTCCGTAAGCAGCCGTTTGGCTTCCTGCATTTTTAAATCCATGATGTAAGAGAAAAGATTCTGTCCGGTTTCCTTTTTAAACAGGCGCGATAAATGTTCCTTGCTGAGATACAGGTGGTCGGCAAGGTCGGCAAGGGAGATTTCCGTTTTATAGTTCCGATGCACATATTCTTTGATATCCCGCACGACCGAGTTGGTCGTTTCGATGTCTGTGACGGCGCGCTTATCGTCGTCGGAGCGGCGCTCCTGCTCCAGCTGCTCAAAAGCGGAGGAGAGCGCATTGTTTAAGTCCTGCGGGTCAATTGGCTTTAGAATATAGTCGATAACGCCGGACTGGATGGCAGTACGCATGTAGGAGAAATCGCTGAAACCGCTGATCACAATAATTTTGCCCGGTATATGTTCCTTTTCGAGATATTGGAGCAGGGCGGTTCCATCCATCACCGGCATTTTCATGTCGGTAATGATGATATCCGGACGGTGTTTTCGGATGATATCCAGCCCTTCACGGGCGTTTCCGGCTTCATAAATTTCTGTAATCTCAAATAGTTCCCACTGTCCAAGCATTTTAACAGCGTCACGTACAAGGGCGATATCGTCGATGACCAATACTTTATACATTTGTAAATTCCTTTCCTGATAAATAAATTATCATTTGGATACTGTTTTCGGTTCGGGAAGAATCAGCCGTATCGTTGTTCCATGGTCGAGAACGCTGTCAATTGTCAGGGAAGCCCTGCTTCCGTAAAGCAGGTGAATCCGTCCGGCAATGTTGCGCAGACCGATATGCTCGTCCGTGGCCGATGCAAACTCACTTGGCTGGAGCCATTCCTGCAGCATGGACAAAGTGGCAGGGGGTATCCCGCGCCCGTCGTCGGCTACGGTGACAGACAGGGAACCCTCTATCTGCTGTACTCTTATTTTTATGGTTCCTTCGGGCGTGCAGTCCAGTCCGTGTTTGATGGCATTTTCGACAAGAGGCTGCAGGATAAAGACGGGAACCGGCCAGTCCTCCAGCCCGTTTTCTGTCCGGATATCGGTATGCAGTTTATCGCCCCATAATATCTTCTGAATATAGAGATAGTCCTTCGTATTATCAAGTTCCCGGCTTAAGGGAATCAGTTCTGTGGTAGGTTTTAAGGTGTAGCGTAAGGTTCTTGCAAGGGCATTTGCCATAAGATAGACTTCGTCCGCTCCTTTTTTCAGACCGAGCGTACCCATAGCCTGCAGGGTATTGTTGATAAAATGTGGGTTGATCTGCGCCTGCAGCATTTGCAGTTCCGCGTTTTTCTGCAGAAGCTTTGCCCTGTATTCCAGATTGATCAGTTCGTTGATCTTTACCGCCATTTCATGGAAAGCGAAACCAAGCGCTCCGATTTCGTCATGACCGTAGTTTCTGTCGCTGATGGAAAGGTTTCCGTCGCCGAAGGCGGCGACATCGCTGGTAAGGGCGAGCAGCTTTCTGGTGGCGGTACGGGAAAAATAGAAGGAAATGACGAGGGAAAGCAAAATAAAAATGGCGCTCATCAGAAGCAGGATACGCACGACGCTTCTGGCAGTGGCGTTTGTCAGTTCGCTGAAAAGAATGTCTTTTACCAGATAGAGCCCGTCGGCTTCATTCCAGAGCAGCATACGCTTTCCCTGCGCAGTCTGATAGATGGCATGACCGCTTTTCCCTGTATTTTGGCGGAGTATATCTTTTGCCTCATCGGGCAGGATCAGGTTGGGATATGAGGTGAAACGGGCGTTGAAATCCTTATCCAGAATGGCGACATAGGCATTTCCTTCATTTAAGTGGCTGCAGATCTGGGAAACCGTGTCGGTACTGTATACGATGGAGATCATGCCGATATGGCTTCTGTCCACGTAATAGCGCAGGGATCTGTTGACAGAAAAGACCGTGGCATCCCGCAGGGTTCCGAAATTCGTATAATTGATAAAAGGGTGGAGGGGGGAGACTGTGAAATATTTCGGCGCGTTCAGGGTAGCCTGATACCAGTATTCCTCTTCCAATTCGGGATATTTGGCGTAGCTCATATTTTCGCGTGAGTAGGAGTACAGGTTGCAGGTATAGGGATCATAAAAATAGATATACAGGATCGTATCGTCCGCATACAGGATATTTTTGATCGTCTGCTCATTTTCCGCCTGAGAGATATAGTCATTCTGGTGAAGGCGGAGGTGTTCTATGAAGGAACTGTTGCTGTACAGCGACAGCGTGACATCGTTTAACTGCTTGTAGTACCTCTGGACAGACTGGTTTACTTCAGCGAGAAGCTGGGTGTTGGAGGAAATATACTGATCCTGAAGAATATGGACGGAGCTGAAATAATACACCATACCGGAAAGGATGATCGTGACTGCCGAGCATACAAGAAGCAGCGCCATGATTTTTCTGGAATAAGAGTTGGAAATCCATTTGATCAAAACAATTCCTCTCTTTCTGCAGGCAGGAATCTAAGTATATTTTTATTATATCGATTCGGACAGCATTGTGCAATGGAATAAAATGATGGGAAAAAGCCTGCATATCAATAATTTACCCGTTTAGATTCTATAGAAATAACTTGATTGGATTCTTTTTTCGCCATTTGGTTGAGTTTTCATTTGTGCTTCAACATACGGGTTATTGTGGAATAAAAGGTATCTTGTTATGATTAGAAACAACAGAGATACGAACGGAGGAAAGAAATTTGAGTGACAGCATAGGAACGATCATAATGAAAAAGAGAAAACAGTTGGGCTACACCCAGCAGAAGATTGCCGATTGTCTTAACGTCTCCTTTCAGGCGGTCTCCAAGTGGGAGAACGGCACGGCATATCCCGATATCAGTCTCTTGCCGCAGCTTGCGCATATTCTGGGCACGACTACGGATACCCTCTTAGGGTACAGCGCCGCGCCCGTGACAGATTATGAAAAACGGTATGAGAATGAGGCGTATTACTGGGGGCTGCAGCCAAACGAGCTGTGCTATGAGATTATGAAAATCAAACCGCCCGTAAAACCTTACCGGGTTTTGGAGATTGGCTGCGGGGAAGGGAAGGATGCGGTTTTTCTTGCGAAGAATGGTTATCTTGTCTCAGCCTTTGATGCGGCGGAGAACGGATTGGAGAAAGCGCGTAGTCTGGCGGAGCAGCACGGAGTAAAAGTTGACTTTTTTAAAGCGGATGTGCTGGATTACAGACCGGATGCAACTTTTGACATCGTGTTTTCCAGCGGGGTGCTCCACTATATCCCGGGGGAGCTGCGGGGAGAAGTGATTGCCTGCCTAAAAGAGCACACGTCTGTCGGGGGCATCCACGCGGTCAATGTCTTTGTGGATAAGCCCTTTATTGCGCCTGCGCCGGACCAGGAGCCGATAGAGATTGAGAGAGGCAACTGGCATTCCGGGGAACTGCAGGGGCTGTATTATGACTGGCTTTTTCACGTAAACGATGAAATTATATTTGACTGCGACAGCGGCGGCGTGCCCCACCAGCACTGTATGGATATTCTGATTGCGGAGAAAATGGATGTCAAACCGGGGAGAGTGTGATATACTTACCATAAAAAGGGAAAGGCGGTATGTATATGAATCCTGTATATGATAAACTCTTAAAATGCTATGACTGTTACAAAGCAAAAATTGACTTCGAGCCGAAGGTGGCTGTGGTTTTAGGTTCGGGTCTCGGTAATTTTGCGAAGGTGGTGGATGTGAAGGCGGAACTTCCCTACAGTGAGATCGAGGGCTTTCCCGTTTCCACCGTGCCGGGACATGCCGGGAAATTTATTTTTGGCTACATCAATGAGGTGCCGGTTGTGCTGATGCAGGGGCGTGTGCACTATTACGAGGGATATCCGATCACAGATGTGGTATTGCCGGCACGTCTGATGAAGATGATGGGGGCGAAGGTACTCTTTCTGACTAATGCTTCCGGCGGGATCAATCCGGCGTTCCATGCGGGCAGTCTGATGCTGATTCAGGATCATATTTCCCTGTTTGCGCCGAATCCGCTGATTGGGCCGAATATTGAGGAACTTGGAACCAGATTCCCGGATATGTCCCATGTCTATGACGAGGATTTACAGGGGATTATCAAAGAGACGGCGAAAGAGAGCGATATTGAATTATTTGAAGGCGTGTATGCACAGCTTACAGGGCCTTCCTTTGAATCGCCCGCTGAGATACAGATGCTTTATAAAATGGGGGCAAGCGCGGTGGGTATGAGCACTGTTGTGGAGGCGATCGCGGCGAACCATATGGGCATGAAGATCTGCGGCGTATCCTGTGTCAGCAATTTGGCGGCGGGGATGAACAGCGCGCCTTTGACCCACGAGGAAGTGCAGGAAGCGGCGAACGCGGTGGCGCCCAAGTTTGAGAAACTGCTGGTGGAGTCCATCACGAAGTTTAAGGCGTTTATATAAGGTTTTGGAATAAGGCGTGATTCGAGTGCAAAAAGGGAACAGTTATGAAAGAGAGTGAAAAGCTGGCGGCAGACAGCATACATGAATTGGTTCGGGCAGCGATAAAGGCGAGAAGGAAATCCTACTCGCCTTATTCCCATTATCAGGTGGGTGCGGCATTGCTTATGGCAGACGGGCAGATTGTCACGGGCTGTAATATTGAGAATGCGGCTTACGGACCGAGCAACTGTGCCGAGCGGACGGCGTTTTTTAAGGCGGTCAGCGAAGGGATGCGGGAGTTTGCGGCCATTGCCATTGTGGGCAGTCCCGAGGGGGAGGAACTGACACAGTATGCCTATCCCTGCGGGGTGTGCAGGCAGGTGATGAGAGAGTTTTGCGAGCCGTCGCAGTTTCAGATTATTGTGGCGAAGTCGGAGGAGGACTACCGCGTGATGACGCTGGCGGAGCTTTTGCCGGAGGGGTTCGGACCGGAGAATCTGCACTGCGAAAGAGAGTAGGAGACATATCCATGTTACAGCAAAGAGAATACCAGACTTGCTGCGGCGTCATTCACTATTGGCTCAGTAAAAAGATGGACTCGGAAGTGACGCTGGTTTTCTTACCGGGACTGACCGCAGACCACCACCTGTTCGATAAGCAAATGGCATATTTTGAAGGAAAGTACAGTGTGTTTGTCTGGGATGCGCCCGGACATGCGTCTTCCTTTCCTTTTGACTTAACGTTTAATCTGTTTGACAAAGCGAAATGGCTGGATGAGATTCTGAATGCGGAAGGCATGGAAAATCCCGTTATCATAGGGCAGTCGATGGGAGGCTATGTGGGGCAGGCATATGCGCAGCTATTTCCCGAAAAGCTTAAGGGCTTTGTTTCGATTGATTCAGCGCCTCTGCAGAGAAGGTATGTGACTGCGGCGGAGATATGGCTGCTGAAAAGGATGGAACCGGTTTACCGTCATTATCCGTGGAAATGGCTGCTACAGTCAGGAACAAAGGGAGTAGCGGTTTCGGCGTACGGAAGAAAATTGATGCACGATATGATGGAAGAGTATGAGGGACAGCAGGAAAGATACGCGAAACTGGCAGGACATGGTTTCCGTATACTGGCGGAGGCGATGGAGAGGGATCTTCCCTATCGGATTCCCTGTCCGGCGCTTTTGTTGTGCGGGACAAAGGATCATGCCGGTTCCTGCATCAGATATAACAAGGCGTGGCATAAACATACCGGAATCAGGTTGGAATGGATCAAAAACGCCGGACATAATTCTAATACGGATGCGCCGGAAATGGTGAACAGCCTGATAGAACAGCATGTTATAAAATGTGTGTCCGGAGTGGGAACGAGGGAAAAGGAGGAATACAGATAAGTTATGAACTACAGATTTTACCATGCAAAAATCCTGACCATGGAAACGACAACTATTATAGAAGGGGAACTCTGGGTACAGGATGACAAAATTCTGTATGTGGGGGAAGGCGGTGACGCGGCGGCAATCTGTCAGTCGCTTTCCATAGAGAGCATTCTCTGGGACAGAGAAATTGACTGTGAAGGAAATCTTTTAATGCCGGGATTTAAGGATGCCCACACCCATTCCGCCATGACGTTTCTGCGCTCTTACGCGGACGACCTGCCGCTGCAGGACTGGCTGTTTCAGCAGGTATTCCCGATGGAGGCGAAGCTTGACGGGGAGATGATTTATCATCTCACAAAGCTGGCAGTACTGGAGTATCTGACCAGCGGCATCACTTCCATTTTCGATATGTACTTGTCCCCGGAGGATACGGCGAGGGCCTGTGTGGAGATGGGGATGCGGTGCGTGCAGGTCAGCGGCGCCAGCGGACAGGAGGGGTTTGAGGATTCTCTTGCAAAGATGGAGGAAAGATATCATTCTTTAAACAATTTTGATCCCCTGCACTCCTACTTTATCGGCTTTCATGCGGAGTATACTTGCTCCAAGGCACTTTTGGAACAGGTGGCGGCAATGGCGCACAAGTACAAGGCACCGGTGTTCACGCATCTTTCCGAGACGAAGGCGGAGGTGGAGGGCTGTAGGGAACGCTACGGCATGTCTCCCGTGAAACTTTTGGATTCCCTCGGCATGTTTGATTACGGCGGGGGCGGCTACCACTGTGTCTGGATGGATGAGGAGGACATGGATATCTTTGCAAAGAAGGGGTTGAGCGTTGTCACAAACCCCGGATCCAACACCAAGCTGGCAAGTGGGATCGCGCCGATTTCCGCGTATTTGAAGCGGGGAATTAATGTGGCGGTCGGCACGGACGGCCCTGCAAGCAACAACTGTCTCGACATGTTCCGGGAAATGTTTCTGGTCACGGGTCTTGCCAAGCTGCGGGAGCAGGATGCGGCGGCGGTGGACGCGCTGGAGGTATTGAAGATGGCGACGGTGAACGGCGCAAAGGCTATGAACCTGCCGGACACGGACGTGCTGGCGGCGGGAAAGCAGGCGGATGTGATTCTGATTGATTTACACCAGCCGAATATGCAGCCTCTCAACAATATTGCGAAAAATCTGGTATACAGCGGCAGTAAGCAGAATGTGAAAATGACGATGGTCTGCGGACGGATTTTGTATGAGAACGGGCAGTTTGCGAAAGAGATAGATGAGGGAGAAATTTATGGAAAGGCGAATGAGATTATAAATAATCTCAAGTGAGTATGGACGCTTTTATTTTTATATGTCTGATTCTGCTTGCCATCGTACTTGTGATGACAAAAGAGTATGTGGACAGCAGAAGGTTTCTGGAGAGAAGGCTGCGGGAGATTTATGCGGGTTACGGCACGCCGCCCGAACGAAGTTACGGGGCGGAGGAACTTTCCCATATCAGCATGTATTATGAAAAACACAGGACGGCGGATCAGATCGACGATATCACATGGAATGATCTGTATATGGATGCGGTGTATCAGCGGATGAACACCTGTCTCTCGGCGGCGGGTGACGAGTATCTGTATTACAGGCTGAGGACGCCCGCGGCGGATGCCGTCGAGCTTGAAAAAATGGAACGGCGAATCGCGCTTTTTATGGAGCGGGAGGAGGAGCGGCACAGGCTGCAGCGGATTTTTTTCATGCTCGGACGGACGGGACGGCACTCCATCTACGAGTATCTGGACCATCTGGATCTGCTCGGGGAGCGAAAGAGCGACAGGTATTTTTTCTGGGATGCGCTCGTTTTGGTGAGTATAGGAGGCATGTTTGTCTCTCTTCCGGCGGGATTGGTCTGTCTCTTCGGGGTTCTGTGCCATAATCTGATCGATTACTTTAAGGAATTTAGGCAGATTGAGCCGTACATCACCAGTTTCGCCTATGTGAGAAGGCTTTTAAAAGGCGGGGAAGAGCTGGGGAAAGCGGAAATCAGCGGAATAGAGGAGGAGCTTGCGGCGGTAAGGGAGGCATGCAAAAGCCTGCGGGGATTTATGAAAAGCTCGTACCTGGTTTCCGGAAGCAGGCAGGGGAGCGGCAATCCGCTGGAGGTGTTGTTTGACTATCTGCGGATGTTGTTTTATATGGATCTGATCCGCTTTAACAAGGCGCTGCAGGACTTGCAAAAGAATATGGGAGAGGTGGATCGGCTGATCACGGTGACGGGTGAGCTTGAATGTGCGGTGGCGGCAGGTTCTTTCCGGAAAAGTCTGGAGCAGGGCTTTTGTGTGCCGGCGCTTTACGAGGAAGCGGGGAAAGGGTTTTCCCTGCGCGCCAAGGGGTTGTACCATCCGCTGCTGCGTGAGGCGGTGGCGAATGATCTGGAGGTGAAGAGAGGGGTGCTTTTAACCGGTTCCAACGCTTCTGGAAAATCCACCTTTCTGCGTGCGGTGGCTGTGAACGCGCTGCTTGCGCAGACGGTGCACACCTGTGCGGCGGCAAGCTATAAAGCGCCGTTTTACCGGGTTTATTCTTCCATGTCGCTGCGTGACGACTTGGCGGGCGGCGACAGCTACTATATGGTGGAGATCAAGTCCATTAAGCGGATACTTGACCAAGTTAGTCAAGAAGAGGGACGCCCCGTGCTCTGCTTTGTGGATGAGGTACTCCGGGGAACGAACACGGTGGAGCGGATTGCGGCTTCCACCCAGATCATGAAAAAACTGGCGGCGGGTCATGCGCTCTGTTTTGCGGCGACCCATGATGTGGAGCTGACAAAACTGTTGGAACGGGAATATGACAATTTCCACTTTGAGGAGCGGATTGAGGAGAACGATATTTACTTCCCTTATCAGTTGATGGAGGGTCCGGCGTCCACGAGAAACGCCATCGCGCTCCTCCGGATGCTGGGATATGAGAACGAGATCACCGACGAGGCGGAGGCGATGGCGGAGCGTTTTTTGCGGAGCGGGAGTTGGAATGGGGGCTAATATGAAAGTGACAATTTACACGGACGGCGCGGCGCGTGGAAACCCGGAGGGACCGGGCGGCTACGGTACGGTGCTGCAATATGTTGACAGCAGGGGAACGCTGCACGAGCGGGAGTACTCCGCAGGGTACAAAAAGACGACCAACAACCGGATGGAGCTGATGGCGGCGATTGTAGGTCTGGAAGCTCTCACAAAACCGTGCGAGGTGCTCTTGATCTCCGACTCCAAATATGTGACGGACGCCTTCAACCAGCACTGGATTGAGGGGTGGCAGAAAAAGGGATGGAAGACGGCGGGAAACAAGCCTGTCAAAAACGTGGATTTGTGGGAACGGCTGTTACGCGCCATGGAGCCGCACCGCGTCACCTTTCAGTGGGTAAAGGGTCATGACGGGCATCCGGAGAACGAGCGGTGCGACAAGTTGGCAACCACGGCAGCTGACGGTACAGAATTGCTTGACGATACCTTCTGATTGGTGGTATCATAAATGTAATGTAATTTGAGAAAGCGGTTTCGGACAAGTTCTTTCGTCGGAAGCGAAGCAATTCGGAAAGAGAAGGATGTGGAAAGATGGCAAATTTAATTTTATTTGTAAACTCGTTTTTATCGTATCTCCTTTTGTTTGTGCTGATTGTTGCGCTGGTGATTGTGGCATGTGTGATCGGCGTGAAATGGAGAAAGAGTAAGGACGCGAAGGCGGCTCTGGACACGCAGGCGGATGCGGCTGACGGAAGTACAACGGCATAGTGTTTTTGCAGCTTTATTTAGTGTAGGAAGAAAACGAAAGGGTGTCCTTGAGGGAACGCCCTTTCTTCTTATTTATGGAGGCAAAAATGGCAAAATATACAACCATTCTTTGGGATCTGGATCAGACGCTGCTTAACTTTGATCTGTCCATGGAACATGCGCTGCGGGCGGTGTTCGACCGGTATGGGCTGCCGATTGACGAGGAGATTGCGGCGCGCTACGACGTCATCAACAGAAGCTACTGGCTCCGTCTGGAATCGGGGGAGCGGACCAAGGAGCAGGTGACGGTGGGGCGGTTTCGCACCTTGTTTGAAGAGCTGGGAATCACCCATGTGGCGCCGGAGCAGGTCAACGCGGACTACCAGCGGGAACTGGGAAACGTTTTCTTCTATATGGAAGGCGCGGAGGAGCTTGTCACGCAGCTTAAGGAGAAGGGTTACCGGCAGTATGTGGTGACCAATGGAGTCAATTCCACACAGGCGAGCAAGATGAAGTTGTCGGGGCTTGACAAGATCATGGACGGGGTGTTCGTCTCAGAACTTATGGGATATCCCAAGCCGCGGAAAGAATATTTCGATGCCTGTTTTGCGGCAATGCCGGGTGTGACGCGGGGGGAGTGCATTCTGGTTGGGGATTCCCTGACGAGTGACATGAGGGGCGCCCAGAACGCGGGTGTGGCGTCCTGCTGGTTTAACCCGACGGGCAGGGCGAAGGATGTGGAAGTGCAGACGGATTACGAAATCCGCCGGCTGGAGGAACTTGTCCCGATTTTGGAACAGAGTGGGAGTTGAGGCATTCTCCGTATAGGGAACCATGGGGTAAAAACAATGGCAAAATCGTTAAAGCAGAAACAGAAACTATTGTATTTGGTAAAAATTCTGACGGAGCAGTCCGACGAGGAGCACTGTCTGAGTGCGCAGGCGTTAATCGACGCGCTGGCGGCTTATGACGTGAAGGCGGAGCGCAAAAGCATTTATGACGATATTGCCCAGCTCATTGATTTTGGGTATGATATCGTGCTTGTGAAGGCAAAGACAGGGGGCGGCTATTATCTGGCGGGGCGGGATTTTGAGCTGGCGGAGTTAAAGCTCCTGGTGGAGACGGTGCAGGCGTCACGTTTTCTGACGGCGAACAAATCGCGGGAGCTGATTTCCAAGATTGAGAAGCTGGCGTCAAAGGCGGAAGCCGGGCAGCTGCAGCGGCAGGTCTATGTGGCGAACCGCATCAAGACGGCAAACGAGAGCATCTATTATGTGGTGGACGATATCCACAGGGCGATTCAGGGAAACCATCAGATTTCTTTTCAATATCTGGAGTGGAATCTGCAAAGGGAGCTTGTGCCGCGCCGGGACGGGAAACCGTATCAGGCAAGCCCGTGGGCGCTCACCTGTAAAGATGAATATTACTACCTGATTGCCCATGACAGCGAGGAGGATAAGATTAAGCACTTCCGGGTGGACAAGATGGCAAAAATCGAGGTGCTTGACAAAAAACGCGAGGGCGCGGCGCTCTTTGAGCGGTTTGATATCGCGGCTTACGCCAACAAAACTTTCGGTATGTACGGCGGCAGGGAGGAGGTTGTCACCCTGCTGTTTGAAAACAGCCTGATTGGTGTGGTAATGGACCGCTTCGGCAGGGAAGCCGCCATCCGCATTCGGGATGAGGCGCATTTTTCCGTGCGGGTGCAGGTAGCGGTCAGCGGTCAGTTCTTCGGATGGCTTACGGGGCTTGGTACGGGGGCGCGGATTGTCGCGCCGCAGTCCGTGGCGGACGCCTATCGGCTTCACCTGCAAAAAACGCTTGCCGGGTATGAGGAAAAACAGGCGGATTGAGTATTTTGGGGATATGTCACAAAAAGGTATATCCCTTTTTGCTATTTTTTCCGAGGGGTTTTCATTGACATAACATGTTTATTACCGTATACTAATCCTAAACCGCAAGATATTGTGCTGTTATGTCAACTGACACTATATTTTGTGGAAGCGTCGCAGGTTGCGACCGCAAATTACGCCTGCAAAATTGCGACTGCAGAATTGCAGGCGGATAAAGCTACGGAGGGGCGTATGAGCAGTAAATTTGAATCAGATCATTCGGATGGGGAGAATTATGGTCTTGAGTACCAGCCGGAGAAAGTCGTGAAGGTGATTAAGAAGGACGGCAGCCTTGAGGCGTTTAACGTCCAGAAGGTCATCAACGCAGTGGGGAAGAGCGCATATCGTGCCCTCACTAAGTTTACGGAGGAGGAGAAGCGTCATATCTGTCAGACGGTTGTCGAGAAGGTGAACGAGCTGGACGAGGAAAAAATTCCCATCCAGATTATGCACAATATTGTGGAGAGCGCGCTGGAGGATGTGAAGCCGATCGTGGCGAAGAGCTACCGCGATTACCGTAATTATAAGCAGGATTTTGTACGCATGATGGACGACGTCTACAAGAAGAGCCAGTCGATCATGTACATCGGAGACAAGGAGAACGCTAATACGGACAGCGCCCTTGTCTCCACGAAGCGCAGCCTGATTTTTAACCAGTTTAACAAAGAGCTTTACCAGAAATTTTTCATGACGACGGAGGAAATTCAGGCTTGTCGGGACGGCTATATTTATGTGCATGACATGTCGGCGAGAAGGGATACGATGAACTGCTGTCTCTTCAATGTGGCGGAGGTGCTTTCCGGCGGCTTTGAGATGGGAAATATCTGGTACAATGAGCCGAAGACGCTCGATGTTGCTTTCGATGTCATAGGAGATATCGTTTTGAGCGCGGCGAGCCAGCAGTACGGCGGTTTTACCGTGCCCGAGGTCGATAAAATATTAGAGCCTTATGCGGAGAAATCCTACAAGAGAAATGTAGCGAAATATAAAAAGCTGGGAATTGACAAGGAGACGGCGGAGGCGGAAGCGCTGGCGGATGTGAAGAAAGAGTTTGAGCAGGGCTTTCAGGGCTGGGAATATAAGTTTAATACGGTGGCAAGCAGTCGCGGCGATTATCCTTTCATCACGGTGACTGCCGGAATCGGCACAGGCCGCTTCGCGAAGATGGCGACGATTCAGATGCTCAACGTGCGCAGGAAGGGGCAGGGGAAGAAGGAATGCAAGAAACCCGTGCTTTTCCCGAAGATTGTATTTTTGTATGACGAGAATCTGCACGGTCCCGGCAAGGAGCTGGAGGACGTGTTTGAAGCGGGTGTGAGGTGTTCCGCAAAGACGATGTATCCCGATTGGCTGAGCCTGACAGGGAAGGGATATATTGCCAGCATGTATAAGCAGTATGGCAAGGTGATTTCCCCTATGGGATGCCGCGCGTTTCTTTCCCCTTGGTATGAGAGGGGCGGGATGCATCCGGCTGACGAGGAGGATTCTCCCATCTTTGTAGGCAGATTTAACGTGGGAGCGGTCTCCCTGCATCTGCCCATGATTCTGGCGAAATCGAGACAGGAGGGCAGGGATTTTTATGATGTGCTCGACTATTATCTGAATCTGATTCGCCAGCTTCATATCAGGACATATGCGTATCTTGGCGAGATGCGTGCGTCCACGAACCCGCTTGCCTATTGTGAGGGAGGTTTCCTGGGCGGTCATTTACAGCTCCACGACAAGATTAAGCCGATTTTAAAGTCGGCGACGGCGAGCTTCGGCATCACGGCATTTAACGAGCTGCAGGAGCTTTATAACGGAAAATCGCTGGTGGAGGACGGTGCCTTTGCGCTGGAGGTGCTGGAGCATATCAATAACAAAATTACGGAGTACAAGGAAGAGGACGGGCATCTTTACGCGATTTACGGCACGCCGGCGGAGAATCTCTGCGGTCTGCAGGTGAAGCAGTTCAGAGCCAAATACGGTATTGTGGAGGGCGTTTCCGACAGAGAGTATGTGTCCAACAGCTTCCACTGCCATGTGACGGAGGATATCACGCCCATACAGAAGCAGGATTTGGAGTACCGTTTCTGGGAAATGGCAAACGGCGGAAAAATTCAGTATGTAAAATATCCGATTGATTATAATATGGACGCCATCAAGACACTGATTCGCAGGGCGATGGATATGGGCTTTTATGAGGGAGTGAATCTTTCTCTTGCCTACTGTGATGACTGCGGGCATCAGGAACTGGAAATGGATGTCTGTCCCGTATGCGGCAGCCGCAATCTGACCAAGATTGATCGTATGAACGGGTATCTCGCTTATTCCCGCGTCCACGGTGACACCCGCTTAAGTGAGGCGAAAATGGCGGAGATCGCGGAGAGGAAAAGTATGTGATGAGATACCACAACATAACAAAGGACGATATGTTAAACGGCGACGGTCTGCGGGTGGTGCTCTGGGTCGCCGGCTGTTCCCACTGCTGCAAAGAATGTCAGAACCCCCTTACATGGGACCCGGACGGCGGACTTCCCTTTGACGAGGAAGCGAAGCAGGAAATTTTTTCCCAGCTGGATAAGTCCTACATCAGCGGCATCACGTTTTCGGGCGGCGACCCGCTCCATTCGGCTAACCGGCTGGATGTGAGGAGTCTGATGGAAGAGATTAAAAACAAATATCCGGATAAAACCATCTGGCTTTACACGGGTGACAGATGGGAGGATGTTCTGCACTACCCGATGATGAAGTATGTGGATGTGCTTGTGGACGGGGAATTTAAGAATGAGCTGAAGGACGTAAAGCTTCACTGGAAAGGGAGTAGCAACCAGCGGGTAATTGATGTGCAAAGGAGTCTGCAGCAGACCGATCCTTCGAATCCGGTGCTTTACTGTGAGGACTACGCGTGACCAGTGTGAGAAGTATGGGAGTTAATGTAAATGGAACACATAAAAATCAAATATTTTACGGATAAAATTGAGAAGCTGGCTTACATAGACGGCAAGTCGGACTGGATTGATTTGCGGGCGGCGGAGGATGTGGTTTTAAAGAAAGGGGAATTTATGCTGATTCCTCTGGGAGTGGCAATGGAGCTGCCGGCAGGGTATGAAGCGCATGTGGTGCCCAGAAGCTCCACCTTCAAAAATTTCGGGATTATCCAGACCAATCATCAGGGTGTGATCGACGCTTCCTACCGTGGCGATAACGATCAGTGGTTTATGCCGGTCTATGCGGTCAGGGACACACAAATCCATGTGAATGACCGCATCTGTCAGTTCCGCATTATGGAGAACCAGCCGAAGCTGGTTTTTGACGAGGTGGCGCACCTTGATAATGCAGATCGGGGCGGACACGGGAGCACCGGAAAACAGTAATACGCAGGGGCTTTAAAGAAAAGATATAAAACTACAATTAATTACTTGAAGGAGAAAGAAGAGATGCCGTTACAATCAGGAAAAAATGAAGAAAAGTTAGTAAATACCATTATGTTTTCCTATATTCTCGGCGTAGCCATTTCGGGCTGGGGATTTGTTATGATTATGTTAAACGGAGGGGTGCGGGAATGCATATTCCTCTTATCCGGCGTGTGCGCCATTGTGACCAGGGTGTTTGAAAAACAGCTTGGCAGTAAGGCAAAGTATGTCTATGCGTGCATTCCGCCCGTGATTGGCGCAATTACGGCGGCTGTGGGCGGACCGAGCGAAAGCGCGGGCTATGTATGTCTGACGCATTATTATTTTGTGGCGACGTTACTGCTTGTGCCCTATTATGAGAAGAAGATTCTTAAAGTGAGTACGATAGTGACTATTGTAGTCAATTTTGCGATGATGCTGTTATTTCCGGCGGGCTTCTTAAAGCTTCACCTCCCGATTGGATGGCTCTTTACGGGAATCGTCTATGTGATTCTGTTTGTGGCATGCTTATTCATCGTGCATCGGACGACAGTCCTTTTCGGTGTTGTGGAAGATAAGGGGAAAGAAGTGGAAAGTGTGCTGGATTCCGTACAGGCGCTTTCAGACAGACTTTTTGATGCGGGGACGGCTCTCTCGCAGATTTCCGAGAACGAGAGTGCGGCGGCCGAGGAGCTGGCGGCGACCAGTGAGGAGCTGGTAGGAAACAGTAACACGCTCGGCATGAAGACGGATGAGAGCATGAGCAATTTAAGCGAGCTGAAGGAATGGGAGAGCGTCGTTGCTGACAATGTGCAAAAGGTAGAAAAGACTTCTAAGGATTTGCTGGATAAATCCATGGAAAATGAAAAACTGCTGAACGATCTGCACAAGATTAACGGCGAAGTTTCAGAGTCCATGCAGCTTACGATTGAAGTGGCGCAGAAGCTGTCCGACGCGGTGAAGGAGATTGGCGTTACCCTGAAGCTGATCAGTGATATTTCCTCTTCCACCAACCTTTTGGCATTGAATGCCTCCATTGAAGCGGCGAGAGCGGGAGAAGCAGGAAAAGGCTTTGCGGTGGTTGCCACGGAGGTTGGTACGCTTGCAAACAGCACGCAGGAGTCTCTGCGTGTGGTGCAGTCCGTGATTGAGCGGGTACAGAATAATGTGAAAGAAATTACGGCACAGGTGGAGGAAAATTCCTCTAAGCTTGGCGAGCAGAATGCGTATTTTGAAAATGTATTTAAAAGTATGCGTGATATGACGGAGCTTCTCAACGAATCGGTCGGCGCGATTCAGACGATGGGAGACACCTATGCGAAACAGGCGGAGGTCATTGAGAAAACGGTGTCCATCAATCAGGATATTGCGGAGAGCATTAAGAAAGAGAACGAGCAGTTCTATTCCATCAACAGCATGGCGGAGGGCAATGCCGGAGACACGGCTGAGGTGACAAAGCAGGCAGGCGCAATCAGCGAGATGGTGGATGAGATGAATCGGATTTTAAACAGAAAAGGATAAAGCAATCAGTATCCTGTGTGCATAAGAGAACTCTTTCCAAGACATACTATGGGAAACAATGGTAAGTCACGGAAGGAGTTTTTGCATTGGAAAATAAAGAAAAGATGACAACCTCCCTACAGGAAAGCATGGCGTATATGAAGGCGCATATGGCGCCGGACACGAGTTTTGACGTGGTCTACCGCGTGATTGATGTGGGTGGCAGGCAGGCGTGTATCTATTTTATAGACGGTTTTTGCAAAGATGAACTGATGATGAAGATTCTCCAGTATTTTATCGGCCTGACACCGGAAAATATGCCGGAGAGCGCCTACGAAATGGCAAAGAAAGCCACGCCCTATGTGGAGGTGGACCTTAAAGATAAATGGGATGATATTATATATAATATTCTGTCGGGTGTGTTTGCGCTCTTTATCGACGGCTACGACAGATGTGTGCTGATTGATTCCCGGACTTATCCCGCCAGAAGTGTCTCGGAGCCTGATAAGGATAAGACGCTGCGCGGCAGCAAGGACGGTTTCGTGGAGACGGTCGTTTTCAATACGGCATTGATTAGAAGGCGTATCAGAAGCACCGAGCTTCGCATGGAAATGATGAACGCGGGACAAAGTTCCCAGACGGATATCGTGCTCTGCTATATGGACAACCGGGTGGACCACGCATTTTTGGAGAAGGTGAAGAAGCGGATTCAGAATATCAAGGTGGACGCGCTGACTATGAACCAGGAGAGTCTGGCGGAATGCCTTTACCAGCGGATGTGGTTCAATCCTTTTCCGAAATTTAAGTTTACCGAGCGGCCGGATGTGGCGGCAGCGCAGGTGTTAGAGGGGGATATCGTAATTTTGGTGGACAATTCGCCCTCCGCCATGATCGTGCCGACTTCTATCTTTGATATCGTGGAGGAGGCGGATGACTACTATTTCCCGCCCGTTACGGGGACGTACCTGCGGCTGACGAGGTTTTTGATTTCCATTCTAACTTATATTATGACGCCGACGTTTCTGCTGCTGATGCAGAATCCCCAGTGGGTTCCCGAGAGCTTTCAGTTTATCATGCTGCAGGAGGAGTCGAATATTCCGCTGATTGCACAGTTTCTGATATTGGAGCTTGCCATCGACGGCTTGAAGCTGGCAGCGGTCAATACGCCGAATATGTTAAGCACCCCTTTAAGTGTGATGGCGGCGCTGGTGCTTGGCGAGTTTTCCGTCAACAGCGGCTGGTTTAACTCCGAGGTAATGCTGTACATGGCGTTCGTCGCCATCGCCAACTACACCCAGCAGAATTACGAGCTCGGCTATGCGCTGAAATTTATGCGGATTATCAATCTGATTCTGACGGCAATCTTTGGCATCTACGGCTATGTGGGGGCGATTGTATTTTTCCTGTTGTCCATCGCTTTTAACAGGACGCTGTCGAACAAGAGTTATATCTATCCGCTGCTGCCTTTCAATTTCAGACAGCTTGCGAAACGGCTTTTTCGTTTTCGGCTTCCGGAAGCAAAGCAGTAGATATTTATGGAATAGAAATTAGCTAAAATTTAGCCTGCGAAAGCTAATAGTTAAACAAGAAATGGCATTGCAATTTGTGCGTTTTTCATAAAAAAGGAAAATTAAATGGGTTTCACTTGTTATTTTCAGGCTGCGATAGTAAAATGAGAGACAAAGATGTGGGAAACACAGGCTGTCGGACTATCGCAGTCGAATTAATTATTTAGCTAAATGGAGACTAAAAAATGGGGTATGAAATTTGTGCGGAAAAGGGATGGGTGCACAGGGGGAATCTGTATCGGTTGAAAGAGTTGATGAAACGTGCCGGGCGGGGCGACCGCATGACGATGGCGTTTCTGGGCGGCTCAATCACGCAGGGCTCCGTGTCCTCGCAGTACACGAACTGCTATGCCTATCTGGTCTATGAATGGTTTGTAAAGCGCTTTCCAAAGACGGCGTTTACCTATGTGAACGCGGGTGTGGGCGGCACGACTTCGCAGTTCGGCGTGGCAAGGGTGGACGAAGATGTGCTGGCGTTTAAGCCGGATTTTGTGGTGATCGAGTTTTCGGTCAATGACGACAATACGGATTTTTACCGGGAAACCTATGAGGGGCTGGTGCGAAAGGTGTACGGAAACGCTTTTGAACCGGCAGTTTTATTGGTACATAATATGTTCTATGATACAGGTACGAGTGCAGAAGAGAAGCATCGGGAAATCGGAACGCACTATCAGCTTCCAAGCGTCAGCATGAAGCCGTCCATTTACGAACGGGTGGTTTCCGGCGGTATTGACAGGCGGGAGCTTACGCCGGACGACTTGCATCCCAATTCGGAGGGGCACGCTTTGCTGGCGGAGGTGATTACGACTTGTCTGGACAACATATATGCGCAGCGGGATGAAGCGGAAGAACCTTTCCCCATGCCCGCGCCTTTGACAGAAAATGCCTATGAAAAGGCAAGGCGTCTGCAGAACTACAACAGCAGCCCGGTTTGCGAGGGATTCTTGGCAGATGGTACGCTGAAAAAGTATGTGAACGATATGTTCCGCGGCGGCTGGACGGCGTCAAAACATGGCGCAAAAATCGGTTTCGAGGTGGAAGGGACGGAGATTGCCGTGCAGTACCGCAAGTCGGTAAAGCATCCCGCGCCGGTGGCAGTAGCGGTGGTGGACGGCGATGAGGAAAACGCGGTCACGCTGGACGCTAACTTCGAAGAGGACTGGGGAGACAGCCTGCATATCGATACGCTGGCGCATCACATTTCACCCGGCGTACATCAGGTGGAGATTCGGCTGACGCAGACACACGCGGAGGATGTGGTGCCGTTTTATCTGACATCGATCATTACAGCGTGAAAAGAACTAGGAGAATGCCAAATACAGGCATTCTCCGTTAGAATAAGGAGGTATATACATATGTTCAGAGAGGATTTTGTATGGGGAGTGGCGAGCAGCTCCTATCAGGTGGAGGGAAAGGATCCGGATGACGGCGCGGGGAAAATGATCTGGGATACGTTCACGGAGGAGGGCGGCATTTTGGACCATACGAACGCCTATGTCTCCTGCGACCATATGCATCGTTATCGGGACGACTATAAGATGATGCGTCTGCTTGGCGTGAAAGCCTATCGTTTTTCCTTAAACTGGGCGAGAATCCTGCCGGAGGGCACGGGACGCGTGAACGAAAAGGGTGTCGCGCTTTATCGGGATATGATCCTGGAGATGAAGAAAAACGGCATCACGCCTTATATTACGATGTATCACTGGGAACTGCCGCAGGCGCTGCAGGATAAAGGCGGCTGGCAAAACGAGGAGATTATCGGGTGGTTTGGCGAGTATGCGAAGGTGGTGGCGGAGAACTTTTCCGACCTTTGCGAGTATTTTATCACACTGAATGAGCCGCAGTGTTTCGTGGGGCTCGGGCATCTGCACGGCGTCAATGCGCCCGGGAAAAAGCTGCCCATAAAAGATACGTTTCAGATTACCCACAACGCCTTGCGTGCGCACGGGCAGGCGGTGATTAATCTGCGCAAATACGCGAAACGGCCCATCCAGATTGGCTATGCGCCCACCTGCGGGATGGCTTATCCGGCAAGCAATGACAAGACGGATATCGAAGCCGCAAGACATGTGCTGTTTTCTTTCTATAATCCGATGGACAACTGGACGTGGAATGTGGCGTGGTTTTCCGATCCGGTATTTTTGGGACATTATCCCGAGGAAGGGCTTGAGAAGTTCAAGGAGTATCTGCCTGAGATTACAAAGGAGGATATGACGCTGATTGCCCAGCCTTTGGACTTTATGGGGCAGAACATTTATAACGGCTACGTGGTGCGTGCGGGGGCGGATGGGGAGCCGGAGTTTGTGGACAGACCGGCAGGATTCCCGAAGACGGCGGCGGGGTGGCCGGTGACGCTGGAATGCCTGTACTGGGGCGTGAAATTCCTGTATGAGCGATATCAGCTGCCTTTGTATATTACGGAGAACGGCATGTCCTGTCACGATATCGTGTCGCAGGACGGCAGGGTGCACGACCCCAACCGCATTACCTTTTTGGACAAATATCTGTCGGCGCTTCAGTGTGCGGCAGATGACGGCGTGGATGTAAGAGGATATTTTGAATGGACGTTTTTAGATAATTTTGAGTGGAATAAAGGCTACACCGAAAGGTTCGGTCTGGTGTATGTGGATTTCCAGACCCAAAAGCGGATTGCCAAGGATTCCGCATACTGGTATCAGAAAGTGATGGAGACAAACGGGGAGGTATTATCAGTGAATCAGAAAGAAAAACCGATTTTATATTTATATCCGGTATTTAAGCAGATGATCTGGGGCGGCGAGCGTCTGGGGACGGACTGGCACTATCCGATTCCCGGCGAAGGCACCGGCGAGTGCTGGGCGGTGAGCGCCCACCCGAACGGGGATTGTACGGTGAAGGAGGGTGTTTACGCAGGAAAAACCCTGTCACAGCTTTGGAAGGAAGAGCCGGCGCTTTTCGGAAATACGGGGCTTGACCGGTTCCCGCTTCTCACAAAAATTATTGACGCCAAAACGGACTTAAGCATTCAGGTGCATCCCGACGACGCTTATGCGGGAGTGCATGAGAACGGCTCGCTTGGCAAGACGGAGTGCTGGTACATTCTGGACTGTGAGGAAGATTCCACGCTGGTGATCGGACACAATGCGAAGGATAAGGAAGAGCTTACTGCCATGATAAAAGAGGGCAGATGGGGTGAGTTTATCAGGGAGCTTCCGGTGAAGAAGGGAGACTTTATCCAGATTGAGCCGGGCACGGTGCACGCCATCAAGGGCGGCATCATGCTTTTGGAAACCCAGCAGAATTCCGATATTACCTACCGAGTGTACGACTATGACAGACTGACCGACGGCAAGCTCAGACAGCTTCATGTGGATCAGAGCATCGATGTGATCACGGTTCCGGCAAAGCCCGCCGCCGAGAGCGTCAAGGAAGCGGCGGATTTGCCGAAAGACCAGATGAACTTACTGATTTCCTGCCCTTACTATAAGGTGTGGAAGATAAACGTGGCGAGCCGGGTTTCCTTCCCGCAGGAGTATCCGTTCCTGATTATGAGCGTGACGACGGGAGAAGGGCTGATTAACGGACAGATGATACAGAAGGGTGACCACTTTATCCTGCCCTGCGGCTACGGAGAGGTAGAGTTACAGGGCGAGATGGAGCTGATCGCGGCATCTGTTTAAGTAATGTGAGAGGGTTTGAGTAAGACGATATTAGTGGACAGTGAATGACAGGGTGTGATAAGATACTGAACAAAGCATTATGTTTTGCAAGAAAAGAAGCTGATATTTTTGTGGAGTGAGAAGAGACAAATGGCAGTATCGGTAGAAAAACTATATCGAAATGCGGCGGCTCCCTATCATATGAAGCTGATAGCCGGCAGAGCCGGCATGGAAAATCTGATAGAATGGGTACACATCATAGAAGACGAGGATGCCGCGACCTTTTTACATGGAAATGAATTGGTGTTTACGGCGGGAATCAGAAGCGGAACAATGGAAGGGTGGCTGATTCATTTTGCAAGGTCGCTGTATGATGTCGGTGCGAAAGCTTTGGTGGTTAATTTGGGACCGCATATTCGGGAAATTCCCAAAGCGGTGATTGCATTTTGCGAACAGGCAGAATTTCCGCTCTTTACGATTCCGTGGGAAACGAGAATGGTGGATATGACCAGAGACTTTTGCGAGAGTATCATTCAGGCGGAACGTGTGGAAATGACGCTTGCCTCCTGTCTGAAAAATATCCTGTTTCACATCGGAGATGCGCAGACACAGGTTTTGCAGATGGAGAGATACGGTTATTTGAGGGATTCCGCATTCTGTTTTGTCTGCGTGAGCCTGAACAGTGAAATTGACGAGCGATATTCTCAGGACAAAAAGGTTCTGGTCAGACAAGCACAGAGTCTTGCCCAAAACGGAAATGAGCTGTTTGTTCATTTTGAATTTCAAGATTTTTTGATTTTTGTTTTGACAGAGTATTCACAGGAGGATGTGGAACACTATCTCTTTAATTATTTAGACAGTATGCGTTCGTGCGGCTTTTTCTCAAAGATTTTTATTGGAGTCAGTGAGGTAAAAAAAGGGCTGCTGACTCAGGAGCAAAATTTTCAGCGTGCGATGAAATGCTGCAAACTTGCGTGTAAGATGAAAGAGCAGGTACTGTACTATAAAAAAATCGGTATCTACCAGTTGTTGCTGGCTGTTGATGACAGGGCACTTCTGGAAAACTTTTATGAGGAAGTTGTGGGAAAAATAGCCGCTTGTGACAGGGAAAACGGAACGGATTATATCGGGTTTCTAAAATGCTATATGCGCTGTGACGGTAGTCCGCAGAGAGTTGCGCAGGAATTGTTCATTCATAGAAATACGGTGAATAATATCATCAAAAAAATTGAGACGATAACCGGAGCGGATCTCAATAGTATGGAGGGTAGAATCCGTTGTGTGATCGGACTTTATATCGCTGAGCTAGTCGCCCCCACCCGTAAAACGGGTGGCTCGGGACGCGGGCTCTAAGCCCGCCCT
>CAJUMV010000049.1 GCA_910587715.1 uncultured Lachnospiraceae bacterium | reverse complement strand
TCCTTCGTATCTGCTTACTAACGAATCCGACAGATAACTCTCAATTATCCCTCAAATCCCACAAAAAAGCAGCCCCCCTCGCGGAGCCGCTTTTCCCAATCCCCCTATTCCCCTCCGCACACCCGCAACCCCATCCTCGGATGCTTTGTCCTTAAAATATCCCTTTGCTTCCCGACTGCTACATGGGTATAAATTTCCGTAACGTTAATCGAACTATGTCCCAGCATTTCCTGAATAAACCGGATATCCACATCGGCTTCCAAAAGGCTGGTGGCAAAGGTATGGCGGAACATATGAGGCGTAATATGCATCTCTATAGAGGCAAGAGAACTGTATTTACATATCATTCTCCGGACTGCTTGATCGGAGAAAGCCTTGCCGGATTGGCTGGCAAAAAAATGCTGGCATAACTGAATCTCTTCGTGAAATTCCTTTTTATAAGCCGCCAGAATGTGAAGCACATCCTCACTTCCGATCTGAATCCGGCGTTCTTTTCTTCCCTTGCCGTAAATAAGGACGGTGGCGTCATACAGGTCTATGTCGCATTCCTTTAGGGAGCAGAGTTCCGATATCCTCATCCCGGTGGCAAATAAAAGTTCTATGGCGGCAGCGTCCCGTAGCGCGTTTCTCCGCTGGTAAGCTGTGGGGGCGTTTTGCTGCTGCTGATAAATGACGGACAGGAACGCTTCAACCGTGTATAGCGGTATGGTTTTCGGCAGGAGGGCAGGTTCCCGGAAGCGTATCTGGATTTTGTTGAAAGGATTCAGAGCAATGATCTCTCTGTATTCAAGATAGTGAAAAAAAGCCTTTGCGGAGGCAATTTTTCGCTTGACCGTTTTAGGCTTATACTGTCGGTGAAGCGTGGAGATATGGTTCTCCAAATCGGAAGAGGTGATTTCGGAAACAGTAACATTAGGAAAGTGTTCCGTGAATTGTCTTAGGTCAATTCGATAAGCTTTCAGCGTCTTTTCATCCAGCCGTTTCTGCGCACGGCAATAATTCAGGTAGTCGCTGATATGTGTCTGTAGATCGTTCATGATAAGTTTTCTCCTTTGTAAGTTTTTACAGTAATTATCTCACAAATATTGATGCAATTTTTGTTACAAATGATTCAAAAAAAGTTATTGGAAGCCGCGCCCTGTCATGTTACACTAAAAACATAACGTATGCAGCTTGAAGAGCGGACTGCAGAATGGAGGATAGCATGACAGCAGAAAAAATCAAAGAAATCGTTTCACAGATGACGCTGGAGGAAAAAGCTTCTATGTGTTCGGGCGCGGATTTCTGGCACACGGAGGCGGTGGAGCGGTTGGGGATTCCCGCCAGCATGGTGTCGGACGGACCGCACGGTCTGCGCAAGCAGGAACAGGAAGGCGACCATTTGGGGGTAAACGACAGCATCAAAGCGGTATGTTTTCCGGCAGGCTGCGGTACAGCAGCTTCTTTTAACAGGGAGCTTATCAGGCAGATGGGAGAGACACTGGGCGAGGAGTGTCAGGCTGAGGGTGTGAGTGTGATTCTCGGTCCGGCAGTGAACATCAAACGCTCTCCCCTTTGCGGGCGCAATTTTGAATATTATTCTGAAGACCCTCTTGTGGCAAGCGAGATGGCAGGAGCGCTGATTCACGGCGTACAGAGCAAAAATGTAGGCACGAGCATCAAGCATTTTCTGGGAAACAATCAGGAGACCAGAAGAATGTCCTCGGATTCCAAAATCGGAGAAAGATCTCTTCACGAGATTTATCTGGCGGCTTTTGAGGGTGCGGTAAAAAAGGAAAAACCGTGGACGGTGATGTGCTCCTACAATAAAATCAACGGCACGTATGCGGCGGAAAACCACAGGTTTTTGACGGAGGTGCTCCGTGACGAGTGGGGCTTTGACGGCTATGTGGTGAGCGACTGGGGTGCGGTTAACAGCCGTGTGAAGGACTTGCAGGCGGGACTGGATTTGGAGATGCCTTCCTCGAACGGATTCAATGACAAGCTGATTGTGGGTGCGGTGCAGAGCGGCGAGCTGCCGGAAAAAGTGTTGGATACGGCGGTGGCGCGTATTTTGAACATTGTTTTCCGTTTTGAGGAAAATCGGGATAAGAACGCGGTATTTGACAGGGACAAGGACCACGAGATGGCGCGGAAGGTAGCGCAGGAAACGATTGTCCTTTTGAAAAATGAGGGTGTACTGCCCCTTTCTGAGCAGGACGAGATTGCCTTTATCGGGAAATACGCAAAGACGCCCCGCTATCAGGGCGGCGGCAGCTCCCATATCAACAGCCATAAAGTTACTTCGGCGTTAGACGCAGTGGAAGGTATGGCGAACGTAACCTACGCGCAGGGTTTTGACGATCAAGAGGACAAAACGGATGAAAAGCTGCTCGCGGAGTCGGTTGAGGCGGCGAAAAAGGCGAAGGTCGCAGTCATTTTTGCGGGGCTTCCGGACGCTTTTGAGTCGGAGGGATTTGACAGGAAACACATGCGGATGCCGGACTGTCAGAACGAGCTGATTTCCAAGGTGGCGGCGGTACAGCCGAATACGATCGTGGTGCTGCACAACGGTTCTCCGGTGGAGATGCCCTGGGTAAATGAAGTGAAGGGCATTGTGGAAGCGTATCTTGGCGGTCAGGCGGTTGGCGGTGCGGTCTGCGACATTCTGTTCGGGAGGGTGAATCCCAGCGCGAAGCTGCCGGAGACATTTCCGCTTAAGCTGGAGGATAATCCGTCCTATCTCTTTTACATCGGAGAGAGGGACAAGGTGGAATACCGCGAGGGTATTTTTGTCGGTTACCGCTATTATGATAAGAAGAAAATGGATGTGCTGTTCCCCTTCGGACACGGTTTGTCCTATACGTCCTTTGCCTATTCGAACCTGCGCACGGATAAAGATGCCATGAAGGATACGGATACTATGACGGTTTCTGTGGATGTCAAAAATACGGGCAGTATGGCGGGCCAAGAAGTGGTGCAGCTTTATGTGGCGGATAAGGAAAGCACGGTGATACGCCCGGTGAAGGAGCTGAAGGGCTTCGAGAAAGTGGAGCTTGCGCCGGGGGAGACAAAGACGGTGACCTTCACGCTGGATAAGAGGGCGTTCGCCTTTTACAGCGTAAAGCTTCAGGATTGGTACGTGGAGACGGGAGCCTTCGATATTATGGTCGGCGCGTCTTCGGCGGATATAAGAGTGACTAAAGAGGTCAATGTAGAGTCCACGGTGAAAATTCCTTTTGTGTACACGACGGACACTACGATGGGTGATGTGCTTAAGGATCCGCGTGCGAGGGAGATTGTGAAAGACCTTCTTAAGCTTGATATTTTTGGCGGGGGACAGGGCACGTTGTCGGAGGGAAGCGCTGCCAGTGAGGCAATTACGGCGGAGATGAATGCGGCGATGGCGGAATTTGCACCTTTGCGGAGTGCGGTCAGCTTCGGCGGTGATGTGAATATGGCGGACATACAGGAGATTGTGGATAAATTGAATGCGCTGGAGGAGGGGTAAAATCTCTCCTCGTGTGCCCGCATATGGGAAAGGACACGACTGATGCGGGAGGATTGGCTGTAACGGATAAGAGGGGAAATATCATGGCTCATGGAAGAAAACGGCGGCTGCCCGCAGCGGCGGCGCTAGTATTGGTCGTTGCGCTTACGGTATGTGGAATGCTCTCCGGCGGGAGAATTGTCTGCGAGGCGAAGGAGACAGGGACGGCTGTCACAGCGCAAAAGAAAAGTGCGGCTGCGGCGGAAGAACAGGAAGTCATCGAGTTTGTCACCGCATACCGTGAAGCGTTTTCGCCGGAAGGGATTGACACACTGGCGGATTATGTGGATGACCCGGAAGACAGTGACTTTCAGAGAGACCTGCTGCGGAATCAGGCGATGTTTAAGCTGGGCGTTACGGGCTGGGAAAACATTAAGGTCATTGCGAAACCAATGTCCGACGGGAAACATTGGGTCGCGTCGGTGAGCAGCGATTTGCTCACGGATAATTTTGATTTCGGAATACCGGGTTTGATTGTACTGTTGGTCGAAAAAGACGAAAAGGGCGATTTCAAAATAATGTCAGGCAATGGCACAGAGCTTTCAGACGCGTTCCTCAAAGAGGTGCGGGAGATTAGCCTGTCGGATGAAATCACAGACCACAGCAATGAGATCGCTGTGGCATACAATGCCCTGCTTGTGGAGCATCCGGAATTGGTAGAGTGGCTTGAAAGCACACAGATGGCAGTAGACGAAGAAGTCTGGAAGACGCTGCAGGAGCAGTCTCCCATGGAAACAAAGGCGGATTCCACAGAAGAAAAATCCGAGAGCAAGAAAGACACCTACACCGTCAAAAAAGGCGACTGCCTCTGGACAATCGCCGAAGAACAACTCGGCGACGGGATGCGATGGAGTGGGCTTTACGAGCATAACAAAGATGTGGTTGGAGAAAATCCTGATCTTCTATATGTAGGAATTACACTACAACTAAAAAGCGAGTAGAGAGGCTCCTCTCTACTCGTTTTCTCAACTGTTCTTATAATCCAGCGTAGCCTCCACAAACCCCTTAAAGAGCGGATGCGGTCTGTTCGGTCTGGACTTCAGTTCCGGATGTGCCTGCGTCGCCACGAAGAAAGGATGGTCCGTCAGCTCGCACATTTCCACGATACGCCCGTCAGGGGAAAGTCCGGAAAGCCGCATTCCTTTTTCGGTGAGCACCGCGCGGTAGTCGTTGTTGACTTCATAGCGGTGTCTGTGCCTTTCGTGAATGGTCTCTTCGCCGTACAGTGCATACGCCTTGGATGCCTTGTCCAATACGCAGGGATAAGAGCCGAGGCGCAGAGTGCCGCCGATATCCTCCACACCGTTTTGGTCGGGCATCAGCGCGATGACAGGATGGGTAGTGGAAGGATCCAGCTCAATGCTGTGGGCGTCGTTGTAGCCGATGACATTTCTGGCAAACTCCACAATGGATAACTGCATACCGAGACAAAGTCCGAGGAATGGAATCCTGTGCTCTCTGGCATAAGTGATAGCCTCAATCATACCCTCAATGCCCCGGTCACCGAAACCGCCGGGCACCAGAATGCCGCTTACGTCGTGCAGGAGGGAGTCCACGTTGTCTTTGGTAACAGTCTCGGAATCCACCCACTTGATATCTACCACGCAGCGATGAGAAATGCCGCCGTGCTTTAACGCCTCTACCACGCTGATATAGGCGTCGTGGAGCTGGGTATATTTACCGACAAGGGCAACCGTCACGGAATCGGTGGGAGTCCGCAGGGATTCCACCATGGTTTTCCAGTCGGCGAGATCCGGCTCCGGGCAGTCCAGCTTTAAGCATTCGCACGCCACCTGCGCCAGATGCTCCTTTTCCATGGCGAGGGGTGCTTCATACAGGTGCTCCACATCCAGATTCTGCAAAACGCGGTTGTTCGGCACGTTACAGAACAGCGCAATCTTATCTTTGATGCCCTGATCTAATGGATGTTCGCTGCGGCAGACGATAATGTCGGGCTGAATACCCATGCCCTGCAGATCCTTGACGCTTGCCTGTGTCGGCTTAGTCTTTAATTCCTGAGATGCGCTTAAATACGGAATCAGCGTTACATGAATCAGGATCGCGTTTTCACGCCCGACCTCGTGCTGGAACTGACGGATGGACTCTAAGAAAGGCTGACTCTCGATATCGCCGACAGTGCCGCCTACCTCGATAATGGCGATACGGGTCTCTTGGTCGGTAAAATTACGATAAAACCGACTCTTTATCTCGTTCGTAATGTGTGGAATGACCTGAACGGTGCCTCCGCCGTAATCGCCGCGCCGCTCTTTTTGCAGCACAGACCAGTAGACCTTGCCGGTGGTCACGTTGGAATTTTTGTCCAAATTTTCATCGATGAAACGCTCATAATGCCCAAGATCCAAGTCAGTCTCTGTGCCGTCCTCTGTGACGAACACTTCGCCGTGCTGAATCGGGTTCATGGTGCCTGGGTCGATATTGATGTAGGGGTCAAATTTCTGCATGGTTACCTTGTAACCGCGCGCCTTTAAGAGTCTCCCTAAAGATGCCGCCGTGATGCCCTTGCCAAGCCCCGAAACAACGCCCCCCGTGACGAATACATATTTTACAGCCATCTGTCTAATCCTTTCTGAAAAAATACGAAAAGTAACTATTCACTCAAAATGCACAGATTCGGAATAGTTACCGTCAAAAATAATACACTGTTCATTATACAATGAAAAGACAGGAAAAATCTACTCCAAAGGTCAAAAATTGTAAAAAAATTTATAATTCTTTTACACATGTGTTCATAATTTCATAATTCCCTCATTGATTTATGATTTTTACTATTTTATAATGAGAGTATTGTATAAAAGTGAAAGTGAGGATGCCTCTTATATGGCAAATACGGATAATGTAAATCAATATGACAACGGCGGTGGACCGGGTGGACCCGCTGGTCCCGGAAACGGCGGTGGACCGGGAGGACCGGGCGGTCCCGGAGGAAACGGCGGTGACCCGCGCAAGCAGAGTCTGATCATGCTTGTGGTGGCTGCGCTGATCACCCTTCTTTGCGTCAGCGTTTTCATGAAGATGCTGACAGGAGCCACCAATCAGGAAATCTCTTACAACGAGTTTGTGAAAATGGTGGAGGACGGCAAGGTAAAAAGCGTGCAGGTCGGCTCTGACCGCATTACGATTTATCCGAAAGCGGCGCAGAAGGATTCTGCTTTTCTCTATGCTTACGGTATGGGTGTGAGTTCTTATTACACCGGCAAGATGGAGGATGACGACAAGCTGGCGGAGCGGCTCCTGAAATACAATGTGGAGATGAACAAAGAAGTTTCCGACAGTTCAAGCGTGATCATGACGGTGCTTTTGTACTACATTCTTCCGGTGCTTCTGATGTGGGGGCTTTTGAGTCTGCTTTTCCGGCGCATGGGCGGCAAAGGCGGACCCATGGGCGTGGGTAAGAGTACGGCGAAAGCTTATGTGCAGAAGGAAACCGGCATCACCTTTCAGGATGTGGCAGGAGAGGACGAGGCGAAGGAGTCTCTGGTGGAAGTGGTAGATTTCCTGCACAATCCCGGCAAGTATTCCAAGATTGGAGCGAGACTGCCCAAGGGTGCGCTCCTGGTGGGACCTCCTGGTACGGGTAAGACGCTTCTCGCGAAAGCGGTAGCGGGCGAGGCGCATGTGCCGTTCTTTTCTCTGTCCGGCTCAGACTTTATCGAATTGTATGTGGGCGTGGGTGCGTCCCGTGTCCGTGATCTTTTTAAGGAGGCGGAGAAGAACGCTCCCTGTATCGTGTTTATCGACGAGATTGACGCCATCGGCAGAAGCCGTGACTCGAAATACGGCGGCGGCAATGAGGAGCGGGAGCAGACGCTGAACCAGCTTCTTTCTGAGATGGACGGTTTCGACGGGAAAAAGGGTATTATTATTCTGGCGGCTACCAACAGACCGGAAATTCTGGATAAGGCGCTGCTTCGTCCGGGGCGTTTTGACAGGCGTATCATAGTGGACAAGCCGGACTTAAAAGGGCGCGTGGAGATTTTGAAGGTACATTCCAAAGACGTGCTCATGGATGATTCGGTGGATTTAAACGAGATTGCGCTGGCGACCTCGGGAGCGGTCGGTTCCGATCTGGCGAATATGATCAACGAAGCGGCGATCAATGCCGTGAAGCTGGGCAGGGAGTATGTGAGCCAGAAAGACCTCTTTGACGCGGTGGAGCAGGTGCTTGTCGGCAAGGAGAAGAAAGACCGCGTGATGAGCAAGGAGGAGCGAAAGATCGTTTCCTATCATGAGGTGGGTCATGCGCTTTTGAGCGCATTGCAGAAAAATTCGGAGCCGGTGCAGAAGATTACCATTGTGCCCCGCACCATGGGCGCGCTCGGCTATGTCATGCATGTGCCGGAGGAGGAGAAGTATCTGGACACCGAGGCGGAACTCCGCGACAGGCTGGTGAGTCTGCTCGGCGGGCGTGCGGCGGAGGAGATTGTTTTCGATACGGTTACTACGGGCGCGGCGAACGATATCGAGCAGGCGACAAGCATTGCGAGGAATATGATTACCCGTTTCGGCATGAGCAAAAAGTTCGGGCTGATGGGTCTTGCCACGGTGGAAAGTCAGTATCTGGACGGCAGGGCGTCCCTGACCTGTTCGGACGTGACGGCGGCGGATATCGATTCCGAGGTGATGAAGCTGCTTCACGAGAGCTATAAAAAGGCGAAGAAGCTCCTGAAAGAAAATCGGGAGATTATGGATAAGCTGGCGGCGCATCTGATTGAGAAAGAGACGATTACCGGCAAGGAGTTTATGAAGATTTACCGCAGGGAGAAGGGTATTCCGGAGCCTGCGGAGGAGGAAGAAGGCGCGACACAGAAGATGGAGCAGGCGCCAGAGAGCGCAGGAAAACAGGAGATGCAGCCGCAGAATCAGCCAGCAGGGCAACCGCAGAGCGGCGCAAATCCTGTGATGCAGCCACAGCCTGCGGCGAATTTTCAGATGCCGTCGATGACAGGCACAGGGCAGCAGGCTGGCACGGGCTTTCAGATGCCGCCAGGCACGGGAGCGCAGCAACAGGGCAGCGCAGATTCCCAGATGCCGCCGATGACAGGGACGGAACAGTTCGGCAGTGCGCAGATGCAGGCGGGTCCAGCGGGACAGCCGCAGAACAGGGGAGCGGATGGTGCGCAGCCGCAAGATCAGCAGCCGACAGGTCCCCGGGGTTTGTTTTCACAGGCGCCCGATCCCGGGCATACTTCCGGGGAAAGTAAATAATCGCAAATAATCGTGAAATTTGGCGTGGGTGCGAAGTGTAAGCAAATTTGTGACGAGGCAGGGTCTGTGAAAGACTTTGCCTTGTTTTCTTTACCCGTCTCCTGTACAATAATGGGAGAAGAACGGTGAGGATTCTTGTATGTTTGACTTTGACGAGGAATTAAAAAAACTGCCCAACTCTCCGGGCGTATATCTGATGCATGATGATAACGATACGATTATCTATGTGGGAAAGGCAGTAAATCTGCATAACCGCGTGCGCTCTTATTTCCGCAAGATTGTAGGGCGCGGACCGCAGATTGATAAAATGGTGCAGCAGATTGCGCGATTTGAATATATCGTGACGGACTCGGAACTGGAAGCTCTTGTTTTAGAGAATAATCTGATTAAAGAATACAGTCCGAAATATAATACCATGCTGAAGGATGACAAAACTTATCCTTATATTAAGGTGACGGTGGGCGAGGAGTACCCGCGCATCTTTCTTTCCCGTGAGATGAAGAAGGATAAAGCGCGGTATTTCGGACCTTATACGAGCGCGGCGGCGGTGAAGGATACCATAGATTTAATGAATAAGCTCTATCAGCTCAAGACATGCAACCGCAAGCTGCCGCGGGATATCGGGCTGGAACGCCCCTGTCTGAACTATCACATCAAGCAGTGCGCTGCGCCATGCCAGGGTTATATCAGCAAGGAGGAATATCGGGCGCGGATTGAGCAGGCGCTGGATTTCCTGAACGGAAATTATAAACCCATGCTCCGGGAATTGGAGCGAAAAATGACGGAAGCGTCAGAAAAGATGGAGTTTGAGGAAGCGGCGGGATATCGGGATTTATATAACAGCGTAAAGAGTGTGGCACAGAAACAGAAGATTACGGATTCCGACGGCGAAGATAAGGATATCATTGCCTTGGCGTTAGAAGAGCATGACGCTGTGGTGCAGGTTTTTTTTGTGCGCGACGGCAAGCTGATTGGCAGGGACCATTTTTACATGACTCATGTGGAGGACTGTGACAGCGCGCAGATTCTTCTTGACTTTGTGAAACAGTTTTACGCGGGGACGCCTTATATTCCGAAGGAGCTGATGCTGCAGGAGGAGATTGCGGACACAGAAATTCTGGAGCAGTGGCTCAGTGCAAGGAAGGGCGGCAGGGTTTATATCCGTGTGCCAAAGAAGGGCGCGAAGGAAAAGCTGGTGGAGCTGGCGGCGCAGAACGCGCGGCTTATCTTAAGCCAGGATAAGGAGCGTATCCGCAGGGAGGAAGGGCGGACCATCGGCGCCATGAAGGAGATTGCGGCGCTTCTTAAGCTGGAAGATGTGAGCCGCATGGAGGCGTTCGATATTTCCAATATCAGCGGTTTTGCCAATGTGGGTTCCATGGTGGTTTTTGAGAAAGGCAAGGCGAAACGCAGCGATTATCGTAAATTCCGTATTCAGTCCGTGTCGGGACCGGATGATTACGCCTGCATGAGAGAGGTGCTGACCAGACGTTTCCTGCACGGCATGGAGGAGAAGGAGGAGTTAGACCGCAAGCAGGTGGAGCACACATTCGGGAGTTTTACGAAATTTCCTGATTTACTCCTGATGGACGGCGGCAGGGGGCAGGTCAATATTGCGCTGCAGGTACTTGACGAGCTGCATCTGGATATTCCTGTCTGCGGCATGGTGAAGGATGACAACCACCGCACCAGAGGATTGTATTATCATAATGTAGAGATTCCCATAGACACGCGTTCGGAGGGCTTTAAGCTGATAACAAGGATTCAGGACGAGGCGCACCGCTTTGCGATTGAGTACCACAGGTCGCTGCGCTCCAAGGCACAGGTAAAATCAGTTCTTGACGAGATTCCCGGCGTGGGTCCGGCGAGGAGAAAGGCGCTGATGCGGCATTTCGGCTCTATCAATGAGATTAAGGAAGCGTCGGTCGAGAAGCTCTGCGAGGTGCCCGAGATTCCCGAGCATATCGGAAAGCAGATTTACGAGTTTTTCCGGATGGAGGAAAAATAGGTGAGGACTTTACGCCTGCACTGTGGTAATATAGATTACAGCAATACATAACGTGAATGCGCGAGGACAGCGCGGAAATGAGGGAGCTATGGCGAGCATTAATTTAACAAAAGTAATTGAAAAATTCAAGTGGGAGAATCTAACGCCGGAAATCGACATCTCGAAGATTAAGGTGACGCAGCCGGATATCAACAGACCGGCGCTGCAGTTAGCCGGGTATTTCGAGCATTTTGAGACGACGCGTCTGCAGATCGTCGGTTTTGTGGAATACTCCTACATGAATGGTCTGGATGAGGACAGGCAGCGGGAGATTTTTGAAAAGCTTCTGAATAATCCCCTGCCCGGCATTCTATTCTGCCGGGAACTGTATCCGAATGAGATTTTCAGGGAAGTTGCGGTGAAGTACGGCGTACCGCTTCTGATGAGCAGAAAGGCGACATCGGCATGTATGGCGGAGGTAATCCGCTGGCTGAACGTGAAGCTGGCTCCCTGCATTTCTGTACACGGCGTGCTGGTAGACGTATACGGCGAGGGCGTTCTGATTACGGGTGAGAGCGGCATCGGTAAATCCGAGGCGGCGCTTGAGCTGATTAAGAGAGGACACCGTCTGGTGACGGATGACGTGGTGGAGATTAGGCGTGTCAGCGAAGATACGCTGATTGGCTCCGCGCCGGATATCACGAAACACTTTATCGAGCTGCGGGGTATCGGCATTGTGGATGTGAAGGCATTGTTCGGTGCGTCCAGCGTCAGGGATACCCAGAATATCGATTTGGTCATCCGTCTGGAGGATTGGGACAAGGATAAGGAGTACGACCGTCTGGGTCTGGAGGAGGAGTACACGGAGTATCTGGGCAACCGCGTGGTCTGTCACAGTATCCCGATCAGACCGGGGCGTAATCTGGCGATTATCTGCGAGTCCGCGGCGGTTAACCATCGCCAGAAGAAGATGGGTTACAATGCGGCGCAGGAGCTGTACAAGCGCGTACAAAATTCCCTGGCACACGGCAGAGAGGACGAAGATTAAAATAAAGCGAGAAGGAGAGAAACGGCATGGCAAATTATATATTTGGGGTAGATGTGGGCGGCACCACCGTCAAGATGGGATTGTTTGACAAGGAAGGCAATGTTCTGGAAAAGTGGGAGATTCCCACAAGAACGGAAAATCACGGGGAGAACATTCTTCCCGATGTCGCGGCGAGCATTAAAGAGAAGATGGGGCAGAAATCCATCGCGAAAGAGGATGTGGAGGGTGTTGGCATCGGCACGCCGGGTCCTGTGGAGAAAAACGGCATTGTGCATCAGGCGGTTAATCTGGGCTGGCCGGAAATGAACATGAAGGAGCAGCTCACCGCCCTGCTTGACGGGATGCGTGTGGAAGGAGGCAATGATGCGAATGTGGCGGCGCTCGGTGAAATGTGGAAGGGCGGCGGACAGGGATATAAGAATCTGGTGGCGGTTACCCTCGGTACGGGTGTGGGCGGCGGCATTATCATAAACGGTGAGATTGTGACGGGCGCGACGGGATCGGGCGGTGAGATTGGTCACATTCATGTGGAGGATAACGAGACGGAAGCCTGTAACTGCGGCAATCGCGGCTGCCTGGAGGAATATGCGTCCGCTACGGGTATCACCAGACTGGCAAACCGTGCGCTGCAGGCGAGCGATAAGGACAGCGTTCTGAGAAACGGTGAGGTGTCCGCGAAAGCTGTGTTTGACGCGGTCAAAGCGGGGGATGAGCTGGCGATAGAGGTGGCAAAGCAGTTTGGCGAGTATCTGGGCAAAGGTCTGGGTGTAATCGCGGGCATCGTCAACCCGGAAATTTTCGTGATTGGCGGCGGTGTGTCCAAGGCGGGCGAGGTGCTGTTTGACTATATCAAGCCTCCGTTTGAGAGAACAACCTTCCACGGCTGCAAAAATGTAGTTTTCGCGCTGGCGACCCTCGGAAACGACGCGGGCATCTACGGTGCGGCGCGACTCTTACTGTGATAAATCGAGCATAGCTCGATTGCGAGATTCGCTTCGTGAACCCGGTGGTCTGCGGATTTCGCGAATGGGTATAAGCCATAAAGGATATATTATATTAATAGAAAAAAGAATGAGCGGGAGTAAATTTTGAGTGCATCAATGTATGACTATATCAGGACGATCGTGCCGGAGGAGAGGCTTTTATTTCATGAGCCTATGAGCAGGCATACCACCTTCCGGGTGGGCGGTGAGGCGGAGTGCGTGGCTGTTGTGGAGACGAAGGAGGAGCTGTCGCAGCTTGTCTCCTATTTAGGAAGGATTGAGCAGGACTACTTTGTTTTGGGTAACGGCAGCAATCTGCTGGTGGGAGATAAGGGCTATCGTGGTATTATTCTAAAACTGGGTCCGCGGCTGAGTGCGGTCGGCGTGGAGAAAAACCATATCGCGGCGGGGGCGGGCGCGCTGCTCTCCAAGGTGGCGTCTGTGGCGAGGGATGTGGGCTTGAGCGGTCTGGAATTTGCGGCGGGGATTCCCGGCAGCATCGGCGGCGCGATTGTGATGAACGCCGGCGCTTATGGCGGAGAGATGAAACAGGTCGTGAAGATGGTTCGTGTCATGGACAAAGAGGGAGAAATCCTGACACTGGACAACGATACCATGGAATTTGGCTACCGCACCAGCATTATCAGGGACAGACCGTTCATTGTATTAGGCGTGGTTCTGAAACTGACGCCCGGCAATAAGGAGGAAATCAGCGCGAAGATGGAGGAGCTGATGAAGCAGCGTAAGAGTAAGCAGCCGCTGGAGTACCCGAGCGCGGGCAGCACCTTTAAGCGTCCGGAAGGGTACTATGCGGGGAAGCTGATTATGGACGCGGGGCTTCGCGGCTACCGCATCGGCGGCGCGCAGGTGTCCGAGAAACATTGCGGTTTTGTGGTGAACGCGGGTGGTGCGTCGGCGGCGGATATCAGGGAAGTGATCGAGGAAGTGCAGGAGCGGGTAAAGGAGCGGTTTCATGTCCGGCTCGAGCCCGAGGTCATTTTTTTGGGAGATTTTTAACATGAGATTTGTGATTGTGACGGGGATGAGCGGTTCGGGCAAGCGAACCGCTATGAAAATGTTGGAGGATGTGGGCTTTTACTGCGTGGATAACTTGCCGGTGGCGCTGATTGAAAAGTTTGTGGAGCTGATTACGACGCCCGCAAGCGAGGTCAATAAGGTGGCGCTGGGGCTTGATGTGCGCGCAGACCAGTCCTTTGGCGGCGTGCGCCGTATTCTGGACCAGCTGAAGGAAAACGGTTATCTGTTTGAAATGCTATTTCTGGAAGCGGATGACAATGTCCTTTTGAAGCGGTATAAGGAGACGAGGCGCCTGCATCCGCTTTCTCCAGAGGGCAGGGTAGTGGACGGAATCCACAGAGAGCGGGAAATCCTGAAAGAAATACGCGAGAAGGCAGATTATATCATTGATACTTCCCAGCTTTTGACAAGAGAGCTGAAAGAAGAAATTGATGATATTTTTGTGAGAAACAAGGAATATAATTCACTGATTGTTACCATCCTGTCCTTCGGCTTTAAGAAGGGGATTCCGGCGGATGCCGATTTAGTCTTTGACGTACGTTTTCTTCCGAATCCCTTTTATATTGACGAACTGAAATATAAGACAGGCAATGACAAAGAGGTGCAGGATTATGTCATGTCCTTTTCGGAAGCCGGCGCTTTTCTCCAAAAGCTAACGGACATGCTGGACTTCCTGATTCCCAATTATGTGAAGGAGGGAAAACACCAGCTAGTCATCGGTATCGGCTGTACCGGCGGCAAGCACAGGAGCGTAACGCTTGCAAACGCGCTTTACGCGGGGCTGAAAGACCACGGTACCTACGGCGTGAAGCTGTATCATCGGGATGTAGATAAGTAGGGGAAGAAATATGTCTTTTTCGGGAACGGTAAAAGAGGAACTGGCAGCCCATGTAAGTTCTGCCAGACATTGCCAGCTTGCGGAACTTGCGGCGCTTCTTTTATATAACGGCGGCATCTGTGAGGGCGGGAAACATCTTTGTCTGGATACGGAAAATGAGACAGTTGCGAGAAAATGCTTTACATTACTTAAAAAAACATTTAATATAGAAACAGTTGCGCGGGGAAGACAGCGGTTGATTCCCGACGACGAAACGGAGCGCAGGGTGATAGAGGCGCTGTATCTTGCGAGGGCTGAGGATGGGAAGATATTATTAACCAAATTGGTCAATTCTCTCTTGATTAAAAATTCCTGCTGCGCGAGAGCGTGGCTGCGCGGCGCTTTTTTGAGCGTGGGCTCCATGAGCGACCCGAGAAAAAGCTATCATCTGGAGTTTGTCTGTGATGAGAAGGCACAGGCGGTACAGCTTCGGGATGTGCTTTCGGAATTTCGGATTGAGACAAGAATCATAGGACGCAAGAAATATCAGGTTGTCTATCTGAAAGAGGGCGAAGGCATTGTAGAGCTCCTCAATGTAATGGGTGCGCATGTGTCTCTGATGGAGCTGGAAAATATGAGAATCCTGAAAGAGATGCGAAACTCGATCAACAGGAGAGTAAACTGCGAGACAGCCAATATCTCCAAGACGGTGACGGCTGCGGGCAGGCAGATTGAAGATATTCTTTTGATCAGGGATAAATACGGGTTTGAAAACCTGCCGGATAATCTGCGGCAGATGGCGGAAGTCCGGCTGGAATATCCGGATGCGGCGCTTAAGGAGCTGGGCGGTTATCTGGATCCGGTTGTGGGGAAATCAGGGGTGAATCACAGGTTACGCAGGCTGAGTGAAATTGCTGACAAAATCAGATCATAATAAGAGACGAAAGGTCTCGAAAAGAGAAAGAGGAGGAAACTATTATGATTCAGAAGTCAATCCAGATCAAACTGGAGACGGGTCTTGAAGCGCGCCCGGTGGCAATGCTCGTGCAGGTGGCAAGCCAGTTTGAGAGCACCGTCTATCTTGGTTCCGACAGCAAGAAGGTGAATGCGAAGAGTATCATGGGTATGATGAGCATGGGACTCGAGAGCGGTGCGGAAGTGATGGTGACCGCAGACGGAGCCGACGAGGAAACGGCTGTAGCGGAAATCGAGAAATTCCTGACCACCAGATAGGGAAGGGTGTGACAGGATTGACATTTGATAAGGCATAATGTGTGGGCTGTTCAGAATCCTGTGGCGCGGTTAGCGGATGAGATTCTGGGCAGCCTTCTTTATTATCGGGAGGAAACCTATGGCTAAACAGATGCTTTTTGTCTACAATCCCAGAGCGGGCAAGGCGCAGATTAGAAGTAATCTGCTGGATATCATTGATACTTTCGTGAAGGCGGGCTATGAAGTGACCGCATATCCGACGCAGGCGCCGGGCGACGCGGTGAAGGCGGTGCAGGAAAGGCGCGCCGGTTACGATATGGTGGTGTGCAGCGGTGGGGACGGTACGCTTGACGAAGTCGTGACGGGTATGATGAAGTCGGAGGAACGGCTGCCCATAGGCTATGTCCCGGCGGGCAGCACCAACGATTTCGCCAACAGTCTGAAAATCCCGAAGAACATGCTGCAGGCTGCGGATGTGGTGGTAAACGGCAGGACCTTTGCCTGCGATGTGGGTAAATTCAATTACAATATATTTATCTACGTGGCAGCGTTCGGTATTTTTACGGATGTATCATACGGGACGCCTCAGGACACAAAGAATGTGCTGGGACATGCGGCATATCTGATAGAGGGCGTCAAGCGTCTGCCAGCCGTACGTTCCTATCCGCTGAAAATTACATGCAACGGCGAGGTGATTGAAGGAGAGTTTCTCTATGGTATGGTTACCAATTCCCATTCCGTGGGAGGATTCCGCGGCATTACGGGGCAGAATGTGGCACTGGACGACGGGCTTTTCGAGGTGACGCTGATACGCAAGCCCACAAACCCGCTGGATCTCAACAATATTATCCGCGCGCTAGTGGATAAGCGTGTGAAGTCGGAATATATTTACACCTTTACCACCGAGAAGCTGAGGGTGGAATCGGAAGATCCGGTGGCGTGGACGCTGGACGGGGAGTTCGGCGGGGAGCACTGTGCGGTGACGATCGAGAGCTGGCATCAGGCGCTTGAAATCCGTGTGCCGGAGGATATGGAGTGATTGACTTTCTTAGGACTGGCTGGTAAAATAAAATAGGATTCCAGAAGATGGAAAAGCTATAAAAATTTTAATAGAAAGGAAGAAAATACTATGGCATTAGTAACTACCAAGGAAATGTTTGAGAAGGCTTATAACGGCGGCTATGCAGTCGGTGCCTTCAATGTAAACAACATGGAGATCGTTCAGGGTATTACCGAGGCGGCTGGCGAGCTGAAGAGCCCCGTTATCCTGCAGGTTTCCAAAGGCGCCCGCGCTTATGCGAACCACACCTATCTGGTGAAGCTGGTTGAGGCGGCTGTAGCGGAGAATCCGGAGATTCCGATTGCGCTTCATTTGGACCACGGCGACACCTTCGAACTTTGTAAGTCTTGTATCGATGGCGGATTTACTTCCGTTATGATTGACGCATCTTCCAAGTCTTTCGAAGACAATATCGCGCTGACCAAGCAGGTAGTTGAGTACGCGCATGATAAGGGCGTAGTGGTTGAGGCTGAGCTCGGTACGCTGGCAGGCGTAGAGGACGAGGTCGCTGTAGAGTCCGGTAAAGAGTCCTACACCCGTCCCGAGGAAGTGGAGGAGTTCGTAGATAAGACAGGCTGTGACTCCCTTGCGATTGCAATCGGTACTTCGCACGGCGCATACAAGTTCACGGCAGCACAGTGTACGAGAAATGCAGACGGCATTCTTGTTCCACCGCCGCTTCGTTTCGACGTGCTCGAGGAGTGCATCAAGAGACTGCCCGGTTTCCCGATCGTTCTTCACGGTTCTTCTTCCGTTCCGCAGGAGTTCGTAAAGATGGTGAACCAGTACGGCGGAAATATGCCTGACGCAGTAGGCATTCCGGAGGAGCAGCTTCGTAAGGCAGCAGAGCTTGCTGTATGTAAGATTAACATCGACTCCGATATCCGTCTGGCTATGACAGGTAACATCCGCAAATACTTCGCGGAGCACCCGGATCACTTTGATCCCAGACAGTACCTCAAGCCCGCAAGACAGGCTGTGAAGGATATGGTAGCGCACAAGATCAAAAACGTGCTCGGTTCCGACGGAAAAGCTTAAATTGCTGCAAAAAATTGCCCCCGGTACTTTGCCGGGGGCTTTTTATAACCTTTATTTCTGATACATCTCTTTCAACTCCGCCGCATGTGTCTCCTCAATATTCGGGAACGCGGACAGCATCGGTTTCACATCCTCTTTTTTCAGTACCCTTGCCACATAGTTTCTCGTAATCTTCATAACAACAGGCGACAGGCTTAAGACACCTATCAGGTTCGGAATTGCCATCAGACCGTTAAAGGTATCGGAGAGGTCCCAGGCAAGCCCCAGATTCATTGTCGCGCCCACATAAATCATCAGGACGAACACAATCTTGTAGGCGATCATGGACTTTGTACCGAAGAGATATTCCCATGCCTTCGAACCGTAATGGCTCCAGCCCAGCACCGTGGAGAAGGCGAACAGCAGGATTGCGAGCGCGATAAACATCGGACCCGCGCTGCCGAATTTGGTAGCGAAAGCCTCGCCCACCAGGGCGGAACCCTCGGAGGAACTCAACACCGCGCCCGTTTCCAGATCAACCAGTCCGGAGGAGAGCACCACAAAAGCGGTCAGTGTACAGACGATCATGGTGTCCGCGAACACCTCAAAGATGCCCCACATACCCTGACGGACGGGTTCTTTTACGTTAGAGCTGGAGTGCACCATAACGGAGGAGCCGAGTCCCGCCTCGTTGGAGAACACGCCGCGCTTCATCCCCCATGTGATTGCCATTTTCACGCCGCTGCCGACGATGCCGCCGCCCACCGCGCGAAGACCGAAAGCGCCTTTAAAAATTGCAGAGAAGATAGCGCCGCACTGATTGATATTCATAAAGAAAATAACCAGAGTGCCAAGTACATAGATGATAGCCATGAAAGGCACCAGCTTCTCGGTGACGGATGCGATACGCTTCAGACCGCCCACGATAACGAGAGCCGCGAGAATCAAGAGCGCGATACCCGTCACATATGTAGGGATGCCGAAAGCGGACTTCATGTTGCCGGAGATAGAATTAATCTGGCTCATATTGCCGATACCGAAGGACGCCAGCACGCAGAAAATGGAGAACAGCACAGCCAGCACCGCACCAATCTGCTTAAAGCCCTTGTAAGAGCCAAGCCCGTCTTTTAAGTAGTACATCGCGCCGCCGGACCACTCGTTCCGCTCATTCTTGCGGCGGTAGTAGATGCCCAGCACATTCTCGGAATAGTTTGTCATCATGCCGAAGAAAGCCACGATCCACATCCAGAAGATCGCGCCGGGACCTCCTGCAATCAGCGCGCTTGCCACGCCGACAATGTTACCTGTGCCGATTGTAGCGGCGAGCGCCGTACACAGCGACTGGAACTGAGAGATGGACTGGTCTTCTTTATCCGTGTGTTTTGTAATATGTTCGTCCTTGAAAATACCGCCGATGGTATTTTTGAACCAGTGCCCGATGTGGGACAGCTGGAAAAACTTGGTGAGGACAGTCATCAGAATGCCCGTACCTACGAGCAGCACCAGCATGGGAATACCCCAGACGAAACCGTTGATGGCGCTGTTCACATTTGTAATTAATTCAACCATGATACATTTCCTCCTCGTTTTTGTCTCACACTTGCGTTTTTTCATGCCGGATAAGAAACTGCTGACCGGCAATTTTCTGTCAGTAAGCAAAAAAGCGTAGACATACGATATAAATGTCTACGTCGACAGTTATGGGAAATGGGATTTCCGCTCTAAAACTGTAAGGTGCTTACGGTATTCAAGTATACCATAAGACAAAAAGTATGACAAGAGAAAATTGTATACATGGATAACAGAGTGAAAAGAACTTCTAGCCACTCACAGCAGAGGCTGTTTCGTGGAGAAGTTCTATGTTTCACTCGGGAGAATGCCTAAAGAGCGGCATTCTCCGTGGCGATTTGAGCCATAGCAGGAAAGGAGGCGAGATTTTACCCCAGAAAAGGGAGGATGCCAAGTAAGGTTGCCCCTACTTGGCATTTATTATGAAAAAGTTTTAAATTAATCAGCTAACTTTGCTATCAGCTTGCTGTGTTGTATCTTATGGTCTTAGTATACGGGGCAGAAATGTCTGAATCATGATGATTAAATGAAATTTTTTAAAATTAATTATGAACATATTATGAACGAAACACATGTCATTTGGAAAGTCGGATTACATTCCAGCTCGCTTTTCCAAGGACTGCCTGCAGTGTTCCGCTGTCCACTTTGGCGGTTCCGCCTGCCTTCGGAGCAACGTTATCCGGATTTGCTTCCGTGTTGACTGCTTTCAGGTCGTCATTGTGCATAACAATATGTTCCTTTACCTGATAACCGGCGTACTGGCGCAAATCCGCGGTGACTTCCATATCCTCCTCCAAGTCTTTGTTTACCGCAAAAATAACCAGCTCTTCTTTCTCCGGATTCTCCACGACCACGCAGTCCAGATAGGGCGCTTCGCCATACTGCTTCGCTTCGTAGACGGGAGATTTTACGATCGTGTTTAAAACAGTTCCCTGTCCAAGCGTCGCTGCGTGCATGTAAGGATAGAAGATGGTCTGTCTCCACGCGCCGGTGTCGGAGGTCATGATCGGTGCGATCACGTTTACAAGCTGTGCAAGGCAGCCGATTTTCACGCGGTCCGCATGGCGAAGAATCGTAATCAGCATACTGCCGACTAACAGCGCGTCCTCAAAGTTATAAATATCCTCAAGCTGATGGGGCTTCTGTACCCATTTTTCAAGCTGTTTGTCCGCTTCCTCGGAATGGAACCATACATTCCACTCATCCAGAGAAATGTTGATGTTCTTTTTGCCGTGGTGCTTGCCCTTGATGTAATCACAGATGGAAACTACCGTCGAAATAAACTGGTCTAAATCCACGCTGCTCGCAAGGAAGTTTGCGGAATCATTATCCCTGTTCCCGTAATATTGGTGCATGGAAACGTAATCAATGGTGTCGTAGCATTCGTCAAGCACGGTCGCCTCCCACTCGCCAAAAGTAGGCATCTGGGAATTGGAACTGCCGCATGCAACTAACTCGATAGACGGGTCAAGGATTTTCATTGCCTTGCCGGTCTCGTTGGCGATTCTGGCGTATTCCATAGCCGTCTTGTGCCCGGTCTGCCAAGGACCGTCCATTTCGTTCCCGAGACACCACGTCTTAATGTCGTGAGGCTGTTCATAGCCGTGGGACTTGCGCAGGTCGCTCATTTTGGTGCCGCCCTTAAAGTTGCAGTATTCCAGCAGCTCTTTCGCCTCGTACAGACCTCTCGTCCCCAGATTCACAGCCATCATAATGTCGCTTCCCGCCTTCTTTGACCAGTCCGCGAACTCGTTGAGACCGAATTGGTTAGACTCCACAACCTGCCATGCAAGGTCAACCTGCGCGGGTCTGTTTTCCTTCGGACCCACGCTGTCCTCCCAGCAAAAGCCCGACACAAAGTTCCCGCCCGGGTAACGCACGATGGGCACTTTGCATTCCTTCACAAGCTCCAGCGTGTCCTTGCGGAACCCCTGTTCATCCGCAAAAGGGCTTTCCGGCTGGTAAATCCCCTCATAAACCGCCCGCCCCAAATGCTCGATAAAAGACCCGTAAACTCGTCTGTCAATCTCGCTTACAATAAATTCCTTGTCAATAATAACCTGCGCTTTTTTCATTTCCCGACCCTTTTCCTTTCTTTGTTGAAGAATGTATTTTGTAGATTAGTTGCGTAATCTCATAACATAAATTCTACTTAAGAACTATGAAAATAACCATATCTTTTCTTGCGCCATATTTGACTTTTCTTCCGGTAATGAAATAAAATGGAACGGAACAGTACAGTACAGCTAAGTTTGAACGTTTATAATAAAGGCAGGAAAGGAGCTTCCACATGTTTCACACAGGCTATTGCGACTACAACCGCTTCAATCCGGACTGCGATATCATCAACCGCCCTGAAGGCAGCGGAGATTATCTCTTTCTATATTTAATGACGCCCATGAAAATGCAGCTTGGCGGCAGGACGCAGATGACAAAGGAAGGCGCGTTTCTGCTGTATACGCCCGGGGAGCCGCAGATTTATCAGGCAGTCAGAAAGTTTAAAAACAGCTTTGTGCATTTTACCGCGGATGACAACGGCTTTCTGGCGGCGTATGATCTTCCTGTCAACACAATTGTCTATCCGCCCTATCCCGATGCCATGAATGCCCTCTTTAAATCCATTTATGTGGAGAGTGTGACAAAGCAGGATTATTATAAGGAACAAATCGACAAACTGATGCATCAGCTTTTTATTCTTTTTTCCAGACAGCTTCATACGTTTCCGGAAGGAAGAGGATTCCAGGCGGATTTGTTTGAGGAGTTTCGGAAAGCGAGAATTGAGATTCTGACCCATATTGACAGAAAATGGGGTGCGGACAGTATGGCGGCGCTGACCAATCTCGGGACAAGCCAGTTTTACAGCTATTATAAACTGTTTTTCAATCGCTCGCCCAAGTCCGAGCTGCTGGATGCCCGTATGGAGCGCTCCAAGTATCTGCTGCGGGTGGAAAAACTGCCGGTGGCACAGGCGGCGGCGCAGGCAGGCTTTGACAGCCTGCCGCATTTTACACGCTACTTTAAAAAGGTGTGCGGGATGACACCGTCGGAATATGGGCGGCAGCCATCGGCAGATACTCCTGCTTCCACATGAAAAATGAGAGATTTATGTTAAAAAACGGTAAAATTATAAAAAAAATGACCGCGAAAGTAAACGTCAGGTAACATTTGCTGCCTGACGCTTTTTATATGGAAAAAATGTAGTAAAATGATGTGATACAGGACAGAAACCGGCTTCCGTGATTTCTTACTAATTGAGCAGGAGGATAATACTTATGAAAAGTCTGAAGGGAAAATTTACTGTGGTGACATGTTTAATATGCATGATTTGTCTGTTTTTGACAAGCGGTATCAGTTATCGGATTGCGTCCGGATATCTCTATGATAAGGAGAGCGGCAATGCGGCGCTTTTGGCGCAGCAGAATGCGGAGAAGATTGCGGAATGGATTCACGGGTATGTGGTGTATCTCGACACGACGGCGGCATCCATGGAGGCTTTGGGCATCACGGATTTTGACGGGCAGTGCGTATTTCTGAGAGATATGCTGCAAAAGAGCAACGCGGTGGATGATACACTCTATGATATTTATTTCACAAACGAGCAAAATCAGATGGCTGCCGGGAGCGGCTATATGCCGGACGGCAGCGTGGATTTTACACAACGTTCCTGGTATATCGGGGCGAAGGATACGGGCGACGTATATTTTGAGTCGGCATACAAGGATGCGGATACCGGCAGATATGTCATTACGATTTCTCGAGGGGTCACGTTAGACGGAAAATTTGCCGGTGTATTGGCAGAGGATATTTTTATTGACGAAGTGGTGGGGATTGTAGACCGATGTGAGATAACGGGCGACAGTTACGCTATGTTGATTGACCAAAATCTTGGTTTGATGGTACACCCCAACGAGAAGTACGGATTTGTGGATGATGCGCCGGTTATGCTTTCCGATTTGGAAGGAAATCCATACGGTGAGCTGGCAGGACGGCTTGCAGGCGGAGAAAATGCAGCGGGGATTGCGCTCACGGACTATGACGGTGTGACAAGACAGATTTTTGTCGGCAGCGTGCCGGAATGCGGATGGACGGTGGCTATTTCCCTGGAAGAGAGCGTGTTGTATCAGGGTATAGCCTCTATGCTTGCGGGATTCGGTGTAGCAGCAGCTGCGTCCCTGCTTATTGGGGTTGCGGTTATCACGCTGATTACAGGCAGAGTGACAAGACCTCTTTCCCTTTTAGAAAAATGGGTGACTTCCAAGGATTTTACGGACAATATCGAGGTAGACTCCAAAGATGAGATTGGCAGACTGGCGAAGGTCTTTAATGAAATGATGCAGAGTCTCAGGGAAGTGCTTACCACGTCCGGCGAAGCGGCGCTGCGCATCGGTGATTCTTCCGAAAAGCTCAAGGCGGTGACGGAAAGTATTGTGGACGGAGCCGGGCAGGTCAATCAAAGCATGGAAAGCATGAACGGTGTACTGGAGAAGCAGTACCATAACGTAAACAGCGGCAGGGAAGAGCTTTCCCGGCTTGATGAAAGAATCGTAAATTACAGGGGAAAGTTTACGGAGATGAATGAAGCGGTTGCTGTTGCCAACGAAAAATTGTCTGAAAATATTGTTCTTGTGGGCACACTGGAGGAGACCACCTCAGAAAGTATGGAGAGTATTCGGAGACTGCGGGAAAATGTAGATTTATTGGAAAAACGTTCCGACGAGATTACCAATATCATTTCCGCCATCAGCAGTATTTCGGGGCAGACAAACCTGCTGGCGTTAAATGCGTCTATCGAAGCGGCGCGTGCCGGCAATGCGGAAAAGGGCTTTGCGGTCGTGGCGGAGGAGATACGGGAGATTTTTGACAGAAATAGTGATGTCTCAGCCAGAGTGCAGGGAGCCTTTGAAGAGATGGGAGGAAATATCCGGGTGCTCGGTGATATCAATGTTCGCCTGTCGGATGAATTACAGGAGTTTATAAACGCCACGGGCGCCCTTAAGGATTCCTATGAAGTTACTTTGCAGAACACGGATTTGTGCGTACAAAATTCAAAGGAGGCGCTGGAGGTTTCGGACAGACAGAGAGAGGTAAGCCATGCGCTGGAGGAATGGTCGGAAAATCTTCGGGAACAGGCAGCGGAGCTGCAGGAAAAAATAGAAAAATTCGGCAGGGTACGAGGGTAAGGTGATAAGGATTTTGAGCCAAAGAGACAGGCGGGGTCATTCCCGATGTCATTAAGATAACCGTTTAGTAGTATTGAGAATCCCAAAGAATGATAAATGTGCACATTCATTCTTTGGGATTTTTCTTTTTTGTTTATAAACAGACATACCAAAAACTCCTTCCCGCGAAGGAGTGAAAAAACTTGTTTTTTACAGGTATTATGCTAATCTATAATTGAATGAAACTACCCATGGGCAAATCTCTGGTCTGACGAACAGGAATCACATCAGGCTATGCATGAGGGTAAGACTGCATCACAAGTTGAAGCCCAATAACTACACGGAATCATGTATGGTAAATGTGGCAGATAGATGGAGAGAAAGAAACGTGTGGTACCCGGGGAGGTCTGTATGATATGTCCTGAAAGTCAAAACTGAAAGAGCTTAGTTCCCGAAGGTCTTGTCAGAGCATACGTCCTTCATTAAAGAAGATAGAGCGGTAGGGAGCCTGGCCTCTGTTTGCGCCACTATACTCTGTAAATCCAAGTTCCTGTAAGTCAAGTGATTCTACATATGCATCAATGACACGGACAGAATTATCTTTATCAATCAGGTAATCCAAAGCAGCAGTTATCATTCTTGTTTGATTTCTATCCATTCCAACAATATATGCCATCTCGAGACTGCCTCCCATACCAGATATTGTACTTTTATTATAGCATATATCATAATTGTTAGACAGTCTGACGCACGGTGGTGTGAGAGGACGGCGGTTAATCACCGCCTCCTACTCGATTATCTTATCTTAATGACATTGACATACAATTCGATTCTTTTTTTTGTGTGGCAAAAAAATTATTTTAATCAGCATTAAAGGTGTGATTATTGTTTTGCCACACCGTTGTATAAACATATGGTCATTTTCTGCAAAAACAGCACACTTTCTGCAAGTCATCTTTTTACATATAACATATAGACGATAAATTAGGTAAGAAACAAATAATTGCAAAACAGGAGGTAAAAAGTATGAAAACGAGACTTGCCAGATGGATCAAAAAATGCATTGGGACATCTATGGTTCTTGCAGGAGCATTATGTATAGGCTTTTGCCTTAGTGGGCAGACAGCCTATGCCGCGACAGCCTACAAGGACGTAGAACCAAATAATTCTCATGAGGAAGCACAGCTTATTGGAAGAAATGCACAGACACCGGCGCAGTATGTTTCCAACCAGACATCCGTATATCGCTATGTGACAGGGACCTTATCCAATGATGATGAAGACTGGTATATGGTTGGTTTGTATACAAGTAATCCGGTTTATCTTGATTTGAATCCTGGAGCAGGAACAATATATGTGGATGTGTTTGATTCCTCTAATCTTACGGTACCTTTGGATACTTATGAATTTCGGAAGTATGGGGATACAAATGTCTATAGAGTTCCTATTTCAGAAGACGGAACGTACTATTTAAGGGTATATCATACCACAACAAGTATCTCTGCAACATACTATTTTACGATCGGGAACCCACAATATACGTTGGGGACTTATGTACATGAGTTTGGCAGAACTTCGTTGCCGGCCAGAGACACATGGGAGGATTTTGTAAACTTAGATCAGATGCCGGATGTACCGAAAGAAGCGAGAGGATATGAAATAACCATTGGAGGATGCACAACATCTGTAAGTTCAAGCAGGTATTTTAGAAATCAACATACAGGATGGGTGGCAACAAAAACAACCTATTCATATAAATTGGCGGTTACAGATGAATCTTTATTGAATCAGGTATGGGGCGCGAGAATAGTATCCACGAGTACATCCAACCATACAATTACACCAACTATGACAATTAGATATGTAGCATCTGATATACCGTAAAGTGTATCCATATAAAATCCTTAGTGTACCAGGAAAGGTGTTTCAATATAGGTACACTAAGGATTAATGGTATTTCATAAATTAAAGCGGGAGGGCAAGATGATAAAAACAGCTTTTGCAGGTGCAGATGGACTTCGGCAGTCATTGGTACATTCTAAAAAAACAAATAGATTGGCAAGGCAGCGGGCTGCGCTTCAACTTTTGTCGGGAGCAGGAAGCGGCAAAAGCAGGGACAGCTTCACTATTTCCAGTGAAGCGAGGAAGTTTTCAAGGGAAAGTATCGTGGCGTTGGTTGATAAAAGCGCAAATGTATCGAGAGAAGAGTTATCTTATTATTTCGAGCATTATAATGACGGAAAGGCGATTTTGGATGCGATCAATTTTGGTGAGAAAGTTTCCTGCGGATATAATCCTGCGTTTAAGGATTACGGTGTTGTGCGTTTTGAATGTAACGGGAGCAGGCAGATCATACCCAATTATGCCGTGCCCAAAATGAGCGCGGGCTCTTTGCCGGGAATCCACGCTGTCAATAGTTCGCTTGTTTTGGATAATAAGAGTTATTACGCATGGACAGCGCCCAGCGGTCGCCGATATTCGTGGGCTGTTTCTAACGGACATATCGGTTGGGCATCATCGGAATCTCTTCTTATGCTGGGGGATGATACGAACCGGGGAGGAACAAACGATAGTTGGGAGATGCGGAAGGCGGGTAATATTTTGTCGAATCTGGCGCAGGGGGTAGATTTGTGGGGATATAAAAATGAAGATGTGCTGAAAACTTGTGCAAGCGTTGGATTTACACCGGGTTTCTTTTCCATAGATGCAGGCGCCGGAAAGCATACCTATATCTTGCAGGAATTTGGCGGTGTGATAGATGTGGATAAGAACATTACACGGTGGAATAACATGAATTGGATAGAAGTAGGTTATAAAGAAGGGGACACATTTTCTATTTATGGGAATGAATATACCGTGGACAGTAGCGGACACATCCATATTTCGGCGAATGATACGTTTACGTCAACTGACGTCAAATTTGCAAGGCGCGACATCTAATAGGTTTTAGGAGATTGTTTTTTGCTAAGAGAGAGGAGAATGCATGATGCAGGTGGGATTAAACAATTACCAGATTGGGAACAGCAACGTGGCAGAGAGGGCAGACAATAAAAAGGTGGAGAAAAAGACAGAGGACAAATACGCCAGCGTATCAACGTATGAGGCTTACTTGAAGGATAAGTACCCTTGTTTGACAGCTTCTAATTATAAAGTAACGATATCTCCAGCATATTTGGAGAAATGTATCAAAGATCCTGAGAAAGCCGAACTGTTGGAAAAAAATCTGGCACATATACCAGTAAGTAAACAGATGGAGACAGCATTTTGGAGTGCCCAAGGAGCAAGAGTTGTGAATGATGAATTATTTTTTGACGAAAACGGGAATTGCTGTGGCAGTTCTAAAACGTATGTGATAAACAGTAAATCATCATCAGGCAATAGCATTCAGGATAAAATATCGGAGAAAAAAGGTCAAAGGAAAGCGCCTTCACCGCAGGAGCATTACGAAAAAAGAAAACTTTTAAGAGAGCAGTTTGAGGAACGGTTGGCGGAGAAGGAGTATCTGAAAGATCAGCTGGAAGAAAAAGAAATGAAGGAAGAATTACTGGAAAAAAGCATTTTGTCAAAGGAACAAAATGCCAGCAGATTTATTGAGCGATATGAAGCCAATATTTTGAAATCATAAGTTGTTAAATATGCTATTTACATAGGATATTTAAAGTACTAGGTAATTGCGAAACAAGTTCGCAATCTTGATTCCAAACAAGGAAGAAATCCT
>CAJUMV010000048.1 GCA_910587715.1 uncultured Lachnospiraceae bacterium | reverse complement strand
CATTATATAATCTTTGAAAGAGGGAGGAAATCCACCCCATTACTTTGCGCTTACAATTCAACGCTCACTATAATCTGTCCTCCATGTAAAAATTTGATAAAACCGGGGTAGGTGAAAAGACCGCCCTCCTTCCCTATGCCGGATTGTCGTGATAACCGCATAAACTTTATCACCGGTGAATTATAATTGTGAAATACTTAGGTATTTTATGATATCAAACCGAAACCATGCCCTTGACACGCTTGCCCATAAGACAATTTTGTCTCTATTGATTTTTCCCATTTCCCAATTATCCCAGAGAGAATGTATTATAATCTAATTTGACTGGTTACATAAAAATACCCTCACCTATCCCTGTTTCTAACAGGGTGTGAGGGTAACGCTGAATCGTCATAATGGCAACGATTTTTATTATGTGTCTTATATCACAATATTTTGGTTATCTATAAGCCTAATATCTCATATGGCTGCCCAATGGTCTTATATTTTCGTGGCTCCAGTTTTATCACCAGTTCCCTATACAGATACCTCTTTTTTCTCCCCTGTTCCCCATTACTTAAAACCATAGGTTTCTCTGTACAGGAACAAAGGCTACAACTTTACCATTACCTCCTCCACCGCCTACGACCAGAAATGGATTCACGGACGCAATATCTACAAAAATATTGACAGACTGGTGGACTCCATTTTTGCAAATTACCTCTCCCGCCCCGGCGTGCGGCAGCCGATTTTTACCTCCTACTGCGACGGCCGGAATGTGACCTGCAACGGCTTAAGCCAGTGGGGCTCCAAGTATCTGGGGGACGAGGGCTACTCCCCGATACAGATTATCCGTTACTACTACGGCAGCGACATGTATATCAACACCGCCGTGGCAGTCTCCGGCGTTCCCTCCTCGTGGCCCGGCTACAACCTGAACATCGGCGCTTCCGGGGATAAGGTGCTGCAGATCCAGCAGCAGCTAAACCGCATTGCCCAGAACTACCCCGCCATCCCCCGTGTCACCGCAGACGGCGTCTACGGCCCCCGCACCGCCGAGGCGGTCAGAGTTTTCCAACGCGTCTTTAACCTCCCTCAGTCCGGCATCGTGGACTATCCGACCTGGTATAAGATTTCGGAAATTTATGTGGGCGTGAGCCGGATTTCGGAACCAGGATGATGTCTCCTAACTCTGCTCTGCAAAAGGGACGCTCCCTTTCCGTGGTAAGCGTCCCTTTTTCCTACTCATTCGCGTATCAAAACTGCCATCCCGTTTCTCTTATCGCTACACCATTGTTTTCTCATTCCCTATATGATACGATAGCAGTATCAAAAACCAAGGAGGTCCGAACCACAATGACAGACCCATACATTACATGTCCCACATTTGAAAACGAAAACTTTCTTCTGCGTCTCGTGGAACCCACGGACGCACAAGACCTGCTCGCCGTTTATTCCGACGAGAAGGCGGTGCCCTTCTTTAACGGCGACAACTGCCACGGCGACGATTTCCACTATACGACTTCGGAGCGTATGCAGGACGCGGTGGATTTCTGGACACAGTCGTACCGTGAAAAGTGGTTTGTCCGCTGGGTCATTGCGGATAAGAAAACACAAAAAGCTGTCGGAACCATCGAGCTGTTCAACAGACAATCGAAAGACTATTTCAACGACTGCGGGCTGCTGCGGCTGGATTTACGAAGCGACTATGAAAAAGCGGAAAGCATTTATGAAATCTTATCGCTGATTGTGCCGCCTGCTTATGAGCTGTTCCACTGCCGGATGATTGCAACCAAAGCTGTACCATCCGCCACAAAACGGCGGGAAGCGCTGGAAAAGCTTGGTTTTTCTGCAGTCAAAGAGGCGCTTGTCGGCGACGACGGGACACGCTATACCGATTATTATGCCAAGATGTAACGCCAAAAGGAGCGGTCATGACCAGAGAAACCTATCGTCTGTTGGAAGATTATATGCTGTCCTGCATGGACGACAGCGCCCATGACAAGGAGCACGTCTACCGCGTTTTATACAACGCGCTGGAGATTGCGAAAACACAGGAGCATGTGGACTATGACATTCTCATCGCCGCCTGCCTGCTGCACGATATCGGGCGGAAAGAACAGTTTGAGAATCCGTCACTGTGCCACGCGGCAGTGGGTGGCGAAAAGGCATTTGCTTTCCTGACGGAACACGGTTTTGATACAGAATATGCCAAACGGATCAAACACTGCATCCAGACCCATCGCTACCGCGAAAATAACCAGCCCCAAACTCTGGAAGCGCAGATTCTCTTTGACGCAGACAAGCTGGACGTGACCGGCGCCATGGGGATTGCCCGCACATTAATTTACAAAGGCATTGTGGCGGAGCCGTTGTACTCTCTCCTGCCGGATGGAACGGTATCGGACGGGACAGGCGACGACACGCCCTCCTTTTTTCAGGAGTATAAGTATAAACTGGAACATATCTATGACCGTTTTTACACGGGAAAAGCCGCCTCCCTTGCTAAAGAGAGACGGCAGGCTGCCGTGGATTTTTATCACTGTCTTTACCGGGAAGCGGCATCCGCATATCGGGATGGTCGTGAGACGCTTGCGGAACTTCTCACCGATTCATAGCCTATTTTCGTTAAATGCTGTCATACCATATTTCCGCGATATATCCTGCCATTCTAGCAGCTTCCGGATAAACATAGATGGAACATGATTAGAACGACCGAAATATCCTCTCGTATATCTCCCTGTCGTCATCCTTAAATACGTTAAATATAACACGGTCTAGCGCGGCACTATGGGTTTCCAAAAAATCCGTCACACACTTCACCGCAATCTGTGCCGCCTCCTCGTTCGGAAAGTGAAATTCTCCTGTAGAGATACAGCAGAAAGCCACAGAGCGGATATCATTTTCCACACAGCAGTTTAACACGCTCTCATAGCATCTGCGCAAATCCTCCCTTAGTGCATCCGTCAGCTCCCCGTACACAATCGGACCAACCGTGTGAATCACATAATCGCAGGGCAGATTGTATGCCTTTGTCAACGTGGCAGTACCTACAGGTTCCTCATACCGCCTGCCGTAACGCATCCGCTTTTCCTGCATGATATGACTGCACTCTTCTCTTAGCTGCATCCCCGCCGCGCTGTGAATCGCGTTGTCAATGCACCTGTGGCACGGGATAAAACAGCCGAGCATCTGCGAATTGGCGGCATTCACGATGGCGCCCACCTGCAGGCGCGTGATATCGCCCTGCCAGAGGGAGAGTTTGTCCGCAAAGGCGGCCTGCCCGCCAGACTGCTCCCGCAAAGTTGGTATCTCCGCGAGCGTCACGACTCCTTTTTCCGCAAGCTCCTGCTCCAGATACGCGTCCTGTGCCGCAAGAAGCGCTTTCGATAGATTGCCCGGCATACGGATATTCATCAGGGAGCGGATGGTCTGTTTTTTCTGCGGTGTGGTGCTTCCTTGTGTCGCAAGATTCTTGTAATCGGCAGAATCCGCTTTCAGCAGGTTCAGTAAAAGGTCTGTTTTCATTTGTTCCATCCTGTTCACCTCACAAATCCAGACTGTTCAATCAGCCTGTTCAAATACAGATCGCGCTTAATCTTCTCCATCTTTCTCCTTATTATACACCGAATTTTCAACAAAATCTGTATTTCCCCGAAGTAAAATTTCCAGCACTTCTCCAATATCTCCATCCACGCACACAGCCCGCCCTTCCAACTCCCGCGGGCAGACCGCCTCCCCCTTATTTACACAGGCATACACCGCCCTCGGATTCGCCGCTGTCATTCGCCAGAACGGATACTTAATGATACCCGGGGTGTTATATCCCACTCCCAGTTCCAAAAATACGACCCGTTTATCCATACACTTTTCCAAAAACGCTTCATACCGTTTCGCCGCCGCGTACCACCCCTCATCCTGCACAAAGGTATCGTCCGCCCGCAGATTCATGGTCATGGGTTTCCCGCACACCGGGCAGTACGGAATCAGCTCATCCGGCACTGACATAGAAGGAGCCGCGCCTTCCGGCAGATACAAACCGCCCTCCGGACGAATTTCAAACCCCTGCGCCTCCACCATCGCGCGCACCGTCTCCTCATTGTCATAGGTTTTGTCATGACAGGCCTCACTGCACTGGAACAGACCGTAATCCCCCTGCGTGTAATACAGCCGCTCTTTGTCAAATCCGGCTTTCTGGAAACAATGGTCTACATTCGTGGTGAGCGCAAAATAGTCCTTATCCTTCACCAGCTCATACAGCTTTTGATAGACGGGCTTCGGCGGATTCGTATATCGGTTTACATAAATATATCTCGACCAGTATGCCCAATGCTCGTTCAACGTTGAGAACGGATAGAAACCGCCAGAATACATATCCCGAAACCCGTACTTGTCGATAAAATCCTGAAAATACTTGTGAAAGCGTTCCCCCGTATAGGTGAAGCCCGCCGCGGTGGAAAATCCGGCACCCGCGCCGATCACGACAGCCTTCGCGCGCTCGATTGCATGTTTTAACTGTTCCATCTTCTCACCTCAACCGCCTGCACAGGGCAGTGTTCCTTACAATTCCCGCAATGCAGGCAATGCTCCTGCTTAATTACAAAAGGTTTACCCGCTTCGATGCATCCCTGCGGACAATGCTTCCGGCAAGTTCCACAACCGATACAACGCTCTGAAATCTGATACCCCTTCGCCGGAACCGCCACACCGCCCATAGAATAACTTTCGCGGAAAATAGGGCGCACGCCCAAGTTAAAATATTCCGCCGTGCCCTCCTTGATCGCAAACACAATCCCGATTTTTCTCGTTTCGCCGGGATATACGTTGGCGAGATAAGGCTGTTCCTCAAATATTGTCTCAATCCATTTTTCCTGTTCTTCTTCCGCCACCGGGTATGCTTTCGCCGAAAGTCTTATCATCTCTTTATACTTTGTATATCCGAGTATCTGCACCCGCCCGTCATGGAGCAGCTGTCCGCAGAACTCCTTCCCTCTGGCCGTAAAGAAATACAAGCCGTCCCTCTCATAGTGGATCGCGCTGATATTTCGGATCTGCGGAGAACCGTCCTCCGCCACCGTCGCAAAGTTTAACACGCCCACCCGCTGTAATTTTTCCAGACAAATCTCTAAATTCATTTTACCCTCCATAGTTTTTCCCAAATCAGTGCTTAACCCATGATGACTCTTCCCTCTTTTCGCTCCTTTGCCTTCGGCGCCTGTGCGTCCCTCGGATATCCAAGCAACACATGCAGCGCCGCGTAGTAATCTGTCCTGACACCCCATTCCCGCAATACTTCCTGCCCGAACGGATCCCGGAAAGAATCCCACGCCGAGCCGAGATAACAGCCGCCAAGCCCGAGAGCATGGGCGGCGAGCAGCATATTTTCAGCCGCCGCGCTGGCGTCATACGGTCCGTAGAGAAAATCCTTCGGAACAAATAAGGTAATCACCGTCGGCGCGTCATAAAAGGCGTTCGCAATACCTGGGTCGTCGGCGATACTCAGCTGCTCCTTTGAAATATATACGGTATCCGTTGACGCTCTGAAATGAGAGTTGTGTCTCTTGATCCGCCCCAGCTTTTCATTGACCTCCCTGTTCTGGGACACCACAAACAGCACGCCCTGTCTGCCCCCCGCGCTGGGCGCGTACAGCCCCGCTTCCAGTACGGTCTGCAGTTCCTCCTCCCCGATCTGCCTGTCAAGAAAACGGCGGATCGTTCTTCTGGTCAAAATATTATTTATGACGGTTTCTTTTGCATCTGTCATTTTGGTTTCCTCCCTCTACTTTTCTCGCCATGCCTAGCTCGATTCCGCTTCTCAAACCTCTTTCCAGCACTGTGGGTCCTCATCATAGAAATCCCCGCTCGCCCCGCTTGCTACGGCGGGACAGCCTCTGCACCATGCTTTCAGCTCGCATTTCGCGCACTTTTTAAATTTATTGTAATCGCGGTACTGCTCCATCTGGCACACCCACACGTCGGAGAGCCGGTCCTCAAATATATTTGCCACCTTGCTGTTCTGCACCCGTCTGCACGCGTAAATATCGCCGTTTGGCAGAATCGTTATATGGCAGTTCCCGCAGTTGCATCCTCCGTAAATCACGCCCTCCTTCGCGTCCGCCGGGATTTTAAATTCGCCTGTCTCATACTCGTACAGCGTCCAAAGATGATCCTTTTTGTTAAAGTAAGTCTCGCAGCCTGCTGCCTCGTATTCCTTAAACTTTTTGTCACAGACCGCAAGCAGTTCCCGATATTCCATCGGTGTCATCCCCGTATCCTTGTCGCCGCTGGTGGGGCAGTATCTGGCAAAGGCAAACACATCTGCCTTGTGTTCCACCACCGTGTCGATGATATCCGGAATTTCCTTGATGTTTGTCCCCGACACCGTGGTCATAATGACCGCCCGGATGCCCGCACGTTTCAAACAGGCAATCTTCTCCAAAGTCAAGTCAAAAGAGCCGGGCTTTCTGAACCAATCGTGTGTCTCTCTCATTCCGTCCAGCGAAAGCTGATATTTCTGACAGCCGCACGCCTTCATTCTTTGGCATACCTCGTCATTTAAGTGAAACGGGTTGCCGAGGATTGTGAAGGGAATCTCCTTGCTTTTCAACAGCTCCAACAGCCGCCAGAAATCCGGGTGCAGAATGGGATCGCCGCCCGTGATGTAAAAATAGGGCAGTCTGTGGTATACTTCACAGAAATCCTCACATGCCGCCACAACCTCCTGCATCTGTTCCCAGTTCATGGCGTCCAGACTTTTGCAGTTGTTTTCCGAAAAAATATAACAGTGCTTGCATCTCTGATCACAGTCATCCGTGATGTGCCACTGAAAAGCAAAATATTCGCTCATGTTTTTGTCTCCTCTTCCTAATTTATGTAAACTTTTTTTATGTCAACCGTTTTTATTTTGTTTTATGTAAACCTTTGGTGCTGTGCCTTTTATTTATGTCAACCTTACTCTGCTGTCTTTCACTGTCCGGCAGCCCGTCTTTTCGCAGACCGCCGGACAATCCATGTACTTCGGCGCAGACTTACTTGTCCGCTGCCCCGCAGGCGGAACCACATGCCGCAGGTTTCTCTGCCGGCTTATCTCCTGCCCCGCACGCTGTCCCACATGCCGCAGGTTTTTCTGCCGGCTTATCTCCTGCCCCGCACGCCGAACCACATGCCGCGGGTTTCTCCGACGGTTTGTCCCCTGCTCCGCACGCCGAACCACATGCCGCGGGTTTCTCCGACGGTTTGTCCCCTGCTCCGCACGCTGTCCCACATGCCGCAGCGGTCGCCTCCTCGTTGTTCCATCCCGATAAATTGGAAAGTGCCATTTCTTTTTACCTCCTAGTGTCTGTGTTTTTTGTTTCTGTCCTTTTGACAATTTCATTCTAACAAGACGGATCGCAGGAAAAAAGTACGCACTTTTTTATTAGATAGTTACCTTTTGGTAACTGGTGTCGCGGCATCCCCGACCATTGCGGAAGTCTATTTCCCGCTCCATCCTTGCCATATCCGATATATTACACTATAATCAAAATGTAAGTATCTTTTGGGAACTATTGTAGTCCCGGCTTTACCGGGACCGAAACATCACAGAAATGAGGTAGCCATGAAAACAAAAGACGAACTGCCCGACTGCCCCGTCGCGACCACCGTATCGCTGATCGGAAGCAAATGGAAATTATTGATCATCAGAAACCTGCTGACCCGCCCATGGCGGTTTAATGAACTGAAAAAAGATCTGGACGGCATCAGCCAGAAAGTGCTGACCGACTCCCTCCGCTCCATGGAAGAGGACGGCATCGTTACCCGGACAATCTATGCCGAGGTGCCGCCCCGCGTGGAATATGCGTTGAGTGAGCTTGGCGAATCCCTGCGCCCGGTTCTGGACGCCATGATGAACTGGGGAAACGCATACAAAGGGGCTGTGTAAGCCCCTTTGCACCCTTTTCCCTATGGGGATGCAGGACAAAACAACTCAGTCTTTCAGTGACACAAGCCGTATCACCGTCAGCGAATTGGCAGGCGCTTTGTATTCAAAGTTCTCCGATACCGCCAGCTTACCCTCCTGCGGCATCACCGCCATATCTTTAAAGCTGTTCGCCGCTTTCGGGTCATCCCCCGCCAGCACCGTCACATCTGCCTCCGGCAGGAAACACGCCATTTCCCTGCCCGTAAGCAGTACATGCACGGTCTGCTCTTCCTGCGACACGTTGACCAGCTTTATAATCACGTCCCCGTCCGCGTCCACCGCCGACTCGTAGATCGTCTGCTCCGGCGCGCCGGTCAGTGTTGTCTCCAGACTGTACTTCCCCGCATTGTTCCCGTACATCTGCTGCACATAGTAATTGACCGTCCCGAAAATGCTGTCATTGGAATAGAAAATCAGATCCGGCACCCACTGGTTCAGTTTTTCGTGGGAGAACAGCGGCGCGTAACACGCCATCTCCACCACATCCCCGTTCTTCTCAAGCCCCGTCATGTAAGCTGCTTCCGCAAGCGCCGCATCCAGCGTATTTGCCTTCGCCGCGTACTCGCCGAGGAACACCTTCGCCTGCAAGTCCCTGTTGTAACTGTCATACCGGTCCGTATTGGCAAGGAACCACTCCGGCGTCTGGTAATAGTGCTCGTCCACCAGTGTGGTGATCTGGTCCGGGTTCTGCGCCAGATAAGCCCATCCCTCCGTGCTGTCCGACGCCGTGCCGTTCGCCACGATCAGCTCCACATCCCCGTAAAGCGCGGGGTCAGCCGCCGCCGCTTCCTCGAAAGCTTTCACAAATTCCTTGTAATGCTCATGGTACTCGCTCTGCCACTGTTCGTTGCCGATACCGATATATTTCAGGTCAAAGGGCGCTTCGTGTCCCATGGCAATGCGCACCGCGCCCCACTTGGTACTGCCGTCCCCCTTACAGAACTCCACCAAGTCAAGAGCGTCCTGCACATACTGCTTAAACTCGTCACTCGACGTTTCATACACGGTGTAAAAAGGACTCTGTATCTCACAGGTCATGCCCGCATTCAAAACAGGCACAGGCATACAGTCAAGCGCCTCGCAAAACGCAAAATACTCGTAAAAGCCCAGCCCGTAAGTCGTGTAATAGGGATGCGCTTTGGAGCCCTGCCAGATGCTCTTGCCCTGCGGACGCACCGCCACGTCTCCCACCGTCTCTTCCCCGTTCATTTCAAAAGCGAGCCCATCCCCGATGGAATCCTTCCAACTGTAAATACTCTCCTCGTCCCGTCCCTCAATCACACAGCCGCCGGGGAATCGTAAAAACGTAGGATTTAAAGCCTCCAGATATTCTCCGAAATTCTTGCGGACAGGCAGTCCCTTATAAGTGTCCTGCGGCATCAGGGAAACCATGTCAAAACATGCCGTCCCCGCGGGAATCTCCACCGCAAGACAGACATGCCGTTTTTCCGTTGTGTCCGGCGTGAGTGTCGTCTCAAATTTCTGCCACTCCCCCGTGACGCCCTCTATCGTCTGTTCCGCGTAAACCGTCCCGTCCTCATTGCCAAGGCTCACCGTCACCGCATCCACCGAACCGTCCTCAGACTTACAGTAAAAAGACAGATTATAGGAAGCCCCCTGCACAATCGACATGCCCTCCACAAAGCCGCCGTTTCGGATACCCTCATGCGGTTTTGCCGAAGAGGTCCCCGTATTATGTACCACCGCATACTGCGGATTGTTCTCGTTGAGCGCCGTGCCGTCCGCGCTCCCGTCCTTCACAGAAAACTCTACTGTCTCGCTGGTCACTTCCCAGCCGTGAAGCTGCACGTCCCTCGCCTCCATGCCATACTCGAAGGAGCGGTTCTTCACCATCTCCGCGTACATGCCGCCGTCCACGGCATAGTTAATGTCCTCCAGAAAAAGCCCGAAAAGGGTGTCGGAAATCCGATGGCTGTCGTCCAGACCGCTGATATCCATATTGACTTGATACGCGATCCCGTCAACTGCCGCCAGACCGCTACCGTCTGCTGCCTTGTCCGTGCCATCGCCTGTCTGTCCGTTTCCCTCTGCCGCGCCGTCTGCGCCTGCCTGTCCACTTCCATCCACACCCGATTGTCCACATGCAGCCGCGCTCACCGTAAGCGCTGCGCATAAGCCGCACGCGGCTGCCCTTGTCAATCTACCCACCTGTCTTTTCATATTGCTTGCCCTGCCTTCTTGTTCATATATTTCTAAAATACTTTAGATATAATCATATCATCCTTTTCCCTGACATACAACTGCCCTTTGTCTATTCTTGCAAAAAAATATTTTAATTGTGCAAGGGCTCCTTTCTGTTTTCAAACATAAAAACGGAGCCGTTGCTCCTGTAGATTATTCATCTACTTTTGTAACAGCCCCGTTTTCCTCTTTCCTGTACGGGAAATGCATCTTTTCCTTAAATAATATCCAAGGATAAAAAGGGAAATCCACTGAGCCGTTGACAGCCCGAAGAAAATCCCTCTTACCGGATCTCCTCTAAAAAACTCGATAATAAATCTAAAAATACCATAAGCAATCAGATATAATTTCAGACCATCAACCTTTTCATATTTTTCTGCCATCAGAATCACAGCACAGAGAAAAAACTCATATACCGCTTCTATTATTTGCACCGGAATGCGTTCCAACTCAAAAACACCAAATACCAAAACAGCCGATTTCAGTCTTTTGCCGTAACAGCATCCCGCCATCATACAGCCTATCCTTCCAAACCCATGAAACAACGGGATTGCCGGAGCCATCATCCTGTATATCTGTTCTCTCATCACCCCGTTCCCCCGTGTACATATTTTGATTGTACAGAGTACGCCAAAAAGACCGCCGTAAAATACGAAACCGCTCTGCGGAATAAGTAACAGCATATTCTCAAACGAAAAATCCGTTATCAGTTTTGGTATCTGCGTTATGGCAAATAATACTTTACTGCCAAGAAACCCGCCGATTCCACTGGCAAAAAAGAGTTTCAAAAACGTTTCAAACGGAACCTGAAACCTTTCAATTCTTAAATATATAACCATTAGCACGGCAAAGCCGCCAACAAACGCCATTACGCCATAAGAAGGCAATGTTATATAAATATACGGACACATCGTTATTCTATCTTTGTTCCTTCTTCCATAATGTCAAGTCCCATTCTTCCTACCCCGTCTGAACCCGCGCAGCCGACGCTGCCATTCCTGCATCCGGCAAGCTTTTCTTCTTTGTCAGAACTGCCATAAAAACAGCCGCTCGTTTTGCCACTCTGATTCTGCAGATTTGCGCATCCTACATAGGATGATTTCTGCTTTTGTCCACAACCGGCGCATCCTTCACCATAATAGCGCGCATCACATCCAACAATTCTTATACTCTCCGTCGAAGCAGTCTCTTCCGTTTCCTCTTCCACCTTCTCGCGTTCCGAACCAGCTACACATTTATAGGACTGCGCCCATAAACAGCTATTACAGCCCTTTCCCGATGACAAACATCCTCCGCAGCCGGGAACCGATAACCCTGCCATTACCAGACCATCTTCATTAACGCTGTTGCATTTTATTGTTTCGCAGGATTTACCGCCACAGCCGGTAAATGCGACTGCGCATAAACAACCGGCAGACAGCATTAACATGATAAATACCTGTTCCAATTTTGATTTGGAATTATACTTTTTCATCCTTCTTCGCCTTCCACACTTTTATCCGTCTTAATATCGTACCCATATTGAATCAGTTGTTGAACAAACTGATAAGCCGGTTCTCTACTCCTGTTCTTCCTTTTCTCCATCACCATACCTGCTGCTCCCAAAACGGCAATAACAACAGAAACAGGCAGGGCAAATGGAAATATAAAACTGATTATTAATCCAATCAGCACAATTCCTCCCGCACCCATCACAATATTTTTCAATCCGCCTTCTTTAAGAACTTTCTGGTATTCTCTACTCTGCGCAATCTCGTCGGCAAATCTTACCGTAATCTGCGCATTCCAGTCTGCCTCTATCTTAGGCTTCCACTCGTCCAAAATCTCCATCTGCCGCAGACCGTCTATCGCTTCTTTATACCGTCCGGCATCAAGCAACTTTCCCAGCTCCTCAAAAACGGCATCCCTGCAAATTTCATAAGCTTCTTTTTGCCGAACCGCCAAAAGAGCGCTCTCATGATTTTCATATACAACTCCATCTACAGTCCGTTCTTCCCTGTCAATCCGCTCTAAATTATTGTCAATCTCTTTCAGATAAACCCCGGCTTCATCAACTCGAAAATGACTCTCAATGATTTTCTCCCGCAGCAGCCCCAGACTCTCTTTATTTGTAAAATCAGTCTCGCCTTTCCACTTTTCCAAAGTGCTTCTTTCTCTCTCAAGTTCCGCCTGCTCCGCTTCATATGTCTCGCGCGCTTTTGCAGCCTGCTCCGCGGTTTCATAGACGACATCCTGAAAAGTACGCATTTCCCGGTCCAATGTGTCAATGCGCTTCCGGAAAGCAGCAAGATATTCTTCACCTATTTCTTCGGATACACCGTTTCTCTGTATGGATCGCGACAAACATTCTATTACCTTTTCACAGTCCGCTATTGTTTCTACCGGCATATCGTCCGCTATTTTTTGCAATACGCTACGCTTATATTCGTTCAGCCTGTCTCCCATAGAAAAGGCTTCAGCCATCTGTTGTAATTCCAAATTACTGTCTCCAAATTTTAGCAGCACATAGCGATACAAACTGTCATTGTAAGGGTCAATCAGTAACAGCTCAGCAACAATATCCGCCGCTTCTTCCCTGTCAATTCCTCTTTGACTGATATTACTTATAACAGTGTCCACTCTTTCCTCATCTGCCGCGCACCTTATCCGGAAATGCATGTCAAACTTATCTTCAAGAAGGAGCAGCCACCCTCTAAATATGGTATACAAATCACTATCAAGGGCGTCCCTCAGACACTGTCTGGTCTGCGCGCTTTGATAAATCTTCTGTCCTTCTCTTTGCGCTGCCGCATCCGTTCCCAAATTACCGATTGCATTCACCGCGCTGTGCCCAAGACCGCTGATGATATTCGCTGTTTCCGCCATTGCGATTCCCCCTATGGCTCCCGCAATGCCAAACCCTCCCCCGGATATACGCCCCCTTGACGCCTTACGAAGCTCACGATACTTTCTCACTTCCTCCTTTTCCTGTTCCATCTCCATATACTTCTCAACTATGGTGTCACAGACAGTTACCGTTTGCAGCTGGCGTGTTATTCTCGATACATACTGCTCCAAAAATATTTCCATACTCAAATCATAAAATCCGGCATCTATCACTTTATCAAGTAAGGTAGCCGCAAATTGATATATAAGTCTGGTGCAGTCTGTTTCCGCCTGATTCACCAGATTCATAAATGTGCCGTATTCATCATATATTCCACAGAGCATCCTGTCCGCCCCATTCTTCATAACAAGATAGGTACCATAGCACTCCGCAAAATGCATAACATCATCCGAAAACTCAATTCTTTTTCCTAACAGATTAAATGCTTCCATCCTTTTTCCCTTCGTCCATTCTCGCATTATTCGGCAAAATTTTCTTATACATTCTAGCCCAAAATGTTCTAAATGTCAATAGAACATTTTGGGCTACCCTAATATAGAAACAGGAAAACAACTTTATTCTTTTGTAAGGGAGGAATCCGCTATCTATCACAGAATCAGAGATTTACGGGAAGACGCCGATTTGACACAGACAGAATTGAGCAGACACTTAAATATATCCCAGCGCGCCTACTCCCACTACGAAAATGGAACAAGAGATATTCCAACCGGCATTTTAATCGCCATTGCCGATTTTTATAACGTAAGCATAGATTATCTGCTGGAACGCACAAATGCAAAGACCATATCCAACTGAACTTCCGTTCATCAACAAATGAATACACACAAAAATGACCGTCCGGATATCCCTGCCTTTCCGAACGGTCATTTTAGTTTACATAATATATACACTTACTTCGTCAGCATCATCATAATCTCATTGCTTCTCGCCACAAACTTGGTCATAGCCTCCGGCTCAAGCGGCGCCTGCTGCAGCAGCGCCAAATCGTAGAGCTGTTCGCAGATCATCTTCACATTCTCGCCGTCCTGATGTTCCAGCACGTACTGCACAAGCGGATGGTTCGCGTTTAAAATCAGCGTCTCCCCCTCCTTGCCAAAGGCTCCCATATCCATGCCGGGCATAGAATACATTTTCATCATGTCCTGCATCCTGCGGGATTCCTCGGAGAGCGTGATCATGGAAGAAATCTTCTTGTTTTTCAGTTTCTCTATCTTCACCTTAATCTGATCCTTCTTGAGGACTTTCTTCATCAGCTTGGCGATCTCTTCCGCCTGCTCCTCCATCTCTTTCTCCGCCTTCTTGGACGTCTTTGCCTTGAAGGTGTCCGTCAGGTCGGCGTCGATACGCTGGAACTTAATGCCCTCGTTCTTCGCCTCGAGCTGGGTGACGAAGGGCTGGTCGATATTGTGGGTCAGTATCACCGCGTCCATCTTCGCCGCCTTGAACATGTTGATGTACTGACTCTGCTGCTTCTCGTCAGTCACATAGTAGATGACTTTCTCTTTCTTCTCCTCCTCGACAGGCTCGCCGTCCTCGTCAAGGACTTCGCCGTCCACTTTTTCCGCCTCGTCAACGACCTCGGCTTCCACCTTCTCACCGTTTTCGTCCACCGCTGCAGTTTCTGTCTCCATGTTTTCATCTGCCGCTGCGCTGTCCGTCTCGTCCTGTCCGCAGCTCTCTCCTGCGGTTTCCGCATTTCCGTCACCAGCCGCGGCATTCTCAGCGTCATCCGCCTCGTCGGGGTCGGTCTTGTTGACCTCCAGACATTCGGGCAGCGTCATGTACACGCCGTCCAGATTCTTGAAGAGGATGTAGTCGGTCATCTTCTCGCAGAACTTGTCGTCCTTTAAGCAGCCGAACTTGATGAAGGGGCTGATATCATCCCAGTATTTCTCGTACTCTTCCTTCTCCGTCTTGCACATGCCGGACAACTTGTCCGCCACTTTCTTTGTGATGTACTCACTGATTTTCTTCACAAAACCGTCGTTTTGCAGCGCGCTTCTTGAGACGTTGAGCGGCAGGTCGGGACAATCGATCACACCCTTTAAGAGCATCAGAAACTCGGGAATCACTTCCTTGATGTTGTCCGCGATAAATACCTGATTGTTGTATAATTTAATGGTTCCCTCAATGGACTCGTACTCCATATTGATCTTCGGGAAGTAAAGGATGCCCTTCATGTTAAACGGATAATCCATGTTCAGATGGATCCAGAACAGCGGCTCCTTGTAATCCTGAAAGACTTTGCGGTAAAACTCCAGATACTCTTCCTTCGTGCACTCGTTGGGATGTTTCGCCCAGAGAGGCTGGGTCTCGTTGAGAAGTTCCGGGCGCTTCTTGATCTTTAGCTTCTGCTCGTCCTCCTCCTTCTCCTTCTTGATCTCCTCCACTACTTCGTCGGTAGGAAGCTTTTCGTCCGCGGTAATGGTCTGGGTCTCCGTGGTGTTTGCCTTGGAAAGCCAGATTTCTGTAGGCATAAAGGAACAATATTTCTTGATGACCTCTTTCGCCTTATATTCGTTGCAGAATTCCAGACAGTCCTCGTTGATGTGGAGGGTGATCGTCGTACCCACTTCCGTTCTGGTTCCGTCCTCCATGTCGAACTCTGTGCCGCCGTCGCATGTCCAGTGCACCGCCTGCGCGCCGTCCTGCCATGACAGGGTGTCGATCTCCACCTCGTCCGCCACCATGAACGCCGAATAAAAGCCCAGTCCGAAATGCCCGATGATTTGGTCCTCATTCGCCTTGTCCTTGTATTTCTCAATAAAATCCGTCGCGCCGGAGAAAGCAATCTGGTTGATGTACTCCTCCACCTCGTCCGCTGTCATGCCGATACCGTTGTCGATAAATTGTAACGTCTTTTCCTCCGGGTTGACAATGACCTGAATCTTCGCCTTGTAATCATCCGCCAGCGCATACTCGCCCATCATATCCAGCTTTTTCAGCTTTGTGATCGCGTCGCATCCGTTGGAAATCAGCTCCCTGAAAAAAATGTCGTGATCGGAATACAGCCACTTCTTGATAATCGGGAAAATATTGTCGCTGTTGATCGATAAATTGCCATGTTTCGCTGCCATAATTGCTCACGTTCCTTTCTCTCATAAACCTTGCCATGCGGCATGTCCTCCACCCGCACCTTAACCGGACAAATCCTGTTTTCCGGGGTTGTTGACTATCTAGTGGATAGTTTAATACGCCTAAATTAAGAAGTCAAGAAAAAATTAGCACTCATCAACCGTGAGTGCTAATACTTTATGGATTTTCCCCATTTTATGCGGGTTTTGGGAATTATAAACTTTTTCTAAAATGAAAAACTAGCTCCCAAAATACTGCGCATACACCTCAAAAAAATTCTGCGTGGACACTTCCTCGTCATGGATAAAGTTCACGCTGTCCCACAGCTCCTCGTTCAAATTTCTGGTCAGCGTCGCCACATAAGCGTCATACTCCTGCCCGAACGCTTCCTCACGCCTCTGCTCCACAATCTTAATCTTATTGGCGTCGGTCTCCTCCCTGTCAAAGGTACTGATGCACTTGATGATGTGATAGCCGAACTCCGTCTCCACCACGTCGCTGATCTCGCCCGTTCCCAGATTGAAAGCCGCCGTCTCAAAGGACTCCTCCATCTCCCCTTTGCCGAAGGAATAGGTTGACTTGTCGTCCTCGCTGTATTTGCGAATCAGTGCATCGAAATCCTCGCCCTCCTTCGCCTGTCCCAGCACTTCAATCGCCCGTCTATAGGCGTCCCGCTTTGCCTCCTCCGTGTACTCAATCTTCTTTCCCGTCCCGTCCAGCGCGTAAGTCTTGATCAGAATGTGCTGCACGGTAATGGTTCGCGCCTCGTCGTCGCTGATCTCCGGGTTGATGTCCTTAATCGTGTACTGGTACATCTTCTCCGCCCGTGCCAGCTCCGTGTAGAGTGACTTGATGGTCTTCTCGTTGACGCCCATCAGCTCGATTTCCCGCTCCCCCAGCGTGTCATAGTACGCCTTCGCCGCATTCTCCGCCCGCGCGCGCTCCTCCTCAGAAAGCTCCACCTCGTACTTTTCCGCCATCAGGTTCATGGTCTTAATCTGGGCAATCTGCGCCAGCGCGATATTCTTCACATTCTCCTCAAGCGTCACGCCGTCCGCAATCGTCTCCCAGATTTCCTTACCGTACACACTTTCATAGCGGTTCTGAATCGTGGTCAGATACACCATCAGCTCCGGCAGCTTACAGGAACTCGTCTCAATCCGAAAGATTTCGTCCTTCTCAAAGCCCGTGGTCAGCACCACCTTCGTGCCAAACCCGTCACCGTCGCCGCAGCCCGTGATTCCGCCGGTTAACATAATTCCAGACAAAATATATGCCGCTATCCGTTTCCATCTCTTATTTATCATATTTCTCCTATTCCGCTACTATTCTATGACCCGTCCCCTCTTATCATACCACACTTTCCCATCCGTCATCACATAATCCTCGCCGCCCATCACCGCCTGCACATAATCCGCCGCCGAGCGCAGCCTCCTACAAAACGCCATGCCGCCGCCAAACAGATTCGTGGAATGAATGTCCGAACCGGCACTCATGGGAAACCCATGCGCCCGTCCATAAGCGACAGCCCGTTTATCATAGACCGTCTTGTCGCGCAAAGCCGTGGAATACCAAAGGTGCGCGGCATTGATTCCCTCCACGCCGTCCACAAAATCCGGAAAAAGCCGCACCTCGGGAATATAAGCTTCCTCCCTGTAAGGATGGGCGTGCATCACCAGTCCGCCCGCCTCGTGCACCAGTTCGTACTGCTCTTCCACGGATACAGACCGAAGTTCCGGGTGTGCCTTCATCCACGCCTTATCAATCCCATACAGCAGAAACTCCGTACCGTCATACCCTGCTTCATAGCCGAAGAACACATCCAGCCCGATTTTATCCCCCTCCACTTTCGCGTGCTCATATCCGAGGCAGAATCGATCCACCCAGGCATCCCACGACAGCCCCCGGTCCACACAGGTGTTTCCGCCCCAGTTATGGTCTGTCACAAAAATACCGGTATACCCATACTCCTTGCAGGCACGCGCCATCTCCACCCCGGTACTTCTCGCACAGGCGCTGGACTCCGACGTATGCAGATGGGTCTCATACAAATAGGGATACCGCTCCCTGATTTCCGTATCGTTCATTTTTTCTCCGCTTCTTTCTGCCGCATAACTTGAAAAAAGGATTAAATCGTATGCCTATTATGCATCCCAACCTAATCCCTTTCCCTTTTATCCCATTCGTTTCCTAACATCATTCCCTATCGGCAACGACTTAATCATATGCTGCTGCCATGCCATATCTTGCAAATGCAGCTTCCGACTGCTTACTTGATTACATGAATCCACCCTTCAGGCGCCTCAATCCTGCCCATCTGGATACCCGTCAGCGTATCGTACAGCTTCTGGGTAATCGGTCCCATCTCGCTCATGCCACTGGGGAACGCAATCTCTTTTCCGTGATCCACAATCTTTCCCACCGGGGAAATAACCGCCGCCGTGCCGCAAAGGCCGCACTCTGCGAAATCCTTCACTTCCTCCAGCGCGATCGGACGCTCCTCCACCTCAAGTCCCAGATAGTCCTTCGCCACCGTCATCAGCGAGCGTCTGGTGATAGAGGGCAGAATGCTGTCGGACTTCGGCGTAATCACCTTATTGTCCTTTGTCACGAACAGGAAGTTCGCGCCGCCTGTCTCCTCCACATGCGTCCTGCTGCCCGCATCCAGATACATATTCTCGTCATACCCTTCCGCGTGCGCCGTCACAATCGCGTGCAGGCTCATCGCATAGTTTAATCCTGCTTTAATATGTCCCGTTCCATGCGGCGCCGCCCGGTCAAAATCACTCACCTTGATCGTGATCGGCTTTACGCCGCCCTTAAAATAAGGACCCACAGGCGTGGTAAACACTCTGAACTGGTACTCATCCGCGGGCTTCACGCCGATAACCGGAGAGATACCAAACATATAAGGTCTGATATAGAGGGTTGCGCCGGAACCGTAAGGGGGCACATACGCTTCATTCGCTGCCACCACATCCGTCACCGCCTGAATAAAACGCTCCTGCGGAAATACCGGCATCTCCAGCCGCTTACAGGAATCTTCCATACGCTGCGCGTTTAAGTCGGGACGGAAGGTCACGATACGCCCGTCCTCGGTGGTGTAAGCCTTCATCCCCTCGAAGCAGGTCTGCGCATACTGCAGGACGCCCGCGCACTCGTTCATCACAATGTTGGCGTCATCCACAAGCGCGCCGTCATCCCACGCGCCGTTTTTGTAATTCGCCACGAAGCGTTTGTCCGTCTCATGATAGCCGAAACCGATATTCGCCCAATCCAGATTCTTTTTTTCCATAATAGCCAACTCCTCTCCCTCAGTCATTCCTCTGTCGTTTCGTAACTGTTCCGTGTGCAAAATGCTTTGCTTAACAATTACTATATTTATTTTTATATAATATACCTTTGTCCTCAAAAGTCAAGCATCTCATAACAGTTCAGCCTTCGGCTCCTCTGTCACAGCACCGCGTTGACCACTTCAAGGGCAATATCATAAGCGTAATCCTTGATTGCCTTCTCGCACAGCCTGAGCATTTTTTTATCCGATTCCGGTCGGTCATAGCGTTTCAGCTCACGCAGCTTTGCCGCCGCGCTCTCCCCATCGAAATCGTCAAGCCTTGCCGCCAGCTCCTGCAAAGCTCTGGTCCACTCGTCCTCCGTAATGCTCCCTGCGCTCTCCTCCGGCTCCTGCTGCCCGGTTTTCTCGCCCGCAGCATCCTCTGTCTCCAAATACACCCGCAGGCTGTTTCTCATGGTATTCATCATGCCAAACAGAATCGGGGAGCGCACCGTCACATCCTCGAGCTGCCCCGCCTTCGCCATCTTCTCCAGTTCAAACGCCTCATCCGCCAGATCGTCCGCGCCCACGTTCCTGGCATTTCCTTTCAACGAATGCACGATAATCGTATAGCCAGGCATATCGCCTTTCTGCAGAAAGTCCTTAAGCGCCGTCTCCTTCTCCTGCAGAATGGAATGGAAATCGCGGAGTACCTTGCCGTAAAGCGCCTTGTCGCCGCCCATATACCGAAGACCGTTTCTTAAGTTAAAGCCCATCAGATAAAGCTGACTCTCCCTGATGTCAAACTCGCCGTCTCCCTCTTCCTGCGTCTGCTCATACTCGTCGCTGATATTTCTGTTGTTGGTCAGATAAACCACGTTGTCCGGCAGGTACTCAATCAGCATGTTTTCAAACTTATCCGCGTCTATGGGCTTCGTCAGATAATCCTGAAATCCCTCTTTCAGATAAAGTTCCCTCGCGCCCGCCACCGCATTTGCCGTCAGGGCGATGACCGGGATGTCTCTGGACGGATTTCCCTCCAGCGCGCGGATGGCATGGAGCGTCTGCACGCCGTCCATCACCGGCATCATATGGTCCATACAGATCAAGTGGTAAGTCTTTCTCTTAATCAGTTCCAGACACTCCTCACCGCTCGCCGCCACGTCAATCTGCAGTCTTGTTCCCTTTAAAAGTCCCTGCGCCACCGCCAGATTCATAGCATTGTCGTCCACAATCAAAATCCTTCCCATGGGCGCAATGAATTTTTCATGGTAGTCCTCAATGCTGCGCAGGCTGTCCTTGTACTGCTTCTCAAAATCACCGAGCGGCTCCCTGTCCACTATCTTCTGCACGATCTTAAAGGAAAAAGCGGAACCTTTTCCGTATACGCTCTGCACCTCCAGCTTACCGCCCATCATCTCAATCAGGCGCTGCGTGATGGCAAGCCCCAGCCCCGTCCTGTCGTCCTTGCTGCGGGTCGCGGAGTCCATACGCTGAAACGCTTTAAACAGCTTCGGGATATCTTCTTCCTTAATCCCGACTCCCGTATCCTTGACAATCACATAAAGCTCTACGGAATCCTTCGGCAGCTCCTTCCAGCTCACATGCAGCGTAATCCTGCCCTTTTCCGTATAACGCACCGCATTTGACAAAAGGTTTCCGATAATCTGTCTGATATGTATTTCATCACCGAAAAGCTTATAAGGAATATCCTGCGCAATCTCCAGGACCAAATCCAGTTTTTTGCGCCGCTGCTGCACCGAAATGCTGTTAATCAGATCATTCAGCAGGGAACTGACGTCATAAATCCCCTCCGTCAGCTCCATCTTATCCGCTTCCAACTTGGAGAAGTCCAGAATATCACTGACCAGCGCAAGCAGAATATTCCCTGCCTGCCTGATGTCTCTCGCGTATTCCTTGACCGCTTCCTCCTGACTTTCCCTCAGTATCAGCTCATTCAGCCCTAGAATTGTGTTGATTGGCGTTCTCAGCTCGTGGGACATATTTGCCAGAAAAATATCCCTCGCCTTTTCCGCCTTCTCCACCGCGCTCTTTGCCGTCTCCAGCTCCACATTCTTCTGCTGCAGCGCTTCCTTCGCCTGCGAAAGCTCCGTCCCCTTTTTCGCCGTCGTTTTCTTTGTCTCCTGCCCCATACCTGCGTACCCTTCCTTTATCTATTACAATTATACCGCGCCAGATTTCGCACTGCTTGGCACTCCTCCAAAGCCGCCTTGCTATGAATCCCTGCCGCCTTTTTGTCCGCCCTTATCAGACTCCCCAAAAGCACTGCCCGTTAACGCTTTCTTTCATATTTTACAAAGTAATACGGCAGATCAAAATAGGTCTGCTCCTCACTTTCCGCCGTAATCTCCCAAGCGTCATCTTTATCCAGATTCGGGAAATAAGCGTCCGCCTCATAGTCATGGTCAATCTTCGTCACATGCACCACGCTGCACTCCGGAAGCATCATCCGGTAAACGCTCTCCCCGCCAATGATATACACATCCTCCGTCTGGTATTTTTTCAGTTCCGCGTCCAGTTCTTCTTTATTATGCACCACCACGGCATCCTTCACCTGATAGTCCGGATTCGTGGAAAGAATAATGTTCGTCCTGTTCGGAAGCGGCATACCCTGCGGGAATGTCTCTAACGTCTTTCTCCCGAGCACCACCACCTTGCCCGTGGTCTCCTGCCGGAAATTCTTGTGGTCCGCCGGAATCCGCACAAGCAGGCTGTTCTTACAGCCGATCGCCCAGTTGTTGTCAACGGCTACGATTGCATTCATACTTTTTATTCCCTTTCTTAAACTCGCAAACCCGCGCTTCGCGCTCTATGTCCGTCTTCTCCGGACGTTTGCTCGTTAACGCTGCCGGGAACCAAATGCCGCTCCGCGGCGCTTGCTTCCCTTGCGCAGCTGTTAGATTGCCACGGGTATATCCGCCACCTGCGGACCCGTAACGTAGTTCTCCACTTTCACGTCGTCCCGCGTAAACTGGTAGAAATCCGTAATCTCCGGATTCAGCGTAAACGTCGGCGCGTCGTAAACGGGTCTCCCTATTAGCTCCTTTATAATAGGTATATGCCTGTCGTAAATGTGCGCGTCCGCGATCACATGAACAAGCTCTCCCACCTCCATACCGCACACCTGCGCCAGCATATGCACGAGCACTGCGTACTGCACCACATTCCAGTTGTTTGCCGTCAGCACATCCTGCGAACGCTGGTTCAAAACCGCATTGAGCGTCAGCTTTTCCTGCCCTTTTTTCTGCGTCACATTAAAGGTCATGCTGTAAGCGCAGGGGTACAGATTCATCTCGTGCAAATCCTGATGCACGTAAAGATTTGTCATAATCCGACGGCTGAACGGGTTGTTCTTTAAATCATAAATCACCCGATCCACCTGATCCATCATGCCCTCTTTATACTGATGTTTCACGCCCATCTGATACCCGTAAGCCTTGCCGATGCTGCCATCCGCATCCGCCCACTCGTCCCAGATATGGCTGTGCAGATCGTTGATATTATTGGACTTTTGCTGCCAGATCCACAGCATCTCGTCCGTAGCGCTTTTAAGCGCCGTCCTGCGAAGCGTCAGGATCGGGAACTCTTTCGACAGATCGTAGCGGTTCACCACCCCGAATTTCTTTATGGTGTAAGCGCTCTCTCCGTCCGCCCAGTGGGGTCTCACCTTCTCCCCCTCCGTGCTCGTCCCGTTTTCCAAAATGTCTTTACACATGTCTATGAAAATGTGATCTGCTAAACTCACTCTTTCATTCTCCCATTCTTACATTATGTCCGATCCCATTTATCACACAGAGAGTTAATTTGATCCGCAAACCGCGCCAAATCCTTGTTTGCGCCTCCCTCGTTCTTGTGAATAATGGCGATAAGCCTCTGCCCGCTTGCCAAAAGCCTTGCAAAAACGTCGGAAATGCCGCGCGCCTTCTTCTTGACCGCCACTGGCTCCGCCTCGTATATAAACGCGCCGCTTATCAAATCATACCGGGTACCGCTGTAAGGCGCATAGGCATTAAGCCCGTGCTCCACTTTCAGGCACTCTGTAAAGAGCTTGCAGACGCTGTCCTCGCCGTGTACCACGAAAACCTTATCCGGCTTCTTTTCAAAACCGTCCACCCACTGCAAAAGCCCGTTTTTATCCGCATGACCGCTCATGCCCACAAGCTTTGCGATATCGGCGCGAATCTCAATCGGCTCCCCGAACAGTTTGACCTCTTTCGCACCCTCCACAAGCATTCTGCCAAGCGTTCCCACCGCCTGATAGCCCACGAACAAAATCGTGCACTCCGGTCTCCACAGATTATGTTTCAGATGATGCCTGATACGACCCGCCTCGCACATGCCAGAAGCGGATATGATAACCTTCGGCGTATGTTCAAAATTGATTGCTTTAGACTCTTCGCTTGTGATAGCAAGCCTCAGCCCCGGAAAGGTAATCGGATTGATTCCCTTTCTGACCAAAGCCATCGCTTCCTCGTCGAAGCATCTTGCCTCGTTCTTATGAAAAATCCCCGTAGCCTCCACCGCCAGCGGACTGTCCACATAAACCGGGAAATTCTCGTGCCCCTTCACCAGCCGTTCATCCTTGATCTGCCGCAGGAAATAGAGCATTTCCTGTGTTCTGCCCACCGCAAAAGAAGGAATCACCACGTTGCCGCCCCGGTCAAAGGTTCTCTGTAAAATCTTGGTCAGCTCACCCACATAATCCACTTTTTCCGCAGAATGCAGCCTGTCTCCGTAAGTGGATTCCATCACCACATAATCCGCTTCCGCCGTGTTTTTCGGGTCTTTGATCAGCGGCTGCTCACTGTTTCCGATATCGCCGGAAAATACCAGCTTCTTCGTCACATCCCCTTCCGTCGCCCAGACCTCGATGCTGGAAGAGCCGAGCAGATGCCCGATATCCGTAAAGCGGATTTTTATATTTTCACATACCGTCACTTCACTGTCATAGTCACAGGGAATGAGACGCCTAATCGCCCCGTCCGCATCCTCCATCGTATAAAGCGGCTCTATCAGATCATTTTCCGCGCTTCTCTTCGCCTTGCGGTTTTTCCACTCCGCTTCCTGCATCTGGATATGCGCGCAGTCGCGAAGCATAATGCTGCACAAATCGCAGGTGGGCGCCGTCGCGTAAATCGCGCCTCGAAACCCCCTTGCATACAAAAGCGGCAGAAGACCCGAGTGGTCAACATGCGCGTGGGTGAGGAACACATAGTCTATGAGCGCTTCCTCCACAGGCAGGTCACAGTTCTCAAATACGTTGGCACCCTGCTCCATGCCGTAGTCCACCAGAATGTTTTTATCGCCTACCCGAAGATAATGGCAGCTCCCTGTCACCTCATGGTCTGCCCCAATAAACATAAGCTCCATACAGTTCCCCCCTGCTTGCGCCGCTTACTTTTCTTTTGCACCTCTTATACTATACCATTTTTTCCAGCAAGCGTAAATCTTTTCGGGGATTTCTTTTTAGATTTCTCCCAGCTCTCAACATCCCGCGCGGTTCCCATACTATATAATAAACCTGTGACGAGGTAAACTCCCATGTCTTTTTCCCTTTCCTCCCTGCTGCTCTTTCTGGTCGCCGTTTCCCTGGATTCCCTGACGGCAGGGTTTTCTTACGGCACGGAGCGGGTGCACATCAAAGCCCTCTCCCTGCTTTTCTTAGCCTGCGTCCCGGCTCTTTTCATTACCGCCGCAGGCGGACTTGGCGAGGTCATCGGCTCCCTTTTGCCGCCCGGCGTCCTCCCCTTCCTCTCTTTTTTCATGCTCGCTGCCATCGGCATCGCCAAGCTCTTTGAGAGCCTGATTCGCCACCTTGCAAAAAAACACCCCAGTCTCATGGGAAACTGGGGCTGTCAGATCAAACAGCTCAATATTATCTTCACGGTCTACCTTTCCCCGGAGGAAGCAAACCGCACAGACCTGCAGGTTCTGAGCGCAAAGGAAGCGCTGCTTCTAAGTCTGGCGCTCTCCCTCGACAGCGTTCTTGTGGGAATGGCTTTCCCTGCCGCCGACATTTCCCGGCTTGCCCTGTTTCTTAGCGCCACCCTCTTCAACCTTCTCCTGTTTGTAAGCGGCTGTCTTTCCGGGCGACTTCTCTCCCGGGTGCTGCGCATCGATCTGTCATGGCTTTCCGGACTATGTCTCCTGCTGCTTGCCTTCCGCGCACTGGCATGAAGCAGTTCTGCGCTTCCAACCTGCGCCTTCTGCTTTTGGCTTTTCGTGCGCTTGTCTAAATTTGTCCCGGCTCCTCCTTTTCGGACTATGCCTCCTGCTTTTGGCCTTTAACAGGCTCACACGCGGGGCGTTTTACGGAAATGCCTGCCATCCCCACAAGCACCAGCAGTTCGTGTACAAAGAGCGGCGTAACGGAAAGCACGATCAGCCGGATCCACTCCTCCATGCTCAGACGCACCGTGCCGAAGAGCGTGACCAGAAAAGGAATCTCCGTCACCGCCGCCTGCAGCGCAATGCCCACCGCCAGCGCAAGCAGCATCTGCGGATTGCTTCTATGGTTCATCCGGAATACGGAACGGTTTACATCCCGCATACCGATGGCATGGAAAAGCTGACTGATACCAAGCACCGTAAATGCATGAGTCTGCGCTTTGGCGAGAACGGCTGAGATTTTCAGCCCTTCTAATATGTTATGTAAACTTATAGGTAGTCCCTCCGCTACGATACGGTCATAAGGCACCTTCAAGAACGCCGCCAGACTAATGCCGCCAATCACCAGCCCGTAGCAGATCACACACATCAGTCCGCCCCGGGCAAACAGCGACTCGTCACCTTTCCGCGGCGGTTCCCGCATGAGACTTTCCGTATCGTTATCGTCCACCCCCAGCGCCAGCGCAGGCAGGGAGTCCGTAATCAGATTAATCCACAGAATAAAGCCTGCCGTCAACGGCACCGGCAGTCCCGCCACGATGGTAAACAGCATGGTAAGGATTTCTCCCAGGTTGGAGGAAAGGAGAAACAGCACCGATTTGCGTATGTTCTCATAAATGCCCCGCCCTTCCCGTATCGCCGTGTGAATCGTCGCCACATTGTCATCCATCAGTACAAAGTCCGCCGCCCCTCTCGCCACATCCGTTCCGCCCTGCCCCATGGCGATGCCGATATCCGCCGCCTGCAAAGAGGGCGCGTCATTAACCCCATCCCCGGTCATTGCTACTGTTTTATGTAAACTTCTATACCCCTCCACAATCCGCACTTTATGCTCCGGCGTCACCCGCGCAAACACCCTAAGCTGCGGCAGCCTCTGCAAAAATGCCTGTTCCTTCAGATGATCCAGCTCCCTGCCCGTGATGCACTCCTCCGCGCGGCTTGCAATCCCAAGCTGTCTCGCGATGGAAAACGCCGTGTCCGGATGGTCGCCGGTAATCATCACCGTGGAAACACCTGCCTGCGCAAAGCCCTGCACCGCCGCAAGCGCCTCCGGTCTGACCGGGTCCTGCATACTGACAAAGCCGAGAAACACCATGCCCCGCTCCTTCATGCTTCCCTCCGGCTCCATGGAAAGCGCGAGCACACGCCTGCCCTCGCCCATCAGGCGTTTCTGTATGCCAAGCAGCCGCTCCCTCTCCGCCGCGGTAAGCTCTGACATACGCCCGCCTTTATAGAAGCTTGTACAATTTTCCAAAATCCGTTCCGCCGCGCCCTTGGTATAAGCCGTCTGCCCGCTTCCTTCCCGATGCAGCGTGGTCATCATTTTACGTTCGGAGTCGAATCCGTTCTCGTTTATGCGCGGGTGCCGCTCCCTGAGCCGCGCTACTTTGACGCCGCAGTCCTGCGCCATATGCATAAGCGCCAGCTCCGTCGGGTCTCCGTTTTCCTCTTCCCCGGTTTCCGCATCGTTGCAGAGCACACAACCCAAAAGAAAATGCGCCGCGCAGGAAAGCTCCTTCCCGTCCGTGTCCGCCGTTTCAAATAGTGAGGCGAGTCCAGCTCTTTCCGTAAGTTTCCCGTCCAGATAACACTCCGTCACTGTCATCTTGTTCTGAGTCAGCGTACCCGTCTTGTCCGAGCACACCACCTCCACCGCCCCCAACGTCTCCACCGCCGAAAGCCTGCGCACAATCGTCTTTGCCTTTACCATCCGGGACACGCTGAGTGCCAGCACAATCGTCACAATGGCAGGCAGACCTTCCGGCACGGCAGCCACCGCCAGCGAGACGGAAGTTAAAAGCATATCTCCCACGTCACGCTTTTGCAGAATCGCCACAATAAAGAGCAGCACGCAGATGCCCACCGCCAGGGCGCTCAATACTTTTCCCAGTTCCCCCAGCCTTACCTGCAAGGGCGTCAGCTTTTCCTTATGCCCGTGCAGCATGTCCGCAATATGACCGACCCGCGTGTCCATGCCCGTCGCCGTCGCCACGCCAAGCCCCCGCCCTTTCGTCACATAAGTGGACATATATACCATGTTTTTGCTGCTGGTGTCCGCCGTCCCTTTCTCTATATATCCTGCGTCCTTTTCTACCGGCACAGACTCTCCTGTAAGGGTAGACTCTTCCGCAAAAAGACCGATGCTCTCTATTAATCGCAGGTCAGCCGGGACACGATTGCCCGCCTCCAAAACCACAATGTCCCCCGGCACCAGCTCCTGCGCCGGTATATTGTGATGCGCGCCATCCCGCAAAACCGTCGTCCTCGGCTCCGAAATCTGCTTCAAAGCCTCTACCGCGCGCCCCGCTTTGCCCTCCTGAATAATGCCCACAGCTGCGTTCAGCGCAACCACCGCCACAATAATAATGGCATCCCCAAATTCATGCAACATCATGGAAATCGCCATCGCCACCATCAGAATCAATATCAGCGGATCGTTTAACTGCGCCGCAATCCGCCCCGCAAGACTCTTTTTCTCCTGATCCTTTAATCGATTCGGACCATACTTCGTCCGCCGCTCTACAACCTTTGCCGCACCAAGCCCCCTTTCCGCGTCTGTCTGCAATCCCTGGATCGTCTCCGATACGCTTCTGTTCTCATACATACGCCTGTCCTCCCGCCATCTCTAAACCAATCCGTTACCCGCCCTTACCCAACCCATAGTAAAGGGCTTGTCACTTCATTTTAAAGATATGCGCGCATAAGCAGAGTTAGAAGTAAATAAGTACAAACCGGATGCTCGCATACGAAAAGGAGCCTCTATATTTAAAAGCTCCTCAACTTATCGGTTCCGTCATCAATTGTGTTTTCGATGGATTTCACCACCACATAGTAGCCGCCGCCCCCGGGCAGCTCCACAAAAACGCGCTCGCCCGCCTTGTGCCCGAGTAACGCCTTTCCAAGCGGCGACTCCGTGCTGATCAGTCCCTCTAAGGAATTGCCACGCACCGTCGTCACCAGCTTGTATTTCTCCGTGAGGTTATCCTCCTCGAAAAAGACCTCCACCGTGTTGTTCATGCCAACCTCATCCTCCGCGGACTCATCGGACACAATCACGGCTGTTTTTATCATCCGTTCCAGATAGCGGATACGGCTCTCGTTTTGATTCTTTACTTTTTTCGCCGCATGATACTCGAAATTCTCGCTCAGGTCGCCGTGTGCCCTCGCCGTCTTTACATCTTCCAGAGCCGCCGGACGCACCACCAGCTTGCGATATTCGATTTCCTCCTCCATCTTGCGAATATCCTGTTTTGTCAGTTCGTTATGCATCTTCTTATTTTGAATTTACCATGTAATCAAGCAGACGATTCACATCCTCGGGATCATGCGCAACAAGTTCCATCTCCGGAATCGCATTATCCGCAAAAAGCTTAGTGAGAGCCACATACTTAGTCAACTGGGACTTTAAATTCAGTCTGTCGCCTTCCTTTGTCACTAACTCCACTGTGCCCTTGCACTTGTTTACTACCTCAAAAAACTTTTCAGGGTCATCAATGTTCATTACTTTCATTTTCTTTTCCTCCCTTTTTCTTCTACTCTTCGTTTACACCAACATAATACACCTTTTTCCTCATTTGTCAAATCTTTCTCAAAAAAGGCAAAAAAAAGGCAAAAAAAAATAATTTTGTGGTTGACAAAGCCAAACTCCTATAGTATATTAGTAAATGTCCGAGCGATACGAACGGACGATAAGCGCGAGTGGCTCAGTTGGTGGAGCGCGACCTTGCCAAGGTCGAGGCCGCGGGTTCGAGTCCCGTCTCGCGCTCTTCGTTAAGAGTTGGGAAGCCTTAA
>CAJUMV010000047.1 GCA_910587715.1 uncultured Lachnospiraceae bacterium | reverse complement strand
AGTCTGCCGCACCTGCCGCTTCCAACGCATTTCCTACAAGAACCGGAATGCCCGGGACCCACACGCCGTAAGCCGCCGGGTCAGGCTCTTCGCCGTACTGCTCCACCACCGCAAGCGCCGCCTCGTAATCCGCGAGGGAAGCCGTCTCCACTGTCACTTCCAGCGTTTCCTCGTCCTCTACTTCATAAGGGAAGTCGCCTGTGGGCTCCGCCCCGTTTTCTTCCACGTAAGCGTCGTAACCATCTACGATAAGCGCCGCGTCGCCGTATTCCTCCGCCGCTGCCTCATAGTCGGAAGAACCGATGCCGAGCAGATGCCAGCCGTCGCCGAATAGCCCGTCGTTTGCCCAGTCCGTCGCGTTTGCGCCCACCGTCACCATGGAAATGTAATACACGAGGAACATGATAGCCGCAAAAATCGGCAGTCCCAAAAACCTGTTTGTGACAATCCTGTCAATTTTGTCGGAGGTGGTCAGCTTGCCCGCCGACTTTTTCTTTAAGCATCCCTTGATGATGCTCCCGATATAAACATACCGCTCGTTGGTGATGATGGATTCCGCATCATCGTCCATCTCCTTTTCCGCCGCCTCCTCGATGTGTGCAAGGGCGTGCTCCACCGTCCCCGAAAATGTGTGCATGGGGACGGTCTTTCCGTTCTTCGCCGCGTCGATCGCTGCTTCCGCAGCCTCCATAATCCCGTTTCCTTTCAGGGCGGAGATCTCAACGACCTTACAGCCTAACTGCCTTGACAGCTCCGCCGTGTTAATCTGGTCGCCGTTTTTCTCTACCACATCCATCATGTTGACAGCAACGACAACAGGGATGCCAAGCTCGGTAAGCTGTGTTGTCAAATATAAGTTTCTCTCTAAATTCGTACCGTCAATCAGGTTCAGAATCGCGTCAGGGCGCTCGCTGATCAGATAATTTCTCGCCACCACTTCCTCCAGCGTATAGGGAGAAAGGGAATAAATGCCCGGCAGGTCGGTGATCGTCACACCGTCATGCTTTTTTAACTTTCCTTCCTTCTTATTAGTCTTCCCTAACTATCAATTTGAAAATAAAGGGGATAACCCCCCTGTTAATCAACCTCTATCGTCTCCGCATCCGCTTTCCGGATGGAAAGTTCATACCCGCGGACGGTCACCTCAATGGGATCGCCCAAAGGCGCCACCTTGCGGATCTGCACATCCACGATTACATTGCCCCCGATGGCGCTGACTACCGTGACCGCCCCTCCCACGACAAAACCAAGGTTTTCCAGATGCACTTTGACATCCTGTTTCCCACCGATTTTTCTGATGACGTTTTCCTCTCCTTTCTCTGCTAATGTAAGCGGCATAATATGTTCCTCCCTTCCTGTGCGTCTTGCGCTGCCTGTATATTAGTTTTCACTAACTCCAGATGCAAAACAACGGATGCCAGACCTTGTCGGACATCCTTATGTATGATGTAAGTTAGTACTCACTAACCACATATTATCATATGATGCAGCCCTGTCTTTGTCAATGCTATTTTCATTGCCAGCCGCAGTTTCATCATACTAGCCAACGTGTTAGGCTATACTAACCTACTGCTTTGTGCAAAATATCCAGTTGATTAAAGGGAGCAGACGACCGTTCTGCTCCCGATTGCCAAAACTATTCTTTCACACACGAAACTTCCACACATTTCTTCCCCGTAAGCGCAGCCGTCCGACTGTCCGGCTGCCCGGTGCCCACATAGAACGCATAGCTGCCGCCGCCCTTGACAAAGGCGCCGTCCTCATTCACCGCAAGAAAGGCATTGCCGGAAACGGTCATATCCATCTCCGCGCTCTCTCCCGCTTTCAGGAAAACTCTCGCAAATGCGCAGAGGCTGTGATTCGGCACGGCAAAGGGTGACTCCAAATCTTTCACATAAATCTGAACCACGTCACCCGTCGCGGCAGTTCCCGCATTTTTCACCGTCACATGCACGGTCACATCGTCTGTCGCCTCATCCACCCGGACAACTTCCGCCTTTTCCACCTGCACGTCGCCGTAAGTCAGCCCGTACCCGAAGGGATAAAGCGCCTCCTGCTCCATATAGCGGTAGGTTCTCCCCTTCATGGTGTAATCCTCAAATGCCGGCAGCTCCTCTAACGTCCGGTAGAACGTCACAGGCAGCTTGCCGGACGGGGAACAGTCCCCAAACAGAATATCCGCCACTGCCTTGCCGCCTCTCGCGCCGGGATACCAGAGCTGCAGGACAGCCGCCGCCTTCTCCTGCGCTTCGGAGAGGTCGATCGCGCTTCCCGCCATCAGGCACACAACCACGGGCTTACCGACGGCAAACACCGCCTCCATCAGCTTTCTCTGCGGCTCCGGCAGAAGCAGGTCGTTCTTGTCGCCGGACGCGTAGCTGTTGCCCGTGTCGCCCTCCTCACCCTCCAGCGTCTCGTTCAGTCCCACGCAGAGCACCACCACATCGCTGTGTTTTGCGACGATGACCGCTTCCGCAACGCGGTCGTTTTCCCAAGCCAAATTCTCCACGCGGTCTTTAAATAAATGGGAGCCTTCCGAGCACAAAACTCTGCCATCGTGTCCGACTTTGTCCTGTATTCCCTCCAAAACCGTAATATATCGGGAAGAAGTGCCATGATAATTCCCGACCAGAGCTTCCCTGCTGTTGGCATTCGGTCCGATCACGCCGATGGTCTGTCCTGCCGAAACCCTAAGCGGCAGGACCCCGTCATTTTTTAGGAGCACAACCGACTCTCTCGTCAGCTGCTGCGCCACCTCCAGATGTTCTTCGCACTCCACTTTCTCATAGGGAATGTCGTCGTACTTGCTGCCGTCAAACAGCCCGAGCAGGTACCGCGTGGTGAAGGCGCGCACCGCTGCCTCCGTGATCTCCTCCTCCGTCACAAGCCCCTGTTCCAGTGCTTTCAGCAGATAGAGATAAGTCACGCCGCAGTTGATGTCGCAGCCGCACTTTAAAGCAAGCGCCGCCGACTCCTCCATGGTGTGCGTCACCATATGCTTTTCGTGAAAGTCTTTAATTGCCCAGCAGTCGGACACGAAATGTCCCTCAAACTTCCACTCGCCGCGCAGAATATCCTGCATCAGCGTCCTGCTGCCGCAGCAGGGCTCCCCGTTGGTCCGGTTGTAGGCGCCCATCACTGCCTCCACACCCGCCTCCTGCACACACGCTTTAAAGGCGGGCAGATAAGTTTCCGCCATATCCTTTTTCGTGGCGACGGCATTGAACTCGTGGCGCACCGCTTCCGGTCCGGAATGCACCGCGAAATGCTTGGCACACGCCGCCGATTTCAGCGTCTCTTTGTCATCCCCCTGCAGCCCCTCCACATAGGCAACGCCCAATCTGGAAGTCAGATAAGGATCTTCCCCGTAAGTCTCCTGTCCCCTGCCCCATCTGGGGTCTCTGAAAATATTCACATTGGGCGACCAGAACGTCAGTCCCTTATAGATGTCCCTGTCATTTTCCGCAGAGAACGCATTATATTTCGCCCTGCCCTCTGTCGCCGCCACATCCCCGGCTTTATGCAGCAATTCTGTGTCAAACGTCGCCGCCATGCCGATTGCCTGCGGAAAGCTGGTCGCCGCACCCGCTCTTGCCACGCCGTGCAGCGCTTCGCCCCACCAATTGTAAGCTGGCACGCCAAGCCTTTCAATCGCCGGCGCGTCATAGCGAAGCTGGGAAGCCCTCTCCTCCACCGTCATCTGACTCACCAATTCTTCCGCCTTGCGTCTTGCCTCTTCTCTCGTCATAAGATTTTCTCATCCTTTCCGCCCGGCTTCACCGGACTTTGACTGCGTCAAAAAATCGTTCGGTTGCGACTTTTTTCTCCATGGAGTATAATAGAACATAATAGACACAGACTCAGCAGTCTGTGTCTAGGGAATTACTGCATACAGGAGTGAATCACGTGAAATATGAAAAAATTTTACCCCCCCCCCTGAATTATGAGCAACCCGTCCCAAACCTCAAGGAACGGTCGGTAAACGGTTCAAGGGAGTATGTTGATTATATCGCCGAATCCCATCTGCGCATCTGGTACAATACCCAGCCCGAAGGCTACGCCAACCACTACCACAATGCCATGGAAATCATTGTCTGCGCAGAAAATCAATATTTTATCACTACCAACAGCAACTCTTACACACTGAATCCGGGAGATATTCTGATCATCCCCCCGTATATGCTGCACGAGCTTCGCAGCAAGCCCTCCGGTGCGCGCTTTATCTTTCTCATTGATATCGACATGCTGCGCTGTTTTCAGGATTATAAGGCGTTAAGCCCTGCTTTTATCGGGCCTTATCTATGTACGGCAGCTTCGCGTCCCAAAATCTACCGGCAGGTTTACGATGCTCTGATGCAGATGGCAAATCTCTATTTTTCCCATCAATTCTTTTGGGAAATTGCCATCTACTCTGTGCTGCTGGATCTGTTTACAACGATAGGAACCGACCACTACCTGCAGAGTGCGGATAAGGATACCGAAAACACCGCCGACAACCAGTCGGAAAATTACATGCTGTTTTCTAATCTGCTCAATTTTATTGACACCCACTACGCGGACGACCTGACTCTGGAACAGGCGGCGGAGTATATCGGCTTCTCCAAATACCATTTTACCCGTCTGTTCAAGCAGCACACCAACACGACGTTTCACAACTATCTGTGCTACAAACGGATTCAGGCGGCGCAGTCGTTACTCACCGAGGACAGGAACCGTCCCATCACGGAAATCGCTTTTAGCAGCGGCTTCAACAACCTGACTACCTTTAACCGGTGTTTCAGCAAATACACAAGCTGTTCCCCCACGGAATACCGCAACAAGCTGCGCCACGAAGAAGTCTGAATCTCTGAATATACTTTATTAACCTTTTACGCCGCCGAGTGCCACACCGGCTATGATATACTTGGACAGAAGCAGGTATACTATGATAAGCGGTAATACCGTCAGCGTCAGTCCCATGTAGACAGAGCCGTACTCGGTCTTATAGATATCGCCCTTCAAGAGACTTACCATGATAGGCATGGTATATTTCTTCTGATCCGTCAGCAGAACGAGCGGTGTAAACAGGTTGTTCCAGCTTGCCACGAAGCTGAAGATTGCCTGCGTCGCGATCGCCGGTTTCATAATCGGTAGCACGATCCTGTTAAAGATCATGAACTCTTTCGCGCCGTCGATTCTTGCCGCCTGCACCATCTCCATGGAGAGCGTCGGCTGTAAGTACTGTCTCATAAAGAATACCATGGTCGGCGAAGCGATCGCCGGCAGAATCAGCATGGACAGCTTGTTCGTCATATGTATCTTGTAGACCATCTGGTAGAAACCGATCATCGTCACCTGCGCCGGAATCATCATCACTACCATGATAAAGCTGAAAAACGCGTTTCTTAATTTCCAATTATATGCCACCTGCGCATACGCCGTCAACGAGGAAAAATAGATCGCCAGCACGGTGGCTCCGATGGAAATAATCAGTGAGTTTCCAAAACCGACTATCGGATTAAAGCTCTTGCCGAGCAGGATCTTGATATTGTTCATCATATATGATGAAGGAATGAGCGAAATCGCATGCTGCTGAATCTCCGTCGTGGATCTGGTCGCGTTCACGATCATGATCCAGAAAGGCAGAACACTCAAAATTGCCAGAAAGATGCATACGACATAAATCACAACCTTCATAACACGATTTTCTTTATTTTTTAACATTATGCGTTCTCCTTTCCGGCTTTCAGCTTCTTCTCATAAGCCTTCTGCTGCTGTTTGATCTGCTTATTCAGCTGCGCCTCATCCTTATCCCTCATAACGAAGAACATAATCGAAGCGAGAACCGCGATAATCACGAACATGACCATACTCGCCGCAGCCGCCCTGTTGTACATGTAGCTTCCGCTGAATGCCTGCTTGTAGATAAACAGGCTGGTCGTCAGCGTCGCGTCGTCCGGCTTACCGTCCTGGAACAGTCTCGGAATATCGAACATGTTCAGGCCACCGATCAGACTCGTCACAAGCGTAAACAGGAGAATTGTCTTGATATTCGGCATGGTGATATAGAAGAAAGTCTGCACGCGGTTCGCGCCGTCCACCTCCGCCGACTCAAATATCTCCGGACTGATTCCCAGAATACCGGAGATCAGCGTAATCATTGTGGAGCCATACCACATCCATGTCTGGATAAAGATCACAACACCTCTCGCCACCGTTTTACTTCTAAGTAATTCGATAGGCGCATCGATGAATCCGAAGCGCACGAGGAAATCGTTGACCGGACCCATGGGATACCCGAAAAATCCGCTGAACAAAATAGCGATGGTCGCCGCCGTAATGATGTTCGGCATATAGAGCAGCACCTTGAACGCCCCCTGCCCCTTTACCTTGCTCCTCTTATCTGTAAACCACGCCGCCAGCAGAAGAGCGAGCAGCATCTGTGGAATAAAATTCGCCAGCCATATCACAACCGTATTCCGGAACGCCAGCTGAAATGACGGACTCGACAATACGGTCTTAAAATTTCTGAAAAGATCGTCGGTCAGAAAATGAATATCCGTCTTTCCCAGACCTTTCAGATCGGTAAAACCGATCACCGCCGTATACACGGTCGGATATAAGGAAAACAATATAAATGCGATAACAAACGGTATACTGAAAATATAACCGTATTTCGCATATCGGTCATAACCCGGTTTCTTACTTTTCATCCTTCCCCACCTTCCCGTAATCGTGTTATTTTACTTTTTAATCGAGCAGGGAAGCTTCCTCTTCCCCTACTCGCCGCGCCGCTCGCACGCTGCGGCAGCAGCATGATTCTTTGTGCGGGCGTATGCATTTAAAACAGGGCGGACGCTGTCTTGTCCGCCCTGTCATAACTACTGTGAATCATTCATGTACCGCAGCTTCTCTTACTCTACGATAACGTCCAGATTGTCCGCTACCTGCTGCTTGAAGTCTGCAATCGCCTGATCACGATCCTTGTTACCGGACGTGTACTCACGAACCTGATCTCTCCAATACTGGTTGATCGTCTCGTCGTACTGTGTCAGGTTGGTGCCCTTCGCGTACTGGTTCGCCGGAACGAACGCGTCGAACATGTTCTGCCCGCCAAGGAAATCAACGGAGCCGTCGGACTTACTCATAACCGTGCCGCTCGCAACCGCGTCCTTCGTGCCGCCTTCGCCGTTCAGGGTGCCGTTCGCCCACTTATACTGCAGACCGTCCTCGGAGCTGTCCAGTGTGATCCAATCGATGATCTTGCCGACTGCTTCTGCCTTCTGGGTATCCTTGTTTGCCAGAATCCATGTGCCGCCCCAGAAGAAACCGATGGGAGGCGTGCAGACTGCCCAGTCGCCGTATGTGCCTTCGCCTACGGCTGCGCCGCCGCAGTTAGGAGCCATGGTGTAGTTGATCAGCCAAGCGGGACCGAAGAAACCGAAGATACCTTTCTCGCCTTCACCCTTCATGTCTGCAAACCAGGCGTCCTGCCAGTCCTGTGTATCGTTGTGATAACCATTGTCCTTCAGCTTCTTGGAGAGGTCAAGGAACTCTTCACGCTTCGGGTCGATGGTAAGCTTGCCGTCAACGATCCAGCCTGCATCGGAGCTGTTCTCAACCGCGTGCCACATATCGCCGTCGCCGGAGATAATGCCGTAGCCTTTTGCCTTCAAATCTTCTGCTGCGGTAAAGAACTGATCCCAGCCGGGACCGATCTTCTTCTCGATTTCAGCCGGATCGTCGGTGCCCCATACATCCTTCGCGATAGAACGACGATAAATGAATGCGCCGCCCGTTGCCTGATAACCGAGACCTACCAGCTGACCGTCGGGGTTGGTTCCGATATCAACGGTGTACTGCGCGATATCCGCCTCTTTTAACTTCGCGTCCACGTCGATGCCCAGATCTGCGTAAGGCATTGCATAGCTGCTTGCGTCGCCCTGCGTATACTTCAATACGAAAGCCGCCTCCGCACAGTAGATGTCGGGAGCCTCAGCGCCGCCTGCTGCCAGAGCCTGATCAAGTGCGGGCTGGTAAGCGCCGTCTGTGGTAGCAATAATTGTGGTGTTAATCTTGTAACCGAACTCGGGATGCGTCTCGATATACTTCTCGATCATGCCTGGCACCTCATCGGTGAACGCCCACACATTGATCATATCAGAGCCGCCCGCAGAACCTGCATCCGCTGCCGGAGCCTCCGCCTCACTTCCGGAATCCGCCGCCGGTGCACTCTCCTCCGCTGCCGGAGCCTCGCTCCCGGAATCTGCCGCCGGTGCGTTGCTGCTGTCACCGCCGCCGCAGCCTGTCAGAGTAGCTGCTACCATACAGCCGCACAGCATACATGCTAAAAACTTTTTCATCTTTCATCCTCCTTTTCTTTTACACTTTTCTGTATCCGCCATTTTGTATAACTTGATGGCGTAACTATATTTTATGTAATTGGCTTTGTTAATTCTTTACACTTCTTGCTCTGCCTTTAACAATTATTGCTATATAAATTTCGAAAACGGTTTACATACTTGTGAAAACTGCACGGAAACTCAAGTGGGAATATTATTAACAGCGATTCAAGGCGCGGCTATAATGATACAAAGTATTGCAAAAGAAAGGGGATACCATGGTATGTTGGAGGTCTATTGATGATACAAAAAAATCAAATTATATGTGGGGATTGCTTCAATATAATGAAGGAGATAGATGATAACAGTATTGCGTGTTGTATTACTGATCCACCTTATAATTATGAATTTATTGGTAAACAATGGGACGAGAAAGAAATAAAGAGGCGTTTAGAACGTGTAAAAGGGGAGTCATCTACTCTTGTGAAAAATATTCCGTATGGAAGCGGTCTTGCGGGGGGAGTGAGAAATAAGCAATGGTACGAAAAGAACCGAAAGAACATTATTGAATATCAAGAGTGGATGCAAAACTGGGCAAATCTATTATACCGCATCCTTAAACCAGGGGCATTCGTACTTGTGTTTAACAGTACACGAACTTCCGCTCATGTTCAGGTTGCTTTGGAAAGTGCTGGCTTTTACGCAAGAGACACTATGGTTTGGAAAAGGCATAGCGGTATTCCTAAGGGAATAAACATATCAAAGAAACTCGAAAAAATCGGTGATGCGAATGCTGAAGAATGGGATGGATGGCACAGCTGCTTGCGCAATGAATGGGAGGCGATTACAGTTGTTCAAAAACCTCTCGTAAACAATTATATTGAAACTCTGCAAAAGTATCAAGTTGGTTTATTTCAAGCAAAATCAAGTGACGGCTTTCAGTCAAATATAATTGAGGATATTAAAAGAGAGCCACTGGATGATTATAATACTCATCCGACTGTTAAGCCACTGGAACTGATGGTAAAACTTGTTGATTTGACTGTGCCAAAAGACCATGGAAACATTATTCTAGATCCTTTTGCCGGCTCTGGTACAACCTTATTAGCGGCAAAACAAGAGGGAATCGATTATCTTGGAATTGAAATTTATCAAGAGTATGTTGATATAGCGAACCGACGATTAGGAAATACTGCCAATATAAAACTATAAGGTTTTTGAAAGTTTGATGAAAATATTTATAAATATCGCTTGCAAAGAGGACTGTCCCAAGAAAAGCTTGCTGAATTAGCCAGTCTACACAGAACATACATAAGTGCAGTTGAACGCGGTGAGAGAAGCATATCGCTTAAAAATATTGAGAAAATAGCTCATGCTTTGAATGTGGATGAAAAAAATCTATTTGATTTTGGAGGGACATATAATGGACGATAAGCATCTGATTGAACCTATATTAAAAAAATACCAGGAATCGTTTCAGGCTAAGACATATTCTGCTGAGAATAATGACATTGATATTTTGATGAATATTTTTGGAATTACGCCTGAACAAAAACGAGAAAATCGGCAATATTGGAGCCGAGAGCTGGGAATGATCTGGCAGCTTATTATTTGCCGAATTTGTGAAAATCATTGTTCGGACTTTAAGCCCGCACTTAAAATTGGTCATGACGAACCTTGTGACCTTGTTTTGGGAAATGACGCAATAGACACAAAATACAGAATTGGCTCAGGCGATGCCGGTACGCTAAAGAAATTCAAACAGTATGGTGCCTTGCTTCAAAAAAAAGGATATACTCCTGTGTTACTTATTTTGCGAGAAGATAATCTGCCGGCTGCTATTACAGCTTGTACTAAGGGAGGTTGGCGCGTCTTAGGGGGTGATGATTCTTTTTTCTTATCTCCGTAAAAAAACCGGAGTAAATATGAAAGAGTTACTTCTGCAAGAAGCTCAAAAATATACTTTTTAAGCAAATGAACGAGCAGGGTTTTACACCTTGCCCGTTTCGCTTTATGATTTTACTTTGCAATGCGGCACGCTGATTCCCCACTGTCAGGTGCACTTCAAATTTTCTCTTGTCCCTCCTCAAAACAACCCCAAAAATTTCTCCTGAAACGTACTGCTGATCTCCTCATAAGTCGTATACCCTATTTGTGCGCTGTCCCGAAACCGCCCCCGCCATTCGTCACGAATCGCATCCGCTAACGGCACAGCGCACTCGCTTCCGGTCAGAAGAATCGCCGGAAAGACATAGTAAATCATGAACAGATTAATGTCCATCTGGCTTCTGCCGCTGATTTTTCCCCGCCTGGCAAAGCGCGTCTCCACCGCGTCCGCAAAGGCTTTCGCCACCTGCGCCGCCGCTTCGCCCCGTCTCTGTTCTTCCGCCTGCTCCACAAAGCCCGTCATTTCCGCAAGAAGCGCCCTGTTCTTTTCCTGAAACTGTTCCATCCGCTCCGCGTAAACTTTCTTTTTGATGCGGTACATCATCGCTTCCATATTGTCAAACATCGTTCCTGCCTGTTCTAACATCCTTTTTCTTCCTTTCCTACCTTTTATTTTAAAAAATCTACCTTGCGCTCTCCCCTCTCCTATGCTATAATAATTCTCGGTGGTTTTCTTTAACCCGCCATATCGTAAAGGGGCATAGTTCAAAGGTAGAACAGTGGTCTCCAAAACCATCGATGTGGGTTCGATTCCTACTGCCCCTGTTGTTATGACCCGTGAGTCAACGCTCGCGGGTTTTTCGTTACTTATCCATTTGCTTACAGAAAGAGGTTCTCCCATGAAAAAAATTACTGTCTGCCTGATACTGTCATTCTCCCTCGCGCTTCTTAGCGCCTGTGGCAAGGAAAAACCGCTTCTGACCGCCACCGACTACGATTTAGACGCGGAGACGGCGCAGACCATACGCGGCGTAAAAATCGGGGACGGCGCAGACGTTTTTCTGTCCGCCTACAAAGATTACGACATCCTCTCTTCTGTGGACGGCGGCGACTACCAATTTCTTCCCGCGGAGGAAATTCCCTTTGACGCCACCCTTACCACGATTCTGCCCTCGTTCTTTGTGGACGGCACAGCCGTGGAAATCGACAGCTTTTGTGAGGATAACGGCATCAAAAAAGACACGATTCTTTCGTTTTTAACGGATGAAGCATATCTGGAGCATCACGCCGTGGTTTACCAGTATCTGGTCTTTGACTGGGAAAACGGCGCCATCAAAGATATCCGCTCCGAGTCCATGGACTACAATAAAGACGGCTCCTACTATACTGCGAACTGACTCTCATAAAGTCCGGCGTAAAAGCCCTTTTTCTGAAGCAATGTCTCGTGATTTCCCTGCTCGATGATATTTCCGTCCTTCATGACAAGAATCACATCCGCTTCCCGGATGGTAGAGAGTCTGTGCGCCACGATAAAGCTCGTTCTCCCCTGCATCATGGTGGCAAATGCCTTCTGGATCCGGATTTCCGTGCGCGTATCGATGGAAGAGGTCGCCTCGTCTAAAATCAGCATGGGCGGCAGACAGAGCATCACCCTCGTAATACAAAGAAGCTGTTTCTGTCCTTGGGAAAGGCTGCCCCCGTCCTCCCCGATCACCGTGTCATATCCCTTGGAAAGTCTCTTGATAAAGCTGTGGGCGTGGGATGCTTTCGCGGCGGCAATCACTTCTTCCTCCGTGGCGTCGGGTCTGCCCATCACGATATTGTCGCGGATTGTACCCGCCTTCAGCCATGTTTCCTGCAATACCATACCGTAATTTTCGCGCAGGCTCTTTCTCGTCACTTCCCGGATATCCGCGCCGTCCACGCAGATTTTTCCGCTGTCCACATCATAGAATCGCATCAACAGGTTGATTACCGTAGTCTTGCCACAGCCCGTAGGTCCGACAATCGCCACCCGCTGCCCCGGCTTCACCGCCAGATTGAAGTCCGTAATCAGCTTCTTATCCGGCACATAGGAAAAGTTCACATGGGAAAGCTCCACGCGCCCCTTCACGTCCGTAAGCGTCAACGCATCGACAGGCTCCGGCGTCTGCGCCTCCTCCTCGATCAGCGCAAAGATCCGCGCCGCACACGCCAAGGCGTTCTGCAGCTCAGTCACCACGCCGGAAATCTCGTTGAACGGCTTCGTGTATTGGTTTGCATAAGAGAGGAAACAGGATAACTGCCCCACGCTGATTCCCCCGTGCACGGCATAAATCGCCCCCACAACCGCCACGCCCGCATACACGAGATTGTTGACGAAACGGGTAGACGGATTGGTCAAGGAAGAAAAGAAAATCGCCCGCAGGGAACAGTCCTGCAGTCTGCCGTTAATCTCATCGAACTGCTTAAGCGCTTCGTCCTCATGGGAAAACGCCTGCACGACCTTCTGGTTCCCCACCATCTCCTCGATAAGCGCCGTCTGCTCACCCCTCGTCTCCGACTGCAAGTGAAACATAGTGAACGTTTTCTTCGCGATAAAGCCTGCGACAAAAAACGACAAAGGTGTCACCAGCACAACGACACCCGTGACGGCAACATTGACACTGAGCATAAATCCCAAAGTGCCCAAAATCGTAATGACGCCGGTAAAAAACTGTGTAAAGCCCATCAGCAGACCATCCGCAAACTGGTCCACATCCGCAATCACACGGCTCACCACTTCGCCGTAGGAATGCGCGTCAATATATTTCAAAGGCAGTATTTCTATCCTGCGAAACGCTTCGTTGCGGATGTCCTGCACGATACGGTAAGTCATTTTATTGTTGCACACATTCATGATCCACTGTGCCAGCCCGGTCGCCGCGGCAATCAATGCCATCTGCTTCAAAATGGCGAACACCCCGTCGAAATCCACCTGCCCCGCACCGAGCACCCTGTCTATGACTCTACCGGTCAATATCGGAAAGTACAGAGTCAACGCCACCGTCACGCTCGCCATCACGATTGACGCCGCCAGATACAGCCAGTATTTTTTAATATAATGTAACACCCGCCGGAACGTTTCCTTCTGCCCCATGTTGTTCTCCTCTATCCATTCTGTTTCTCGAACTGAGAGTAGTATATTTCTTGGTACACCTCGCACCCCGCCAGCAGCTCCTCGTGGGTGCCGCATCCTGCCATCTCGCCATCCTCCAGCACGATGATCTGGTCCGCGTGCTGAATCGAGGAGGCGCGCTGCGACACGATAAACACCGTTGTCTCTCCGGGCAGCTCCTTAAGCGCCCTGCGCAGCGCCGCGTCCGTGGCATAATCCAACGCCGACGCGCTGTCATCCAATATCAGAATCTCCGGCTTCGCCACCAGCGCCCGCGCTATGGTCAGCCGCTGTCTCTGCCCGCCGGAAAGATTGCGCCCTTCCTGCGCCACAGGCGCATCCAGTCGCCCTTCCTTCGTCTCCACAAATTCCTTTGCCTGCGCCAGCCGCAGCGCTTCCCACAGTTCTTCATCCGTGGCGGCACCGTTGCCCCACAGCAGGTTATCCCGAATCGTTCCCCTAAAAAGCACCGCCTTCTGCAGAACAATCCCAATCTTTTCCCGCAGTTCTTCCATCCCGTAGGTTTTCACGTCCCGTCCGTCCACGCGCACCGTGCCGGACGTGGCGTCATAAAAGCGGGGAATCATATTGACCAGAGACGACTTGCCCGAACCCGTGCCGCCTATGATGCCGACGGTCTGTCCTTTCGGCACCCGGATATGAATATCACTTAAAGATTCCGCGCCCGCGCCCCCGTAAGTCAGATGGACATGATCGAACTCCACGGCAAGACTTGCACCTTCCCCGTCCGCCGCATCCCGCCACTCCATAGACGACTCCACCTCAAACACCGCCTCGATTCGGTTCGCACAGGCGAGCGCCTTCGTAATCGTGATGATCAGATTCGCCAGCTTAATCAGCTCCACCAAAATCTGCGACATGTAGTTGACTAACGCCACCACTTCGCCCTGCGTGATGCTGCCGTTCTCTACGCGCACCGCGCCCGTATAGAGCAGAAGGATGGTTGCCGCGTTGATGATAATATATGTGACCGGATTGGTCAATGCCGAAATTCTGCCCACGACAAGCTGCAGGCGGGTGAGAAATTCATTTTTCTCCTCAAACCGGTCAACCTCTTCTTCCTCTTTATGAAAAGCGCGAATCACCCGCGCGCCCGTCAGGTTTTCCCTTGTGGCGCCGAGCACCGCGTCCAGTCCTGCCTGCACCTTCTTGTACATGGGCATGGTGAGCGCCATGATCCCGAACACCACCACCGCCAGAAGGGGGATTGTCACCACGAAAATCATTGCCGCCTTGACGTCGATCGTAAACGCCATGATCATTGCGCCAAACACGATAAAAGGTGAACGCAAAAATAAACGCAGCACCATATTGACGCCGTTCTGCACCTGGTTCACGTCGGAGGTCATGCGGGTAATCAGCGTAGAAGTACCCAGCGTATCGATTTCCGTGAAAGAAAGGCTCTGGATATGGTCAAACAGCGCATGTTTTAAGCCCGTAGAAAATCCCACCGCCGCCTTCGCCGCAAAATACTGCGCCGTGATGGAACACAGCAGCCCAATCAGTCCGAGCGCCACGAGAATGCCGCCCATTTTCAGGACATATCCCGTGTCCGCCTGCCCGATGCCCCGATCAATGATTGCCGCCATTACGAGCGGCACAAACAGCTCAAATGTTGCCTCCAGCATTTTAAAGAGCGGTGCGAAAACCGTCTCTTTTTTATAATTCTTTAAATAGATAAGCAGTTTTTTCATAATGACTTGTTTCCGTTCTTGTTTGTCTGATTATGATACGGCTGAACTGTTATTGTAAATACTCATTTGTCTGCGCTTTGATTTCCTCATCAATCTGTCTGATGCGGGACGAAGGGCTGTAGCGCTCTTCCGGGTACAAAATCTGATGGAGCTGCCTTACATTCTCCTCCAAATCCACGGGAATCACACAGCTTCCCTTGCTTCCCACATTGGCGCCGGCTCTGCCTCCCTCAAAAGGGAAACCGTCGCTCTCCGTCATCTGATAGCCCGCCACGCTTCCCAGCACGCTCAAAATCTCATTCACATCCAGAGAGGTCTCCACCTGCGGCAGCACTGCATTAACCATATCAGTCAATGTACCGACTGACGCGCCGCCAGCCTTGTCCATCATAGCCCTGAGCACTTCCCGCTGCCTTTCCGCCCTTCTGAAATCATCGCCCTTTGTGTAACGGATCCGACAGTAAGCCGTTGCCTGCATCCCGTTTAAAAGCTGCCTGCCGCTCTGCTCCACCGGGATATAATCCACACCCAGCTCCTCCGCCATACAGAGCTGATAATTATTCAAATGGGAAATTTCCGAGTCTGTCACCTCAATCTCCACGCCGCCCAGCGCATTGACCGCATCAATCAATCCCGAAAAACCGATGGTCACATAATCCGTAATGTCCAGATCCATATTCATGTTGAGCATATTAATTGCCTGCTCCGGTCCGCCCTGCGCATATGCCGTATTACATTTATTATAAGAATCATTGCCCAGATTCAGGTAGGTATCCCGAAACACGGAAATCAGCTTAATCTCCTGCGTGTCCTGGTTAATACTGGCAATCATAATGGTGTCGCTTCTGGTGCCTCTCCCCAGCTCGCCGTCTCTGGCATCCACGCCAAAGAGCGCAATGTTGCGATATCCCTTTTTCTTTTCCTCTTCCTTCTTCTCGCTCTGCTTCACATCGGTTGTCTTTTTCCTAACAATCTCCTCATTGATGCGGATATTTTCCTCATCAATATCCTTGTGGTTCACCTCACCTGTCATTGTGACCACCACGTACATGACGCCGATTGCGATAAGCAGAACGCAGATTTCCAAAATCAGAAGAGGGATGCTTCCGCGAAAGCCGTGCTTTCTCTTATCCATACTGACTCCTTTGTCAGATTACCGTTCTCTGTTTGTAGAAACCATCGCCAGACAGCGACGATTCGGTTTTACGCTGTCGCAATTACCTATACAAAAAAATGGAAATAACCTCGAATATCGTACCACATAAATGCCCTTAAATCAAGTCAACGGCGTCCCGCACCGTCTTGACGCCGATAATCTGAATCCCTTCTTTCGTCCGGATCTGCCCTGCATTGACCGCCGGCAGAATACAGGTGGTAAAGCCCAGCTTCGCCGCCTCCGCCACCCTCTGGGATGCCTGTGAGACGCCGCGCACCTCCCCGCTTAAGCCGATTTCGCCAAAGACAATGGTCCTGTCATCAATCGCCCGGTTCTTAAAGCTGGAGACCGCCGCCATAGCCACCCCCAGGTCGATCGCCGGCTCCGCAATCCGCATACCGCCCGCCAGATTCACATAGGCGTCGCAGTCCGACATCTGCAGATTTAACCGCTTCTCCAAAACTGCCATCAGCAGATTCAATCGGTTAAAATCCATGCCCGTCGCCTGCCTTCTCGGAATGCCGAAATTGCTGTGGCACAGAAGCGCCTGAATTTCCAAAAGAATCGGTCTTGTCCCTTCCATGGAGCAGGAAACCACGGAGCCGCTGGCGCCCTCCGGCTTGCCGCTCAACATAAACTCGGAAGCGTTCTCCACCTCCGCAAGCCCCTCCTCCTTCATCTCAAAAACGCCAATCTCATTTGTGGAGCCGAAACGGTTTTTCACACCCCGCAGAATTCGGTAAGAAGCGTGTCTGTCTCCCTCAAAATAGAGCACCGTGTCCACCATATGCTCCAAAACCCGCGGTCCCGCCACGGTTCCCTCCTTCGTCACATGACCCACGATGAAAATGGAGATGCCAAGCCCCTTAGCAAGCTGCATCAGCACATTGGTGGATTCCCGTACCTGGGAAACGCTGCCCGGCGCGGAAGAAATTTCCTCCCGGTACATCGTCTGAATGGAGTCAATGACCGCCGCCACGGGCTGCTCCCTGCGGATGGTCTGCTCCACGATTGCCAGATTCGTCTCGCACAGAAGGAGAAGCTGGTCCGAAAAATCCCCGAGCCGGTTGGCGCGCATTTTAATCTGCTGCAGGGATTCTTCCCCAGATATATAGAGGATCTTACGTCCGTCCGCCGCCATATGCCTGCAGACCTGCAAGAGCAGCGTGGACTTGCCGATGCCGGGGTCGCCGCCCACGAGCGTAAGCGAACCGGGCACGATTCCGCCGCCGAGCACCCTGTCAAGCTCGGCGATATGCGTAGTCATGCGTTCTCCCTCCCGCAGCTCCACCTGCGTTAAACGCACCGGCGCTGCCGCCCTTCTGTCCGACACGCTGCTGCCCGCGCCGCTGTTTCCTTTCGGGACGGCAGGCTCCTCCACCATAGTATTCCACTCCTTGCAGCCGGGGCACTGTCCCAGCCATTTGGAAGATTCGTAGCCGCAGCTCTGACAGAAAAACACCGTCGATTTTCCCTTCGCCATTTCTGTTTCCTTTCTTTTACCGTACATTCGCAAACACGCGCTTCCACAATTTCCTACCAAGTGAAAAACAGGGGTTCTCCGCCCAACATGACATACATGTCAGCTGAAACCCCTGTTACCACCCGGCCATATCCGATTCTGCGGCTAAAACCGCCCCGACCGCCTACTTGACGATCTTGACTTCCACCGCGCCGACGTTTGCAAGCTCCACGCTGATACTCAGCTTGCCGCTCAGGTTCGTTTTCATCTCGCCCACGTTGGCGCCGTTCACATACACTTTGTAAGCCGTGTCTTCCTCAAGTCCCACGGTAATCTGCGCATCCTCGTCGCCTTCCACCGTAAAAGTAAGCCCGTTCTCCGTCTCCTCGAAACGGTTCACACTCGTGCCCGGCTCCGATTCATAGGCAAACATGCCGTTCTTTTCAAGCTTCGTCAGCTCCTTAAAGGTCTTCACCTTATAAAGATTACCGCCGTGCTCATAATCCTCCAGCTTTGCCTTTGCCGCCAGCTTATGATTCCCAAAGCTGATCGTCCTGTCACCCTCTGCGCGCAGCAATTCTTCTACTACAGCCATCGCTTTTTCCTCCTAATGTCCCTTGGTTATTTTTTCCGGCATCTGTGAAACGGGTTTTACCGTAAAGGTAATCTTCTTATTTTTCAGCCCCACAGACACCTTATCGCCGCTCTTTACTTTACCGGCAAGGATTTCCTCCGCCAGCGCGTCCTCAATCTCCGACTGGATGGCACGTTTCATGGGTCTCGCTCCCATTTTGGCATCCATATGCTTCTCAATCAGATACTCCTTTACGGCAGTACCGACCGACAACTCGATATCCATCTGCTCCTTGCACCGCTTTGACAGATTTTTGCTGAGCAATGTGATGATTGCTTTCATATCGTCTTTGTTTAACGGGTGGAACACCATGATTTCATCAATTCTATTAATAAACTCCGGCTTGAAAAGGCGTTTCACCTCTTCCATAACCTTATCTTTCATTTTATCATAGCTTTGCTTCTCTGTCTCCGCCGCACCGAATCCCAAATTTTTCGGGTCAATAATCCGCTGCGCTCCGGCATTGGAAGTCATGATCAAAATGGTATTCTTGAAGCTTACCTTCCGCCCCTTGGAATCGGTGATATGCCCGTCGTCCAACACTTGCAAAAGGACGTTGAACACATCCGGATGCGCTTTCTCTATCTCGTCAAAGAGCACCACAGAATAGGGGTTCCTGCGAACCTTCTCGGAGAGCTGTCCTCCCTCCTCGAACCCCACATAGCCCGGCGGCGAGCCAATCATCTTGGACACCGAATGCCCTTCCATGTACTCCGACATATCCACGCGGATTAAGGCGTTTTCCGAACCGAACATGGCTTCCGCAAGCGCCTTTGACAGCTCGGTCTTTCCCACGCCGGTAGGTCCCAGAAACAGGAATGACCCAATCGGTCGATTTGGATCCTGCAGTCCCACCCTGCCGCGGCGCATCGCCTTCGCCACCGCCACGACCGCTTCTTCCTGCCCGATCACACGCTTGTGGAGAATGGATTCCAGCTTCAACAGCCGCTCGCTCTCCTTCTCCGCCAGCTTCTTGACTGGAATCTTCGTCCAGAGCGCCACCACTTCCGCAATCTCGTTTTCTCCCACGACATAGGCGCGGTTCTGCTCTTCCTGCTCCAGCCGCTTCACCATGCGCTCATATTTCCTGATGCAGCTCTCCTGCTTCTTTTTCAGCTCCGCCGCCTGCGTGAACGCTTCCATGCGAATGGAGCGCTCAATCTGCAAATCGATTTTATCTATCTCCTCCGACAGCTCCTGCAGCTTGTCGGGCTGTTTCGTCACATGCAGCCGCACCGCCGCCGATGCCTCGTCAATCAGGTCGATTGCTTTATCCGGCAGGTTTCTATCGTTAATATAACGCGCCGACAACGCCACCGCCGCGCTGATTGCTTCCGGCGTGATGGTAACCCGATGATGCTCCTCATATTTGTGGGCGATGCCGCGCAGAATGTTCTCCGTCTCCTCAAGGGTCGGCTCCTCCACCGTCACCGGATGGAAACGCCGTTCTAACGCCGCGTCCTTCTCCACATACTTGCGGTACTCCGCGATGGTAGTCGCGCCGATCAACTGAATTTCCCCTCTTGCAAGGGACGGCTTCAAAATATTGGAAGCGTCGATCGCGCCCTCCGCGCCGCCCGCACCGATAATGGTGTGCATCTCGTCCAGAAAGAGGATAATATTGCCGTCCTCAATGACTTCCTTGATAACCTTTTTAATCCGCTCCTCGAACTCGCCGCGGTACTTGCTGCCTGCCACCATACCGGAAAGATCCAGCGTCAGAAGCCTTTTATTCTGTACCGTAAAAGGCACGTCCCCGGTCACAATCCTCGCCGCAAGTCCTTCCACCACAGCCGTCTTGCCCACGCCCGGCTCTCCCACGAGACAGGGATTGTTCTTCGTGCGGCGGGAAAGAATCTGCACCACCCGGGTAATCTCCTCTTCCCTGCCGATCACCGGGTCAAGCTTCCCCTCTCTGGCAAGCGCCGTCAAATCCCTGCTGTAATGGTCAAGGGTGGAGGTGTTCCCCTTTTTCTTATTCTGTTTTCTGCCTAAATCTTCTTTATAGAGCGCGCCGTCCTCTCCCATTGCCACCAGCACATCCACATAGAGCTTCTGCACCGAAATGCCCATGGTGTTCAACAGTCTGACCGCTACATTCTCCCCCTCCTTTAAAAGCGCGAGAAGAATGTGCTCCGTCCCCGTCTTGTCGCTGCGAAATCTGTCCGCCTGTCTGTGCGCTTCCTCCAAAATTGCCTGCGCACGCGGGGAATAACCGTCCCGCTCCGCAATCAGCACGGAAGTCTCCGGCACGATCAAATCCTTTATCATCTCCTTAAGCTTTCCCACGTCCACGCCGTTATTCAAAAGCACGGTCGCCGCAACGCCTGTATTCTCCCGTAAAAGTCCCAACAGAATGTGCTCGCTTCCCACATAACTCTGCCGTAAGCTTCTGGCGGCCCTCTCCGCTAAAATAAGCGCCGCCTTCGCCTTATCCGTAAATTGTGGCTGCATTTACTCTCTCATTCCTTTCCCATATTCCTCATAGATTTCGTCTATAAGAGCATGCACTTCTTCTCCTGAAATATTCTTGCAGCTTGCCTTTGCCAGAGTGACCATCAAATCTTCTCTGATCTCCTCTATGGCACGCATCCTGTCAATGTCCACGGCAACCATCACACCCCGCCTGCGATCCACTTTCACATAGCCTTCCTGCTTTAAAACCGTGTACGCCTTGTTGACCGTATGCATGTTGATGCCGATGGCGTCTGCAAGCTGTCTGACGGAGGGGAGCATATCTCCCTCCTGAAACCGGGAAGAAGCGATTCCCATGATAATCTGGTCTCGAAGCTGCATATAAATCGCCTGATCGCTGTTAAAATCTATCTCGATATACATAGTTATTTCAAATCCTTATCATCCATATTTAAGAATTCAAACTCAAATTCATCATCGTCCAGCAGGAAATTCTTTGCCTTGCGCGCTCTCGCGGGTCTGACCGGCTCCTCCGCCTCCTGCTCCTCCTGATAAGCTGCTTCCCGCTCACGCCGCCTGCGTTCCTGCCTGTCCGTCCCGGCTCCCGCATCCTCTCTTCTGCGCGCCCGACGTTCCTCCTCCGTAGACATTCTGCGGCCGGACTCCCGCTCTCTCTCCGACGCTCTCCTTGCGGACGGACGTTCCTCGGATGTCTCTTCCTCCTCGTCGTCCTCATAATCCTCATAGTACGCATCGCGCAGCTTAAACGCCATAATAACCGTCACAATCGCAAGAATTGCCAGAAGCACGGCAAGCACGACAATCACAATCCTCTGTTTTACGATAGATTTCGTGTCAGCCTCATCGTCGCCTAACGACTGGGAATAGGAGGACTCCAAAAGGGGCACAAGCTTCTGCTTCTGTTCCGTCACATTATCATAAATATACCACACTTCTTCCCCGTCGGAGGTGGTTTCTATTTTCAACTCATAATCGTTTCTCGGCGCGGCTTCCGGCTCTTCCGGCTCCTCCTCCGGCGCTTCCTCCGGCTCCTCCTCCACAGGCAGCATCTCGCCAAGCTCTAACAGATCGGAGCGGATATAACCCGTCTTTTCCGAACCGTTTGCCGCGGTGAAAGTGACATAGTACCAGGTCTTGCTGTCACTTCCCTCGGATTTTCCGCTCACCAGCACCTGCGTGCCGGGCGCAAGGGAATCCACCGGATTATTTGACGTGGAAGGAGCCGGACGCACCTTTGCCTGCACCTTGGTGCTGGCGTACTGGCGATCCATCGATTCCTGCGCCTCCACCTGTGCGCCGCCTCCCGTGCCGCCGTCTGCCGCCGGTTCCTGCGTATCCACATCCCCGCCGCCTGATGCCTGTGACTGCTGGCTTTCCGCCTCCAAAGTAACCGTGGGGATATCTCCATCCCCCTTTTTCTCTATCATATCGGCGCGGACATAGCCTAATGTGTTCGCATCGATATACACCTGATACCATGTAATCCCGGAAACGTCTACCTTGCCCCGAATGCTGATTTCTTTCCCGACAGTAGAGCTGCCAATCACATCGCTCTCCTGATTGGGCTGCTTCCTGATATTGACCGAGTTGGGCAATACGGTGCCGGTAGCTTCCGCCAGACTTACCATCGGATTACACCATATAAGGAGAACCGCCGCGCCGAAAATGGCTGCCGCCTTCCATACATATCCCTGTCTTCCTCTTTTCCGCTCGCTCTTTCGTATTTTCATGCTGTTCTCCATTTCTGTATTTTTTCTACCGGTTCGTCGTAGCTTGCTTTTACTCGACCCTGGTAAAGCGCTTGGCGCCTTCCTCACCCTTTTTCCGCTCGGTGCTGTAACCGAACGTATCGCCGTGGTGCCTCGACTTTCTCGCCATCTCCTCCAAATCATGGTGATAATTCAGCTCGCACTTGGGACAGTATCTGCCGCTGCGAATCTTTGTCCCACAAATCTCGCATTTTAAGAAAATGGCTGAATTTTGGGAGACTTCAAGCTTTCCCTCTTTCAGCATATCTCTGATGGATTTCTGGGTCACGCCTACAGCTCTGGATGTCTCCGCCGTATTGGCTCCCGGATGCTCTTCCAGATAATTGCGCACCTTCCCGTAATCGTCATACGCAATAAATCCGCACTTTTCACAGCGGTATTCACCCACGCCCTTAAAAATCATAACACCGCCGCACTCACTGCAATAAACCGGCATGTTATAGGTATTCACCTCGGTAAACTCTTTCTTGAGCATCTGAATCCGTTCTTCCCTGCTCATAATCCCACTCCCTTTTACGCATCTTATATCTATTGCTTTATTCTACTTGTAACTCCACTGCCGCAGTTCCCTGCGCGGTACTTAAATCTCGTCAATGGCTTTGCCGATATCATGCCGCATATACTGGCGGTCGAAATGCACCCACTCCGTTGCCGCATAGGCATTTGCCCGCGCTTCCTGCAAGGTCGCACCCTTCGCCGTGACGCCGAGCACCCTGCCGCCGTTTGTGACAATCTTGTCGTTCTTTAGCGCCGTCCCTGCATGGAAGCAGTAATACCCGTCCTTATCTTTAAAGTTTTCCAGTCCCTCAATCGCAAAGCCCTTTTCATAGGAAACGGGATAACCTTCCGATGCCAGAATCACGCAGACCGCTGCATTGTCCTCAAAAGAAAGGGTAATCCGGTCAAGCGTCCCGTCGATGCACGCTTCCACCACGTCGATCATATCGTTTCTCATACGCGGCAGCACTACCTGCGCCTCGGGGTCTCCGAAGCGGGCATTGTACTCAAGCACCTTCGGTCCGTCCTCCGTCAGCATCAGCCCGAAGAAAATCACGCCCTTGAAAGGTCTTCCCTCCGCAGCCATAGCGTCCACTGTCGCCTGATAAATATACTTACGGCAGAACGCGTCCACCTCGTCCGTATAAAAGGGGCTTGGCGAAAACGTGCCCATACCGCCTGTGTTCAGTCCCTGATCGCCGTCCAGCGCACGCTTGTGATCCTGCGCGGAGGACATGATCTTTATCGTCTTTCCGTCCACGAAGGAAAGCACGGAAACCTCGCGTCCCGTCATGAACTCTTCGATTACCATACGGTTGCCCGCCGCGCCGAACTTTTTATCCTCCATAATAGTGCGCACGCCTTCCTTCGCGTCCTCCAGCGTCTCGCAGATCAGCACGCCCTTGCCCAATGCCAGACCGTCCGCTTTGAGCACCACCGGCATCTTCGCCGTCTCCAGATAGGCGAGCGCCTTCTGCGGATCGTCAAAGTTCTCGTAGGCTGCCGTCGGAATGTTGTACTTTTTCATCAGATCCTTGGAGAACGCCTTGCTGCCCTCCAGAATCGCCGCGTTTTTCCGGGGTCCGAACACCCGAAGCCCCGCCGCCTCCATCTCGTCCACGAGACCGCCCACCAGCGGATCGTCCATCCCTACAATAGTCAGGTCGATGGCGTTCTCTTTGGCAAAAGCCGTAAGCTTGTCAAATTCCATGGCGCCGATCGGCACACACTCCGCAATCTGCCCGATCCCCGCGTTGCCGGGCGCACAGTAAATCTTATCTGCTTTCGGGCTTTTTGCCACCGCCGCCGCAATCGCGTGTTCCCTGCCGCCGCTTCCTACGATCAAAATTTTCATAATACCCCGTTCCCTTCTTTTCACTCTGTGACCGTCACCCGTCCGTTTTCCACTTTAACCTGACCCGCCGCAATCAGATTGATGCACCATGGCAGAATCACCCATTCGGCTTCCTCCATCACTCTCCTCTGCAGCGTCTCCGGCGTGTCGTCCTCGTGCACCTCCACCGCCTTCTGCATGATGATCGGTCCGCTATCCATCCCCTCATCCACAAAATGTACCGTGGCGCCGGTGATCTTCACGCCGCGCGCAAGCGCCGCCTCATGCACCCGTAACCCGTAATAGCCTTTTCCGCAAAATGCCGGAATCAGCGCCGGATGCACATTGATAATCCGATTTTCATACTTTCTAATCAACTCTGTCGGCACCTTCACCATAAAGCCCGCCAGCACAATCAAATCCGGGCTGGCTTCTTCCACCGAACGGCAAAGAGCCGCCTCAAACGCGCCCCTGTCCTCGAAATCCTTCGGAGATACACACACGCTCTCAATCCCCGCCGCTTTCGCTCTTTCCAGCGCGCGGACACCGGGATTGTTGCAAACTACCCGCACAATCTCCGTGTGAAAGACAGAGCCATTCGCAATGCCGTCAATAATCGCCTGCAAGTTCGTGCCGCCGCCCGACACACATACCACTACTCTAAGCATATTGCTCCTCCTGTCAGAACTCCCCAGTCCCTTCTAATAGATAACAATTTCTCCCAAGTCATCCACAAAACGCATTATGCCACGCCGTTCCGTGTTATGTAAACCTGCCGAGTGCTTACACGATAACCGCCTCGTGCTCTCCTGCCACGACCTCGCCCACGGTCCAAGCCTTCTCGCCAGCCTTTGCAAGCGCGGCAACAGTCCGGTCCGCATCCGCCGCATCCACCGCCAGCACCATGCCAAGACCCATGTTGTATGTATTGTACATCATCTTCTCTTCCAGATTACCGGTCCTCTGCATCAACGCAAAGATGGGCGGTATCTCAAAGCTGCCCTTCCTCACCTTCGCTCCGACGCCGTCCGGCAGCATTCTCGGAATATTCTCATAGAAACCGCCGCCCGTGATATGGCTGCAGCCCTTGACGGTAACGCCCGCACGCTTCACCTCTCCAAGCGCTTTCACATAAATTTTGGTGGGCGTAAGCAATGTCTCCCCCAGCGTCGCGCCAAGCTCGTCATAATGTACGGAGAGCGTTTCCTTGTTCACATTAAACACTTTTCTGATAAGGGAAAACCCGTTGCTGTGCACCCCCGAGGAGGCAATACCGACCAGCACGTCGCCGGGCTTCACATTCGCCCCCGTAATCAGGTCTTTCTCCTCGGCAACGCCCACCGCAAAACCGGCAAGGTCATACTCCTCTTCCGGCATCAGTCCCGGATGCTCCGCCGTCTCGCCGCCGACTAACGCCGCGCCCGCCTGCCTGCAGCCCTCAGCCACGCCCTTCACGATAGCGGCAATTTTCTCGGGATAATTTTTGCCGCACGCTATGTAATCTAAGAAAAACAGCGGTTCCGCGCCCGCGCACACCACGTCGTTGACACACATCGCCACGCAGTCGATTCCCACGGTGTCGTGCTTATCCAGCAGATATGCCAACTGTATCTTCGTGCCCACGCCGTCCGTGCCCGACAGAAGCACCGGCTTCTCCATATTCTTAATCTTCTCAAGAGAAAAAGCGCCGGAAAATCCGCCGATTCCGCCTAACACCTCCGGCCGCATCGTCCCCTTCACATACTGCTTCATCAGCTCCACTGAACGATACCCCGCCTCAATATCCACACCCGCTGTCTTGTAATCCATTTTACCCTCCATGTCGGAGCGCTTTTGTCTGTCCTGCGCTCCGTAGTTTACATAAGTTTTCCGTGCTGTTTCTATCTTTCTACGCTTTCAGATACGTCTTGTAACCGACCTCCTGCAGCTTTGCGTCCTTCTCCTGCACGCTCTGTTTCAGGCTTTCCGAATATTTCTTCAACCGCTCCAGAAGCGCCGCATCCGAAACCGCCAGAATCTTCGCTGCCAGAATCCCGGCGTTTTGTCCGCCGTTTATCGCCACCGTCGCCACCGGAATACCCGAGGGCATCTGCACGATAGAATAAAGAGAGTCCACTCCGCCCAAATCGGAAGTTTTCATGGGCACCCCGATCACCGGCAGAGGAAAAATCGCCGCGCACATACCCGGCAGATGAGCCGCTTTTCCGGCTCCCGCAATAATCACCTGAAAACCCTTTGCCTCCGCACCCTTCGCATACTCGAAGAACACGTCCGGCTCCCTGTGGGCGGAAATAATCGTCATCTCATAAGAAATACCGAGCTCCTCCAGAATATCCGCTGCCTTCGCCATAACGGGCATATCCGAATCGCTGCCCATCACGATGCCTACCTGTGCCATCCGCCATTACCTCCTCAACCACAACATCTTGTATCAAAACAAAGATTCTTACTCTACAGTGTACTAGATTTTCTTCTCTTTTTCAACTATTCTTTTCTTTTATATATTACATAAGTGCTTTGTTCAGCTCCTCACAGCCCGGCAGCACAAATTGACCATCTTGGATAATCACATGCTTCTCACCCGACATAGTCAACACCGAAAGCTCTCCCAGCTCGTCATAAGGTATGGTAATGTCCGTGTGACACTGAAAATATGCCTTGCTGACATCCGTGTCACGTAAAACTGACACTTCATTCTCTTTTGCGACAATCTCCTTGCCGTCCGGATTATAGCTCTTTACCTCCTCCTCGTGAGAATAACAGGTGTCCCCCAGCGCAAAGTGCGGTCCGGTCTTTTCCGCAATCAGAATCGGCAGCTTATCCTCGATCCCGTATTTCCTCGCCACGGAGAAAGCAGTCGTGTTCGTGCCGATGGCGAACTCTCCCAGCGGAAGCTTCTCATGGTGGTGGAATACATTGTCCCTGATATACTTGCGGTTGTCCTCCGCTCCCGCAAAGTTGCCGCAGCTGTAATCCGTCACAAAACCGTCCTGAAAATGCAGCCGCAGATCCCGGTATTCCAGCTCATTTAAGAACACCCGCGGCACATGCAGAAGCCCCTCCGTGCCTGCAAGCTTTGGCGAAGTGAATACCTCGCCCACCGGGATATTGACGTCCGCCACACAGTTTTCGAAATTCGTCTGGGTTTCCGGGTCATCCAGCTTATGAAGCTGCACCTTGATATCTGTTTCATTCCCCTTCATCCCTTTGACCAGTACAGTCACTCCCTTGTCCAGCACATCGATAATCTTCTGCTGGATATCCCGGTAAAGCATGTAATCCAGCGTATTGATGCGCACCACGTCGTCAAAAATTTCCTCATACCGATCCCCAATCTCCGGCACGGGAAACGCAATGATCGTAAAGCTGTGCTCCTCGCCCTTGATATATTCGTTCTGGATATCGGCTATCTTTGCCGCATTGGAAACGGAAAGCTTCTGCTGCTTCTCACTTAAACTGCATGCCGCCGCCTTATTTTCCGGCACAAAAGGCGCCTCCCCGAAGCTCTCCACCACAGCGGGACCGCCATAAAGCGCCGCTAGCTCCTTATACCGCTCGAACACGTTCCGCACCGCTTCCGTCTTTCTCTCAGCGAGCGCCCCATCCAGGAAAAGCGCCATATCCTCCTTGTGGTCATAATCATACTGCTTATTGGGATTCGCGCCACAGTATCCGTTCTTGTTCACGCTCCTGCCCTGAAAGATATTCGCGCCCGCCCGATAGAAGGTTGACTGTAGACCGATTCGGTCAAAATTCTCCACCGCCTGCCGGATTACCCGTTCGAAGCCTAGGAAATAGCGGATGGTCACCGTCTCCTTGATGGAGATATCCTTGTTGGTCACCTCGAAACCGATGCGGTAGCCTTCCGTGTAAGTGTCCGCCATCAGCTTTATTTTTTCCGACGGCATTTCGTTCAGATGCGCCGCCGTTTTCAGCTCATTCTCCGTGATATACTCCCCGAACCAATAAAGATAACGCAAATCCGACAGGTCGCTCTCCATGATAATGCGGCGGGCAAAATCCCGATCCGCGTCCAAAAGCGCCAGACTTTTCTCCTCAAACTCCGTCTCGTAATAATCGCTCACATACCAGTAGAGAATCTGCCGCAGCTCCTCCGCATCCGGCTCCGTATCCTCCGCCGCCGCACAGACAAAAAGCTGGTAAACCTCCAGCAAAAGCTCCGCCCGCATCGTCATGGCGGACAGATTGCCCTCATAAGCCGCCGGGATCATGCCACGAAGCTCCGCATATAAAAAGGACAGGCATTTCCCGATTGACTCTCCTAGTCGATTCACTGCATAATCCGGGTTCGCATAGCTTTCCCCGTAATGTTCCGGCAGAATATCCGCATAAAGCGAGCGGTTCTGCGCTTTCAGTTCCTCCAGTCCCATCTGACGGAGCGTTCCGCCCTCCACCAGAGCGTATGTCTGATCCATCATCAAAACAAAATCAGCCATCTTTCTAAAATAGTCTTTGTAGGTCTCCCCGCAGATTGACTCACTCGGTATTTCTTTAATCCGCGCCAGAGCAAGCTCATAACGCTCCGCAATTAACTCTTTCTGTCTCATTGCAATCTCCCTTCCCCATCATCAAATAACAATCATCAGGCATACGCCCCCGCATACAAAATCACGCTGAGCGCCGCCAGCACCAGTACATTTAATACAATACCCAGATAACTGAAAAGATAAAACTTATCCTTTTCGGACTTGGACAAAACGCCCAACACAATACCCACGAAAGCGAAAATCATCGTCAAAAACGCCACTGCCCCGTACTGCAGAGGAACCTCCCCTGCTTTTGTGTAACTCTCTATAATAATGTAAGCTAAAGAAGCCAGCGAGATTACCCCCAGAATCGTAGCCATAATCCCCTTGCGCGTGTGCTCCTTATTCGTAAACATGAAACTGTTCTTTTTCACATGAACCTCCACATATGCACACATTGATAAAGAGGGCATCCTCGTCCCCGCCGAAAACGCCCTCCTGCTTTTTAAAATAAAATTTTGTTTCTTCCCGCCAGAAGTTTCGCGCCGCTGATGACTAAGAGCACGCCCCCCGCTATGCCTACCACCATAATCACCACGCCGAACGCCAGATTTAAAGCGCCTGCCCCGCCCATGATCTTATAAGTTCTCTCTTCCATAATTTGACATCGCTCCTTTCACAGATTACCGTTTTAGGCATTTGCGAAACGCCTCAATCTGCATAAATACGGCATTTTTTGTTTCA
>CAJUMV010000046.1:29116-29939 GCA_910587715.1 uncultured Lachnospiraceae bacterium | reverse complement strand
ATGGATAATTCCTTACTGGCTGTAAGGGATATTAACCATAAATACATTGTAGTAGAAGGTTTAGTCATGCCAAACACAAACATTATTTATGCAAAATGCCCTAAATGTGGTAAAGAAGCTCATGGTAAAGACGAAATTGAAATTTTTTTGGATGGCGAAAAGTAAATAAAAAAACTGTTCCACAATCACAATGCAAAAAATGTCGATAGTAAATATCCTTATGGGGTGTCTCAAAATCATCAAATTAGATGATCAAGCAGCACCCTTGTTCTATATTATGTAAAAATTCGGATGCAATCCTTTTTAGTAATCGTTCCGGATTTTAGCCATACTTTAATAAAGCTTTTGTCTTTCTTGGCTTTTATGCTGTTTCTTTTTGCGAGAAAAAATGACTCTCAGTACGTTCATTTTGGCTCTATCTTTGTATTGAATACATAGACCATCTTTACCGTTTCATATACAAAAGCGGATACGGGTCCCCCTGCTCATCACACTCTGTTCTCTTATAAACCTCAAACCCCATGTGCTCATAAAACCCCTTTGCCAGAGGATTCTGCTCGTTAACCGCCAGATCATTAACCCCATATTTCTCCATTCCGTATGTAAGCAATTCCCTGCCCAATCCTTTCCCTCTCTCACCATCAGAAATAAAAAGCATTTCAAGATGCTGCCCTGCAATTCCCATAAATCCGACAGGCATCTGATTTTCATTTTCTGCAATGATCAAAAAAAGGATTTTTCTTTAAATTCCTATCCTCCATAATCTCCATTTACCGCTCTCAGCGACACCGAAATTATACCACACAGCCGACCGGCTTACAAC
>CAJUMV010000046.1:0-29106 GCA_910587715.1 uncultured Lachnospiraceae bacterium | reverse complement strand
ATGTCGCATCCTCTTCCTTTTTCTATTGACTTTGACGTACATAGGGTCTACTATGAAATAGTCAAAAATTAAGAAAACGAATATAAAAATGATTAGGAAACCACTTTCATATGCCGGAACATTATTACGAAGAACAGGTTATAAAAGACCGGAAATATCAAAATATCACGAAAGAGCAAAGCAAATTCATTGACTGCACTTTTGAAAACTGTTCCTTTGAAGATTGCAGCATTACAGGCTGTGTATTTGTAAACTGCAAATTTTACAAGTGCAACATCATCAGTTTAACTTCCAAACATTCAGAAATGAAAAACGCCGTCTTCCATAAATGCAATCTGATTGGTATCCATTGTTGGAATGAACTCCTGCCCGCCGGAAAATTTGCACATTCTATTGAAAAACTGGAAGGCTGTTACCTGAAATATAATTCCTTTATCGAAATGCCTTTCCGCAAGTTTGATTTTGCAGGCAATATCATACAGGAAAGTGCATTTGAGGAATGTGACCTGCAGGAAAGCAATTTTAGGGACTGCCGATTAGAAGCTACCCAATTTTTCAGATGTGATATTCGTAAAGCCGATTTCAGGGATGCGAAAGGATATGTAATAGATATCCCTTCCAATAAATTGAAGCAGGCAAGATTTTCCTATCCGGAGGTTACCAGTTTGTTAGCGTCCTTAGATATAAAAATTGATTGATGCCAAAGCTTCAAAAATCGAAGCCCCGGCTGACACGAACCAATACTTTACTGTTTAACGAAAGATGAATGCTATGCAATACACAACTCATTATCAATCTCCCCTCGGCGGTATTTTGCTTGCCGCTGACAAAATCGGGCTGACCGGCCTATGGTTTGACGGACAAAAATATGATGCAGCCCACCTTGACCCGGAGCATGAAGAAAAAGACACACCAATCCTCGAGCAGGTGAAAGAATGGCTGACCGTCTATTTTTCGGGCATGGAACCATCCTTTTATCCCCCTGTCCATTTGATCGGCACGCCTTTTCAGCTTTCCGTATGGAAAATCCTGCAAAAGATACCCTATGGGCAAACGGTTACCTACGGGGAAATCGCAAAGGAGATCGCGGAATTAAAAGGAATTTCCCACATGTCCGCACAGGCAGTAGGCGGCGCAGTAGGACACAATGAGATTTCTATTATCGTCCCCTGCCACAGAGTCGTCGGAACAAACGGAAGCCTGACAGGATATGCCGGAGGAATCGATAAAAAAGTGAGGCTGCTGACTTTGGAAAATGCGGATATGCGTACATTCTTTATCCCGAAGAAAGGAACAGCATTATAATACACTTTTACGCGTACAGTCCCTAGCTTCCTCATCCAAATACACCCTCGAACCCGTAGCCCCGCGCTGTCCCTGATACTTGCCGCGGTAAGGATGCCAGGCCGCCTGATCCATCTTCGCAAAAACAAGCTGTCCGATTCTGCGCCCGGCACGCAGCTCGATGGCACAACGGTTCGCATTGAACAATTCCAGCGTAATCTCACCCGAAAATCCGGGATCGACCCATCCGGCATTTTGAATAAACAGCCCCATCCGTCCAAGGGAACTGCGTCCCTCCACAAACGCCGTCAGATCGTCCGGCAGCTTGATGTATTCCATTGTTGTCGCAAGAACAAACTGCCCCGGCATCAGCAGATATTTTTCCGCACGGATCTCCTTGTAGGCCATCTCCTGCGATAACGTAAGAATCGGCGCGGAGGAATCCTCCACCACACTGAATGTATTTCCAAGTCTGATGTCCACACTTGCAGGCTGAATCTGCTTATCCTGCAACGGTGAAATGGATAATGTGCCTTCCTTCAGCAATGACATAATCGCCTTGTCAGATAAGATCATAAGTCCTCCTGTTTGATTGAAATAGATATAGTGTTCCCTTGCGTTTTGCCCTGTTTTTGTTATGATAATAATATAATATCTACACCTAAAAATCAATTCAGCGACAAGGAGGATATCTTATGAAATACTATGTAAATGCAAATGCGGCGCAGGGCGGGGACGGCAGCCTTGAGAAACCTTTCGTGCGGATTCAGGAGGCGGCTGATAAAGCCATGCCCGGGGATGAGGTGATCGTCGCACCGGGCATTTACAGGGAGGCGGTAAACCCCGTAAACGGCGGCAGGGAGGACGCCCGAATCGTTTACCGTTCGGAGACCGGGCGCGCGGCTGTGATCACGGGCGCGGAGCCTGTCAAAAACTGGGAGCTTAGCGAGGGCAATGTCTGGAAAGCGAAAGTTTCCAATAAAATATTTGGCGCTTATAATCCCTACACGACCTTCGTGTACGGCGACTGGTTTGTGGCGACCATGATCGCCCATACCGGCGACGTGTACTTAGACGACAAGTCCATGTACGAGGTAACCGAATACGAGAAGGTACTCCACCCTGAGAAAAGCACAGCTTCATGGGACCCGGAATTTTCTGTCTACGTCTGGTATACGGTTCAGGATGAAGAGACGGATGAGACCATTCTGTACGCCAACTTTCAGGGGAAAAATCCCAATGAAGAAAATGTGGAAATCAGCGTGAGGAAAAACTGCTTCTACCCGGAAAAAGAAGGCGCAGGCTTCATCACGCTGTCCGGCTTTACCGTGAGGCAGGCGGCGACGCAATGGGCGCCCCCGACGGCATATCAGGAGGGAATGATCGGTCCACACTGGTCTAAAGGCTGGATTATCGAGGACTGTGAAATTTATGAGGCGAAATGTTCCGGCATCTCTCTCGGGAAATACTTGCAGCCGGAGAACGACAACAAGTGGTCCAAATGGAAATACAAGGACGGCACGCAGACGGAACGCGACTGCATCTGTCAGGCGCAGCGGGAAGGATGGAGCAAGGAGACCATCGGCTCCCACATCGTCAGAAGATGCGACATCCACGACTGCGGACAGACGGGAATCGTCGGGCATCTGGGCGGTGTCTTTTCCGTCATTGAGGACAATACGATCCACCATATCAACAACAAACAGAATCTGGGCGGCGCGGAGATCGGCGGCATCAAGATGCACGCGGCGATCGACGTCTCTATACGCCGCAACCGGATTTACCACTGTACCCGCGGTCTGTGGCTCGACTGGCAGGCACAGGGCACAAGGGTGACCGGAAATCTGTTCTTCGACAACTGCCTGCCGGAAGAATACAACCACATAAAGGGAAACGAAATCGGAGAGGATATTTTTATCGAGGTGTCCCACGGACCCACGCTTATCGATCACAACGTGCTCCTCTCCGACTGTGCGCTGAAGCTTGCCACACAGGGCGTTGCCCTCGTACATAATCTGATCGCCGGTTCCTTTACTGCCGTAGGGCGCGGCGTATCAAACGGTGCGCTCACCAGACTCTCGCCGCGCTATACGCCATACCATGTGCCCCACCGCACGGAGATAGCGGGCTTTATGACGATTCTGCACGGGGACATGCGGTTTTACAACAACATTTTCATCCAGAAGGACTTCCGCCCGGGCTTAAAGCAGATGGCGGATGCCATGAAGGATGACGAGTGGACGGACGGCAACCTTGTTGCGGGCACGATTCCCTACGAGGCGTACCCGACGCAGGAAGAATACGAGGCGCAGTTTAAAGGCTACTGCGGGATGGGATCGGCACCCAGCGACAGGTACTACAACCCGCTCCCGGTATGGGCGGCAGGGAACGCCTATTTTAACGGCGCAAAGCCCATGTCGAAGGAAAAAGCTTTTGTGGATGATACAAACAAAGTATCGGTCTGTCTGGAAGAGACGGCGGAAGGCTTTGTCCTAAAGACGAATGTCTATGACTACATGCCCGAATCGCAGAACAAAGTCATCACCACAGATGTGCTCGGCATTGCGTTTGAGCCGGAGCAGAAATTTGAAAACCCGGACGGCTCTCCCATCGTATTCGATACGGATTATTACGGAAATGCGCACGGAGAGATGCCGCTTGCGGGACCGTTCTCCAAACCGGGAATCTTTAAGCTGTAATACGCTTTACAGGCATTTCTATTGGAATACGGTAAAGGAGACAGCATTTTATGAAGCGAAACCATAAAGTATATCTGCGTATAACCATATTTTTGATGCTCCTGTATATCGGGCTACTGTTTGTCCTTTATCTGTCCGAACATGCCGACAGCGCCGCCACCATCCGCTCTTTTGGCGATGCCTGCTGGTACTCTCTCGTCACGCTGACCACCGTCGGCTACGGTGATCTGACGCCCGTAACGCCCCTTGGACACGCGGTTGGGGCTGTATTTTTGCTGCTCTCCGCAGGTATCATGATGACCTTGTTCGGCGCTGTGATCTCCTTTGTCACAAGCGAGGGACTCCCCTTTTTCCTGCTCGGTCTGCAGCGAAAAAAGAACTGGTATTATTTTGCGGACTACGGAATAGAAGCCGGCACGCTGGCTGAAAATATCTGCAAGGAAGATTCTGACGCCATCATTATCTTTGGCGAAAAGAAAAATGACCAGATGGAATTTCCGGACTATCCGTGTCTGTTTATCAGCGCTTCCCCAGCCAGAATCGTGGCGCACAAGAAAAACAGCGGCACAAGATGCAAAATTTTCTTTATGAAGGAGAATGATATCGGCGTGAACATCCGCGCCGCCAATTTACATACCTTACCCGTAGAGGTGTACGCGAGAACAACGAACGGGCGTGACTCCCTCTCCGGAAATATCAGTTTCTTCCACAGCTACGACTGCTGCGCCAGACAATACTGGCGTTCCAGACCGCTGTGCAGCTCTGAAAATACCATTGTGATCATCGGCTTTGGAAATTACGGGCGCTGCATTCTGGAACGCGCCATCCTGACGAATATCATCTCTGTCGATCAGCATGTCGCCTACCATATTTTCGGGGACGCCAGTGTCTTTCTCGCCATGCACAGCCATCTGCACGAGACATTTTCAATGAACCGGGAATCTGAGACAATGGACTCTCTCATTTTTCACGATGATTTGTGGGAACAATGCGCCGGTCTTCTGGAGCGTGCCGACCGCATCATCATCTGTACGGATGACGAGCCGGACGGCTGGAACATATTCTGGAGATTAAACAGCTACTATAAGATACACGGGCAGATCCACCTGCGCAGCAGCCAGAAGGCGCCCGGTGTATCCTTCTTTGGCGCGAACGAGGATATCTATACGCCGAATCAGATTATGCGCACTGCCCTGAACAAAGCCGCCGTCGCAATCAACGACCTGTTCCGCCGGTCCGTCTCCTACCCCACCCTCAGCTGGGATGATCTTGACGCCATCCACCGGGAATCCAAAATCTCGGCGGCGGACCATATTTTGATGAAAATACGCATCCTTTTGCATGACGAGACGCTCACGGAGATCACCCCCGCAATCATCAAGGCGGCAAATGCGGAATATGTCAAAAACAAAAAGTCTGATTCCATGCGCGATATGTACCGCAGGCTCGACCATTCCCGCTGGCTGCGCTTTTATACGTTCTACAACTGGACTTATGGACCAGCCCGGGACGATTTTGCAAGACAGCACCCCATGCTCTGCCCCTATGAGGAGCTGAACGCGGAACAGAAACGGGAGCGCGACGCCGCATGGGAGCTTTTGAGCTGTCTTGCCACGGACACCTTTTTATAAGCTGCCGGGTTATCAAACTCTGATCGTCTCAATAATATTCTGCTTCTTGAGTGCCCCCGCCGAAATCCGCACGGTGCCCCACATGACGAAAAGGGAGATCACAATCGTGATCGCAATCGCCGCCCACGGCATATGGAAGGAAATCGGGAACAGCTTCTTCACACAGTGCGCCATAACGGCAACGATACCCATACCGGACGGCAGCCCGACAACCAGCGCTTTCCCCGCGCATAGAATGCTCTCTATACTGAGCATCTTCCGGATCGAGCCGGACGTCATGCCCACGCTCTGCAAAACCGCAAGCTCCCTCGCCCGCAGTTTGATCTGGAAGCTGACGGTGCTTATCACATTCAACACGCCGATCAGCCCCAGCAGAAACACAAAGGCATAGAGGAAAAAAGCGGCAAGAATGATCGCGATATTCATGATCTTTGCAAAGTCCTGCGCACCGAACACCCTGCTGGTATACCCCGCCTCGTCGTAATCCATGCCGTACTGCGGAAAATAGCTTTCCAGTACGTCCCTTGCATACGCCATAAATCCTTCCTCATCCTCCGGATTCGCCATCCAATTATAACCGCGTACTGACATTCCCTCGGCAGGGACGACGAGCCGGATTGGATTTGTATTCGGGTACATCAATGATTCGGGAATTTCCGCCGTAGTCAGCACACCGTCAATCGAAATCTCCTCCAAACTGCCGTCAGCCTTCTCCAATTCCAACACAGAGGCCGCCGCAGACAGAGGTGCAATATGCCGCTCTGTTCCGTTGTCGTTATATTTATAATCGTTGAGCAGTATCACCCCGCCATAGGCGGCGCCAGCCTGTGCGCACAGCTCGGCGTAATGCCTGTCATCCAGAATGATCCGTTCCACATCCAAAATAATTTCCGGCTGTTCCTCCCCGGAGCCTTTTGCCAAAACCTGCCGCATCTCTTCCGTGATATCCTGCGCGGCAAGGCGGGCGGCATAGGTAGAATAGTCCTGCCCGCTCCCATAAACATCCGTCTCCTCAAATTCCCTGAACTGCCGCGTAATCTCCTCCGCTGTCCCGGCGTCAATCGGGTATGCGCACACCTGCTGTCTGCGCCCAGTTTCCGGATGGATGGTATTTTTAAACTTTGCCGTATAATCCGCGATCACGGCATACCCGTAATCCACATAGATATAATTCTGTATGCCCTCCGCAATTTCCTGTAAGCCGCTCATCGTGATAAACAGCATAATGCTGATGGCAAACGCCGTCACCGCCGAGTGCATCCGTCTGCGGTAAGACGACACGTTTTTTCGCGCCATCCGGCACTCGATTCTTTTACCTGCATCTATCGTAATTTTCGTCCGCTTATATCCCGACGTATCCGTCTCGCCGCCGTTTCTCAAACAGTCCAACGCGGAAATGCGCATTGCTCTCCGTGCCGGAAGCATTGCTGCAAAGAGAACCGTTCCCAGAGAAATCACAACAGAAACAATCAGCGCCACCGGTGAAAACACAAAGGAAAGGTTTAAAGTTATCCGCTTCATCATGGAACGCACCAGCACGTTCAGCTCATCCATATAAAGATTCGTCACCCGGATACCAATAAAGCTGAGCAGATATCCCAAAAGAATGCCGACAGGTATCGCCACAGTGCACAACAGAGCGCACTCATACATGATCGTTTTATAGATCTGGTTCTTCGTCGCACCCACACATTTTAACGTGCCAAACTGCGCCATCCGCTCGTTCGCGCTCATGCGGAACGCGTTGGAGATAACGATGACGGACATCGCCGCGATCAGCGCCGCCAGAAACACGGCGGGAACGAGCAGCAGCGTCAAATAAGCGCCGCCATACAAACCGTAGTCCTCGCCAAGAAAACCCGCAAGCATCGCATTGCCGCTTGCCACAAAATTGACGACTGCCGTAAGAAGCGCCGCGGACAGCGCTATTGCCGAAGCCGTGATCGCTGTCCGGCTCTTTTTTCTCTTAATCTGACTCAAGGCAAAGGAGCATAAAATATTCATGCGCACATCACCTCATCTCTGACGATTCGTCCGTCGCTGATGGTGAGGATTCTGTCCGCCTGCAGGGCAATCTTCTCGTCGTGGGTGATTAAAATCAGAGTCTGGTTTTCCCTGCGGTTTGCCGCCGTGAGCAGTTCCATGATTTTCCTGCCCGCCCTGCTGTCCAGATTCCCTGTGGGCTCGTCCGCCATAAGAAACGCCGGATCGTTGATGAGCGCCCTTCCCACGGAAACGCGCTGCTGCTGACCGCCGGAGAGTTCCCCCGGAAGATGCGCCCTTCGCTCCATCAAGCCTGTCATCTTCAAAATTTTTTCCAGTTTCCGCTCGTCAGGCTTTCGGTTATCCAGCAGACAGGGAAGCATGATATTTTCATCCACGGTCAAATTGGGAATCAAATTATAGAACTGATAGACAATGCCGATATTTCTGCGCCTGAAAATCGCCAGCGCGCTCTCATCCATATCGAAAATATGCCTGCCGTCAACAATGACGTCTCCCGACGTGGGGCGGTCAATCCCGCCCATCAGATTCATAAGCGTCGATTTCCCCGAGCCCGACGCTCCCACAATGGCGACAAACTCGCCCTTTTTGACCTGAAAGCTGACATGATCCAAAGCCGTCACCTGACTGCCGCCTTTTCCATATATCTTTGTCAGCCCCTTTACTTCCAAAATTTCCATAAGCTACCTCTTTTCTTACTTACTTTTACGACAGTAACAACATGGAAAATCAAAATCTGTCCCGTCGTTTATCTTAAGTTTAAATAAGAAAAGTGACTCCCCGGTGACTATTTATAAAATTTCATCAAAAATGTGGCGCCCTCTCCGTTCCCGCCCGGCGCCACCTCGATATCCCCGTTTTGCGCGCGCATGATAGAGAGCGCGAGGGGCAGCCCGATTCCATAACCGTTTTCCTTCTGTGAACCTTCAAACCGACGAAACAGACCGGCAATCTGCTTATCTTTAAGACCTTCTCCCGCATCCGTGACCGCAATCCAGTCATAGAGCGGATTTTGACCGCATTCTACCAGAATTTCACTGTTTTCCCCCGAAGCTTCCGAAGCGTTTTTCAAGAGATTGATCAGCGCCTCCGCCGTCCATTTTGGATCGCAGAACAGGGACAGGTCACGTTCCAGACGTACTGTCTGGTTTCTGATATCCAGTACGATATCCAACGACTTAAGCGCCTCTCTCAACAAGTGACTGACCAATATCTCCTGCGTGTGAAAATTCGTAGTGGCGGAATCCAGCTTTGCCATCTTTAGAAGCGCGGTCACAAGCCACTCCATATGGCGGACTTCCTTTTTGATACCGAGAAGGAACTCCTGTTTTTTCTCTTCCGGCGCGTCGGTCATAAGCTCCGTCATGAGGAGAATCGAAGAAATCGGCGTTTTTAACTGATGGGATATGTCGGACAGATATGCCGCCAGATGTTCCTTTTCCTGCTCCAATACGTTGTTCTGTTCCTGCCCTGCATTTGTCAGCGTATAGATATCGTTTTTTAACATGCTGAGCACGCCTTCCCTGTTGTCGCGCGGATCAAAGGGCTGTCCGTCCAGCGCCGCACGGATTCCCTCGGAAAGCGATAGCAGTTCTTTTTTGTTAATCCACACGATACCCGATCCCCCTGACAGTTGTAATAGAAACCGCATCCCCCAGTTTTTCACGCAGTCTTTTCACATATACGGTCAGCGTGTTATCCTCCACAAAGTTGCCGCTTATGTCCCAGATGCGCTCCAGAATCTGTTCTCTCTTTAAAAGAACGGACTGATTTTGCGCAAATATAAGCAAGAGCCGGTATTCCAACGCCGTCAGACCGATTTCCCGATCTTTGATACGGACTTTCCCCGACTCGATGTCAATAACCGCCTCTCCTATTTTTAAAATTTCGCTGTTGTCCTTTTCATGCAGCGCCCTCTTAATCCGTGCCAACAGTTCCCGCATACGAAACGGTTTGGTGATATAATCGACAGCACCGTCATCAAAGGATTTCACAATCTCGTCCTCGTCATCCACGACAGTCACATACAAGATCGGAATTTCGGCGGACTGTAATGCAGACGCGATTTCCCTGCCGGAACCATCGGGAAGCTGCATATCAAGAATCGCGAGATCAAAATCAGCTGTGGCTGTCTCCCGCAGTGCGTCTGCAATCTTTTTGCAATGCGTCGTGCGATACCCCTCTTTTTCCAGCGCATATACAAGCGTAGACGACAGCGAAGCATCATCCTCCGCCAGCAAAATATGTTTCATCTTTTACAAAACCCTCACTCTCCAAGCCACTCAGACAGCACCCTCGCGATCATGTCCGCCTCGAGCGGCTTCGCAATGTGCTCGTTCATCCCGGCATCCTTCGCCGCCTGCACGTCCTCCGCGAAGGCGTTCGCCGTCATGGTGATAATCGGAATCTTCGCCGCGTCCGGTCTGTCCAGCGCGCGTATCGCCTTCGCCGACTCGTACCCGTTCATCACGGGCATCATCACATCCATAAAGATAATCTGATATGTTCCCGGCTGCGCCTGCTCAAAAAGCTCCACCGCCTCCTGCCCGTTGTTTGCAATGGTCACCTGCAGGCCGAAGTCCTCCAGAATAAACTGGGCGATCTCCTGATTTAACTCGTTGTCCTCCACAAGAAGCGCGTGTTTCCCGGCAATCTCCACCTGCGCAGGCGTCGCGTTCTCCGTCTCCTCCTCCGGCCGCACGGCGATCTCCAAAGGCAGTACAACCGTGAACACGCTGCCCTTCCCCTGCTCGCTCTCAATCTTGATGGTGCCGCCCATACTGTCGATCAGCTTTTTCGTGATCGTCATGCCAAGCCCCGTACCCTGATAGGTGGTGCGCGCGCTCATGTCGTTTGATTCCTGCGTGAACGGCTCAAAAATATGGTCCATATACTCTTTGCTCATCCCGATGCCCGTATCGGAAATGACAAAGCGGATCTGCGCGATCCCATTCTCCTCGGAGATCTCCTCACAGCTCATATGGACGCTGCCGTCAGGTCTGTTATACTTGATGGCGTTGCCCGCTATGTTAATCAAAATCTGCTTGATGTGCAGGGGGCTGCCGATAAAATCAGTGTGGGAAAACTGATTTTCCTCGAAGACGGTTGTCAGTTCAATCTTTTTGGAAGCCGCCTGCCCGCCCACGATCGTAGCGCAGTTTGTAAAAAGCTGCGGCAAAGAGAATACTTCCTCCTTGATTTCCACGTTGCCGCTCTCCAGTTTGTTGATATCCAGCACATCGTTGATCAGCGACAGCAGATGCTCCGCCGAAGTTTTGATCTTCTGTCGGCAGTCCTGCTGTTTTTCCGGGTCGTCCGGATTCTTTTCGGCGATATTTAGCATCCCCATAATGCCGTTGATGGGCGTCCGGATATCGTGGGACATGTGCGAGAGAAACTCCGTCTTAGCCATATTGGCTTTCTCCGCCTCCTTAATGGCAATCTGCAGCTCCCCGTTCTTCTGTTCCAGAATCTGGTATGCTTTCCGCCTTGTACGGGACACCACGAGGGCAGACACGACAAACAGGACAAGCACCGTGCCCGCGATCATGATCACGTCCTTGTTCATATACAGATAGTCCGTCAGATTATAATCCGTATAGGAAATATTCATGTACTGGTTGATGATGTCTTCCTTCTCCGCCTCCGAGATCAGCCGCAGGGACTTATTGATCACGTCAAAGAGAATCGGATCCACATCCCTCGCTGCCGCCAGCGTGCTGCCCGACTGATACCGGTAATTGTCCCACTCTATCAAGTCGGAAAACCGCTCGTTTTTGGATAGATAATTGTACTCTATCGTGTTGAGTATGGTGATATCCGCGTCGCCCTTTCTCACCATCTCCAGGCAGTCCTTCGCGCTGTCACAGTAGACAGCCGTCCCGTTGATGCCGTTCTGTTTCATGCTGTCCGCCCAGTAAGTACGGCCGTTTGTCAGCACAAGGGACGTGCCCTGATTCATGCGCACGTAGTCGCTCTTTGAAATGATAATGGCATTATAGTGCATAAAAGAGCTGGTCAGACGGATGTTCTCGTCCCGCGCAAGCTGCATGTTGTTCGCGCCCACATAAAAGTCAATCTCCCCAGCCGCCAGAAGCTCCTTCCAGTAATCGCCCCGGTCCAGCGGGCAAAGCTCCATTTTTATTCCGCTTCTTGCGGCAATCGCCTTCAATATCTGGATATAGATGCCGTCATACTCTCCCTGCTCGTTGATGTAGGAGAGAGGTTTCGTGTCCTGATAAAATCCGATTCTGACCGGCACGCCCCTATCGATATACTGCTGTTCCTCCGCCGCAAAATTCTCCCATCTGTTCTCATAGTAAGTGCTGATCAGCTCCTGCTCCAGCGTGGGATTGTCCATATAAAGCTCCTCAATCCCTATGTTCAGCTCGGCAATGAGCTGTTCGTTGCCCTTCCATGTCATATAGTAGTAAGGCGCATAGGCAAACTTGCCGACGAGACACTGCCCCTCCTCCACCTCCGTCAGGGTATGCGCCGCCACGTCGATCTCCCCGCTCCCCAGCGCCGCCTGCAGCTCCTGCGTCGTGGCGTACTCCTTAAGCCGTGGGCTGGCAATACCGTTTCTGTCCAGATATTCGAAAAATTCAGGCTTGCGGACATAGCTTTCCACCACGCCGAAAGTCATATCCCTCATGCGGTCAAAATCTTCAAAATCCATGCTGCTGTCCTTCTCCACAAAGAGACAGCCGTATGTGTAGCCGCTGGAGAGCGAAGCAAACTCAAAGATCTCAGCCCGCTCCTCGGAATACTGCGCCGATCCCACCAGATCCACCTCTTTCGCCTCCAGCTTTTCCAGCGCCTCATTCCAGCTGTCACACATCACATAGCTGATATCCCACCCGGTATACACGCGAAGCGCTTCCAGATACGCCACATCCATGCCGCCGTAGCCGTCGGCTTCCGAATAGGTATGGAAGCCGTTCATCGGGAAAAAAGCCACCTTGACCTTTTGGGGACTCGCGAAAACCGGCATACAAAAACACATGGCGCACACCAGTACAAGCAATCCCGCAAAAAATGGATATAATTTATGATTCCTGCATTTATTGTTCATGATCCCTGCATTAACTCCCGCAGTTTCCCGATTTCAACCGGTCTCGAATAATAATACCCCTGAAACCACGTCGCCTGATAGAACCGCAGATAATTTTGCAATTCTTCGGTTTCCACACCCTCCAAACAGGTGCTCATGCCGCAGCTATTGGCAAACTCCACGATTGATTTAACCATCGCCTGCTTTTTCGCGTCCTCGGTAATGCCCCGGATAAAGCTCATATCCAGCTTGATCTCATCCATCGGTGCATACAGCACGATTCCGGAAGAAGCGCTCCCGGTTCCGTAATCATCCATCGCCATACGGATGCCATATCCCTGAAAAAACTCCACTTCCCTTTTTATCATGTCAAGCGGCATATCCCGACACCGCTCTGTCAGTTCCAGACACAGATGGCTTGCCGGAAACCGGGTCTGCTCCAAAATATGCAGCACCTCCGAACGAAATCCCTCCCGCTCCATCTGCCTTGCCGACACATTGACATTTACCACAAATTCCGGCAGAATCGAAAGAAGCCCTCCTGTCTCCCGCAGCGCCGTCTGCAGCACATAATTGCCCAGTTCATACATGGCGGGGTCTGTCTCCATCCATTCGATAAACATACCGGGCGGCACGGTTCCGTAAGGCTCTCTGCGCCATCTCACAAGCGCCTCCGCCCCAACGATACGGCCTGTCCCGGAAACCACAATCGGCTGGTACTCCACATAGAAGCCCGAACAGCCTTCCCGCACCGACTGGTGAATCACCTTCATCAGCTCCAGATCCACACTCTTAGTCGTGCGCACCTCGTCGTTAAAAATAATCAGCCTGCTCTGATGCTCCGTCTCCGAATGCCCCAGCGCGTAAGCCGCCTTTGATGTGAGGGAATCCGCTTTGCCGTCATACTGCTGTTCGATCAGAATGGCACCCGCACAGATTTTCAGCGTAATTTTCCGATTGTTTACCACAACGCCCTTCACCAGCTTTTCTCGGAGCTTCTCCTCAAAGGCAAGCAGCTGCTCCCTACCGCATCCCTTTAAGATAAAGCCGAACTTCGGGCCGTCCAAACGGTACACCGCGCTGTTTTCATCCATCATAAAAATAAACTGCAGCGCCGTCTCCTTCAAGAGCTGGTTCGTAAAGTCCGTGCCGTATATGATACTCAGATTCGTAAACCGTTCCAGTTTAATCATCAGAACCGCAAAGGGCTGCTGTTTTTGAATTACCGACTCAACATCCTCATCAAATCTCGCATGGGAATATAAGTCCGTCAGGGCGTCAATTCTCGGCAGTACATTTTCATTGTGCAAAAGAACGATCAGATGGTCTTCCACATCCTGATCTCCCGCCACGATATCCGTGTGAAAACTGTACAGGTGATATTCCCCGGACACATCCTTCATTCGGACACACAGTTCTCTGTCCAGATTGATCCCGCGCAGCCTCTCGGGAATTCCCTCCTCGTACTCCCAGAAATCGTCGGGATGAATCAGACGGCGCATCACCTCATAGTGATCCGGCGCATAGGCGTCCTCGATGCCGAAATACGACCTCGTCGTATCGGAAAACCACGCACTGTTCTGCTCCGGATGCAGGACAAAAATATAAGTGTCGTCCGCCAGCCTGTTCCACTTATCCATCACCAGATTCATATAGCTTTCTCTGTCATGCCAGAGTCCCTGTTCTCCCATATGTAACCCCCATAGTTACTGTCCGCACCACATATCAGACAATAAAGATACTTCTCCTCTGTACTCTATGTATCAAGCCGTTCCCTGCAGAAATAACAGCTGAACCGTTCGCGCGACGAAACGGGAATCAGGTTTTCCGCCGCACAGTAACCGCAGACAACACATTTGCAGCCGTTCGGCACACTGTCCCCCGCGTAAAGCCTCTGCGCCGGACGAAGCCCGCCGGAGCTTTCATAGAGCCGTCTTGCCTCCTCGCGTTTCTCCATCTCATGCTCTATGGCGTCCTGTCTCGCCTTTTCCTCCAGATATGCTAGGGTGGACTCCTGCTCTTCCTTATTGTCTGCCCGGCTCTCCGCCGTCTGTTTTGTCTGTGCCTTCGCCTGCGGAGCCTGTTTTGCCTGCGGCTGCACAAAAGGACTTTTATACATTGGTCTCTGCATCCGGGACGTCTGGATCTGTCCCTGCGTATTCGGCAGCTGCCCGCTCTGGTTATCCCCAGATGTATTCTCCATCCGCTGTTTATAAATGCGATAACAAATGTATATCACTATAATTGTCCATACAATTCCAAACATTTCCGCTCTTTCCTTTCCTCAATTTCTGTTGCCATACTTATTTTATCATATCACATCTTCCCATGTTATGGCAAAATAAGTTGCTTGATCGCATCAATCCAAACCGCAGCGGACAAAAAAATGAAATTTTACGAAACACTCCCACGCCGATAACTTTGTGCTATAATAAAAATAACGTCGGCGAAAATTATTTATCGTCGGCGATTTATACAGTTATGAAAACGGAGGCGCCATGCACAACGAAACATCCACCGCAAAAACCACCCTGCTGACGGAGGGCTGTATCTGGAAACAGCTCGTCGCTTTCGCGTTCCCGCTTTTTCTGGGCAATCTGTTTCAGCAACTATACAATACCGCCGACTCTCTGATCGTCGGCAATTTCCTTGGCAGCAACGCGCTCGCCGCCGTCAGCTCCTCTGGCAACCTGATCTTTCTCATGGTCGGATTTTTTCAGGGTATTTCCGTGGGCGCTGGGGTCGTCATCGCCAGATATTACGGCGCGCAGAAAATAGAAGAAGTGCAGAAAGCCGTCCACACGACGGTTGCCTTCGGGCTTGCCTCGGGCATTTTTCTGACCGTGTTCGGCACTGTCCTGACTTCCCGCATCCTTATCTGGATGGGGACGCCCGCTGACGTACTGCCCGAATCCACGGTCTATTTCCGGATTTATTTTCTCGGTTCGCTGTCCTTTGTCATGTACAACGTCTTTGTGGGAATTTTACAGTCCGTCGGGGACAGCAGGCACCCGCTTATTTATCTGATCGTGTCGTCCGCCGTCAACATTGTGCTGGATCTGCTGTTTATCGCCGTTATGGGGTTCGGCGTCGGCGCAGCCGCCCTCGCAACGCTCCTCTCCCAGTTTATCAGCGCTTTCTTATGTCTGTGGCGGCTCACAAGGAAGAGCCCGGACGATTACCGCTTATTCATAAGGCGCATCCGTTTCGATCTCCCCCTGCTCCACGAGGTGATCGCAAACGGTCTGCCTGCGGGATTTCAAAATTCCATCATCGCCCTCGCCAACGTGGTCGTGCAGTCAAACATCAACAAGTTTGGCAAGATGGCTGTTGCGGGCAGCGGCGCCTACTCTAAAATCGAGGGCTTCGGTTTCCTGCCCATCACCTGCTTCGCTATGGCGCTTACCACCTTTATCAGCCAGAATCTGGGCGCAAAACAGTACGAGCGCGCCAAAAAGGGAGCGCGCTTCGGTATCCTCTGCTCCGTCATTACGGCAGAGCTTGTGGGCGTCTTTATTTATTTGACCATACCGACCCTGATTGCGGCTTTCAACCGCACTACAGCGGTAATCGCCTACGGGACGACCCATGCCCGGACAGTCACGCTCTTCTATTTCCTGCTCTCCTTCTCCCACTGTATCGCGGGTATCTTGAGGGGCGCCGGAAAAGCCGCCGTGCCGATGTTCACCATGCTCTGTTTCTGGTGTATCGTCCGGGTGAGCTATATCACAATTATCCTGTACTTTATCCCGAAAATCCAGATGATTTTCTGGGCGTATCCACTGACATGGAGCTTGAGCTCTATTGTTTTCCTGCTCTATTTTTTGAAGGCGGACTGGGTGCACGGTTTTGAGAAATAGGCGCTTTATTCCATCATAATCTGATAAAAAATATCACATGCCTTTCCTGCCTTCTCCATATCCACATTAGAATAATTGATGATAAAGCAATGCTTCCTCTCACTGGGCGTAAAAAAAAACTCTGACAGCGCGTTTATCCGAATGCCCTTTTCTCTCAGCGCACGGAGAATTTCTTCGTCCACCTTGTCGGTTTTCACCTGTATCAGGAAATGTAATCCTGAATCATTTTCCATGATTTCACACACAGTATTTAATTTACTTTTCCTGATTGTCTCCATCATCTTTTTCCTCTGCCTGCTGTAATACAATCGCATCCGGTTAATATGCTTTTCAAAATACCCCTGCCTGATAAAGGCGGCAAGCGTATACTGTTCAAAGTTAGAGACCGTGCAGGCATAAAAAGACAATTCCCTGTAAAAACGGTTAATCAGGTGCACCGGCAGAACCATATAGCTGATGCGGATGGTGGGCGTGAGTGATTTGGAAAAGGTGTTCATATAAATCACCTTCTCGCAGGCGTCCATGCTGAACAGGGTCGGTATCGGCTTACCGTTTAACCGAAACTCGCTGTCATAATCATCCTCGATGATATAGCGTCCCTCCCTCTCATTCGCCCACGCCAAAATCTCATACCGTCTTCCGGCAGGCATGGTAATTCCTGTCGGGAAATGATGATTCGGGCTGATATGCGCGATATCCGCTCCGGTGGCACACAGCCCTTCGAAGGTCATTCCCTTTTCATCCAAATCCGCGTACTTACAGGATATATGGTACTGCCTGTACACCTGCACAATCTTCCGATAACCCGGATTTTCCACGCAGTACTGCCTTTTATTTCCCAAAAGCTGCACGAGCAGCCCATACAGATACTCCGTTCCCGCGCCGACCACAATCTGGTCCGGGTCCACAAGCATCCCCCGGAAGGATTTCAGATGCTCCGCAATCGCCACCCGCAGTTCCCGAATACCGCCAGCCGGAGATGTCTCCATCAGCTCGCCGCTCTGGGCGGAGATAATGCGCCGCAGAACCTTCGCCCATATGGAAAAGGGAAAGAGCGCCGGATTCATTCGGTTATCGGACAAATCCACCTCGTAGGACGCCCGCCCCTCCGGCATGTTAATATGCAGGGAAAGGCTGCTCTCCCGCTGCACCTTTTTCATGCCCTCGAGCTTCGCCACATAATAGCCCTTCTGCGGAATCGTATAAAGATACCCTTCGCTGATCAACTGGTCATACGCATTCTGGATGGTAATGGTACTAATGCCGTTGTTCTTCGCAAAAGACCTTTTGGACGGCAGCTTCTCTCCCTGCCGCAGATTTCCCTCCATGATGTCGTCTTTGATGCATTGATAAATATACTCGTACAAAGGACCCTGCGCCTTTGCAAAATCATAAGTCAGCATTTTTTCACCCCCCATATGGCATTCAATTTAATATCACTTTGATTATTTTTATATAACCAGATTTACTGTAACATAGAACCCATCAAAATGCAACCGGAAGGACAATGCACACATCAATTTTGGCAGCGTCCTCCACAGAAACGCTTTCAGAATGGAGGAAATTATGGAACACACAAACAGGGAACAGACACAATATGAACTGAATAAGGGGCTGGCGCAAATGTTAAAGGGCGGCGTCATCATGGACGTCACCACGCCCGCTCAGGCGAAAATCGCGGAGGAGGCAGGCGCATGCGCCGTCATGGCGCTGGAGCGGATTCCGGCAGATATCAGGGCCGCGGGCGGCGTATCCCGCATGAGCGACCCGAAAATGATAAAGGGCATACAGGAAGCCGTGAGCATCCCGGTCATGGCGAAATGCCGCATCGGACACTTCGTGGAAGCGCAGGTGCTGCAGGCGATCGAGATCGATTATATCGACGAGTCGGAAGTCTTATCTCCCGCAGACGATGTTTACCATATCGATAAAACAGCTTTTAAAGTCCCTTTCGTCTGTGGCGCGAGAGATTTAGGGGAAGCCCTGCGAAGAATCAGTGAAGGAGCTGCCATGATCCGCACAAAGGGCGAACCGGGAACCGGCGACGTGGTGCAGGCGGTTCGCCATATGCGCAAAATGAACGCCCAAATCAGACAGCTCGTCTCTATGAAACCGGACGAACTGTTTGAGGCGGCAAAGCAGCTGCAGGTTCCCTATGAACTGGCGCTGTATGTTCATGAAAAGGGGAAACTGCCTGTTGTGAATTTCGCCGCCGGCGGTGTCGCGACACCCGCGGACGCGGCGCTGATGATGCAGCTTGGCGCGGAGGGCGTCTTTGTCGGTTCAGGTATCTTTAAATCCGGCAATCCGGCAAAACGGGCCGCCTCCATCGTGCAGGCAGTCACAAACTACACGGACGCGGCGCTGATTGCGAGGCTTTCCGAGGACTTGGGAGAAGCTATGGTAGGGATTAATCCCTCTGAAATTAAACTAATTATGGAAGAGCGCGGACAGTAAAATGTCTGGAGGATACGATGAAAAATATCAAGATTGGCGTCCTTGCCCTGCAAGGCGCGTTTATAGAACACGAACATATGCTTACAGCCCTCGGTGCTGCCTGCACGGAAATTAGACAGCCTTCCGACCTTCAAGGGATCGACGGCATCGTCCTGCCCGGCGGGGAGAGCACCGTACAGGGACAGCTTTTGCACAAGTCCGGGCTGTTTACGCCTTTGCGTGAGCTGATTGCGGGCGGTCTCCCCACACTTGCCACCTGTGCCGGGCTGATTCTTTTGGCACAGGAAATCAGCGCACCCGACTCACACTGCGCCCGCCAGATATCTGCCCCGCAGCCGCCAGACACATTGCACACAGAAAAGACAGCCCCCTCCGCCCATCTGGGAACGCTGCCTGTCACCGTAAAGCGAAACGCTTACGGCAGGCAGCTCGCCAGCTTTGTCACCGAAGCGCCGGTGACGGGAATCGGGAACTGTCCTATGATTTTTATCCGTGCGCCCTATATCGAGCGCGCCGATGAACAGGCGGAAATTCTGGCAAAGGTGGACGGCAATATCGTCGCCGTAAAATACGAAAACCAAATTGGACTGTCCTTCCATCCAGAATTATCCGAGGATAGTAAAATACACGAGTGGTTCCTCACCCTGTGCCGCAGCCGGCAAAAATCAGAAAACGTTGAAAATGAGAAACCGCTACAAGATACTGTCTATTTCCAGTAATGTATTCACCAGCACATTGACACCTTTTTCACAGTTTTCAGAAGGCGTATATTCCAATTCGCAGTGGCTGTGTCCCTTATCGCTTGGCACAAAAATCATCGTTGTAGGAACAAGCGAACAAATATACTGCGCATCATGTCCGGCGCCAGAATACATTCTGCGGCTGGTATACCCCAACTTCGCAGCTGTTTTTGCCACCACATGTACCAGTCTGTCTGAAAAGGAAACTGTATTTCTTGTCCACGCCGGCGCAGTACTCACGCTGCATCCCTCTAATTTCTTTGGAATATCTTCTATGATTTCCACTACCTGTCTGAGAACTTCGCCGCTTTTATGCCGCGCATCAATGGTAAAACGCACTTCACCCGGAATCACCGTATGAATGTTTGGGCTTGCCGAAATCTTTCCGGTAGTATACACCAGCTCTTCATCCAGCTGTTCCAGTTTCTCATGAAGATATTCTAATCCCTTTGCCGCCGCCCATAATGCATCCTTTCTATATTTCATGGGCGTGGTTCCCGCATGATCTGCCTGCCCTTGAAAGACCAGCTCATAATTTATCATCCCGACTACGCCTTCCACAACGCCGATATCTATACGTTCCATATCCAACACCGGACCCTGCTCCGCATGCAGCTCTACATAGGCGGCGCAGTTTTCTGCACTTATCCGGTTCGCCATGTCTCCACAAAATCCGCTCTTCCCAAGGGCGTCTCCAAAAGTATATCCCGCGATATCTTTGGCTTCTGATGCCAGCATTTCCTCCTTTTTGAATTTCCCGCAGATTACGCCGGAGGACATCATAGCCGGCTCGAAACGTGCCCCTTCCTCGTTGGTCCAGATTACCACTGTAATAGGATGCTTATGCGGAATTTTCTCCCGGATAATGGTCTCAACCGCCTCCATCGCCGACAACACACCGAGCACACCGTCATAATTGCCTCCTCGCTTCACGGAATCAATATGAGAACCGCTTAAGATAGCGGGCAAATCTTCTGTACCCGGAAGTGTCGCATACAGATTCGCCATATCATCGCTCACAACCGTAAGACCCAAAGTCTCCATGCGCCTGACAAACTCCTGTCTGGCTTCCAATGCCTCCGGCGACAGAGACAATCGTGTAATACCGCCGTTTCCCGTGTCTCCAAAATTTGAAAATGTCTTTATCTTTTCCTTAAGACTTTCCCCGTCACAATAAACCATGCGCTGCACCTCCCTTATAAATGAAATTTATATCTTACATAATGCTCCATTATATCCACACAGGCATCTCTTCCAACCCTGTCACTGTTTAACGTCAAATCATAATTTACCGGATTCGTCCAATAATTCCCATTTGTATAATATTTGTAATAATCCGCTCTGTATTTGTCGGTTTTGCGTATTAATTTGTGAGCCTCCTGCTCGGAAACGCCCATTTTTTCCATAATGGACTTTACGCAGGCACTTCTTGGCGCCTCAATGTAAAAACATGCAACATTCGGTTGATCTTTCAAAATATAGTCCGCCGCTTTTCCCAATATAACGCACGATGTCGCAGCCGCCAGATCACGTATGATCTTCGCCTGTATATTATACAAATTGATATCTGATTCAAATTTCTGATCCTGCGGTTCCGCCACCGTGTGAAACGGAATGGTTCTCAGTCGTTTTAACACCGATCTTTTTCGCAGTTTTTCATCTACCTGCGTGAACAGATTTTCACTCAATCCGCTCTCCTCCGAAGCCAATTTCAAAATCTGTCTCTCATAACAGGGAATCTGTAAGCGCTCCGCCAATTTCAGCCCAATCTCCTTACCGCCGCTTCCAAAGCCTCTGGCAATCGTTATCACATAGGTATCCATACTCCATTCCTCCTCTACACACTCAGATACATTTCGCTGACCTCATCCGTCAACTCATCCATATTTCCTTGCTTCACGACCGAGCCCTTCTGTATAATCAAAAATCGGCTGCCAAGTCTTCTGGCAAAACCTAGATTCTGTTCCACTACAATAACCGGCACCTGTTTTTCGCGGTGGTATTTTGCTAAAATTTCTGATATTTCCGTGACAATATTGGGCTGTATTCCTTCTGTCGGCTCATCCAAAATCAAAATCTGCGGTTCTCCCATCAATGCCCTCGCAATTGCAAGCTGCTGTTGCTGACCGCCGGAAAGCACACCGCCCTTTCTCTTTAAATGCTGCGTGAGCACAGGAAAATAGCTGAATATTTCCTCCACCTTTTCCTCATAGCTGATATGATGTGCGATTGCGCCCATTTCCAAATTTTCCTTGACAGTAAGCTGCGGGATGATCTCCCGTCCCTGTGGCACATAGGCAATACCGCTTCTCGATCTCTCATATGCCTTTAATTTGGAAATATCTTTATCTTCCAGACTGATTTTTCCTTCCTTTAAAGGTAAAATCCCAATGATACTTTTGAGCAGTGTTGTCTTTCCAACGCCGTTTCTCCCCAAAATAACAAGACAATCCTCTCTGTTCAACTGAAAAGACACATCAGTCACAATACGGCTTTTTCCGTAATTTACGGATATATTTTCCACCTTGAGCATTCTCATTCCTCCTCGCCTGTCTTGAGATAGGCTCTAATCACCTCTGGATTGGAAGTAATTTCCTTATAACTCCCCTCCGCTAAGATTTCTCCTTGATTCAGCACGGTAATCCGCTCCGCAATCTGCTTTACGAAATCAATATCATGTTCAATGACAATCACCGTTTTTCCCTTCATGATCGTCTTTATCATCTCGCCTGTCTTATAAGTTTCATCCGCCGTCATACCGGAAGTCGGCTCATCCAGCGTAATAATCTCCGGCTTTTGCGCAAGCACCATACCAATCTCCAGCCATTGTCTCTGTCCATGTGAAAGATAGGTCGGCAGCATCCTTCGCTGATCATATAAATTAATCTTCTTTAATATATCCTCAATCTCTCCTCTGATTTCTTTGGTCTTACGAAATAAAAAAGTTTTTCCCAGAGCGTTGTATCCGGAAAGGGCTACCTCTACGTTTTCCGCCACACTCATATAATCAAATACATTTGGTCCCTGAAACTTTCTTCCAACCTTATATTTATCCGCTATCCGATAAGGCTCCTGCCCCGAAATGTTTTTTCCGTCAAGGAGAATGGAACCGCAGGTCGGTTTCGTTTTTCCTGTAATCATATCGATGAGCGTTGTTTTTCCCGCACCGTTAGGTCCGATGATCACATGGTGTTCCCCTTTTTCCACAGAAAGATTTACGTCGTTTACTGCCCGAAATCCATTGAATTCAACGGTCAGCGCTTTTAGCTCTAAATATGCCATCAGAATCTATACCTCCTCTCCCTCTGTTTGACTACGCATTTTAGTAATACGACTATCATACTGCCGTTCAACTATCGTGCCGATCAGTCCGTTCGGAAGCGCTAAAACCACCAGAATCAAAACCACTCCCAGAATCAGATGCCATACGTTTCCTAAAATACTGGAAAGACGGCTCTGTAAAAGGCTTACTGCCAACGCGCCAAGCATAGCTCCAGTCAAATTACCTCTGCCGCCCACCGCCAGCCAGATCAGGAGCATCGTAGAAAAAGATACTCCCACATTTTCGATAGAGATAAAAGATGTCATCGGAATATACATAGCTCCCGCAAATCCGGCAATCGCACTGGTAATACAAAACAGCGTAATTTTAAAGATTGCAGGATTATATCCGAGAAACTGCAGTCTCGCCTCATTGTCCCGAATGGATTTTATCACTTTTCCAAAACGACATTCCGTGAGATAAAGGCAAAACAGATAAACCAGTACCAGTGCTGCAAAGGCAAGATAATACCATCCTACAATAGATATCGGTCTCCCGAAAAGAGTAAGCTTTTTCAGTCCCTTTGCTATGCCGTTTATACCGCTGGAACCGCCTGTAAAGGCTTGGTTCGTGGTGATGAATAGTTCAAACAACGCCGCGAAGGCGAGGGTTATCAAATTGTAAAAGACACCCTTAATCTTGCTCGTAAAGATAAAGCACCCGAGAAACAATGCCACCATACATGGCAGAAGTACCGCCAGAAACAATGCCAGCGGAACCGAGGTAAGCGGCTGATAAATGACCGGGAGCTCTGTCATGCCTCCCGCTTTCATAAATGCCGGAAGCCCTTCCTGACATGCCATAGAAATACCGAACACGTAACCGCCAATCCCGAAAAAAACCGCAAACCCCAGATTCATCAATCCTCCATAGCCCCACAAAACATCAAGCGCCAGAGCCAGCATCATAAAGGTGAGTATTTTCCCCATCAGTTTTACCATATACAGACCCGAAAACATCGGAACAAACGCAAGAACAACCAGTGCCGCCACTGCTATGTACTTATCCGCAGAATAGCTTTTCAATCGTTTTACCATTTTCCTACCTCCTGTCCTTTGGCGCAAACAACCCCTGCGGTCGAAACCTGATGAGAAGAATGAGCACTAAGAAAACCAAAAGTTTTGCTGTTACAAGGCTCATGCCTGTAGACATCGCAGCAATTGACTCCTCAATAACCACAGAGCCAAAAAGAGAGCCCATCACAGAATTTAGCCCACCCAGTATTACCACCAAAAAACTGTCCACCACATACTCTGTTCCCATGTCCGGTGTCACGCTTGCCACCGGCGCCACCAGCGCGCCAGCCAGACCGCCAAGTCCACAGCCATAGGCAAATGTCAGCTTATCGATTCTACCGCTGTTAATTCCAAGACACTGTGACATCTGCCTGTTCTGTGTGATGGCACGAAGCTGCATGCCGAATTTTGTCCTGTAAAACAAAAGCATCGTCACTCCCAAAGCCAGAAATGCCATACCAACCAAAAACAAATTATAGTTTGGCACGGTAATCTTTCCAAAGGAGAGACTGCCCTTGATCGGCACCTCCATATTCTGATTTTCCGGGCCGAAAATTCCCCTGATAATCTCCGGAAAGACATAGGTCAGCGCAAATGTCGCAAGCAGCGTCTCCGCTACTTTTCCATACAGCTTTCTGATTAGCAGCCGCTCGAGCAGGACACCCATGACACCGGCAAAAAGAAAACTGATCAAAAGCGTGATTCCGAAAGGTATATGCCATTTTGTCACACAGATACAGGCACAGTAGGCGCCCAACATGATAAACTCCCCATGTGCCATATTGACAACATCCAGCATACCAAATATAATGACCAATCCGATTGCCACCAGAAACAGCCTTGCCGACGCACCAACACCATTTACCAACTGCGAAATAAATAACTCCATGTATTCACCGCCTTCCGTTTTGGGAGGGCGCATGCCCTCCCAAAGCTTCTCCCACTAATCCACAATAGGTGCCACCAGCTCATCTGTCGAAGATATGATATCAAATGTCAATCCCTCATTTACCTTCCCGATATAAATATTCAGCCATGCGTGATGGTTGCTCTCATCCATCCGAATGATTCCTGCCGGCGTATCTACCTCAAGTCCCGCAGCCGCAGCAACGATTGCCGCCGTATCCAGAGTCCCTGCCGCCTCTATCGCGCCAGCCAACATGTAAACGCCGTGATAGGTCGATTCCGCACCGTTGTTTACGGTTGTTTCCGTTCCATAGGCATCTATATATTTCTGCACAAACTCCTTATTCGCATCCGTATCAATGGTATTAAAGTAATTGAAACAGGAGTAAGAGCCCACAGCCGCCTCACCGATTCCCTTCACGGTACCTTCATGGCACGCAACAGAACAAATCGGCGTATCCTGCTGTGTCAGACCATACTGGGCACAGTCCGAATAAAAATAAACAGAAGAATTACCTGCCACCGCGGAGAAAATCACATCGGGATCTGTCTCCTTAATTTTATTGACAATAGAGGAAAAGTCTGTCTCACCGCTGGGCGCGTACTCTTCGCCAACCACCTCTCCGCCCAGACTTTCCGTCAGCGTCTTTGCGTAATTGATCGTATTTCTCGGAAACTCATAGTCGGAGCCTACGAAGAAAATCTTCTTCCCGAGATTCTCTATAATATAGGGAATAAACCCTTCTACCTGCTGACTTGGAACCGTGTTGGTATACAGCACGTTATCGGAGGGCGTTTCTCCCTCATAAAAGGTGTTATACACCAATAGGGAATCATACTGCTCTACCGTCGGCTCCACAGCCAGTCTGGTAGAACTGGAATTGGTTCCGACGATAGCCGTCACTTCATTATTCAAAATTAGCTCCTCCGCTTTCTCAGCCGCCATAGCAGGGTCGGAGCCGTAGTCCATATAGATCGGTTCTATCGGTACCCCCGCAATCCCGCCTGCCTCGTTAATCTCATTAATCGCCATTTCAGCCGCATTTTTCATGGGCGTTTCAGAAATCGAGAAATCCCCCGTAGTGCTTAGAAGTACACCAATCTTAATACTATCCGCATCGATTCCGCCTGCCGTCTCACTCTCAGCCGTCTCTTCTCCTGACGTCTCTTCCGCAGCGTCTGTCTCCTCCTCTGTGACATCAGCCTCTTCTATCTGCGCGGTCTCCTGTTTCGTCCCCGCACTGTTCCCGCATCCCGCCAGAGACACACCGAGCACCATTGCCATCCATACACTCATCATTTTTCTTTTCATAACATTCTCCTCCTTCATGTAATTGATTGTAATCTATATAAAAAAGAAGCCCCTGAATCATGATCAGTGTGGCTTCTTTGCCGTTCCGTTACCAGAGCTTTTTGTAAATGCGGATTAAATCGTCTTTGCATACTTCCTTGATTGTATTTGCCGGACTACCGCTCGCCATCGCGTCCTCCGCCATCTTATCAATCCGCTCCAAAAAAGCTTCCTCCTCTATGCCGTACTCCCGCAAGGTCGGTATCTCCAACGTCCTGCAAAGCTTTCCGAGCGCCTTCAGAAACTGCCCTGCGGACTCCTGCTCTCCCATATGGTGTGTCGCTGCTCCTATTTCCCGCGCAATTGCGGCAAATTTACTATAACATCCACTCAGGGCAAAAGTCAGACATTCTTCGATCAACATTGCATTGGAAATGCCATGCGGTACGTGGAACAGCGCTCCAATCGGCCTGCTCATGCCATGTACCAAGGTCACGCTTGCATTGTTGATGCACACACCCGCTTCATAAGCCGCAATGGACATCTCTTTCCTCGCCACAGTGTCCTTCGGTTCTTGATAGGCATCCGGCAGATACCGGAATATCCGTCTGATTGCGTCCATCGCGTACATATCTGTCAAAGCGTTACCCTTCCTCGATGTGTACGCCTCCACCGCGTGTGTCAGGGCATCCATACCCGTTGCTGCCACCACACCGGTAGGCGCGGTATAGGTAAAGGTCGGATCAATGACCGCCAGCTCCGGCAGCAGATCGTCCCCCTTTAACAGCATCTTGATATCTCTTCCGACATCCGTGATGATGGTGAATTTTGTTGCCTCGGCTCCCGTTCCGGCAGTGGTCGGAATCAGTATCATCGGAGGAAAATTCCCCGAAATTTCCTTTCCCATATAATCTCCAATCCGCCCCTTTGACACCGTCATTGCCGCGATTGCTTTTACGCTGTCCAACGGGCTGCCTCCGCCAACACCAATCAGAAAGTCACATTCTGTCTCCCGGAAAACCTCTACGCCGCTGCAGACCATCTCATCCGTAGGCTCCGCTGTGATTCCGCTGAAAATATGATACCGTATACCCCATTTTTCCAGACAGTCCGTCACCCGCTTTGTCAGACCAGTCTTTGTCACGATCGGACCCGTCACAATCAGCGCCTTCCTCCCCATACCCAGTACGGCATCTTTACAGTCCGCAAATACATTCTCTCCGAACACAACCCTTTTTGGCTGTGAAAAGCAGTAGGTCATGTCTCTCACGCTCCCATTCTTATCCGATTTCTCTGTCAACAATATCTAACACCTCATCAAGCTTTTCCATTTCCTCGGAAAGCTGCTGTGCCGTGATGATCAAGGGCGGTGCTATCAGGAGCATATTTTCATGGGAGTAGGTCATAAACCGTCTTTCCTTCAGCATCCCCACGATCCGTCCCATCACGCCGTCCGGATCCTTACCATAGGGCACAAGCGCCTCTTTCGTTTCCTTGTTTTTCACAAGCTCCACCGCCGAAAACAGACCGATATATCTTACGTCACCAACGCAGGAATGATCTTTTTTCATCTGCTCCAAAATCTCTCCAAGCGTTTTCCCCACCTCTCTGACATGCGCTGGGATTCCCGCCTTCTCATAATAATTCACACAGGCTACACCAGCCGCACACGCAAGCGGATGCCCGCTGTAGGTCAATCCGCAGGAGAGCAGATTCTCATCAAAATATGCCGCGATCTCACTCGATACGGCAACGCCTCCGAGTGGCACATAGCCGCAGGTAACGCCTTTTGCAAAGGTGACGATATCAGGCTTCACATCAAAGTTCATAAAGGCGAACATCTCACCGGTACGGCACCATCCTGTCATCACCTCGTCACACACCATTAGAATCCCGTATTTGTCGCACAGAGCACGCACTCCCGGCAGATAACCCTTCGGTGGGATAATCACGCCGTTTGAGCCGGTGATTGTCTCCATCACGATAGCCGCCACCGCATCGGCTCCCTCATACAGAATCTGCTCTTCCAGCTTATTAAGATAATAGGCTGTCGCCGCCTCCTCCGAGGGGAAGTCTATACATTCCCGATAAACATAGGGATCCATGAACTTGACAAATCCGGGAACGCCGGGCTCCAGTGCAAACCTTCTGGGTTCTCCCGTCAGATTACCCGCCCCGAAAGAGGAACCGTGATAGCTACGGTACCTGCTGAAAATTTTATTCCTTCCCGTAAACATCCGCGCAATCTTCACCGCGTTTTCATTGGCATCCGCTCCCGCGTTGGTAAAAAACACCTTTCCGAAATTGTCCGGTAAAAGACCGATGATCATTTCCGCCAGTTCGGCACGGGACTCATCCGCATAAGAAGGACCGACAAAACAATACTGATCTGTTTTTTTCTTAATTGCCTCCGCAATATCCTTGTTTCCGAAGCCAAGATTCATATTTACCAGCTGGGAGGACATATCTGTATAACGGTTGCCCTCATAATCCCAGAAGTAAATGCCCTCCGCCCGCTCGACAGGAATCGGGTTCACATGGTTCTGTCTGCTCCATGACTGCAAAACATATTTTTTCTGCTTCTGTCTAATCTCATTTCCTTCCATTTTCATTTCCCTCCTCTTTGAAATAAATCAAGTAGTGCATAAAAAAAGAGACCAGTCATATGACTAAGCCTCTTCACTTACGTATTTCAACTCTTAAGTTACTGCAATTATATAACGGGTTTTGCACCCTTTCAAGAACATCATCGCACAAAATCGCTTGTGCATTTGCACAAGCGATTTACATTATGGGTCGGATAGACCCTGTTGAGTGCATTGGAGTTTCTCAACAGAGAAACG